>NZ_AMQU01000028.1:0-90674 GCF_000307675.1 Paenibacillus sp. ICGEB2008
TCCGCCGCTAGGTTAATTAGAAGCAAGCTTCTAACTAACCCCGCTCGACTTGCATGTATTAGGCACGCCGCCAGCGTTCGTCCTGAGCCAGGATCAAACTCTCCATTAAAGACGTTACAAAGTAACGTCAACCTGTTTCATCTTCATCCACTCCAAGGAGAAGAACCGAAGATGAAACAATATAGAAAGAGCGATTAGCTCATTTTGAAACTGACGAGATAAAATATCTCTTGTTTGATTTTGCGAACAAAATCAGTTTACTCACTCGTTGTTCAGTTTTCAAAGATCAAACTTTATTTCGAATCAGCTTGTCGCTTCATCAACTCTTATATCCTACCACATCCCAACCAACTTTGCAAGTTTTTTTTTCAAAAGTCTCTTTTGAAACATTCGCTCACAACCTTGTGTTTCTTGGCCGGAATTAGAATATACCATATGTAATTTTAGTTTGCAAGTATTATGTATATAAATTTTCACAACACATATTTATTAATCGTTTTCTTTCATATATTAACTCTTTTGTTTTTACTCGTGCTTAACTATAAAAAAAAGAACCTCCTCCCTTTTAAACCAACAGGAAAGAGGTTCTGTATTTTATATCTACTGAATTATTCGGAGCCCATAAAGGCAAAGCGGATTACTACAATTATAGCAAGCACCCACATAAGCCAGTGAATTTTAACTTTATTGCTGGTAAACAGATTACTGAACACAGCCAGCACAACGTAAGACAGAATACCAGCAGAAATACCATTCGCAATTCCACCTGTAAAAGGCATCAAAACAATAGTCAGAAACGCTGGGAATGCCAACAGGAAGTTATCCCAGTCAATATTACGAACCTGACTCATCATCAACACCCCAACGATAATCAGAGCCGGAGCAGTAGCCGCAGAGGGCACAACCAGTGCCAGCGGCGCAATAAAGAGGGCCAACAAGAACAGAACGCCTGTCGTTACAGCAGTGAGACCTGTACGACCACCTTCTTCTACCCCTGCGGAGCTTTCTACAAATGCTGTAATTGTACTTGTACCCAATACCGCACCAGTACTTACGCCAACAGCATCTACCAGCATCGCTTTACCGATAATTTTCTCGCCTTTTTTCTTATCTTTCATTATGCCTGCGCGTGTAGCTGTACCTACCAACGTACCGAACGTATCAAACAACTCTACAAATGTGAAGATGAAAATAATATCAAACAAACCAATATGCAAAGCTGCCTTCAGGTCTAGCTGACCTACTGCCAAATTGCCGAAATTTGGAATCCAGTGGCCTGTTGTCAAGCTACTCAGATTCGTTACACCCATCGGAATACCGATTAATGTAGTAGCTACGATTCCAATCAGCAATGCGCCTTTGACCCGAACGACCATCAACGCTGCGATAATGAGCAACCCGATTAGCGCCAGCAGCGCATCCTTTTGATGTACCAGACTACCCAGAACCAAATTAAAAGCATGACCCGGAACCGGTTGACCAACATCTGTCCCTGGAACAATACTCACCATAACCAGATTACAAAGCTTGAAGCCAACAATTGTGATAAACAAGCCGATACCAACTGTAATAGCGGTTTTTAAATTTTCCGGAACTGCAACAAGCAGCATCTGTCTAACCCGGGTAACAGTTAAAATCAGAAAGACGATACCGGATATAAATACAGCGCCAAGTGCCGCTTGCCAAGTAATCATCCCATTAGAACTCAAGACTACAGTCATAAAATAAGCATTCAAGCCCATCCCTGGTGCCATACCGATCGGCACATTTACAAACAAGCCCATCAGAATGGTTACTAAACCTGCACCTACTGCTGTCGCAAAGAAAACAGCTTCACTAGGCATCCCCGCTCCAGTTGGTCCCAAAAAGGTATTGTTGACCACCAGGATATAAGCCATGGTCATAAAAGTAGTGATCCCCGCAATAATCTCGGTGCGGACGTTCGTGCCATGTTCCTTTAATTTAAAGAAACGCTCCATGAGTCGTAATTCCTCCTACGCAAAGCATACTCGTATTGTTGTCGTTCAATTGCTGTAATATTCGCCTTCATATACGCTATATTACATCCGTTATTTTAGGCTCTCGCCTACGGCTTGTCAACAGAAAAAACGAATGTTACAAATTGAACACATATGTATTGTTCGGAAAATAGATAACCCGCAAGCTATTATACAGCTGGCGGGTTATTATTTAGGATAATCAGATATTTTTATACTTATCAAAAGCATCCGCTGTATCTGGTATATTTTCCAGATAAACGATCTTCCCTTCTGTATCCAGTCCGGCTTTGTCCACTCCAGTAAGTGTATAAACTTCGCCTGTTACTTTTTTACCGCACACTGCCCATTTAGTTTGATAGGTATCAGCTTCTTCGGAAACAAGCTTCCACCCCTCATACATATGCTTGATTTCGAGCGTCCCCTCGAAGAACATGTTCAAAAAGCTTTTCCAACTGTTCATGCCTTGTTTTCGATTACCATTCAATACAAACTCAATCTTCTCGGAAAAAAGGCTGATTAATCGTTCTCTGCTCGACTCATCATCTTTTGCTAAATCATAGTAGTGAAAATAGTCTTCTAAAATCTTCATCGAGTGGCCTCCAAAATCATTTTGTCCTCGCATATTTTTACATATTCTTCACATTGCTAGACATACGCTGTAGTGCATCTGTTAAAGCCACAATTTCCTCGTCTTGAAAATTGTAGAGAAGTTGTTCCTGAAAGGCTTGTCTTTGCTCTGTCAAAACTTGCAGCTCTTGAATCCCTAATTCGGTTAAACGTATATAAGTTACACGCTTATCCTGCTCTTTTTTACTGCGTAAAATCAGACCTTCCTCTTCCAGCCTTTTCAGATGCCGGGTCACTGCTGCACCATCCAGAACGAGCAGATGTTGAAGCTCCAGCTGACTTAATTCCTGACGATGGTCAATATGATACAAAATTTCGACCTTGGTAAAGCTGGTTTTTAACTGTGCTTCAAAAGCGTTATTCATTTCTTTACACAAAAGATGCATGCGATAAAATAACTGGCTTTTTTCAGAGCAATGTTCGATGACTATCTCTCCTCCTTCTGATACTTGACCCATCAATTGATACATCAAGTATTATACACCCTCACTATAAATAAACAAGCCATGAGACAAGTCTACATATCACAAAAAAAGTTGGGGCTATGGCTTTTCTCCATCACGCAAGTCATATCCAAACGTAATGCTATCGCCCAGAAATACAGCATGGCTACCTTGGTATTTGCCTTGATTAATTGGCATTCGATGTCTCTCCTATCTATTAGATCGTATTGTTGATTTCGATAAATTTATGTTCGATTGATGTCATTTTGTGATTGGGACGGGATATTAAATATGTATCCATGTAGCCAAAAACCGGAGGAACGAGTAGATAGGATGCTACTTTAAATTGCCGGGCCAGCTTTTTGGACATAAGGGTAATTCCCATTCCCATTAGAGCGAATTCCACCATCGTATCAAATATTCCAACCTCGACAACCTCACCATGGGTCAATTGCATGTCCTGATACATCTTCTCTAAATGCGTGAGGTATAGGCAGCTATCCGACAATATGATAATAGAAGCTCCTTGTAGTACTTGCTGGAGATCCGAACCTTCGTGTATACCTTTCCCCACCAGCACCAGCTCTTCACGGCATATTTTTTGATAATGAATATATGGGTTGGTAGGATATCCTGTAACAAAAGCAATATCAAGCTCTCCGTCGAGGATGAATTGTTCCATTTCCGTGGTGGTTCCCGTTTTTAATGTCACCGAAACCTGCGGATACATCTCATATACCTTCGTTAGCGCCCTTGTTGTTTCGCCTGCTACAATGGACTGCATCGTGCCGACGCGCAGTTTTTCCTCCTGGGGTCTCATTTTCATCTCCGTGTCTTGCCATAGCAGCAAAATTTGCTTGTACTGAGCGTATAAAATTTCGCCTGCGGGTGTCAGTTCCATACCACGAGGCTTTCTGTAAAATAACGCTGTGCCATAATAGGTCTCCAGCTTCTTTATTTTTGCCGTCATATTCGATTGCAGATGATTCAGCTTCTGGGCAGCTTCTGTTAGACTTCTAAGCTCTGCCACCGAAACGAATGCCTGCATATTTTGAATATCCACCGCTTTACCTCCCATCAAATAAAATGATATCTACATCATTAACAAGCATTATTCTTTATGAGTTAAGTGTATTATATTGGGCTTGAGCGTTATTTTCTACTCACATTTTAAAATTAGGAGGGATGGCACATGGTTAAACAGAAGATTCGTGCAGGTATCATAGGAGGTTCGATGAATAACAAATGGGCCAGCCAAACGCATATTCCTGCTTTGCTCAAGCACCCGAGCTTGGATATCACGGCCATCGGCACTTCCCGTATGGAGAGTGCACGAAAAAGTGCAGAGGACGTAGGGGCAACATTAGCTTTTGACGATGCCAAAAAGCTCGCAGCTTCCGAGGATGTGGACATGGTCGTGGTGAGCGTAAAAGTTCCCCATCATTATGAGGCGGTGATGGCGGCTATTCAAGAGGGAAAGCATATTTTTTGTGAGTGGCCTCTGGGGGCCAACACTGCGGAAGCTACTGAAATGGCTAAGGCGGCGGAAATGGCGGGCATCCATCATACCGTCGGCTTGCAGGCACGTCAGGATTTTGAGGTGCAAATGATGAAAAAGCTGGTGGAAGACGGGACAATTGGTGAAATAGTATCCTGTCATATGCAAGTAGCTACTCCCGGCAAAGGAGGACGAACAAATCAGGATACGTCTTATCTGCTGAATAGAGCCAGTGGTGCCAACCTACTGACCATTAACGGAGGGCATTCCTTGGATGCGCTACAATACATCGTTGGCGAATTCCGTGAGCTATCGGCCATCACATCCTCCCGTTATAATGAAGCCACTATTCATGAAACGGGCGAAGTCATTTCCAAGGATACTGCCGATCAAATTCTGATTCACGGACTAATGGAAAATGGAGCACCGACATCCGTTCACATTCAAGGTGGAGTGAATTCTAAGTTTGAGCTAGAGATTCAGGGGAAAAAGGGCATTTTGCGTTTGTCACAGAATCCTTCGCTTGGACATATTCAATTTGGGAATCTGACGCTTGAAAAACTGATATATGATCCAAGTAATGAGCAGAGTCATGCGCCTAACGGTGTTTTTGAAACAATCAGTATAGCTCATGAACCTGATAATACCCTGGATTTCCCAAAAGAAGGGGTAACCCTGAATGTAGCCAAAGCTCATCATGTATTTGCCAGGGATATTTTGACGGACACCCGTCTCGCCCCCGATTTCAACCATGCCTTAAAACTACATCAGTTACTGGACCGCATCGAGGAATCGGCTGCAACCGGGAAAAAGATCGTATGGTAAGTTAGAATTAAAAAAAAGAACCTTCAATACCAAGATAGATGTGGATTGAAGGTTCTTTAAAATATTTATCAGTTGAAATTCTCCTTTATTTAAGGAAGTCATGCATTCTCGACTTTTATACTATCACCTTCAACCAAAATAACCTCTTCGTTGCTGATTGGATATAAATTTAATTGGCTGCCATATTTCTCAATGATGTTCTCCACCGCTTTTTTAAACGGGATGTTCGTATGGTGAGGGACTGGATAGAATTCAATTGCCCTGAGTGCAGCAAAGGAATCCAAAGCAGGCGCCTCCTGCACATTGTCCATAAGTCGGGCATATTCAATATTAGGTGATAAAATCATCGAACCTGCCGATTCGCCTATATACAACTTCCCTGCATTAACTTCCTCAGCAATGATTTTGTCAGCTCCAGTTCTTCTTAACTCTTGAAGTAAATAAAATGTGTTGCCTCCGGTCATATAAATATAGTCATTTCCTCTAATTTTACTCTCTATTTCATTCCATGTTGCTGTGCTGATTTCGATTTCATCCACGATTAATCCTAAATTCTCTAATGCTTTTTTCCCTGTATTCACATAAAACTTAACTTTCTCTGGAATACTTGCGGTTGGGATGAAAGTGACTTTTTTTCCTTCCAAGTTTTCATCGGCAAAATGAACTAAGCATGGTGCAACATCCTTAAATGAGGACGACAAAAATAATTTTCTCATCTCTTTATTCTCCTTAGTAGCGTTTAATGAACCGGGATATGTAACACTTTAATCTAGATAAATTATAAAATATATTGGTATCAAAACATGACACCATTAAAGGATGACATGAAAATAAACGTTTAATTCCATACTTGATTTAAGCTATTTATAGCTTGAAGCTAATAAACTCATATAAAAAAAGGAGACATTACCATTGCATAATATCTCCTTTTTTTCAACTTCATATTCTGTTTTGTAATAACAAATGACTTTATATCTCCGTCGCATGAGGCCATGCTGTTCGCCTTTAGCTAAACCTCGTCGATTGAGGTTGCCGTGCAGTAAACTTTCCCGAGCAAAGTTTCGACCTTGCCCCCGTAAAAAAAGACTCCCACCGCATAGCGATATTTCGCCGATGCAGAGGAGCCTGATGTTGTATTGGTAAATCTCAAAGGGTTCGTGGTTAAGATGCGGGAGTCTCCACGCTTATTCCCATTCGATTGTTGCTGGTGGTTTGGAAGTTACGTCGTACACGATACGATTGACGTTGTCCACTTCGTTGACAATACGAACGGAGATTTTCTCCAACACGTCCCAAGGGATACGCGCCCAGTCGGCGGTCATACCGTCGATCGACGTTACTGCGCGAATACCTACGGTGTAGGAATACGTACGGGCATCGCCCATAACGCCAACACTCTTCATATTCGGCAGAGCGGTGAAGTATTGCCAAATCTCCCGATCCAGACCCGCTTTGGCAATCTCCTCGCGCAAAATAAAGTCAGAATCACGGACAATCTTGAGCTTGTCCTCTGTCACTTCGCCCAATACACGGATGGCAAGACCCGGACCTGGGAATGGCTGACGCCATACAATTTCGGCCGGAAGTCCACATTCTTCGCCGACTTTACGCACTTCATCCTTGAACAAAGCATTCAGTGGCTCGATCAGTTTGAACTTCATGTCTTCCGGTAAACCGCCCACGTTATGGTGCGACTTGATAGTTTGTGCCGTTGCTGTTCCGCTCTCTACAATATCTGTGTACAACGTGCCTTGTGCCAGGAAGTCAAAATCATCGAATTTAGCGGATTCTTCTTCAAAGACGTAAATAAACTCGTTACCGATGATTTTACGTTTTTGTTCTGGATCATCCACTCCTGCCAGTTTGGACAGGAAACGCTCACGTGCATCAATTTTGACAACTTTCATATCAAATTTACCAACGAACGTCTCCATTACACTTTCGGCTTCACCTTTGCGCAACAGTCCGTGATCAATGAACATACATGTCAGTTGGTCGCCGATCGCTCTGTGAATAAGCATGGCTACAACGGAAGAATCCACGCCGCCACTTAAAGCGCACAGTACTTTCTTGTCGCCTACTTGTTGGCGGATTTCACGGATTTGCTCTTCAATGAACGATTCCATGGTCCAGTTGCCTTCACAACCACACACTTCATACAGGAAGTTGCTAATCATCTCATTACCTTGAACAGAATGACGCACCTCTGGATGGAATTGTACCGCATACAGATTCCGCTCCAGGTTACTCATCGCAGCAATCGGAGCACTCTCTGTTCCCGCATCCAGTGTAAAGCCAGTTGGCAGATCTGTAACGTGATCGCCATGGCTCATCCATACCGTTTGACGAGAGTCCAGCCCTTTAGTCAAACGGGCATCCTCATTGAATTGCACGTCTGCTTTGCCATATTCACGCTTGCCCGCACGTTCTACTTTACCGTCCAGTTGGTGGGCCATCAGCTGCATGCCATAACAAATACCAAAGATAGGGATGCCAAGATCATAAATTGCCCGATCCACCTGAGGAGCATTGTCTGTGTATACGCTGGAAGGTCCGCCTGAGAAAACAATTCCTTTCGGCGCCAGCTCTCTCAGCTTCTCCGCAGGCGTATTGTATGGAAGGAGCTCGCTATATACGCCGAGATCCCGAATTCTTCTTGCAATTAACTGGTTGTATTGTCCTCCAAAATCGAGAACTACAACGATTTCATTAGGCTTATTCATTACCGTGCCTCCCTCAATTGTTCGTTTCATTATACGCAACGATAAAACAACACGTCAAGAAATCAACCATAGTTGAGTGGTCATGAAAAGATTGATAAAATAAATTGATTCTAAATTACTTAATCTGCCCGTAGGAGTGTACACGATGGATGTGCTGAAATGGATTGCGCAATTGTTCGAAGAATATGGATACGGCGTCCTTTTTTTCGGCTTGCTGCTGGAGTTTATTGCCTTGCCTTTTCCCGGGGAAACCACGATGGCTTATGCGGGATATCTCTCCTATGCCGGTACTCTGGATTTCAGCAAGCTGGTGCTGCTAGCTTTTTTGGGCACAACCATCGGTATGACCATTACCTACTTTATTGGAAAATGGGCTGGACTTCCCTTTATTCAGAAATACGGCAAATGGGTTTTGTTATCGCCGGACAAGCTACAGAAAACACAAAAATGGTTTCAACATTATGGATACTGGCTTATTTTCCTTGGATATTTCATCCCAGGTGTCAGGCATTTTACCGGCTATTTTGCTGGAATTATAGCTCTTTCTTTCCGTAAATTTGTCCTGTATGCTTACAGCGGTGCTTTATTCTGGGTCGTCCTCTTTCTAAGCATCGGCAAGCTGTTTGGCCCGCAATGGGATGCCATTTTCCATTTGGTAGAGCTGTACGCACTACGAATCGCAGCAGCGGTTGGATTCGTAATCCTGCTGTATTTTATATATCGGTGGAGAAGCTTCCTGTTTGGATCGCTATACAAATCCAAAAAATCAGTAAAAACCAGCAGCAAAGATGACACGGAATAGTTAAACTCCTTCAGCCGAGCCCACATTCGCGGCTCATGATTCGAGCTACCCCTGCTCCAAACATAGACATTCCGATCATACCTTGGTTCTACGTCGTCAGCATACCCAACAATGGACCCTGTAAATACAATGGGGTCTCCTGCATTAATAATGTCTCCAAATATGCGGGTAATAAGCAGACCCTCCGCAGATGACAGGACCAAAAAAGGAATCACCCACTAGACAGTAAGACACCTACGCTAAACCCCGAACCCATAAGCCGTTATATTAAAGCCAACAAAGCTATACGGAGAAACGCCCCCCCAATTCCATTAATGTTACCTGCAGCGAATAACTCCCTGTACTGCCAATCTACCATTCTAATCAGTTCTAATACGACAGACTCCATAAATTAAACAAAAATATAATTAACCATTTAGCACTAATCATCAGATTACTTTGCAGCCGTCAAGGCATAAATCCATATATTCAGAGCATACTAAGCCAACAAACTCCAATATCGGAGGATTTTACGTATGCCAAATCAGAATAAAAGTTGTCCACTTACTCATGTATCCTCTAACTTGAAAGATAATGTAAATCATATCGAGAGCTCTTTTGGAAACAGCGGAGATGTAATCATTAAAGAGCTATTATGGATGCAAAAATGGCCAGCAGCTCTGTTTTATATCGATGGTCTGGTCAACACTCAATTACTTCATGATTCCGTCCTGCGTTCATTGATGCGGGTAAACGAACATCATGTACCGGAGGACGTAGAGCCATTTGACTATTTAAAGGATCAGGTTTTAATTGCGGGTCACTCAGGTAGTGTGGATGAAATGGACGCCCTATTCAATCAAATGTTATCCGGCAGTATTATCATTTTGCTGGATGGATACGCAAAGGGCATATGGATTGATGCGGTCGGTTGGGAGGATCGCAATGTCAGCGAGCCCCAATCCCAGACTGTTGTACGGGGTCCAATGGAGGGTTTTACTGAAAATTTGCGTACCAATACAGCTCTAATACGTAGGCGAATCCGTGATCCGCGGCTGTGGATGGAAACAAGACAGATCGGTCAAGTGACTCATACCAATGTGTCCGTGATGTATATCAAAGGAATCGCTGACGAAGGAGTTATTCAGGAACTGAGAGATCGTTTGGACCGAATTGATATTGACGGAATCCTGGAAGGGGGTTACATCGAAGAGGAGATTCAGGATGAGACCTTCACTCCATTCCCAACCATTTATAACAGCGAGCGTCCGGATTCAGTCGCTGCCAGCCTGCTGGAAGGGCGAATTGCTATTTTGGTGGACGGAACACCATTTGTTCTGCTGATACCTGCATTGTTCGTTCAATTTTTCCAGTCGGCAGAGGATTATTACCAGCGTGCTGACATCAGCACTTTGCTGCGTATGCTACGCTTCTTTTCTTTTTTTATCGCTATGCTTGCGCCAGCAGTATATATTGCGGTAACTACCTTTCATCAAGAGATGATTCCTACAAACTTATTGGTCAGTCTCGCTGCACAAAGAGAAGGCGTACCGTTTCCGGCTTTTGTCGAGGCGATGCTCATGGAAATAACTTATGAAATTTTGCGTGAAGCAGGAGTTCGAATTCCCAAGACCGTCGGGCAAGCCGTATCCATTGTAGGTACACTGGTCATTGGACAAGCAGCCGTGGATGCAGGAGTGGTCTCGGCGGCTATGGTCATTATTGTGTCAATCACAGCGATCTCCAGCTATGTTATTCCAGAAAATGGTTTATCGATAGCGGTTCGTATTGTTCGCTTCGCCTTAATGATGCTAGCGGCAGCCTTTGGACTTCTGGGAATATTGATGGGGTTAATCGTACTTTTGTTGCACTTAACCAGTCTGCGATCGTTCGGAGTATCTTATATGAGCCCGTTTGGTCCCTATGTGGAAAGCGATATAAAAGATACGCTGTTTCGCCTACCTTGGCCTCGCATGAAGACACGGCCTCAATCCATCTCTATCCAAAATACAATTCGTCAAAAAACGAAAAAAAGACGGATTGGCAATAAATCGAAAACCAGAAGGGATCAGCCATGAAACAGACCATACATTTGTTCTTCGTCTGGGGACTGATTGCATTACTATTAGGTGGTTGCTGGGATCGTAAAGAATTAAACGAGCTGGGCATCGCTATTGGGATCGGAGTGGACATGGAAGGAGACCAATATCAGGTGACTGCTCAGGTGGTCATTCCTTCTGCTGTAGCCTCCAAATCCTCACCCAGCTCAGGCTCACCAGTTGTTACTTATGAGGCTACTGCGCCCACGATTCAAGAGGCTATTCAAAAAATGACGGATACAAGCCCGCGATCCATCTATTTATCTCATATTCGTATGCTGATTTTAGGTGAAGAGTACGCGAGAAGAGGAATTTCGGATGCGATTGAAGCCTTGATGCGAGAGCCTTTTACCAGAAGCGACTTTTATATTGCGATAGCTAAAAATAATAAGGCCTCTACGATGTTAAAGATCCCCACTCCACTGGAAAAGTTGCCAGCCAATAAAATGTTTGCTTCATTGGATACGTTAACTAAAACATGGGCTCCTGCCACCAAAGTAACCATGGATCAATTGCTGAGCGACTTGGCTAATCCAGACATCCAGTCCACTCTACCCGCATTGGAAGCAGTGGGGGATATAGAATCGTCCAATGAAAAAGGTGTAGATGCCACCAAAAGCATATCTCCTGGAACCATACTAAGGTTCTCTGGCATTGGTGTATTAGAGAAAGACCGCTTGCTGGGCTGGATCAATAATCAAGACAGCAAAGGGTTCAACTACATTCGGAATACAGTGGAGTCAACTACAGGACATGCCGACTGTCAGGGAGGGGGGAACATTGCCTTATTAACCTTAAGCAGTAACACCCAAAAAAAAAGTGCTTATTCGCGATGGAGAGCCTGTTATCTCCATATCCGTTACTAACGACAGCACAGTACGAGAGGTCAACTGTAAGCATATGAAGTTAAGCAGTATGGCTGATATCAAAGAAATTGAGGCCGCAAGCAATGAAAAAATCGTTGAAATTATGAAGCATTCCGTAGAGACTGTTCGACGTGAGTTTAAGTCAGACATATTCGGCTTTGGTCAACTGATCCACCAGTCCAAACCAGAGCTTTGGAAAAGACTAAAAGAAGAAAAAGAAAATCCATTTATGGATTTACAGATTGAATACAAGGCAAAGACTACGATCAAAAAAATTGGTTCCTTGTTTGAATCGTTCCAAAAAGAAATAAAGGAGTGAGCTTGGTGGAGGAGAAAGGGCGTATCAGCATTACAAATATAGCCGTACTCGTATTTTTGAGTATTATTGGAGACTGTGTACTGGTATACCCCTCCCTCATTACTAGCATATCCAAGCAGGATGCCTGGATCAGCTCATTACTTAGCATCCCTGCAGGACTGGCTGTACTACTGTTACTCCTGCGGGTACATCAGCTGTATCCTGATCTCACCTTTGTTCAGCTCTGCCAGCGAATTTTGGGTCCGTGGCTAGGCGCCCTCATCTCCATATGGTATTTGTTCCATTTAATGATGAATTCAGCGATTTATTTAAGAGAAGTCGGAGATTTTATGAACAGTCAGACCTATGTGATGACGCCTCTTCCCGTGATCAATTTACTCTTCATCCTTGTGCTGATGTGGGGGATGTATATGGGATTGGAACCCATTGCGCGTACGGCTCAAATCTTATTTCCATTATGCTTGGCTTTTGCTTTGTTTTTAATCCTATGCTTGCTTCCCCAATGTGACAGTCAGCAGCTTAAGCCCATTATGGAGCAAGGTATTCCTAAAATTATGGAGGGCAGCCTATTTGCGCTCTCCTACCCATTCGGTGAACTAGCTTTTTTACTCATGATTTTTCCCTATGTGAGCAAAAAACCGGGTCTAAAAAAATCCGTTTTACTTTCCGGACTTGCTGCCAGTATTCTGTTAAGCGTACTACTCCTAGTTTCTCTCCTGGTGCTGGGCCCTTTTGTAACCGAACATAGCGTGTACACCTCTTATACGCTATCTAAAAAGATCAACATAGGAAATTTCTTGCAGAGAATTGAATCCATGATGAGTACTGCCTGGATTATCACTACCTTTGTTAAAACCATTTTACACTTCTATGCCTTTACCTTAGGAATGACTCAGCTACTGCGATTAAATAATGTTCGGACCTTTCTTGGTCCTAGCTTCATGATCCTGTTTGGTCTGATTATCGTGTCGGCGCCTAATATTACTTACTATCTGGATACGATCGTCCATGCCTGGATTTATTGGGATTTGACGGATTCTGTTGTCCTTCCTTCGCTGCTGCTTATCGTATACAAGTTAAGATCGAAAGGCCGCCACAGCCTGGAACCCAGTTGATCCACACCCTTTAACGGAAGGAGCCTTCACCGTGCTAATCACCACTGTTATTATCTGTATCGGTCTAGCCATTGCTGCCAAAGATTTGCCAGGCTTGTATCGAAAACATCGCTTTAAAGATATGTTCGTGTACATCATTATGCTCGGAATAGGCACATGGCTTAGTGTCCTTGCCGCTAAATCAGAGGTTACGCCAAGCCCGCTGGTGCTGATTGAAATCATCTACAACCCTGTTAACGCTTTTGTATCACATGTATTTGGTTTTTAGAAAGGAGACAGCCACATGTCAAAAAAAGCACGTATTAGCGTTCGGCAAGTGACTGTCCTGATGTTTATGAGTTTAATCGGGGATATGCTCTTAATCTATCCGACTATGATTACACATATTGCTCATCAGGATGCCTGGATCAGCTCCATACTGTCCATCCCGCTGGGCTTAATCATTATTTACGTGCTTATTCGCGTTCATGAACTCCACCCGAATCTTACACTTATTGAAGCGATTCGCAAAATTTTGGGGCCCGTGTTCGGAACCATTATCTCCTGCTGGTATTTGTTTTATTTCTTCATGGGTGTCGTCCTTAATGCGAGAGAGGTAGGTGATTATCTGACTACACAGATATTTGAGGACACTCCTTTGCGCGTTCTACTGGCGATGGAAGTTTTGATGCTTGTGCTTGCTGCATTAGCGGGAATTGAAGCCTTTAGTCGGGTTAGCGAGATTTTGATACCTGTGTATATATTCATTTTTAGTGGCTTGATCCTAGCGCTGCTACCACAAATTCACCTTTCTAATGTACGTCCTGTTTTGGAAAACGGGCTCGCTCCAGTTGCTAAAGGGATGGTTCCAGGCGCGGCAATGCCTTTTGCCGGAATGTCTATCATGCTCATGGTTTTCCCTTTTGTCAACAAAAAAGGTCATTTTAAAAGGGATATGCTGCTCGCATCGCTTCTAGGCGGAGTACTGATTAGCCTCTTTCTGCTGCTCTCCCTGCTTGTGATTGGACCCTTCGTGACCAACTACAGTCCATACATTTCATCTGCCCTTTCAACCAAAATTAATGAGCTGAATTATATTACACGCATTGAATCACTGGTTGCTTTGCTCTGGGCACTAGTCGCTTATTTTAAGGGAGTCATTTTCTTCTTTGCCTTTACTTTCGGTATAACCCAGTTGTTTCGAATTTCTAATGTTCAACCTTTTATTATACCTGCGGGGGCGCTTGTGTATGGAATGACCATTTTGGTAACCCCCAATGTGTTTTATTATGTAAGAACTCTTGTTTATCCCATGGCAGCCTGGCATTATACGAACGGCTTGATCATTCCACTTCTTTTATGGATTGTTTACCTCTGCCGGCAAAAGTGGAAGCAGCGGCAAAACATATCTACACATTAACAAAAAACCTTCTGAAACCGACGCTTAAAAAGCATAACGCGATTCCAAAAGGTTTTTCATAACTTATGCCATGTCCTGAATGTAAGCCAGCGCAGCATCAATATGTCCTTTTACTCTTAAACCGCGCCATTCATGAACTAAAATGCCATTCTCATCAATAAGGAACGTAGAGCGAACAATGCCCATGTACTGCTTGCCGTACATTTGTTTTTGCTGCCATACACCATATATCTCAGCCACCTGATGCTCTTCATCAGATAACAACTGAAAAGGTAGACCGTACTTGGCAATAAACTTGTCATGCTGCTTAAGTGGATCGGGGCTTATGCCCAGAATCACGGTGTTCAAACCTTCAAACTCCACATGTTTATCCCGAAAATCACAAGCCTGGGTCGAGCAGCTAGAGGTTAAGTCCTTGGGATAAAAATACAACAATACTCTACTGCCGCGATAATCCGACAGCTTGACACTCTTGCCCTCACTACCAGGCAATTCAAAGTCTGGTGCAGCTTGTCCAATAACGGTCAATGTCGTGGACATCTTATCATCTCCTATCTTGTAGGGGTTCTTATATCATCCACCCTATGAGCCAGCCCCCCGGTAACGCCGAATCCCCCAGTTCCAAGCCAGTAAGCCCAATGTCAGAAAAACAATTCCCATCACAGGAGTTAAGAGCGCCATATGGCGCATGTCCTCTCGTTGAAGGAACAGGGAAGCCGGGTATACACCGACAAAAGCAAAAGGGAGTATCCAAGTCAGCACAACCTGAATGGCACGGTTATAGATCGTTACCGGATAACGTCCGTAGCCCTGAATATTGTACATGAGCGGAATAATTCCTGTGGGCGCATCCGAAAAGAATGAAAGAGAAGTCAATATGGTGTATATACCCGTATAGATCGCCACGGCACTTAGACTCAAAACGATCAGCGCCGGTACGAACCACCACTCCATAGCCAAATCCATCTGTGCGCCGCTGATCCCCATAATAATCAGGCCGATCACTGAGCCGACCAGCGCGGGCGGGTCCACATTTTCAAGGAAAATCTGGAACAGATTATACGCAGGACGGGTCATTACCCGGTCGAGTTCACCTTTTACAATATAACGCTCGCTAAAGTTCCAAAGGTTAACGAAACAACTGAACAGTCCATAAGGAACCATAAAAAATCCGTAAACGAACACAACTTCGCTTTCACTCCAGCCACCCAAGCTGTTCGTATGCATAAAAATAACTAAAATAAAAATAAGATTCGTGGCCTGAAAGAGCAGATCCGAAATGACTTCTACCCAAAAATCGGCACGATAGGTGAGCCGTGATTTCATGTAATTTTTCAAATATTCGCTAATGAGACCCAAATAGTACATCATCGGCTTACCCTCCCTGCACGAACAGACGTCTGCGCGCCAGCCGCCAAATGATGATCATCGGCACGAGCAGAACGACCAGCCAAATGATTTGGATACCCAGCACATTCCATATGCCAACGCCTTTTACACGTCCCGTAAATACAGAGCCCGGCAAATAAGTAATTGCCTGAAACGGCATCCATTGGGAAACTGTCGCCAGCCAGCCCGGAAACAAACTGATTGGCAAGATCAACCCCGAGAACAGGTCTACGACTACGCGCTTCATGCGCATCATGCCCTCATTATTTTCAATAAAAAAGGCCGTCAATCCTGTAATAATATTAATCTGAGTATTAATCAGAAAGCTGAAAAACAGCATGACCAGAAAACCAATCCAGGCTACCGGGTCACTAGGAAGCTTCACGGGAAACAGCAGCATCGCAATCGCCATGCCCGGAATCATAAACAAGAGGAAGCGAAACATCCCCTCGCCGAGCCCCTGCATAAACTTAACAAGTACATAGTTATAAGGTCGGATCATCTGAATAGCAATGCTTCCATCCCGAATATCCGTCGATATTTCGCGATCCAGATTGTTAAAATAAAAGGCTCGTGCCATCCACGAAACGGCTACATAGGTTGTCATCTGAGCAGCAGTAAAGCCTCCAATACTACCCGCATCGCCATATATCGCTTTGTATGTGAAATAATACACGCCGATATTCATGGAATAAATAAGTATGCCTGAATAATAGTTCACACGATAAGCAAGCATGGTGAGAAATCGAATACGAATAAAATCGGTATATACGCTAAGCATGAACTTTGGCCTCCACTATCGGATTGCCCTGGCGTTCTGCCGAGCCAGACTGATAGATACTGCGGACGATATCATCCGTGTTGGTTTCAATGATTTTGATATCCGTAATGTCCGTGCGACCAACTACGTTAGCTAGTACATCCGATACATTAATATGAAGAGGAATCCACACCTTGGCAGCCAAATCGTTATCCATGGTCCACGTCAGCGGCATATCGGCTGTCCATGCCTGCAATTGCTCCAGCTGTGTCGTCGTACCAAATTGAAACCGTACTTCCCTTCCTGTCCCCCAACGATCCTTGAGATCATCCAGTCCACCATCATAAATGATATTCCCATCATCCAACATAATGACGCGCGAGCACAGCGCTTCAATATCCTGCAAATCATGGGTTGTCAGCAAAATAGTGGTCCCGTGTTCACGGTTCATGTCCTTCAAAAACTCGCGAATTTCGGACTTCACCATAATATCAAGTCCAATGGTCGGCTCGTCTAGAAAAACAATGGACGGATTGTGCAGCAAAGCAGCTACCAACTCACAACGCATCCGTTGTCCAAGGCTAAGCTTGCGTACCGGGCGACTTAGCAGATCCTGCAATTGCAGCCTCTCTACCAGCTCATCCAGCCTACGTTTGAAGTCTGTGGCCGGAACCTGATATACTTTGCGCAGCAGTTGAAAAGACTCGATCACACCGATGTCCCACCAAAGCTGGCTGCGCTGACCGAAAACAACGCCAATGTTACCTACAAATTTCTCGCGATCCTCATAAGGGACATATCCTCCCACCTTGAGATGTCCCGATGTCGGCACGAGAATACCTGTCAACATCTTAATCGTGGTGGACTTTCCGGCACCGTTCTCACCAATATAACCGCATATTTCCCCTTGCGGAATACGGAAGGATATATCTTTGACCGCAGCCACCTCGTTGTATTCGCGGGCGAATAAATCAAGGAAGGCACCTTTTAAGCCCTCGCGGTTTTTTTGAACCTTAAATGTTTTGCGCAGATCCTGCACATCAATTGCTAGCATGCTATACCTCTCAATCAGGATTTGTAAAATCCATAGTTAAATTGATTGTGCTCCAAAAAGAAATTATAATGTAATGAACTGAAAAGCGAAAGGGAGAGCATCCATGACAAGCAGAACCAAAAGGACGATATGGTCGGTTCTAGCCGTGGTAATCGTCGCGATTGTCGGCTTTGCCGTGTACTATTTTACATCCATTTATAATCAGCTGGATAATCTGCATAAAGAGGGTGCTAACTCCCCCTTCAAAAATGTAAAGCAGGTCGATCAGGTTCGTACGCCAGAACCGCCCAAGTGGGAAGGTACCGATATGGTCAACATTTTGCTGATGGGTGTCGATGGCCGTGGCATCCAGAAAGGGGAAGTCCCCCGATCGGACAGCATGATGGTCGTATCACTGGACCCCGTGAAGAAAAAAATCCACTTGTTCTCTATTTTGCGTGATACGTACGTGGATATTCCCGGCTACGGAAAAAATCGAATCAATACTGCCATTACTCATGGCCCCAATACGGCCATGAAGACGGCTGGCGATCTATTGGGCATCCCAGTGCAATATTATGTGTATACGGATTTCCAAGGCTTTATCAAACTGGTGGACGCTGTAGGCGGCATTGATTTTGAAGTGGAAAAGGATATGCATTATACAAGTAATGCGGATAAGCATGAATACGATATTGATTTGAAAAAGGGTATGCAGCATCTGGACGGCAACACGGCGCTTCAATATGTGCGGTTCCGCCATGATGCCATGTCCGACTTCTCCCGTTCCGGACGGCAACGGGCATTTTTGGAGGCCGTAGCCCAGAAAATGCAGACCACGACTTCCATTGCTAATCTGCCAAGCATTTTAGAGCAGGTTAACCCGTACATTGATACAAATCTCAGTGTTAACGATATGTGGAAGCTGGCGAATGTAGGGTACCAAAGCAGCTTTGCAGGCAGCGAACAGGTTCCACCGATGAAGCTGCTTGGAGAAGAAAATGTGGGCGGCGCGGCAGTTCTTACCGTCCGCGATCCCGAAGAACTGAAATCATATGTGCAGGATATATTTAATAATCCTCCCACACAAACACAGGAACAAAATAAGGATCAGAACGAAACGAAACAGCCAGATAGTGCATCGTCTTCCAAGACGGATAAAGCCTCCTTTACAGGGGGCAGTAAAACCAGTAATGAGGATGCTTCCACACAATCAACAACAAAGACAGGACAAAAAGAGCTATAATGATGTATGCAGGGGCAGCCGTGAACGCTGCCCTTTGGCGTGTGTATACCCTATTTTAATGAACGGAAAGGAAGTTTTGATGATGAAACGGGATAACTCCGAAGCACTATATAAAGAAGCCCTGGAGCATATTGTCGGGGGCGTTAACAGCCCTTCACGCTCCTTTAAAGCTGTAGGCGGCGGCGCTCCAGTATTTATGAAACGCGCCCAAGGTGCTCATTTCTGGGACGAGGATGGCAATAAGTATATCGACTATTTGGCGGCCTACGGCCCTATTATTACCGGACATGCTCACCCCCATATTACCAAGGCCATCAGCGAAGCGGCTGCGAATGGCGTATTGTATGGAACCTCGACGGCATTGGAAATCAAACTGGCCAAGATGCTAAAAGAGGCCATTCCTTCTATGGATAAGGTCCGGTTTGTGAATTCCGGCACAGAAGCGGTCATGACGACGATTCGTGTGGCACGGGCCTATACTGGGCGGAACAAGATCATCAAATTTGCCGGCTGCTACCACGGTCACTCGGATTTGGTACTTGTAGCCGCAGGCTCCGGCCCTTCCACACTGGGCATACCTGACAGCGCAGGCATTACAACCAACATTGCGAGCGAGGTCATTACTGTGCCATTCAATGACCTTGACGCGTTGCGCCAAGCTTTGGAGCGCTGGAGCGACGATGTTGCGGCAGTCATGGTAGAGCCGATTGTCGGTAATTTCGGCATGGTGATGCCGCAGCCGGGTTATCTGGAAGGGCTGTGCTCGATGGCGCGGGCGAATGGCTCCCTCGTCATTTATGACGAGGTCATTACCGCCTTCCGCTTCCACTACGGCTCAACCCAAACGTATGCAGGTCTGGACAACCATGATGCGATTCAGCCGGATTTGACCGCACTGGGCAAAATTATGGGCGGCGGTCTGCCGATTGGTGCATACGGCGGCAGCAAGCAGATCATGGAGCAGGTTGCCCCACTCGGCCCAGCCTATCAGGCAGGTACAATGGCGGGCAACCCGGCTTCGATCTCGTCAGGCATCGCCTGCCTTGAAGTTCTTCAAGGGGAAGGCGTGTATGAAGAGATGGAACGTCTGGCTGTGAGACTGACGGACGGTATTCAGTCTTCCGCTGATCGTTACGGCGTGCCATTGACGATCAACCGCATTCGTGGAGCGTTCTCGACGCATTTCTGTGATCATCCGATCACGAATTACGCGCAGGCGCAGGATACGGATAGCGAAGCGTTCGCATCCTTCTTCCGCCACATGCTGGATCGCGGTATTCATCTGGCTCCGTCCAAGTTCGAAGCCTGGTTCCTCACAACAGCGCATACGGACGAAGATGTGGATGCCACGCTGGAAGCGGCGGACGATTCGTTCCGTGCGATGTCACAAGGTAAATAAGCAGAGCAGTAAGCGATAAAATATGAATAGGATGAGAGCTGGAAGTAATCTTAGGGACGGGTATCCGACCTCTGGGACTGCGTTCTGGCTCTTTTTCATTTCACAACTGTACCCGTACAGTTGCAGATTTTATGAATTGTATCTGGTTATGCTATCCGGTTATATTGAGAGAACCACAAGTTGAGATCATGATTACGGGGGTTTATTATGCACAGTCGTTCCGGAAATGGGGTCGCCTATCTGGCAGCTCTCAGCTATGCAGCTATACTCGGCTTTTCATTTTTATTTGTAAAATTGACGGTGACAGAGGCAAGCCCGCTGGATGTGATCGCCCACCGCTTTGCGTTGTCATTGATCGCTCTGACCATTCCAGTACTGCTTGGTTGGATCAAAATCAATATCAAGTTGCGTGATATGCTGCGCATTTTACCATTGGCGCTGCTTTCACCTTTACTGTTTTTCCCCTTGCAAGCGTTCGGACTGATGAGTACTTCTTCATCGGAGGGTGGAATTATTCAAGCTACCGTTCCGATCTTTACGCTTCTGCTAGCCTCCTATTTTCTTAAAGAGCGCACAACAGTGCTTCAAAAGATATCCTTACTGCTATCTGTCTTTGGTGTCGTTTTTATATTTGTGATGAAAAGCGGAGCACCGTTAGCTTCCAATAGCTTTGGCGGTATTTTTCTGCTCGTGCTCTCTGCTATATGCCTATCTGGCTATAACGTACTGGCTCGTCCATTAACACAAAAGTACAATCCGATGGAACTGACCTACGTTACCTCCATTTTGGGATGTATTGTTTTTAACTTGGCGGCCTTGGGGTATCATGCCATAGACGGTTCTATGAGCGCTTATACTGCGCCGCTGGTAAAGCCTGATTATTGGATGGCACTGGCTTATCTGGGCATACTATCTACCCTCGTCACCTCGCTGTTGTCCAGCTTTGCCTTGAAGTGGATCGAAGCCTCCAAAATGAGTGTGATTGGTAATTTATCCACCCTTATTTCCATGTTAGCGGGTGCTTATATTTTGAAGGAACAGCTTGCCTACTATCACATTATTGGTGCTGTGGTGATCATTATCGGTGTGGTGGGCACCAATTTCGGAGGAAGAAAAAGCTTTACGCCGATCAAAACAACTTCGGCTAAATCACAATAATGGGCTAAAAGCAGACAGGTGCTAATTTGCCTTCAAAAAAAGAAAACTCCAAGCTGGGTCATTCCAGCCTGGAGTTTTTAACTTCATCGTTTTCGTGGACTAGACCGGATACGCCATGACACTCATTAACGCCAGCTCCGGCTGTGTCGTGTCCAGTCTACTATATTGTACAATGATAGGCACATCGCTAGTGACCGTAATTGCGTAAGGAATACCTGGCGGAATCCGTTCGCCGGACTTTTCCAGCGAGGCTGTTCGGATATGGCGGGTTCGTCTTCCTTCCACCACCTCGATCATTCCCTCCAACGGCTCACGGTCTTCAAAATAAATGTCTATGCTCAGCTTTGCCGCACGGTTTCCACAGTTCAGCACACATATACTCTCATGACTGAGCAGCTCTCCCCGGCTTTCCGGTGGAATATATCCATCGGGGATGACCCAGAATAAACTTCCTCGCGGCTGGTTAGCCGCCTTTTCCTGAGACTGTTCAGGTTCTCCCATGCCATTAGCCTCCTTTCACCTATGAATACCTTCACACCTCTAAAGCCTTTTTTACCCGTACGGATTCTCTTTGGTACGCAGCAGTTGAGCCAGAAAAGCAAGCGTCAATCCCTGGCCCCATCCCTGAATGCGTTTGTAGGGTACGTTGCGATAGCCATCTATATCGTTCATTACAGCAGTTCCAGCGGATACGCCAGTCACTGTGCCGTCCTCTTTAATGCGGGAAAGGATGCCGTCGATCGCCTTTTGCGTGTATTTGTTAAACAATCGGCCCTGCATAAGCAAAGCAGTCGCAATCCCTGCAGAGCCGGAGGTTTCCAGATAAGAGGTATCATCATTCAGCACTGTATGCCATAGTCCTTCTGGGGATTGCAGCCGCACTAGTGCATTGAGTTGGTCACGCAGCGAGCCGTCAATGATCATATAGGATGGATGCTGCACCTCCACACATTTCAGCGCCTTGGCCATCGTGAGGGCTGCCCATGAATTGCCGCGCGCCCAGTATATTCCCGACATGCGGCTTTGGTTCGCATGATCCCAGCCGTGATAATACAAATTCGTATCCGGGTCCTGCAAAAATTCTTCATGCCCGTGATATTGCCGGATTCCATCCTCCCAATATGTCTTGTTGCCCAGCAAATGCCCGATCCGCAGCAGATAATAACCGGCCATAAACATCGTATCCACCCATGCTTGCTGCGGAAATACATCATGTAGTGAATTCACGGTGTGCTGGAAAATGCCATCGGCAAACCGCTCAGCTTTTTTCGTCAAAAATTCTGCCATCTCGATGGCGATATCCAGGTATTTTTGCTCACCTGTAGCCTGATGTAGTGCCAACAAACAATGTCCAATAGAAACGCCGTTTACCGACAGAGGCGGAAGTCCATCCTCGATATTCTCGTCAACCCATTCTTTCAGCTTGGTCAAATACTTTTCATTGCCTGTTGCTTCATAGGCCTCGCATACTCCATAAAAGGCTACTCCACCCGGCCAATCACCTGTTTAATCTGTTCCTCATCAAAACTCAATGCGGGCATTGCTACGTCTCCTCCTTTGGTAAGCTTCACGTTAGTTGCCCTCCTTGCCACCTGTTCCAAAAAAGGTCATCCGTCAACGTAAGTACATGCGCAGCGGTTGCAAATCCAGTTCCTTCACAGCCGCCGTCACCATATTTGCAATCCGGATCGCACCATTCTCATGAAAATGCGTATTATCCTCCAGGCCGCCGGAAAAGTTCATGTATTCCCCAGGCAGCAGCCACATAAAAAGCTCCTTGCTTTCTTCAGGGCCCAGCTCTTCATATAACTCCTGCGTGCGGGCAGACAAATCAATGAGCGGCACGTTCGCTTCTTCCGCCAACTCGCGAACCGCCGTTATATAGTCGCCATGTGTATCGGACAGCGTACCATCCTCGTTAAAATAGCGACGATGTACAGGCGTAATCAGCAACGGGGTTCCGCCCTTGCTTCTAGCTCCGTCGGTATATAGGCGCAAATGCTCCTTGTAGGTCGTAAAAGGCTCCGTGGCCCGCTTCGGATCAGGCTTCTGATCATTATGACCGAACTGGATGAACAGGAAGTCTCCTGTCTTCATTTCTCCCAAAATAGCGTCCAGACGTCCCTCGTCCACGAAGCTTTTGGAGCTTCGTCCCGATACAGCGTGATTATCCACGCAGACATCATGCTTGAACAGGGCTGGCAAAGCCTGACCCCAGCCTGTATAAGGATAGCCGGTCAGCCCTTGATCCGTAACCGTAGAGTCTCCGGCTAGGAATAGCCGAAGACTCTGCAGTGCGGGTGCAATTTCCAGAGCATTGAGCCGTGGCGCAGTGCCAGATACGGTGAGGCGCAGTCTGCCGCCTCGGACAGGCACCGTAAACATCGCTTCCGTGAACTGGCCCGGCAGCGTGTGTACCGGGGGCAGCATATGCTTGCCCTCGCCAGCCTGGAATCGCGTGAGCGTTTCCGCCAGTGGATCGCCGACCAGTATAGTGACGAGATACAGCCCGTCTGGCACATCTGCAATAAACGAAGCGTTCAGTGGAATACAAAAGCTGTTTCGCAGCCGTGTGCGTGCATCCTTGGCTGGATTCTGCCTTTGTCGCCCGTACACATGCTCTGTAGTCTCGAAGCCATAGCCCTGTTCAGCTGTATATATGCAATCCGGGGACACTGCCTTGTAGCCATCCGCAGGCTCCCCCGGACCAAAGTCAAACTTCCACATTTTACTCACTCCTCGGTCTTAACCCTTCAGGCCACTCGTGCTCATTCCTTCTACAATTTGCTTTTGGAAAGCGAAGAATACAGCGATAACAGGCAGCAGGCTTAAGATGGACATCGCGAACATTCCTCCCCAATTGGAGGCTGACTCGCTATCGAGAAACATTTTGAGTGCAATCGATACGGTATATTTCTCTGGAGAGTTCAGATACAATACCGGACCTAATAGATCCTCCCACTTCCAGTAGAAAGAGAAGATGGCCGCCGTAGCCAGCGAGGATTTGAGCAAGGGTAAAATAATCCGAAAATACAACCGGAACTTGCCGCATCCATCAATCGTCGCCGCTTCATCCAACTCTGCTGGAATCGTGCGTATAAACTGCACCATCAGAAAGATGAAGAACGGCATCCCGAAAAAGGATGGTACTACCAACGGTAAGATTGTATTGATCCATCCAAGCTTGGTGAAAATGATATATTGCGGTACCAGCACTACATCCCCTGGCAGCATCAGCGTCACCATCATCAGAGCAAACCACAAGTTACGCCCTTTGAATTTTAAGCGTGCGAAGCCAAATGCGATCAATGAGGAGGAAAGCACAGCGCCAATCGTGGAAATCACTACGATCGTAAGCGAATTTAGAATATATGTGCCGAAGTTATAACCCGTCGTGCCTTTCCAGCCTGTTACATAGTTTTGCCAAATCCATTCTGTAGGGAAAAGTGAGGAGGCTGTGACGAATATCGTCCGACTTTCTTTAAATGAGCTGAACAGCATCCAAAACACGGGATACAGCATTAGGAGCGCTAGTGCAGCAACCAGAATGTGATAAATTGGCCATTTGAACGTTTTCCATGCCATTGGTATCAGCGCCCCTTTTCCGCTTCATAAAATACCCAAAATTTGGATGTTATAAATAAAATCGCAGTCAGTATCGCAATCATAATAAGCATGACCCAAGCCATAGCCGCCGCATATCCCATATTGCTGAACATAAACGCCTGCCGGAACAGATACAGTGAATGCAGCATCGTTCCATCCATTGGGCCGCCCTCACCCTTGGAGATAACATAGGCCGGGACGAAGGTCATAAAAGCACTGATTGTCTGCATTATCAAGTTAAATAAAATAATCGGACTCAGCAGTGGCAGCGTAATACTGAAAAATTTCCGTACTGGCGTAGCACCATCTACACTGGATGCCTCGTACATTTCATGCGGAATGTTTTTCAGTCCTGCCAGAAAAATAAGCATGGATGAACCAAATTGCCATACAGACAAGGTGATTAGCATCATTAGCGAAGCATTCGGATCACCAAACCATTTCACCGGGGTTGCCCCCAAGGCCGAAAGCAAGCTGTTAACAATGCCCTCATTACTGAAAATATTGCGCCACATGATGGATACTGCAACGCTCCCCCCGATAATAGAAGGCAGATAGTACATCGTCCGATAGGTGCCCACCATGCGTGACTTGGTATTCAAAATCATCGCCACAAACAACGCGAAAATCAGTCGCAACGGTACACCGACCAGTACATACGTAAACGTAACCCTGATCGAATTCCAGTATTTCGGATCGCCTGTAAACATTTTTTCGAAGTTACCCAGACCAATCCATTTGGGCGGGGTGAACAGATTGTAGCTGGTAAAGGATAGATACAGCGAAATAAACATTGGAATTAATGTAAATGCCAGAAAGCCCACAATAAACGGGCTGATAAACGCATATCCGGTCATATTGGCTTTCAAGCTCTGATGATTTCGCAAGCTCATCAAGCCTCCCTTCTGTTGCATTTTAAAAATTAGCAAATTTAAATATATATATTAATCGTTGTTATATGAATTTTGTTTTGATATCTACAAAGGTTGCCTCTACGATGGGTTCGTCGGATCAACCGTGCGCAATCATTGCTTTGCACTACGCACGGTTAACCTAACGAAACGTTCCTTCAACCCTGCATTGTTACTGCTTGTTATTCGCAAGGATGGTATTCGCATCAGCCCGGAATTTGACCGCTGCGTCTTCAGGCGTCATCTGTCCGAAATTGACTTGCTCAATATAATCGGTCAGAGTAGCAATCACTTCCGGCGATCCAACAGGCGGCGGCGGGCTCATTGGAGAAGCCTTTGGCTCCATGGAAGCCACAAATTCAAACACCTGCTTCGTTGCCTCGCTCAACTCCGGCGCTACAGCTTCTTTGATTTTGGCAGAAATCGGTACGCCGCGTTCGCCTTTAATCAATTTATTCGCTTCTACATCATTCATCCAGAAATCAATAAATTTTGCGGCCTCATCCTTCACCTGTGAACGGGAAGCCACAGCCCAGTACATTGTAGGCTGCATATACACGCCTTTTTCCATATTCGGTCCAAACATCGGAGCAAGCGCCATTGGCCGATTAACGACCTGTTGTAAGCCCACATATTGATTGGACCACTGCCAAATGCCGATGCCTGTTCCTTTAACGATATCCGATTCCTCAAGAATTCCCTTGGTTTGGTTCATGACTTCAGGAGTTGGTGTCGCTCCCTTTTTAATTAGCTCAGCTAAACCGCCGAAAAAATCAACAAACAGCTTATCGTCGTCATACCCCAATCCTGTTCCTTCCGTATTGTAGAGAGATTTTCCATGTGTCCGCAAATAGTAGTGGAAGAAAATATCCGCAGCCATTGAGCTGTCAAAGTAAACTTTATTAGAGGCTGCCTTCAAAGCCAGCTCTTTGTATTGATCCCATGTCCAGTCGTCAGGAATTTTGTCTATGCCCGCTTTTTTGAGCAATGCCGGATCATATTGGAAGCCCAACACATTGACACCTGTTGGAATACCATATTGCTTTCCGGCAATGATCCCGGTTTTGAGTACATTTTCGTTCACATCAGCGACTTGGATTTTCTGATTCAAGTAAGGCGCCATATCCTCCAGTTGGCCGTTCTTCGCATATTGGCTAATATACGAAATGTCCATCTGTACGATATCCGGCAGTTGGTTTGCTGCCGCCTGCGGGGCGAGCTTCTTCCAGTAGTCATCAAAAGAGGCATATTCCACATCAATCGTCACATTCGGATTTTTTTGCTTATACAAATCGATAACCTTCTGCGTATATTCGTGGCGCGTATCCGATCCCCACCAAGCGATCCGCAACTTTACTTTCCCGTCTGCACTTGTGCCCGAATTGCCTCCACCGTCTGCTCCACTACATGCCGTCGTCAAAACGAGCAGCATCGCTATGATCAGAAACCATCCCTTTTTGCCCACCTATCTCTCCCCTTTTCGCTGTTCTAGAAAGGAGCCTTATTACAAGTAACAATGTACTTACGCAAGTTTGATAGCGTTTACATTTGCTCCTGTTGTTATTTTCCCAAATGCAGAGAAACATTGGAATACACAAATCCGATTTCAAAGGTTCAAAAAACAGAGGGGCTCAGCAGCTCATCCCCGTTCGTATGATTTAATGTACTCGGACGGTGTCATACCTGCCCATTTTTTGAACACCTGGCTAAAATATTGCGCATTCCCGCCGAAGCCGAACCATTCTGCCAGCTCAAACACCTTTACGTCTCCCGTCTCCCGAATATGCTCAGCCGCACGTTCGATCCGGTAACGATTGACGTAGTGCGAAAAGTTTTCGCCCGTCACTTTTTTGAAAATTTTCCCTAAGTAGTCGGAATTCATATAGAGCATTTGCCCCGCCACTCCGTTCAGTGAAAGATCGGATTTTCTATAGTTTTGCTCAATAATTGTGATCATTTTATCCACCGTGGAAGATTGGCGGTATACATTGCTTTTATAATAAATTGCGGTCATTCGTTCGGCAGCTTCCTGTACAAAAGATTTGAGACATGCCAGTGTTTTTTGCTCTGCCAGCACGACCATTCGGCTCGTGAACGCCGCACGCTCTTCTTCAGGACATATACGGATCATGGCAGCATAGAGCTGTAGCACATAGGAACGGGTTACGGAGATTTCCAACTTCATACGGGACAGGATGCCGAACAGCCGATCCACTTCCTGCGCAACTTCCTCCCTATTTCCAGCCTTGATCAGCAGACCGAACTTCTCCTCGTCCAGCTCCAAATCTGCCATCTCCCGGGTGTCCTCAGCCGCCAAATCCTCCTTCGTAATGAGACTTCCCTCTCCGGTGTAAAAGCGGTGATTCATACAATGCAAAGTCTCCCGGTACATCCCCCGCGAATGCTGCATGCTATCCGACTCGCTAACTGCGACGGTCACCTCCAGCTTATAAAAGCGGTGAAATGTCGTACGTACCGCTTCAATCTGTTTCATAAATCGAGATGTGTCATCCCCACTCTCCAGCACAATTAGCAGCTGCCCTTGCATAGTCGTACTGAGCAAGACATGATCCATTAAATCCCCTGCTATATTTTGCAAAGCAAACAAATGCTCCGGCTCGTGGGACTCCTCCACCCGCAGCAGCAGCATTCGAACCTGCTTATCTTGCAACTCCAGACCGAACAAACGCTCATAAAAAGCGATATCACGGCTGCCGTAAGTTTTATAGGAAATAAACTCCTTCAAAAAATGCTCCTTCACATGCGGCAACATACGCTGAAAATCAAGCTTCATCCGGTTCACAAACTGCTTGCGTTCTTCCTGTTCCTCTCGCTCCTGTCCCAACTCTGTCAGAGCCTCATGAATTTGCCGCTCGTTACAGGGCTTCAGCAAGTAGTGCTTCACCCCGTATTGCATAGCCCGACAGGCATAGTCAAAATCTTTGTAACCTGACAACAGAATAAACCGAACGTCTGGAAAATGCTCCGTCGTTTTGGCAACGAGTTCGATACCGTCCAGTCCTGGCATAGAAATATCGCTGATCACAAAATCAGGCGGACTCGCCTGGATCTGATCGTATGCCTCAATCCCATTACGCGCCGTACCTACCAGCCTTGTTCCTGCCTTGCCCCAATCGACCACCTGTGATATGCCTTCCAAAATCATACGCTCATCATCAACCAGTAGCACCTTGTACACGACCCTGATCCCCTTTCACATATGGAATACAGACATGAATTGACGTTCCTGCTCCTGACTCGCTATGCAGCTCTATCCCCCAAGGTGTACCAAATGTCAGGCTAATCCGTTCTTGAATATTCGCAAGTCCAATACCCCGCCCACGGGTGGTGATCTGTCCGCTCCGCAGCTTTTCCAAGAAATCCGGGGTCATTCCAGGTCCGTCATCTTCAACCCTCAGGAACAGCGTCCCCTCGTTTTCTCTGACCACAATTGTGATCCGACACGGTTCAATACGCGGCTCCAGCGCATAATGAATCGCATTCTCCACCAAGGGCTGAAGCGTTAGCTTCGGAATTTGCGCGTCCATCAATTCTTCCGGGACATCGAGATGGAAAACGAGACGTTCATCAAAACGTGTTTTTTGGATCGTTACGTAGCTTCTCACGATATCCAGTTCTTTTTGAAGCGGAATTAGCTGTTCTTCAAAACTGACCGCGCTGCGTAGTAGAAAAGCAAGGGCTTCCACCATTTCTGAAATCCGGTCCTGCTTGTTGGCCTTGGCGAGCCAGTTCACAGACTCTAATGTATTGTATAGAAAATGTGGATTTATCTGTGCCTGTAGCGCCTTTAGCTCTGTTTCCCGCAGCAGTAGCTGCTTGGCAACATTCTCATTAATAAGCTCACGGATACGGCGGATCATCTTCTTATACGTCCGATGCAGTAAGCCTACCTCATCCTGTGTGGAAAGGGGTACCGCCCCAAGCGCTTCCTCTTCCAGACGGTCGAGATCTCCTTTTTCTATTTTACGCATGTTCTGGATCAACTGAACGATCGGTTGGGTAATGCTGCCCGATAACCTAGCGCCCAGTGCCAGTGCTATAAGCAGCATAATGACAAAAATTGCGCTTACAATTTCTTTGATTATCGTAATACTGCGAAACATATCATCAAAGGGAGTCATATGTAAATACGTCCAGCCCGTATAAGAGGATTTGATTTGAGCAGCAAAAAAGGTCCCGCCTGTATAGGTCGCGATCCCGTAAGGCTGCTTCCTCCCAAGCTCTGCCTGAATATCGCTCTCACTCAAAAGCGGTGTTTCGGGATAAATCATCCGTCTTCCGTCTGTAATCATCAACTGTCCGTCACGGCCGGAGGTCTGCACACGATCCGCTACAATCCGGTCAATTCGCACACGAATCGCAAGCGTTCCAAGCCCGTTCAGCGTAAAATTGGAATCGGTAAAAGATTTGAATTGCCGTGCTGCCAGCAAGGAGGAATGGCCTGCCGCATACCATGCATGGGAGCCGTCATATTCGTCTGCCAACTCCGACAGGGTGGATCGAAGCTCTTGGGGGATACCTTCGCGGTTGCCCGCACTCATCACCTGTCCCTCTTTGTCGATTACCATCATAGAATAGACATAGGTTTCAGAGCCGGCAAAGGCAATAAGCCTATTCGTTATTTTTTTGCGCAGTACCATTTTGACATAAGGTGACGTTTCCTTTTCCAACTGGAGCAAATAACGCTGAAGCTGCTCGTCCGTTATTACCTTAAAAGTAACCTTTTCAACATCCTTCAGTTCATTTTCAATGCCAATTGAAGAAATATTGAGTACCTCGGATGTCTTTTTGTACATTTGATTATCATAAATATGAAATACGTATTTAAGTATGACTGCAACAACCGCAAAATTAACCAGCATGAGCACCGTAATCAGCAGTACCATCTTATGATGGATTCCAGCATTTTTGTAAGCGCTCTTAAAATAGGTAATCAGTACATGTCGCCTCCTTCGCTCATCCTGCACGGTCCAGCTCAAAATGGAGAAAACTCTATATTATACAAAATACCCCATGCCTTGGTCATTCGGCAAGAGGTATTTGGGTTTGCTTAGCGTTGATCGTTTGCTTTCGATTTGTCCGCCTTGCTCATATATTCGTCATATCGGTCATCAAGTTCACGTGCCATACTCCGGTATTTTCGCGTCTCTTCGACAATAGGGTCCATTTGAGTCTGAACCCGCACCTCATATTTGGGGCTGAGTCGTTCCCGTTTTTTGGCCTCATTCTCACGAATTTCGCCTTCCGTCAGCAGTTCACTGAGCTGGCGTTCCAATTCTTCGGATTGGCTCATCGCGATTTCCTCCTTCAGGATGATGGTTACGTAGTATTATAACCCGGTTGCGTCCGCTTCTTTCAGCACTTGAATAAGTTGAGAATGAATAGCTGTATTCGTAGCTACAACATGCCGTACACTCAGGTCATAAGGTTGGCCTAATGTGTTCGTAATGGTGCCTCCTGATTCCTGTACCAACAAAGCACCCGCGGCCACATCCCAGGCATTCAAACCGATTTCGCAATAAGCGGACAAGCGTCCCGACGCCACATAAGCCAAATGCAAGGCTGCCGAGCCGAGCGCCCGAATGCCCCGTACCTGAGGTGTAAGAACCTGCGTAATTTTCATATTCAACGGTTGTGCATACGTACGATCCGGCGGGAAGCCGATGCACACCAGACTATCTCCCAGCGTTTCTTCTTTCGATGCTTGCATGCGATTTCCGTGGACGTATGCGCCTTTTCCCTTTTCCGCTACGAACATTTCATCACGGGACGGATCATAAATTACCCCGACAATCACTTCGCCACGATGAGCCAAGGCAATAGACACACTGTAGTACGGCAGACTGTGCACGAAATTGGTAGTGCCGTCTACCGGATCAATGATCCATAAATATTCCTCTTCACGGGCAGCCTCTAATGCTCGGGCTGAAGCTTCAGCTCCCGGCTCTACCCCTTCTTCACCCAAAATGGCATGATCGGGAAAATGGGTGAGGATGAGTCTGCGAATCATCTGTTCTGCACCTTTATCTACCTCGGTTACTAGATCGGTCGAAGATTGCTTGGTATTCAATTGTTCAACAGTGCCCAGTCTGCTCTTAATCCATTCCCCGGCTTTGGATGCCGCATTAATAGCCACGGCCGTATAGCTTTTTCCTGATACGATATAGGGAACCTTTTCGTTTTCATGTTCGTTCAACGTGTTCACTCTACTTTCTATATCATTGTTACGTGGTTTATGAATCTGCCCTGCAGACAGTCTCTTAACCATCTCTGTTTCAGTACAAGTTTGATAGTTTACACATTCTAGTATACACAATAAGCTTCATAAAGTTTCTCCATATGGAAGCTTTATCCGCAAAATACTACTTTTTAAGGCGTAATTTCTATGGAAGCCCCATCCAACACTTTGACCCCGTTATCTTCCTGAAGACGCAGTTCATTCATTAATCCGAACAATGCTTCATCCTTAAGTTTGGCTTCAAGCATGACATCAATCCGATCCGTATATCCAGCAATATTACGCAGAAAGGTCAGCAACGGCTCCACCAGAACACCGTCTGCATGACCACGAGGGTCTTTTTCACTTTTAGGACTGGAGGCATGAATTTTGGGCGGCAATGGATGATCAGTAGAAGATCCGGCTTGAGCCAATTCCCCTTTCCAGGTATCCAATATATCCGGCCATAGCTCCCACGGCTTCTCCCCCTCGTTATTGACCCATTGATGATGAATATCGAGAACCATCGGCAAGCCCGTTATTTTGCAAGCTTCCAGTGTTTCCACCGCATTGAACGTTTTATCATCATTTTCCAATGTTAACCGTTGTCTTAATGAAAGATCCAGGGCATTCACTTGCTCTACAAAACGCTGACCTGAGGTCACCTTATCTCCGTAGGCACCACCAATATGAATGTTGTTCTTGGCTTCAGCACCAAGTCCCATGGCCTCCAGCATCGCCACGTGGTACTTCAGATCATTAATGGAGCTCTGTAACACTTCAGGACGGGGAGTGCTGAGCACTGTAAAATGATCGGGGTGAAACGATACCCTCATCTTATTCGCCTTGACATAGTCCCCCACCTCTGCAAAATCAGCGGCAAGCGCCTCAAACGGGTCCCAGTCCCGCAGATCCTGATGGGTCGCAAGCGGAATCAGCTTGGATGAGAAACGATAGACCTGAATATCACTCGCACGATTATGACGCAGCAGCCTCAATGTATTATGGAGATTTTCGGCTGCAATCCGTTCTAGCTTGCGGATCGCCGCTTCTCGGTCTCCGATCTTGTTAAAGCTGGCCATGGTCATAGTTTTAGAAGGGGATGCATTTTGCACGGTGACTGACATGGCAACATATCCGAACCTTACGATCATAGATGTCCTTCCTTTCAGCAGTTCGCAGTAGATGGCAAGGCCGCTTTCATTCTGTGACCTAAACCCCTTTTCTACTGATCATACCCGGAAAAGCACCTGCTGATTCGGTGTATTGCACAAAACTGTAAGAAACAAACAGCTAGGATTGCTGCTGTGCTCCAAAAAACATTTCATCCGCCAATGCGGTCTGAATTCTTGATTCCTCTTCATTCAGCTTACGAATGAGAGTCATTTCTACCTCGGTCACTTCGTCACCTTGGAAATTGATTTCGGCGATACAGCCCACAATCTGAACGATGGCTACTGCCACGTTGTCCACGCTGTAAGCGATGACCTTCTGTCCTGTCGGAAAAACACGCAGGCCGGATTTAACCATTTTGCCACGTCCATATTCCAGCAGTTCATAAAGTTCTTGTTCACTCTTGAATTTGCACACCGAGTTAAATTCAGTTTGAAAGCCCATGTGTAGCCGCCACCTTTCATATTTAAGAGTTTGGTAAAATGCTCAAGTCTATCAGTGTATATGAACAAAAAGGAGAGTGATCAGCTCCCCTTCGTTTTTCGTTTATGAGTTCTCATAGTGCAGTGCCGACCTGCGCTCATAACGCTCCAGTGCAAGAGCAATCATGCGATCCAGCAGACTTACATAGGATACGCCGGTTTCTCTCCACAATAATGGATACATGCTGAACGGTGTAAAGCCAGGCATTGTATTCACTTCATTAATAAGGATATGTCCATCTGAGCGTCTGACGAAGAAATCGGCACGGGAAATCCCGCAACCTTCCAGAGCACGGAAAGCTTGCAATGCGGCTTCACGGATACGATCTGCCACTTCCTCGTCCAGTGGTGCCGGAATGAGCATTTCCGATTGACCATCGGTATATTTGGCAGCATAGTCGTAGTAATCACTCGACGACACAATTTCACCCGGTACCGAGGCAATCGGCTCGTCATTGCCAAGTACGCTGACTTCAATCTCACGGGCATCGACGTACTCCTCCACAATCACCTTCAGGTCAAATTGCAGAGCCAGATCTACAGCCTTTTCCAGTTCTTCTCGGTTACTCGCTTTGGAAATACCAACACTCGATCCCAGATTGGCTGGTTTGACAAAGCAAGGATAACCCAACTCAGTCTCTATGTTACGCACCAAGTCATGACCGGTTTGTGCCCACTGTGTACTATTAAAATAGCAGTATTTCACTTGCGGCAATCCTGCATGCTCAAACAGCTTCTTCATGACGCCTTTATCCATACCTGCTGCCGAAGCCAGCACGCCTGCCCCGACATAGGCATATCAGCCATTTCGAACAGACCCTGAATCGTTCCATCTTCGCCAAAGGTGCCGTGCAGCAGCGGAAACAGTACATCCAGCGTCTGCTCTCCATACAACTTGCCGAACAACGTATCTAATGCCGCCTTGGTGCCGCCCTCAGCGTGCTCCAGCTTCAATTGGTCTACAGTAGTCAAAGGCGCACTTAACAGCGTCCCTCTACGCCAATCGCCAGCCTTCGTAATATAAAAAGGAATAATCTCGTATTTCTCATAGTTAAAAGCGTTCATTACCGCATACGCCGTTTGCAGCGATACCTCATGTTCGCCCGATTTACCACCGTACACCAGCCCTACGGTCAATTTTTGATTTGCCATGCCTATCCTCCGCTTTCCTGCTTTCGTCATTGTGCCTGATTTGCTTCACTGTACCTGTTATCCATCATCTCATTTAAAAATAGTCGGCGATGTGATAAAAGCGATATACCGTATTGTCCGTCCACGCATACGAATTTTTATAGTCCCAATAACGATGTCTAGAGCTTACCGTATGTGCATTGACTAGCGGCATGCCGCCAGCATCAAAGGCCGTTACCACCGTGCTGTGCTGGAAAGTTCCGTCACCATCCCAATCATAAAAAATGACGTCCCCCAGCATGAGCTGCTCCGGTCGACTCACCTGCTCTGCGGTCAACCCCCAGGAGCTGGAGCCCAAATACCGCTCCAGACTGTTGGAAACCGCCCAGCTATAGCTCCACAGCTCACGTCCGGCGACCCGTCCTTTATACCACCAGCCCGATTCTCTTTTACCAGTATAGTGGATCGGTGCACCACCTGCAAAGAGGCACTGCGAGATATAATTGGTGCAATCCACATCAAACGCCTCAAACTCCGGGTTAAAGCTATCCCACCACTGATCTGCATAGGCCGCTGCTTCTTCACGACGATATCGGCTGGGGCGTGCTGATGAGCCGAAGCCCAGCACACCACGATTCAATAGCGGCAGACTTCCTCCCTGATTAAACGACGCTTGTTCAAAAGGAACCTCTCCTCCCGCCGGCTTTCTTTCTGCCGGATCGCGCTCAATCCTCGTCACCTGCCAGGCTTCGCCCTCGCGTGTAAACGTTAGACGCTCCCGTTCAATCCGATCCTCCCGGTGCGTCATCCCGCCCTTCTCATAAAAGAGCCTCACATGCAGTTGTACATCGACCACTGCCTCATCCGGGGTATCCTGCACTATTCGTAGTGGCTTGGCGCGTGTCTCGCTGCGCAGGGGAATAGCGTCCCGTTCGTTGTACCACTGCTCCAATCTGGCCGCACGTGCCGCCCGCTCCATTCGCTGGCCCACTTCCAGGTACTCATCCGGCTGTGGTACACCATTTACCTCACTGCGATTGTACTGATTCACATAAGCAAAAAGGGCCTGTTTCCATTCCCGCTCCCCCATCCCTATCCCTCCATTTTTCGTCTCGCTATCCTTATTCGGGGATAACCACGCTGATATATAACTTCCTTCTTTCTCTCTGGTCGGATATGCTCTCTATCTATAAGTATGAATCTCTAAAGCTTGGTATGAACATCGAAACGCGGGGGAACGGAACGTTTTATTTTCCAGTCTGAACACGCATAATTTAGGTCAAAAAAAACTTTACGGAACCGTCTGAAAACGGTATACTTAATCCAAAAGCAATCATTTTGAAATCATGTTTCATCTAATGAAACGAATTACATTCATCTCAACCTCTTAACTTACAATGTACCACTGAAGATGAAATTGAGAACGCAACCAATTAAAACCAAATGTGCATGACGTCGAAAAAAGACATCCCTATTTTCCCGCAAGCATCTACTTCAAGGAGGTAATACTTATGTCAGGAAAAGATCAATTCTCCATTGCCCGTAGTTTGGAAGTTAACGGGAAGCCTTATCGCTACTACAGTCTTAAGGCACTGGAGGAACAAGGAAAAAGCGGTGTTGCCAAGCTGCCTTTCTCCATTAAAGTGTTGCTGGAAGCAGCGGTTCGCCAGTTTGACGGACGCGCCATTACGGAGGAACATGTGCAGCAGTTGACAGGCTGGGCTGAGGATCGTGACACCAACAAGGAAATTCCGTTCATTCCTGCACGTATCGTGCTTCAGGATTTTACTGGCGTCCCGGTGGTTGTCGATTTGGCAGCTATGCGTGATACGGTGAAAAAAGCGGGCGGCGATCCGAAACAAATCAACCCGCTCGTTCCCGTCGATCTCGTAATCGACCACTCGGTCATGGTTGATGCCTTCGGTACCAGTGACGCGCTGGACTACAATATTAATGTAGAGTTTGAACGTAACGAAGAACGGTATCGTTTTTTGCGCTGGGCGCAAACGGCATTCAATAACTTCCGTGCGGTGCCGCCGTCCACCGGTATCGTTCATCAGGTTAATCTAGAGTATCTCGCTTCCGTGGCTGCCACCAAAACCATCGACGGCGAAACGGTTGTCTTCCCGGATTCCCTTGTGGGAACGGACTCCCATACGACGATGATTAACGGACTCGGTGTCGTAGGCTGGGGCGTCGGCGGGATCGAGGCAGAGGCGGGTATGCTGGGGCAGCCGCTGTATTTTGTCACTCCCGATGTGATCGGCTTCAAGCTGACAGGTAGCCTGTCGGAAGGAGCTACCGCTACCGACCTGGCGCTGACAGTCACGCAAATGCTGCGTAAAAAAGGCGTGGTCGGCAAATTCGTAGAATTTTACGGCCCAGGTCTGGCCAACATTAGCTTGGCTGACCGTGCGACCGTGGCCAACATGGCACCGGAATACGGCGCAACGATCGGCTTTTTCCCGGTTGATGCCGAAACGCTGGCTTACCTGCGCAGCACCGGACGTTCCGATGAGCAAGTCAGCCTCGTAGAGGAATATTACAAAGCTCAAGGCATGTTCCGCACATCCGATACCCCAGACCCTGTGTTCAGCGATACGCTTGAGCTGGACCTGGCTTCGGTTGTACCGAGTCTCGCAGGACCCAAACGTCCGCAGGACCGTGTTGAGCTAAGCCGCATGAAAGAAACTTTCGAAGGCATTATCCGTACCCCGGTAGACAAAGGCGGCTATGGACTGAGCGATGAAAAGATCGCACAGAAGGTTCCACTGACCCATCCGGACGGCTCCACCAGTGAGCTGGGTACTGGCTCAGTCGTGATTGCAGCCATTACAAGCTGCACGAACACCTCCAACCCAAGCGTTATGCTAGGCGCGGGCTTGCTCGCCAAAAAGGCAGTACAGCGCGGGCTCAAAAAGCCAGGCTATGTTAAAACAAGCTTGACACCAGGCTCGCTTGTCGTAACGGAGTACCTGCAAAAAGCCGGGCTGATCGAACCGCTTGAAGCCCTCGGCTTCCATGTGGCAGGCTATGGCTGCGCGACCTGTATCGGTAACTCTGGACCCCTTCCTGACGAAGTGAGTCAGGCCATTACAGACAATGATCTGACCGTTGGCGCAGTTATTTCCGGTAACCGGAACTTTGAAGGACGTGTGCATGCGCAAGTCAAAGCCAACTATCTCGGCTCACCGCCACTGGTAGTCGCTTATGCTCTCGCCGGCACGGTAAATATTGATTTGGTGAACGAACCACTCGGTTACGATCAGGACAATCAGCCTGTCTACCTGAAAGATATCTGGCCTACTTCCGAAGAAATCAAGGAAGCGATCAGCCTGTCTCTGAGTCCGGATATGTTCCGTCGCAAATACGAAAATGTATTTACGGCCAACGAAAAATGGAATTCCATTCCGGTTCCTGAAGGCGAACTGTATGAATGGGATGAAAACTCAACTTATATTCAAAATCCGCCGTTCTTTGAAGGGCTTCAGGATGGTGTGCAGGATATCAAGGAAATCCGTAATGCCCGTGTACTTGCCTTGCTGAATGATTCGGTCACGACAGACCACATCTCACCAGCAGGCAACATCGCCCCTTCCAGCCCGGCAGGACTGTACTTGAAGGAGCATGGTGTAGAGCGCAAGGACTTCAACTCCTATGGCTCCCGTCGCGGTAACCATGAAGTCATGATGCGCGGTACATTCGCCAACATCCGTATCCGCAACAATGTAGCTCCAGGCACCGAAGGCGGTGTGACCAAGTACTTGCCTACAGATGAGGAAATGTCCATCTATGATGCATCCATGAAATATCAGGCAGCCGATCAGAACCTGATCGTCATCGCCGGCAAGGAATACGGCACAGGCAGCTCCCGTGACTGGGCGGCCAAAGGTACGCTTTTGCTAGGTGTTAAAGCCGTCATTGCTGAAAGCTTCGAGCGGATTCACCGCAGTAACCTGGTCGGTATGGGTGTATTGCCGCTGCAATTCCAGGAAGGCTATGGCTGGTCCAGCTTGGGCCTGAACGGTCGCGAAACCTTCGACATTCTCGGCATTGACAATGACGTGAAACCAGGTCAAGAACTTACGGTTGTAGCCAAACGCGAGGATGGCACCAAGTTCGAATTCCCAGTCACTGCCCGTCTGGACAGCACCGTCGACATCGACTACTACCACAACGGTGGTATCTTGCAAACCGTACTGCGTCAAATGATTCAAGCGTAATGATATAGCATTATATATACAACACCCCTGATTGCAGATTCATCTGCGATTCAGGGGTGTTTTTTATCTGTATGAGGCCCTATGTAAGGCAACAAACAGGACAAAAAAAAGTCGATCCTCTCAGGACCGACTTCTAGCCACGTTCTCTTATAACCTTAGCTTCACACGCCAATTACTTCGAAATATCCAAAAAGCCCTCTCCGAATACGTCCCGTACGTCATGAATGGTGATAAATGCTGCTGTATCGATAGCTTTCACAATCTTTTTAAGCGCTGACACCTCTTGTTTGCTAATGACGATATATAAAACTTCTTTTGGATTTTTGGTGTAATATCCGTGGCCTGACAGGACGGTGACTCCACGGTCCATCTGCGTAATGACCATCTCGGCAATTTTGTCTTGATGCTCCGAAATGATCATGACCGCTTTTTTCGGATTCAATCCTTCAATCATGAAATCCATAACTTTCGTACCGACGTACAAAATAACGATAGTTAGCATTAATTTTTCCGGGCCGATAATAAAGTAGGAAGAGAAGGCGACAATCAGATCAAAAAACAACAAGGCATAGCTGATATTCCAATCCAGATACTTGTTGGCAATCCGGGCTAAAATGACTGTTCCTGCCGTTGTACCACCGACCCGTACAATTAAGCCAATGCCGACCCCTACCAAAACTCCGGCAAATACGGCATTAATCGTCGGCTCATGCGAATCAATCCGCCAGTTGACTGTTAAATGTAAAAACAGCGAGTTAAAAGCGACCGCAATTATAGTATACAGAGTCGTTCTCTTGTCCAAAAATTTATATCCGACAATCAGCAGCAAGCCATTAATGACCAGATTGACGATCGAGGGAGACCACTGAAACAGGTAGTACAAGATGATCGTGACCCCTGTAACGCCCCCCTCGCCAAATTCATTCGGGATCACATACAGATTAACAGCCAGCGCGAAAAAAAAACGCACCCAGAATAATAAATACGATATCTGCAATACTTTTTTTCATATATGCTCTAATCCTCTCTCTAACATTTCAACGGATGAATTGCCAGATGGATTGGCTGACTCTTCTTGCCAAAATACGCTGACAACCAGTTCATGGTATCCACTACCCAACATAAAGTCAATACAACTTTGACACTTTAATTCGCCACCAGACTGCCTTAGTCCAACCTTATAATTCCGCAAAATTCCGCTAATACAAGGTTATTCGACAAAAAAACACAATCCCGACTACTAAACTGAGAAAACGGGCCTCTAGCCCTTGTTTAGGCCCTAGGCACATTTTCCCCTAAAATGACCATCCTCCTAATACACATTTTGGACACATACGACCATCTTCCTGTTTTATGTCAAAAGCGTTTTACTTTGGATAAATGCGGGTATAATGATTGAAACATTACCAAGCAACCTACACGGCATTACAACATCAAGTACATATACATAGTCCTATACAGACGTCCTAAGCAACTCAATCTGAATTTGACAAAATGGAATTGGAGGAATGACCACATGAATACAATGAACTTAACTGTCCACACCCTGATGCCTTTTCACCACCAATACCAACGTGCCAACGCGGTGAGTATGCAGAAGAAAGAAGATAGCTCGGAGAAGAAGCTCAGCTTTCAGGACATTTTGAATGAAAAAATGGGTAAAAAATAAAGCTCCGTTAATCCGGTAGCATGATCCCGCTTTACATAAGCTGAAAAGCCGTAGTTTTCTACATCAACTGTAGAGAACCACGGCTTTTTGTTACTCACGCGTTTCTAAACCTTGCTCATACGTTTATGGAAATAAACCTCTGACGAGCTTAACTGTACTTTTCGTTGAGGCTTCCCAGTTGATTGACTTTTGTATCGCTACCGATTTTTACTGCCCAGCTTCCCGATACTGCTCTGCCTTCTCTCGCATCCCGGCGGCAACGGCTTCCTCAGTATTCAGTCCCTTATCGGCCGCATAGGCACGAATGTCCTGCGTGATACGCATACTACAAAACTTGGGACCGCACATCGAGCAAAAGTGGGCTTCCTTGGCCCCTTCTGCTGGTAGCGTTTCATCATGGTAGGACAATGCCCGCTCAGGGTCAAGCGAGAGATTGAACTGATCGCGCCAGCGGAATTCAAAACGCGCCTTGGACAAAGCATCGTCCCGCTGCTGTGCCCGCGGATGACCCTTCGCCAGATCAGCAGCATGCGCGGCAATTTTGTAGGTAATAACTCCTTCGCGGACATCATCCTTGTTCGGCAGACCCAAGTGCTCCTTCGGCGTAACGTAGCACAACATGGACGTCCCGAACCAACCGATCATCGCCGCCCCGATAGCTGAGGTAATATGATCATATCCTGGCGCGATATCCGTCGTCAGCGGCCCTAAAGTATAAAAGGGGGCTTCCTTACAAATCTCCATTTGTAAATCCACATTCTCCTTGATTTTGTGCATAGGGACATGTCCTGGCCCTTCAATCATGACCTGGACATCATGCTTCCATGCAATTTGCGTGAGCTCGCCCAACGTCTCTAGCTCTGCAAATTGTGCTTCATCATTCGCATCATAGATACTCCCTGGACGCAGACCATCCCCGAGAGAAAAGGCCACATCGTAGGCTTTCATAATTTCACAGATTTCTTCAAAATGCGTATACAAAAAATTCTCCTGATGGTGTGCAAGGCACCAGGCTGCCATGATCGACCCGCCCCGGGATACAATTCCCGTCATTCTGTTCGCCGTCATCGGTATATATCGCAGCAATACACCCGCATGGATCGTAAAATAGTCCACTCCCTGCTCCGCCTGCTCAATCAGCGTGTCTCGATACAGTTCCCACGTCAGCTTCTCAGCTTCGCCGTTCACCTTTTCTAGTGCCTGATATAGCGGCACCGTTCCAATCGGTACAGGCGAATTCCTGATGATCCATTCGCGCGTCGTATGAATATTACGACCTGTGGACAGGTCCATGACCGTGTCTGATCCCCAGCGTACAGCCCAGGTCATCTTCTCCACTTCTTCCTCAATGGAGGACGAAACCGCAGAATTCCCAATGTTCGCATTGATCTTTACGTGAAAATGGCGTCCAATGACCATGGGTTCGCTTTCCGGGTGATTGATATTTGAAGGTAAAATAGCTCGTCCAGCCGCCAGCTCCTGTCGTACAAACTCGGGCTCTACGCCTTCGCGGATCGCCGCAAATTCCATTTCAGGCGTAATGATCCCTTGCCGCGCATAGTGCATTTGCGTCACAGTACGCCCTTGCAAAGCCCGTAGCGGACGGTTGGTCACGCCGGGAAATTCCACTGTCTCCCGTTTGGAGCCGGGCTTCATCCCGTTATCCTCCGGCTTGACGGCGCGGCCCTCATAAGCCTCCACATCTCCCCGTTCCAGTGCCCAAGCTCGCCGTAATGGTGGCAATCCCTGACGGATGTCGACCTGGTAGGCTTCGTCCGTCATCGGACCGCTGGTATCATACACACGCAGTGGCTCATGATGCTCGGTGCCCTGAGGCGTATGTGTGGGTTGTAGCGCGATTTCACGCTCAGGCACAGCAATATCCGGCCGAGAACCTTGAATATACACCTTACGGCTCCCCGGAAAGGGCTTTAGCCCACTGGCTTGCTCCGCTTTGGCCTTCTCTCCCTCTACTTCTATTATTCCCGCCAATCCTGCATCTGCTGATTTCACTCCTGTTTCTTTTGTTCCTTTTGTTTCCGTCGGTTTCATGGTCCATTCCTCCCGTATCGTTGAAATGACACACCGATCCGGAACCATTCCCAGGGTGGCGCTGATCTATGCAAAAAAGCCGGTTCCCTAGGGAACCGGCTAATCAAACGAGACAGCTATCCAAACCGATCGCACGTGGAATAATCATATTCCAATGCGCGGCCGTAGACAGCAGCTGCGTATACATTTCAATGGCCGATTACTTCCCTACGCTGGTATGATCCAGATCAGGTGCAAAGGGTCCGGAATCTTGCCTGATTCCATCTCAGCCCGCATTACAGGCTCCCCCAGTAACTGTGATACTTTCTATTCACATGAATTGGCGGCTATAACAAACATCCCGCCATCTCTATCAGACTACTTTAAATTTATAGCTTTGGCAACCCTTGTATGATTTCCTTTGTATTGATTACTGTCACGGAAGCATAAGCCCCATTTCCTTGGCTGCTTCGATCAAAATCGGTGCAAACTCATGCAGCGTCTCGGGCGCAAGTCGACTGACCGGGCCGGATACAGATAAAGCCGCCGTGACCTGTCCCTTTCGGTTCACAATAGGCGCGGCCACAGCCGCAGCTCCTGGCTCACGTTCTTCATAGCTGGTCGCATAGCCCTTCTCACGAATGTCCTGCAGCTGGGCTTTATAAACCTCCGGGTCTACCGAAGGTGGCCATTCTTCACTGCTTAGCAATACCTCCAGCTCCTGCGGTGGCATAAAGGCCGCCAGCACCTTGCTGGAGGCTCCCACAGCCAGCGGCATACGCGCACCCACAGGCGCAACCCTGCGGATCGCCTGATTGCTCTGCACGGCTTGTATGCGAATACGCATGCTTCCATCCCGCAGGTACAAGCTGACTGTCTCCCCTAAGCGATCACGCAGTCCTTCCATTGCAGGCTGTAACAACACCGCCGGCTCATCGCTTTGGGACAGATGCGTGGACAGCTCCCATATGCGAAAACCAAGCCTATATTTTTCCGTTTCGGCATTCCGAACGACAAATCCCCGATCCTCCAGCGTAGTCAAAAGACGATGAACAGTGCTTTTATGTAGACCAATTTGGGAGGCAATCTCCGTTAGACCAAGATCAGATTCTGCGGTAAAACACAGCAGTATATCAAGTGCACGCTCTACAGCGCGGACGGTTAATTTACGGTCTTCCATCGTGAACCGCTCCTCTTGTATCCATATTCGTTTCACACTATGAAACATGGTTACATAAATTATATAGAATAGTCGCGGCTACTGTAAACCGATGTTTTTGTGACAACCATATTACAGAACAAGAACAAACATCGACAATTCTTTGCATCATTTTTACTTTTCCGGTTCAGGCGTTGACTTTGGATAATAGCCATCATACGATAATAGGTATCTATACGAACATACCCTACTATTTTCAAGTGGAATTATACCTAAATTTTATGATTCGAAGATCAATTTTATATAAGGAGGCTCTTACATGATTTCGACATCCCAGCGCAACGCTCAGCTACAGACCGCTGTTCAGGAGCCGTCCACCCCACTCTTTAATCCCCGTATGCTGCGGTTCAAGCACGTTGTGATTGCTCTGCTGCTGTCGGTCGTATTTTTTCTGTTGTTTTGCTTTATTGCCTTGCATGCTTACATCGCCTGGGTGCTTACGAATCCCACCGTCGCACCCTTGTACTCTAATCCGATGCAGGCCAAAGGCATGCCTTATGAAGATGTCAGCTTCCCAGCGAAGGATGGTAGCCGCATCGTACAAGGCTGGTATATCCCGGCGGATCAATCGCGGAAAACCATTATTTTCAGTCATGGTTACGGGGCTAATCGCGAAGAAAGCTGGATTCCTATGTATGATCTGGCGCATTATGCCCACAGTCTGAACTTTAATGTGGTCATGTTTGATTATGGATTCGCGTCACAAAACAGCAAGGCCGTCGCAACCGGAGGTAAGGCGGAATCCCAGCAGCTTCTTGGAGCGATTCAGCTTGCGAAGCAACGCGGCTCGTCGGAAATTATCGTATGGGGCTTTTCTATGGGAGCAGGAACCGCTCTTCAGGCGGGCTTGCAAACCAAGGATGTGGACGCAATGATTTTGGACAGTACCTTCCTGCTGGAGCCAGATACACTGTACCATAACATTCACAATCAAATTAATCTGCCGAGACATCCGTCTTTGGAAATTTTGGAGTTGCTGTTTCCAGTCTTAAACGGCACCAGCTTGCATCAGATTCCATATCAAGAGGTTAAAAAGGAGAACTATCCGTTTCCAATCATGTTTGTGCATGGTACACAGGATGAAAAGGCTCCTTACCCCATTGCGGAAAAGCTTGCTGCCAATCAAACCAACCCGCTTTCCAGTGTATGGATTGTCAAAAACGGGATACATGAGCTTATTTTCAGAGAGCATCCCCGTGAATATTTGCGACGGGTATCGACATTTCTAAGCAGTGTACAGGAGCTGGAGGACAAGAAAACCACTGCTGCTGCCCATAAACAAACGACTACGAAGTAAGAAATTATTTTTAAAACAAGTATTCATCGTCTTAAAGAAGCCTGCCTATGGACACTGGGGACTGACCCCCATTTGTGAGACAGGGATCAAAACACCTTTCAAGTTTAAATAACCAGTCGCCTGTAATCTACTGGCGACTGGTTATTTAGTTTCGTTTGAATCCGAATTGAGTTATAGTAGTTGATGTAGTCTCGAACGGTCTGTACAACGATGGCAGTCGTTGTACAGATGAGATCTTCGAGGTAGAACGTTTCAGACTTTAGTGTGGAATGAAATGATTCGATGGGGGCATGATCAGCGGGCGTTCCTTTACGGGACATGCTCATGGTAATGCCTTTTCCCTTTACTGCAGCTTGATATGCCTGTGACGTATACACGCTTCCCTGGTCGCTATGGAGTAGCATGTTTGTCCGTTTTGGAAGTTGATTCAGCGTATCCAAAACCAAGGACGTATCTTGCTTGTCCGCTATACTGTAAGCCACAATTTCTCCGTTGTACAGATCTAGAATGCTGGAGAAGTACAACATCTTACCCCCAAACGGTAAATAGGTGATATCCGTGACGAGCTTTTGCAGGGGCGCCTCGGCATGGAATTGCCGCTTCAGCAGATTTTCCGCTAGATGAGCAGACTGTCCAGTGACCTTTCGTTTCTTCATCCTCACGCGGCACTGTAGCCCCTCACGCTGCATAATCCGCTGAACTCGTTTGTGATTCATTCTTTGCTCTGCCCGAAGGAGTGCGGTGATTTTCCGGTAACCATACCGAAATTTATGATGGATGCAAAGCCCCCGGATTTTCTCCACCGTAGCATCTGTGCGCTCTGTCTTCGCGGCTGCTTTCCAGCGGTAGTAGGTCGCTCTTGCGATCCCGATCCATCTACAAGCCTCAGACACCGTCACTTCGTCTCGAATGGATTCGATCCAGGCAACAGCGACTTCTGGTTCCACCTCCTTTCCAGTTCCTTGTACTTTTTTAGCAGGTCCAATTGCTGCTTCAGGAACCGGTTCTCCGCCTTTACTTTTTCAAGCTCTGAGGAGTATTCCGGACCTTTTCCGTAGCTGTATTGTTTACCCACAGGCTGCTCCAGACGATGCACTTCGCCTTTTCGATACCACCTCATCCATGTTTTTAGCTGTGTCTTATTCCGTATTCCCAGTTGCTCCATAACCTCTTTTACCGGAACTCTTGCCAATCTCATTTCAATAGCTTTCATCTTTATTTCTAGGGGGTAACTCACTCTCGTTGCCAACGTAAAAACACCTCCAAGGTTATCTCCATATCTTACGACATGGCTTGATTCTCTTGAAGGTGTTTTGATTTGTCTCACGTTATGGGGTCAGTCCCCACTTAACCCGTGCCGTAGACGGGCTTCTTTTTTTTATTTTCCATGAGTAATTATTGTTCTGCGCAACAGGTATAACCTGATGAAGGAAGTTCATAGACATATTCACGGTGAGACGGCGAATATACTGGGTACATATGCATCCAGGACAGATCTGCTAGATCTGCCGGATAGCTATAGCGGGATACGGGAGGTAAAAACGAATGCTGAGTACTTATGGGTCTTTCCTGCCCTTACGTGTGCTGGAGGAAATTCGTCATTGGAAGCAGCAGGAAAGTTGGCACGTGGAAGTGATTAAATCTGCTACTGAAGGGCTAGAGCCTGCTTATGTGCGGCTGCTGGATGATTGGCGAACCGTATTTGAACAAACGGAACGCACCGCCATCGAGCTGCTCGAAGAGCAACGGAGCGCGCTTGATCCGGCAGAACAGGCATGGCAGCATCAATGGAAAAAAGAGTCGTCTGTTCCTCAAGCACATACACACCAGCTGGATGAATCATCAGCACATTCAAGGGGATCAGACGCATCAGCAACTGGAGAGAAATCGTTGTCTGTTTCAGGCTTGAATTCACAGCCTGCCTCACAGGAATTAAATCGTCGACTGGACGATTTGCTGCAAACCGCGAACCGTCAATCACAAGAATATGTACGGCAGCTAGGTTTGCTGACTGAACACAGTCATGCATTGCGTCAACAGCCAAAATCCGCCGGAGTTGTAATACACGCAGCACATGAAAGTCAATATTTCCTGATCTCAACCACTCCCTTTCAAGAGCCCGGCTCCATCGCGCGAGCCGCTGGGTTGTATCATGTAGCGGCAGAGGGTGAGGATTACCCGGAGCAAGCGTTTCGAGAGCGGCATGCCGGCATGAGAGGAGAGGGTTCTGGGGCTACTAAAGGCGTCCAGTCCGGCCAGGCTCAACCTTCGCCAGCAGAAAAGTCCTTAATCGGTCGCCCGGTCCCTATTGGCGGACATCGGCTCCCTCCGCTTCCTTACCCTTATAATGCGCTTGAACCGTACATTGATGAAAAAACGATGCGTATTCACCATGACAAGCATCATTTGAGCTATGTGAATGATCTGAATAAAGCGGAAAAGAAACTGGAAGAAGCCCGAAAAACAGGTGATTTTGACCTCGTAAAGCATTGGGAACGTGAACTGGCATTTAACGGTGCAGGTCATTATCTGCATACTCTTTTTTGGACGATCATGAGCCCTCAAGGCGGTGGAAATCCAAGCGGACCGCTGGCTGAACAGATTAAAAAGGATTTTGGCAGCTACGATGCCTTCAAAAAGCAATTTAGTTCAGCAGCCGAAAAGGTCGAAGGCGGCGGCTGGGCCATTCTGGTGTGGAGTCCGCGCGCCGGGCGGCTTGAAATTTTGCAGGCCGAAAAGCACCAGAACCTGACTCAATGGGAGTCTATTCCGCTGCTGGCGATCGATGTGTGGGAACACGCATATTACTTAAAGCATCAGGCTGAACGCAATAAATACATCGAAGATTGGTGGCATGTCGTCAACTGGCCTGAGGTGGAAGCGCGCTACGCTCAAGCCTCCAAGCTGAGATGGCAACCATTCTAAGCTAAAATAAACTACACCTGCAAATCGTACCGCTCTCTGAGCGCTGCCATCTGTTCTGCCAATCCTTCCAGTTGCACCAGTGAGCCATCGGCAGGCAAAATGGCCGCCCGACTCTCGACTACACGGCGTAGCGATGCTGTGTACGCCTCGACAGACGGCACTCCGGCCAGCTCTGCCAGGCTGCCCATCGTTGCCGGATTAACCCGGGGATAATCCGGCTGCTGCACGCCTGCCGGTGTATCCCCGGCTGCCTCCCGATAAAACTGCTGCACCGCCTGTGCGCGCTCTGCTCCGTGGCCCTCAATCATCACAAAGGCCGTGATGATATACGCCTTGGCTTGACGCCGCTGTGCAATGCCGCAAAACTTGCGTCCTCGGACGCTCACATCGTAATCCCCGGGACAGAAGGACCCGATGATCTCTCCAGTCTGCGCCTCGGCAGACCACGGGGCCAGCGCATCGGCAATCAGCCCTGCCATGAGCCGAAAATCCTCATGCAGGCTGATGGCCCGCTGCGGATTCGGCAGGATCAAGGACAGGTTCAGTACCCCCCTGTCCAGCATGACAGCTGCTCCACCTGAAGGACGCACGCATACCGACGTTCCTGAACTACGCACTCGCTCCATCGCCTGTGGAGCGTTGGGAAGCCTGCGGTCCCGGTGACCAATCACAAGCGCTGCCGGATGCCGCCATACATGCAAAATGGGCGCAGCTCCTTTCCCTACTTGCCGACAAGCCAGCTCCTCCCAAGCCAGCGGAAACAATACGTCTTCCTGAGTAGTCATCAGTGGCGCTTCCAACCATTGCAACTCAGGCAATGCTGTTGTTATTTCTGTTGAGCTATGTATATGGTCCATACGTTATCCCCTATCTTAAAAATAACTGTTATCCATAGACTAATCGTAATTTTCAAGGCAGCATGCTGCTATTTTTTTATTTCATCTTCTTCACAGTAGCTATCCCATTGTCACTATTACCGATGTTAACAAAAAAAAGGCGGCTACGCCTATGCGTAAACCACCCTTTTTTTTATCACTAACCATTGCATTCTGTTCAATTATTCCTTGATCAGGGACAAGAACTCTGCGCGTTGTGCTGCATTATCACGGAACGTACCGCGTACGGCAGATGTTACCGTTTTGCTGCCAGGCTTTTTGACACCTCTGGCACACATGCACAAGTGTTCGCCTTCCACGACCACCATAACTCCGTGAGCGGAGACCGCTTCATTTAAAATATCAGCGATCTGCGATGTAATACGCTCCTGTACCTGCAATCGGCGGGTCACCGCCTCCACCAAACGGGCTAGCTTGCTTAGTCCTACAATTTTACCGCTGGGTACATAGCCGATATGCACTTTTCCGAAGAAAGGAGCCATATGGTGTTCACACTGACTGTAGTAGACAATATCCTTCACGATTACAAGCTCCTCGTGATTCTCGTCAAATGTCACACCCAGCGCATCTCGTGGATCAACCTCATAACCCGCAAATATTTCCTCATACATGCGCGCAACGCGTGCTGGTGTTTCCAACAAACCTTCACGCTTGGGGTCCTCACCGATCAGTTTTAAAATCTGCTCCACATGGTACTCGATTTTATCCCGGTTATCCGCAGCTTTGCGGTTAATATAATCTTTTACGCCAGCCACAGTAATCCTCCTCTATGCAGCAACCTCATGCGGCATCCGTACTCACGTTGCTCATTATTTCCGACGGCCCTGATTTTTACGCGCACCAGGCTGATTTTTGGAGAACTGTTGGTTCTTCATCATCTGCTGGGCTTTTTGCATCTGTTTCCCATTCAGGTTGTAGCCCATCTGTTTGGCCATTTTTTGCAGCGTTTCAGGGTCGTTCTGCATCTTTTCAAGCTGTTTGCGAAGATAATAAGCACCGATGAAAAATCCCCCGACCAAGCCAACAATCAGGGTAATAATCGGAATGACAATATTCCACACCACGAAGTCGTCACCTCTGTATATTTATATGAGACATCTTGAATTACACGAACCTATCATAGCAAAACATGGGACAGCTAGCAAATTACTTTTTGCAAACATATGTCCTTATTCCTTCTCCAAATCCAGCAGCTTCATTTTGACTGGCAAGCCTCCGGCATAGCCAACCAAACTACCGTTTGCACCCGATACACGGTGGCATGGAAACAGGATAGGCAATGGATTTTTGTTATTGGCTTCGCCGACAGCACGTATCGCCTTGGCTCGTCCAATCGATTCTGCAATATCTTGATAGGACACACTTTGTCCGTACGGAATATTTTGCAGTGCGCGCCATACCTGCTCTTGAAAAGGAGTGCCTCTCAAATCATAGGCTATACTGAATTCCCGTCGTTCTCCCGCAAAATATTCACGCAGTTGTTCTGCAGCTTCGCGCAGCTTTTCCGGCTCCTGTACATAGACATATTCCCCGACCCATGTCCGGGCCCATTGCTGAAGCAATGCTTCCTTCGCATAAAAAGAGCTATAGTCAATTCGGCATAGACCTCGATCCGTAGCACACAGCGTCAGAGTGCCCACAGGCGTCTCCATTTCGTCATAATAAATCTTAGTTGGACCCTGTGAATCCTCCGTCTTTAATTCAGCAGAAGTTTGCTGCTCTGCCTGCTCTTGTTCCGCTAGCTTGGAATGCGCCTGCGCGATCATTTCGCGTACTTGCTCATGTTGTTCCTTCTCTGATGCTTGCTTGATCGCTGTCATAGCGTTTTCCCCTCCTATTCGACTTAAAGCCCACGCCGCCGTGCCTCGCAGCTCGGGACGCGGATCATCCAATAAAACCTCCGTCAATTTGGGCACCGCGCTAACATCCTTGAAATTGCCAAGACCAATGACTGCATTACGTTGAATCGGCTTCTTCCCCCGCCAAGCCGCTGCACTTTGACCAAACCGGTCTTTGAATTCACGATTGCTCAAATCCAGTAACGGTAACAGCAACGGCTTCACAATTTCAGGATCGGGTGTAAGCTCGGGATGATGATCCCAGTTAAGGCCTCGATTTTTGGGACATACGATTTGGCACGTATCACATCCATACAGCCGATTCCCTATTTTCAGCATAAACTCCTCGTCCAAAAAGCCCTTGGTTTGCGTCAAAAAGGACACGCACCGCTGGGCATTCAGCTGTCCCGGACCTACAAGCGCGCCGGTAGGACATGCATCCAAACATTTGGTGCACTCTCCGCAACCATCCGTAACCGGTTCATCGGGCTGGAAGGGAATGTTCGTCAACAGCTCCCCGAGATAAATCCATGACCCCAGTGTCGGTGAAATCATCATCGTATTTTTGCCGCTAAAGCCAATTCCTGCGCGTTCCGCAACGGCTCGGTCCGACAATTCTCCGGTATCCACCATGTTTTTCAACAGTGCATCAGGTACCCGCTCACTTATAAAAGCCTCCAGCTTTTCCATCGCTTCGCGCAGTACCAGATGATAATCTTTGCCCCAGCTGAACGCGCCATAATACCACGGTATTTGCCCTTGTCCGACTTCGGCGGGTCCTTCATTTTCGAAGGATACGCCACCGCAATGGCAATCAGGGATGCGGGCTGCGAGCCATACAGCTCTGGATAGATACGCTTATCAATATCGGGCTCCTCAAAGCCGGATTCATAACCTTTAGCACGGTGCTCTTCCAATATAGCTTTCAGAGACAGAAAGGGATCGGCGGATGCGAACCCGATGGAATCAATCCCCAGCCCTGGAGCTGCCTCAATAATTTCCTGCTTGAGCGAAGCCCAAGTCGAAGCCGTTCCGGTCGCCGTCCGAGTTAGTTCGCGTTGCATCCGATACTCACCTCTCTTTCACAATTCTTCGTGACAGATAGGAGAATGATGTATCATTCTCCTATCTCAAATTTCAACAGAAAATAGCAGCAGATGCTACCGTAAATTTTTAACAGCACTCGTCGCCAGAAAATCACAGCGATTATTCAGTTCGTTGTCACTGTGGCCCTTCACCTTTACATATTCAACCTCATGCTTACCCATTAGTGCCCATAGTTCTTCCCAAAGTTCCTTGTTCTCCACCGGCTGATTTTTACTGTTGCGCCAGCCATTACGGAGCCAATTCTTAATCCAGCCTTGTTTGAAGCAATTGACGACATAGGCAGAGTCACTGTGTACTTTTACACGGCACGGCTCCTTGAGCAGCTTCAGCGCTTCAATCACCGACTTGATCTCCATGCGGTTGTTTGTCGTCATCTTTTCGGCACCCGACAGCTCCTTACGATGCTCTCCATACAGCAAAACAATCCCCCAGCCCCCTGGGCCCGGGTTCCCCGAACAAGCACCGTCGGTATAAACCATCACTTCTTTCATCGTTCTCTTCCTTTCCTGATTGGGAATCGCTGATCCGTTATAACCCTGATCGGTTTGTGCGTGTTCCCCATTGATTTCAGAATCATAACTGCTCTATAGCCACTTCCACTCCGAGATCGGCCAAAATATAAACTCTGCACGTCCCAGTAAATCTTCAGACTTAACGCTGCCAAAATACCGGCTATCCTTGCTTGCAGCCGTATGGCGATTATCTCCCATGACAAAGAAGTGTTCTGGCTCCACCGTAAAAGGACCGTAATCACCATCCTCCACGTCCGAGTTGGTGTACGGTTCATTTAGCAGCTCACCGTTTACATATAAATGATTATGCTCAATCCGAATGACATCTCCGGGAATACCTATGACTCTTTTCACTAAAAATCTTGGGCTGGACAGTTTGGAATCGGGATCTTTTAAAATCACAATGTCCCCTCTTCCCGGATCATGAAAATTATAAACCAGCTTGTTAACGAACAAATGCTGGCTTTCCATTAGCGTCGGCTGCATCGAATGTCCTCTGACCGTAGACAAGTTAAATACAAACAGGTTCAGAAGCAGCAAGACAACCATCGCGATCAGCAGAGTGACTAACCAATCGCGTATGTAACCAGAGCGACCTGCCTGTTTGGACGTTTCCGGTGAAGGAAGCGGGTCTGACGAAGGAGCCAAAGCGTCCATAATTAACCTCCTCAACCCTGTTATAAATAGAAAAGCATATCCCGTACCCGATTGCAACGGTTACTCAGATATGCTCTAAATGTAAATATTATACTTCGTTTCTGTATATCGAATACCGATTAATGAGGTGCCAAAATACTCAGCTTCTGAAACGCCTGTAAAATCTGGCTTGCTCCGTAGCCCATAGCTTCGTACAACGGCATGGCCGCACTGTTATGCTTGTCCCCTGCTACCCAAATACGGCTAACCTTACGTTGCTGAAAACGCTGCTCCATGGACTCCACAAGCGATTTCCCGATTCCCATCCGACGATGATCCGGGTGAATAGCAATACGATAATAACAACCATGATTCTGATCAATCGTGCCAATCAGGGCACCAACGATCTCTCCCTCTTCTTCGGCAACGACGATCAAACCGGAATCCCACGAAAGCTGACGGGCAAAAGCACCCACCGTCTCTTTGTAGCACTCCTCTGACAAGGCAATTTGCATGAGTTCCGTTACTGAATTCACATCACTTAATTGAAAGGAACGAACGTGCATAAGTAATATCTCCCTTTTCGTAAGCATAATAAAAAAATTGAGACAGCACCGTCATTTTTACATAAATCCATAAAGCGCTTATCATGGTGTTAATCACAAGGCATTATGATAAAAATGCATACGATCTGCTATATATGAAATGAAGAACAGGAAAAGGGTGTGTGCCCTCAAGTTCGTCATGTCATAGACATGACAGCTAATAGCAGACGACAAAAAAGCCCAAAATTCTGCTTCCTTGACCATTAAACCATACTTTTTGACGGAATACATCCTTTTTTCTCATGTAAGCGCTGTATATAAAGCGTTTACATTTTTGAGGGGCAAATTTACCTCTTATTACCTATGTATTACGTATTCCAATCGGGTTTTTGGACATGCTAGCTACCAGGCGCTATTGCTCAGTTTGGTATTTTACAAACAAAAATGTTGAAAAAATAGGCCGAATGCGGTTTAATATAACTATCGAGGGTATTATTACATAGGAACACTTACCCAACCATATAACCAGGAGGGATTTTATTATGGCATTTCAATTACCAGAACTTCCTTACGCAAAAGACGCACTGGAACCACACTTTGATGCACTGACAATGGAAATTCACCATGATCGTCACCATAACACATATGTTACGAACTTAAATGCAGCTCTGGAGAGCGCTCCTGAACTGCAAAGCAAAAGCCTGGAGGATCTGATCTCCAATCTGGACAGCGTTCCTGAAAGCATCCGCACTGCGGTTCGCAATAACGGTGGTGGACACCACAACCACAGCCTGTTCTGGGAAGTTATCGCTCCTAACGGCGGTGGACAGCCAACAGGTGCAATTGCTGAAGCCATCAACAACGAACTGGGCGGCTATGACAAGTTTAAAGAAGACTTCACTAAAGCAGCTACAACTCGTTTTGGTAGCGGCTGGGCTTGGCTGGTTGTCGGCAAAGACGGCAAATTGGCGATCACTAGCACTCCAAACCAAGATAGCCCGCTGTTCGAAGGTCTGACTCCGGTCCTTGGATTGGATGTTTGGGAGCATGCTTACTACCTGAAATATCAAAACAAACGCCCAGACTACATTGCAGCTTTCTACAATGTAATCAACTGGGATGAAGTCAACAAACGTTACGCTGCTGCAAAGAAATAAGCCAGTAGCAACATTCTTATCCTGAATCACGAGGGCTGTCTCAAAAGTAGATTTTCTACGAATGAGACAGCCCTTTTGGCATTCTGTGGTAAACTGGTGGAAATCATTCTTTATTACAGTCCCTGGAGGGTAATGGATGCAGACTTTTTTTCGTTACAATTGGATGGTTCGGGAACAATGGTACCGCTGGTGTGAAGAGGTGCCGCAGGAGGAACTGCTGAAAGAACGCATCGGCGGGGTTGGCGGCATTCTAAAAACGCTCTTTCATATCGTTGATGTAGAATGGAGCTGGATTCAAATCATTCAAGGCAAACCTGATTTTCAGGAAGACTTCTCTCAGTATAATACGCTGAATAAAGTCCGCGAGCTGGATGCAAAGTTTCGACTCGATGTAGAGCCGTTCGTACTCGCCTGGCATGAAGGTCTGGAACGAAAAAGGTTTGAAGATCACCTCCCGGACGGCAGAATTGCGATTGATGCCTGGGGTGAGGTAATGCGCCATGTCATTGCCCACCAGATTCATCATATCGGGCAGTTATCCGTATGGTCGCGCGAGCTTGGCAAGCCTCCGGTATCAGCCAATGTGATCGGCAAAGGGCTGATTGAGAGCGATCCCTCCATATAAGTACGATATCCGCAAATAAAAAGGAGTAGAAAGAGCCTGCAAGCTCTTTCTACTCCTTTTTATTCATAAACTTCGATTCATTCCTTAAGATATTACTTTTGACCTCTTGCTCTTGATCATACCGTAAGCCAATGTAAATAATGCTCCGCATAACAGGGCAATCAGATGAGCGACAAGATAATTGATATGACCGTGGTTATCTGATGCTGCAATTGCAAAGCCAGGAAGAGCCGTGGTTCCGAATCCTATGGCTGTCAGCTTGCTTAAATATACATATGCCCCTGCAACCATTCCTCCAAGGCAACCAGCAATTAAAGGGAATTTATACTTTAAAGTGACCCCGAAGATGGCTGGTTCCGAGATTCCAAAAAGTACAGACCCGAATGCAGAGTAACCCAGTTCTTTAACCTTGGTGTCTTTGCGATTCAAAAGAACATACCCCAAAACGGCGCCCCCTTGAGCCATCAAAGCTACCGATGCCAATGGATTGATAAAATTTCTGCCTGTATCGGTTAACAACTGTGCTTCTACCGCGCCCATAACATGGTGCAAACCCGTAATAACGATGATCTGCTGAATACCTGCAAAAAACATAAAGCCGAATATCCCTAGGTTTTGCGTCATCCAAAGCAACGAAACAGTCACCAGACTGGCCAACTCTCGCCCAAGAGGGCCGATAATGGTAAACAATAGCAGAGAAGAAACAAAGACCGTCAGCAAAGGAGCCAAAAATAGTTTAATCATGTCTGGAACCTTTTTGTTAAAAAACTGATCCAACTTGGCTACCACATATCCCATCATTAGAGCAATAATAATACCGCCCTGAAAGCCAACCAACTGTACGGGAAGCCCGAAAAGACTGATCGATTCCGGATTTTGGCTTCCTTTAGCTACCTCAAAAGCATCCGCCAAGGCCGGATGAAGCATAATCGCACCTAGCACAAGCCCGAGAATTGGACGACCACCGTATCTCTTGGTTGCAGAATACACAACAAGCAGCGGGAGGATGGTGAAAATCCCTGTGGAAACGATCTGAACAAAGCGATTGATCCCTTGGAAAATTGGATACATCTCCACAATCGATTTAGGGCCGAATAGCCCCTTTTGACCCAGAAGACCGGTTATCCCCATTAACAATGCGGCGGCAAGAATTCCAGGCATGATCTCAATGAAGACATCTGACAGCGATTTAATGGCTTTCTGAAAAGGATTTTGCTTTTGTGCGGACTTCGATTTGACATCACTTAATGACATATCTTCCGTTCCAGTCAGTTTGGAGAACACAGCATAGATATTATTGACCAACCCTGCTCCAAAAATGATCTGCAGTTGATCCCCTGCTATGAAAACACCTTTAACCAGATCAATATCTTCAATCTTCTTTAATTCCGCTTTTTCATTGTCCTCAAGGACAATTCTTAGTCTTGTGGCACAATGGGCCACACCGATAATGTTCTCTTCACCACCGATATATTTTAAAATTTCTTGAGATATTTGCTTATAATGCTTTTCTTTTGCTTCCATCTAGTAAAACCTCCTCTAGCTGAATCAGATGTCCTCTTTAACAAATCTCCAGAACATGCCTAAAAAGTCCTGCTTCACCCTGGCAAGCGTTATGCCAACATGCATTAATTCATCACCACCGAACAGCTCACCCGTTTCTATATTTCTGTAAACGTAGTCTGGATTCAGACCTTTGAATTTTAACGTTTTAATCGCAGCAGCCGGTTGGGATAAAACCTTGAAATAGCTGGCCGCCATTTCCGTTTGATCCTCTGACACAAAGCTCCATGCGGCTTCATTTTCATCAAATGGATTAATAATTCTGTAAAACTTTCCAAACTGAATGAGCGATCTCATTTCTTTATACAGAGCTATCTGTTGTTTTACCACTTCTTTTTCTTCAACGGTTAATGCCGTCAGATCCAGCTCATATCCTAAATTCCCGGCCATGGCGACATAACCTCTGGTCTCCAATGGAGTTATTCTGCCCACTTGATGGTTAGGTACCGTGGAGACGTGTGCGCCCATCGTAATCGGAGGGTAGACAAGACTTGTTCCCCATTGAATTTTCAGTCGGCAAATGGCATCCGTATTATCACTTGTCCAGGTCTGAGGCATGTAATAGAGCATACCGGCATCAAAACGGCCTCCTCCACTAGAGCAGCTCTCGAATAAGACATGAGGAAACTTCGATGTAAGCTCTTCCATTACACTGTAGAGCCCCAGAATATAACGATGCGCCGTCTCCCTTTGTCTTTCAGGTGGTAAAGCGGCCGAACCCACATCTGTCATGTGACGATTCATGTCCCATTTCACATAAGTAATTGGAACATCCGATAAAATGTCGGAAACCGACTTAACGATGTACTCACACACTTCCTTCCTCGATAAATCCAACATAAGCTGATTTCTACCCAACGTATACGGACGATCAGGGACATGGATACACCAATCGGGATGCTTTCTGTATAAATCGCTGTCTATGGATACCATTTCAGGTTCAAACCACAAGCCAAACTCCATACCCAGATTTCGAATGCGGTTGGCAAGATCCGGCAAGCCATCTGGAAGTTTGCGACGATCCACCACCCAATCGCCTAATGAAGTATTGTCATCATCACGCTTTCCAAACCATCCATCATCCAATACAAACAGCTCCACTCCTACACTTTGAGCTTCCTTGGCCAACTGCTCAATCTTGTCGGCATCAAAGTCAAAATAGGTGGCTTCCCAGTTATTAATCAGGATCGGCCGCTCCTTGTCACGAAATGGTCCACGACATAATCTGTTCCTGTATAAATCATGATAAATTCTCGACATACCACCCAAGCCATTTTCGGTGTATACCATGACGACTTCTGGCGTTTGGAAGGATTCCTCTGGTTCAAGCAACCATGTAAAATCAAAAGGATTAATCCCCATCGTAACTCTAGTGTTCCGATAGGAATCAACCTGAGTCTGGGCCGTAAAGTTCCCGCTGTACACCAGATTAAAGGCGTACACTTCGCCCTGTTCTTCATCTGTTCCTTCCCTTACAAGTGCCATAAAGGGTGCTTGTTGAGGGCTGCTGGCTCCGCGGCAGCTGTCTACCATTTGAATCCCGGGTAAAATTTTTCGTCTTGCTATATTTTTTTCATTATTATGCGCACCGTACAAGGTAATGAGTTCGTACTCATCATCACGAAAATCCACACTAGCACTTAATGCTCTAAGCAACTTTAGCTGCTGCTGACCTTCATTATCGAAACGGACTGAACGGGTAATGACATCCCCTTTTTGATATAGGCTATAGGATAGTACAACCCTTACATCAATTAATGGGTCTTCAAGGATGATTTCCAGTGTTTCTACTTCGCCATCATCCTCCGCATACGTAGAAGGAAGCCCTTTCAATTTTGGTTTGCCTTGGTAAACCCGATGTTCTTTATACCGAAAATCTGTCACTGTAGAACCATTCTCCAATTGAAGCTGATACGCAGGAATCCTGAAGTCACTATTTCCAAATGACGGGTATTCCTGTGGGATGGTATCCAGTGAAAAGGCTCGATCCGCCCCATCGGGATTAGGTGAAAATCCTCTATCCATGAAGATGATTTTGTTGCTCCCCCGATAGGTCTGAATTCTCTTCCCCCAATACAGATGAGCTAAATAACCATCACGTATAACCTGCATGACATAACTCGTATTGCTGCCTTGTAAATGGAATAAAAGCTTCTCTTTATCAATGTATATAGCCATAGTAACCCCCTTGTAGCGCCAATAGTAATATTTTCAAAAAATATAAATTATGTTGTTTCCTTGTTTCTTACACCCTAATAATAATTGAATAGTTTTAATAATTATATGGAATAATGTAGACTCTATATGAAACGGTGTGATAATATGCAGAGATGAATTAAGAGGTGAAACCAAATGAGTTCGCATTTTTCCAATCATTCCTATAACAACCTGGATCTCAATTTATACACCTGTGGCAAAGAAAGCTGTACCAGCAAACACTCTTATGGTCCAGCCATTCGAAGCGGGTATATGGTGCATTTTATTTTAAAAGGAAAAGGGATCTTTAAAGTCAATGATAAAATCTATCATTTGGAGAAAAACGATGCTTTCTTTATTGAGCCGAAGGTTTTAATTTACTACGAAGCGGATGAAGTCGACCCGTGGGAATATGCCTGGATCGGTTTTAATGGGGTGCAAGCCAAAGAATATCTAAGCCGAACCTGTATCAATAGGGATAATCCCATTTTCCAGTTCGAAGCCGAGGGCAGCCTTGCCCGCTGTATGGAGAGCATCGTCGTTTCTTCTACGCTAAAATCCAACAAAGACCTGCTGCTTGCATCCAAGTTGTATGAATTTCTATATCTGATGTTTGAACTTTATCCTAATCAGGAAGTCAACAATGAGGTAAGACAGCAGCGGTATATTAAAGAAGCGCTTCTCTTCATTCAGCAAAACTATTCACATTTCATTACCGTAAGTGACATTGCCAAGTACATTTCAATTGACCGTTCGTATTTGCATCGTTTATTCAAACAACAACTCAATAAGTCACCGCAGGAATTTTTATTGCATTTGAGGATTGAAAAATCATGCTCCCTATTAAAAAATACTTCCCTTAAAATCGGAGATATTGCTCGATCAGTAGGGTATAAAGATGTACTCCTATTCTCCAAGATGTTCAAAACGGTCAACAAATTAACTCCATCCGAATACCGAAAAAATCACCAAAAATAACACGCTTTGTTCGTAACTAAGTTAGGCATTTTCATTCCAGAAACAAAAAAATAGCGGCAGCATGGAGTAACCTTAAGTCCATACTGCCGCTATTTTATCAACATCAGTTCTCTTTTTGCTTCGTATAATACTCGGTGATCAGATCAAGGAACACCTTGGGGAACGCCAAGGTGGACATATCTGCCTCACTGATCCAGCGGTACCCCGCTGGCAAGGTGCTACTCGCCTGATCCGCCTGCTCAGCGAGCGCAATCAACGCACCTGGCTTCGCCGCGGTGCTGTAGCTGGCCCGCTGCTCGGCAGCCTTCCCGGCAGGAGCGGCGACCTCTTCACACTGGAACACACGCAGGTTCCAGTGAATGTGGCTGAACGTGTGCTCCGCCTCACGTACAAACCGCACCGGGCGCGCATGCACGCCCTCTGCCAACAAATGAGCCGCCAGATGGTCCATGGCTGGCTCATCCGGCACCGGGCCGTTGTAGCCCTCCGGCCCGGCAAGCTCATGCGGCAGCTCCCACATGCGGGCCAACAGGCCCTTGGCCGGGCGTTGCCGTACAAGCAGGCGACCTGTGTTCGCGCCGCTGCCCTCGATGAAGGCGACGGAGCGTGGCTCCAGGCGCGGCGGTTTCGCTTTTGTTTTGACTGGCAGCGTCTCCTCGCGGCCTGCCAGCCTGCCCGAGCAATGCTCCATGACCGGGCAGGTCAGGCAATGGGGCGACTTTGGCGTGCAGACTAGCGCTCCCAGCTCCATCAGCGCCTGATTAAAATCAGCGGCTCTCCCTTCGGGAATCAGCTCCCTGACCAGACTTTCCATATGCGACCGCGTGCTACCCTTCATAATATCCTCTTCAATGAGGAAATAACGTGACAGCACACGCATCACATTCCCGTCTACAGCAGGCTCTGGTCGATTAAAGGCAATGCTCATAATGGCCCCCGTCGTATATGGACCTACACCTTTCAGTGCCGCAACAGCCTGCGTATCATCCGGCACCTGCCCACCGTGAAGCTCAACTACCTGTTTCGCTGCCGTTTGCAAATTCCGAGCCCGTGAATAATACCCTAGCCCTTCCCATAGCTTGAGCACATCCTCCTCGGGCGCTTCCGCCAGCGCTTCAATCGTCGGAAAACGTGCAATAAAGCGATTAAAATACGGAATGACCGTATCGACACGTGTCTGTTGAAGCATAATTTCCGAAATCCAGATATAAAAAGGATTGCGATGGCGGCGCCACGGCAAGTCGCGTTTGTTACGTGTATACCAATTCAACAGTTCAAAGCTAAAATAGCGCTTTTGTTCCAATGTATTTGTAGTCATCCCATCACGTCTCCTTATATTCGACAATCACAAAAGCAGAGGCAATGTTAGGCTGATGTGTAATACTCAAGTGAATGCTGTAATTCGAGTCACCCGTATTCGGCAATCTCAGTCGATCCCACGCAGACGAAGACAAATAAACTACGGGCTTCCCCCCAGGTTCAGGTAGAATATCCATATCACTGAACCCGATGATTTGTCCAATTCCACAGCCGAAGGCTTTCGTTACCGCTTCCTTGGCGGCAAAGCGCCCTGCTACGAACTCCGCTAGCCTTCCCTTACGTTCCACTGCAAGCTCGCGTTCTGCCGGGGTCAGCACCCGATTCAAAAATGCATCTGCATATTTACCTGCCAAAATATGAGCCATACGGCTTATTTCCAGTACATCATGTCCAATTCCGTAGATCATTTGGGTATTCCCCGCCCTTTTTTACTTTACTGGATCTATTGTAACAGTGCGTCCACACCCTGGCGAGTCGCAAAGGCGTAAAAGCGTCACCAAAATATGTTAAAATGAGAGAGGCAATCAGTGAATGCTTGAAATTCGCGGATATGCCGGTTTAAAAACTCCCGTAGAAAGGAAGGATAGGATGTCAGAAACGATTGTGGTTGAAGCAGGTACCGATGCAGGAACAGATGCGGTGATCCGTGCCTCCTGGTTTCCCGCTAAAAATACGGCCAAAAGCCTGCTCATCATCGCTCATGGCTACAAAGGATTTAAGGATTGGGGTATGTTCCCCTTTATAGCAGAAGCATTGAGTATGGATAACCATGTGGTAACCTTCAACTTTTCACATAATGGCATAGGTGAGGATCTGGAGAATTTTACCGAGCTGGAAAAGTTCGCACGCAACACCTATAGCCGCGAACAAGAGGATTTGGTACTATTGCTGTCCAATCTGAGAGCACGCCATGAATTCAGAGAATTGCCGTTGTTTCTGTTAGGACATAGCCGAGGTGCGGGAAGCTGCTTTGTATATGCTCTAGATCATCCCGGCGAGATTGCTGGCGTCATTTCATGGAATGGCGTAACGGATCTTGATCTGTTTACTTTACCGCAAAAAGAAGAAATGCGTGCCAAGGGACGCAGCTATGTGCAAAACGCCAGAACTGGGCAACAGCTTCCGCTGGATGCTGTCATTCTGGACGACCTGGAGCACAATCGCGAGCGTTTTGCCATTGTAGACAGACTTGCCAACAGCCAGCTCCCAGTTGTGCTTATCCAGGGAACCGAAGACTCCAAACGTCTACGGGAAGGCTCTGCCCAGCTCACCTCCGTTCGTCCCGATATCGAGTGGGTACAAATTCAAGGCGGCAATCATACTTTTAATACGGTTCACCCATTCCAGGGAGGCAGTCTTCAACTGGATCAGGCGATTACCGAAACCCGCCGCTTCATTGACTGGATCACCAATTAGGCAATAGCCCTCTCAATACAAACGGCGATCCGCCGGGCGGATCGCCGCATTTATTTAGTTCAGCATTTTACAATTCCAAAATGATTCATGCTTACACTCCTGGAATGCTTGTCCGCTTATGTGCTGTACGTGTAAAATAGCTTTCCAGCTTTTCGCGGGCTGCGGGGTCAATTTCCTTGCCTTCCAGATAGTCGCTGTTTGCTTCGTAGGAGATTCCCAGTTCCTTTTCATCCGTCTGGCCTTCCCACAATCCTGCTGTAGGCGCTTTGTCCAAAATAGCCTGTGGAACTCCAAGATAGCTGGCTAACAAACGTACCTGACGTTTGTTGAGCGTACTGAGCGGTGTAATATCGACCGCACCATCGCCCCATTTGGTATAAAAGCCTGTAATGGCTTCTGAAGCATGATCTGTACCCACGACGAGCAGGTTCAGTTCATTCGCGAGTGCGTACTGAACCACCATACGTGTTCTTGCCTTTACATTCCCTCTCACTTGCGGAGTGATGGAACGTTCCAGACCCATATCCTTTAATGCATGCTCCACTTCCACGGCAACCTCATCCACGGCTTCCTTAATGTTCGTTTCCCCAGCATATTTCAAATTGAACGCTTTAGCCACTGCGTAGCTATGATCAATATCTTCCTGTTGACCATATGGCTGGAATACACCTAGCGTTTTGTATTCTTGCCCTTGCTCCTGCGTCAACTCATCTGTAGCCTGCTTGCACAAGGCGGCAGCTACGGCACTGTCAATCCCGCCACTAATGGCGATCAACAGCCCTGTGCTTCCTGTTTTTGTTACGTACGACTTGAGGAAATCCACACGCTTGCGGACCTCCGCCTCTACGTTGATCGTAGGCTGTACTCCCAATTCAGCAATAATCTGTTCCTGCAAACTCATCAGATAAGCACCTCTTTTTTAGGAATTTCCTTCACAAGCCAACACGCAAAAGCCCCGGCAAGTTTCGCAGGCGAAAAATGCGGGGGCATAGCTTGAGCAGTCTTACCGGCAAAAACGGTCAAATGCACCGGTCAAATCAGCAGCAATCTGATCTGCCGAACGATCTTCGATCTGATGACGCTCGATGAAGTGAACCAGTTCGCCGTCTTTCAGCAGCGCGATCGAAGGGGAAGATGGCGGATACGGTGCGAAAAATTCGCGAGCCTTCGCCGTTGCTTCCTTATCCTGTCCCGCAAAAACCGTATACAGATGATCCGGCGTAATATCATGCTTCAGCGCTTCAGCTATACCCGGGCGGCATTGGCCTGCGGCACAACCGCATACCGAGTTCACAACCACCAGCACTGTACCTTTAGCATCAGGCAGCTTGGCCTCCACATCTTCAGAAGTACGCAATTCCTGAATCCCAAGATTCGTCAGTTCATCGCGCATAGGCTGAACTGAATCTCTCATATATTGATCGAAAGACATAGACATATTCTTTCACTCCTTTTCATTAAATCATGTATACTACGTTTCTAATTTCATCCTGTGCCGTAGTAAAGGCATGGACATCTAAAGCCCATTATACAATCTTTTTCACGTAATTTGCAAAAAATCCGGTTACATCTTTGCACAATTATTTCTGTATCGAATTTATGACAGGAGGCTCAGAATGCTCCCGATAAGTCGGAATGGTTCTGCGCAGACGGACTTTAAACTGTGTGCCCATTCCCTCCACCGAATCTACGGCAATCGTACCGTGATGACGCTCCACTATACTTTGACATAAGGCCAGACCCAAACCTGTACCTTTCGTTTTGGTTGTGTAAAAAGGCTGGAACAGCTTTTCAAGCTGTTTTGGCGGAATTCCCGGACCAGTATCCCTCACTTCCAGTTCGACAAAATCCCCTTCCTCATGAGTAGAAATGGTCAGCACGCCCTTTTCCCCCATAGCTTCCATCGCATTACGCGATAAATTAAGCAGCAATTGCTTGATCTCCTTAGGGTTCAGATGCAGCATTGTTACATGATCCTCCAGCTTTAACTCGATCGTCTGTCCCCTCAGGTTGGCATCTGCCCACAATAGAGGTGTTAGTTCACGAATGATGTCATGCAGATGACACTGCTCCTTCTCGACAATCCGATTCTGGGCCAGGGAAAGAAAATCATTAATAATCCCATTCGCCCGATCCAGCTCCTCCATTACGATGCGGTAGTAATGGCCTAGAGAATCAGGCTTTTCTCGCGCATAAGCTGTAAAAACCCGCGCACAACCGCCATCGGATTACGTATTTCATGAGTAATGCCCGCGGCCATCTGCCCGACCAGACTGAGCCTCTCAAAATTGCCCAGCTCACTGCGGAGCGTCTCCAGCTCTGTAATGTCCTGCAAGGCGATAATGACGCCTGTGGTTTGATTCATATGTTTATCCCGAAAAGGAGGAAACTTGAAAAGAATACTTTGGGAGATACATTTATAAAATCAGCGCCTGCTTCTCCTTCCAATGCTTTCGCAACTCGTTCGTTAACTACAGGTGAAGCGCTAAAACCGTACAACGAGTTTAAGGGACGGCCTACGACCTCAGGCAGCGTAATAAAGGGATCGAAGTCCCGATAGAGCTCCAACATCGTTTTGTTCATATGTATAACTCGTTCTTCGCTGTCCAAAGTAACAAGAGATAACGGCATCAAATCCATGACTTGACGCAGCTTATCCACTTCGATTAAATATTTGCTCGTAAACTCAGTTACATCTCGCCGCAGCGTCAGTTTCTCAAAAGAATTATGCATCAGACTTACGACCGCAAAACTTGCCAACACACCTACAGCAACATTCCAAAACGTTGTAAGCAGATCAGGAATGTATACTGAAATGTTCTGTTTGCCCCACAATAGCGGTAATAAAGCCTTAAGCAGCATATCAGCCACAACATATGTGAAAATTACGAGCTTTTTGTCCAACAATGTTCCTCTTTGAAAAAACTTGACATGCAGTAGCATAAAAGGAAAAAGGATAAAAGCAGTGCCCACATACATTGGGGACATTTCTATCGACTGCGCTATAATTAGGACACCCGTCAATGCAGAAGCAGCGAGTACAAAGGAAGTGCGACGTGTACCGTACATGACGCCCACAGTAAGGGGAATAATACCGAGATTGGAAGGTAGGCCATATGGAGGCTGGTATTGAAAGAGCGAACATAGCAATATGGCTGGCAAGCAACACAAATAAAGTATTCCTTGATGAGGTCCGGGAAGCAGATGGCCTGCCCAAACCTTTTTCTTGTCTCCATAATCCGTTAATATAGAGAAAAAACCCGCCGATATAACGGCAAGGAGAACTTGGAGCACACTTTCCTTTAACGCAATTAACAAGGACTTCTCCCCCTCATCATCTTTCCTTGACGCCGTTAGTTGAATTAAAGCACAGGCTACAATATATTACAATATATGTGTTAAAATCCCGGTGTAGAACGACAAATTCTGCTAAATACCGGATATATATAAGAGGATCGTTTTTACGTTTTTTTTTACTTACTCCTATAAAATAGAAGATATACACAGCTACTGTGCTCAGAGTCTATCTAAAGAGACGGGATTACGATATGATGGAAAATTTGTTACGCGATTCTGAATTTTTTGAAAATTTGTCGACGAAAAGGAAGAGGTTTATGACTTACGACGTAATTGTGATCGGAGGCGGCTCAGCCGGCTTAATGGCCGCGGCGGCTGCTAGTGGCGAGGGCGCCAAGGTGCTTTTAGTGGAAAAGGGAAATAAACTCGGACGAAAGCTGGGGATCTCCGGTGGAGGTCGCTGCAATGTCACGAATGCAAAAGAGCTGGATGAACTCATTCGCCACATTCCCGGCAATGGCCGTTTTCTGCACAGTGCCCTGGCTGCTTTCGGCAATCGGGATATCATCGCCTTCTTTGAACAACTAGGTATAGCCTTAAAGGAAGAAGACAACGGGCGTATGTTCCCAGTGACGGACAAAGCCAAAACGGTCGTCGACGCTTTGATTAATAAGGTACGCTCTCAAGGAGTCGAAATTCGGACAAGCTGTCCTGTTCAAGAAGTGATTTACAAAGAAGGTCATACGGCTGGCGTGCGGCTGCGTTCCGGTGAAATGCTGCGTAGCCGTAACGTCATAGTCGCTGTCGGTGGCAAGTCCGTCCCTCATACAGGCTCGGAAGGTGACGGCTATGCATGGGCAGAGCAAGCAGGGCATACCATTACGGAACTATATCCAACAGAGGTCCCGCTAACGTCAGGCGAGACATTCATCCAGACAAAAGAGCTTCAGGGACTCTCCTTACGAAACATCAGCCTGACCGTATGGAATGCGAAACAAAAGAAGGTTATCGTTCATGAAGGAGATATGATTTTCACTCATTTTGGTTTGTCTGGTCCAACTGCTTTGCGTTGCAGTCAGTTTGTCGTCAAGGGAATGAAAAAAGATAAGGTAAACACGGTGTTATTAACTCTCGATTTACAGCCTCATAAACATGCTGATGAAGTCTACCGTGAGACGCTGGAACTGGCATCGGTCGATGCAAAAAAGGCGATCAAAAACGTACTTAAGTCTTATTTACCGGAACGCATGATTCCGTTATTGCTTCAGCAAGCTGAACTGCGTGAAGATTTGACCTATGATCATATTCCCAAGCAGCAATGGCAAGAACTCGCCCATCGAATCAAGGCGTTTCCCATTCGTGTGAATGGTACGCTCTCTCTAAAGGAAGCATTTGTTACCGGGGGCGGTGTGAACTTGAAGGAAATTAATCCGAAAACAATGGAATCCAAGCTGATGCCTGGATTGTTTTTCTGCGGTGAGATTCTGGATATTCACGGCTACACTGGAGGCTATAATATTACGGCTGCGTTTACGACAGGACATACAGCAGGAACGCAAGCGGCTTTAAACCATTAAGACGCTGCGCGTAGGATTTGATCTTACGATCGCTACAACGCTATCACAGCCGCATTTTTGGAAATAAAGAAGAAAAAGACTTAAATCAGTTGTATTTCTGATTTAAGTCTTTTTTTGAGTCATCGCGTATTGAACAAACTCCATCTTGTTTTGACGTTTACCGCTATGCCTATACCTCAATAATGATAGGTAAAATCATAGGTCTTCTCTTGGTCTGGCTGTAAATAAACTGACCCACATTATCTTTTAACATCTGCTTAATCAGGCCCCACTGACTCATTTCGATTTCTGTTAACTCGTTCACTGTGGTCATAATCGTGTCGCGAATCTGATTCATCAACTCTTCGGAATCCTTAACATATACAAAGCCTCTGGATATAACCTCTGGCGCAGCGAGCATTTGCTTCTCGTTTTTGCTCAGAGTCATCACAATAATCAGCATACCGTCTGAGGAAAGTTTTTTACGGTCCCGCAGTACAATATTACCTACATCACCAGTTACCAGCCCGTCTACCAGGCTATTGCCGGATGGTACTTTGGGCCCCAAGGATGCCCTTCCCTCTGCGATTTGAATCGTCTCTCCGTTTTGGACGATAAATACATTCTCCATCGGAATCCCTACTGACTCTGCTAGCTGACGATGCTGATGCAGCATTCTGAATTCACCATGTATAGGAATCAAATACTGGGGTTTCATTAGGGTCATCATTAATTTTAACTCTTCTTGGCTGCCATGACCGGATACGTGCATCCCCGTGGCGCTGCCCGATCCATAAATCACGTTGGCGCCCAGTACGTACAGGTTATCGATGACTTGGGAAAGATTTCGTTCATTCCCGGGTATAGCTCCTGCGGCGATGATCACAGTATCACCAGGCAAAATTTCGATTTTGGGGTGCAGAGAATTGGCAAGTCGGGACAGTGCAGCCATCGGTTCTCCCTGACTTCCTGTACATAATACTGCAATTTCTTCTGCAGGATACCGCTCTGTTTCTCCAGCCTCAATCAACAAGTCCTCCGGCATGTGCAAGAATCCCAGCTCCTTAGCCACGGACACCACATTGATCATACTGCGTCCCAGTAAAACAAGTTTTCTGCCTGTCTCCACAGCCGCATCAATGACCTGTTGGACACGGTTAACATTGGAAGCAAATGTAGAAATGAAAACTTGCTGTTTGGCTCTGGCAAAAGCGTCCAAAATATGCCCGCCAACCAAACGCTCCGAAGGAGTAAAGCCTGGTCTTTCGGCATTTGTACTTTCGGAAAGAAGCACTTTAACTCCTTGTTTTCCAATCTCAGCCATGCGATGAAGGTCAGGGAAAGGTCCACTGACAGGAGACATGTCAAATTTAAAATCACCGGTATGAACCACATTTCCTTCTGGTGTCTTGAAAAAGACGCCCAAGCAATCAGGGATGCTGTGTACAGTGGTGAAAAAGGATGCCTGAATCGAACCCGCCTGAATGGTTGAATCCGCATCTATAAGATGAAGCTCAGCATCACGTAAAAGGTTATGTTCCTTTAGCTTAATTTTAATCAATTCGATAGTGAGTTTTGTGCCATATACGGGGATATTAATCTGCTTCAGTAAATAAGGAATGCCCCCGATGTGATCCTCATGGCCATGCGTTACAATGAGCGCTCTGACTTTATCCTGATTCTCCTGTAGATAGGTGACATCTGGTACAATGAGGTCAATACCAGGCAAATTTTCATTAGGAAACTTGGAACCACAATCAATGACGACAATATCCTGATCATATTGGATAAGGTACATATTTTTACCAATCTCATTAACACCGCCTAAAGCAGCAATGAGTAATCTGTTATCAGCAAGCATCAAGTTTATTTCCTCCTTAGGAAAATGCTATCCATATTATTTATTTTCCACGTAAACTTATACACCCTATTGGGAAAGAAATGAGTAGCCTTCCTACATAAGAGAGGACTTGTTTCACCAACACAAAAAGAAACCCTTGTCTCTAACAGACAGGGGCCCTCACTTGATTGATTAGATACCCACCGCAGCCGATATAGCAGCAAAAATAGCAGCAATCAGCCATAGGATCGGGAATAGTTTGAAGATTACCTTCAGCCACTGTCCAAAGCTGATCCGGGCAATGGCCAATCCTGCCAGCAACACTCCGCCTGTGGGTGAAATGAGATTGGTTAACCCGTTACCAAATTGGTACGCTGTGACTACAGCTTCACGATTGATGCCTACAAGATCGCCAAGCGGTGCAAGTACAGGCATGGTTAGTGCAGCTTCCCCTGAAGAAGAGGGAACGAGGAAAGTAATGATATTATGCGCAAGCAGCATAATAGTCGTGAATAAATAACTTGGCAATCCTTCCAGGACGCTTGCAAGTGCATTCAATACGGTATCTATAATCATCCCCTGTTCTGCGATAATCAGAATTCCGCGGGCGAGGCCTATGATCACCGCGGCGTAGATAAATTCACCGCATCCTTTTACAAAATTCTCAGCTATTTCCTTCTGACTCATTTTGGTGACAACCCCAACAAAAATACCAAGGGCAAAGAAAAGGGCGCCGATCTCCGTCATATACCAGCCTTTGACCAAAATCCCCCAAACAATTGCTCCAAGCGTTACAATAAATCCACCTATAATTAATTTGTCCCGAAATGTGAAGACGACGTCCTCATCTGTGCTTTCCTTTATAAATTGCTCGCGGTTTATAATATCACTCTGAAACACGATGGATTTCTCTGGATTTCGCTTAACCCGGTGCGCATACCACATCGTAAAAGCAATAGAAATCGCCGTAAATACAAGCCATTCGATAAATCTCAGCCAGAGCTGAGGATTCCCCTCCACTCCTGCGATTCCCTGGGCAATCAACACCGAAAATGGATTGACCGTCGAACCAACATAGCCAATTTGCGTTCCCAGAAATAAAATAAGAATCGCTGTCATAGAGTCAAAACCCAAGGCAAACATTAACGGAATGAAAATCGCATAAAGTGGGATAATTTCTTCACTCATCCCAAAAGTAGAACCTCCGAGACTGAAGATCACCATAGCAATGGGAATAAGCAAAATCCCCTTATTCTTTAGCCGCCTGGCAAGAGCTGTCAGCGCACGATCAATGGCCCCTGTCTGCAGAATAATACCGAAGGAGCCGCCTACGATAAGAACAAAAGAGACGACATCGGCGGCATTGATAATCCCCTCAATCGGAGCGCTAAGGATCTGAGGGATGCCCTGTCTCAAATCACCGTTCTCTCCCGTTTTGGGTACAGAGTGATAGGTTCCTGAAACGATTGCCGTTTTGGTCACACCGTTCACTGTCACTTCATGACGCTCAAATTGACCGCTGGGTACAATCCATGTCAACGCGGCGACTGTAATAATAATCAAAAATATTAAGGTATAGCTATGGGGCAAGGATAATTTCCATTTCTTATTCGTGATGTTCATGTTTATCCCTCATTCCAAGAATGGTTATACGTAACCTTCCCTCCCATAATGGTCAATATCACTTGGGCATCCCTGATGTCATCAGCGGATGCATTAAGGAGGTCGCGGTCAAAAACGGCGATGTCAGCATATTTTCCAGCCTCCAGCGTACCTGTCACCTCTTCCATATAACAATGTTTGGCTCCATTAATCGTCCATGCCTTTAAAACTTCGGATGGCGGCATTCCTTGGTCAGGATACCAACCTCCAGCACGCGAGCCATCCGGGAATAATCGGTGAGAGGCTGCATACAGCGAATCGGGGACACTGGTGATAAATAAAGGCAAATCAGTACCTATGGTGATCGGCACGTTAGCTTCCAGCATGGACTTATAATTATAAAAGCGGCTTTCATTCTGTTTGCCTGCCACTGCAGACATATAAGCCTCTTCGTAAGAGGGATTGAGCAGCAGAATCTGGGCATAGACCTCGGCAAAAATTTCGTTCTCTCCCATTCTGGTCAGATCATCTGGATGAGGATACTCCAGATCACTGATCGAATGTCTGATAAGGTGATTGCCCTGCTGCAAGCGGCATTTTTCAATCATGGATACGGCTTGGCGAATTGCTGCATCGCCTTCTGCCGTTAGGCAGCATTTGATCCCCTGGCTGTCTGCTTCCAGAACAGAGGCTTCAATCTTCTCATAATCAACCGTCCTCAAATTCGTGACCCCAGGCATATCTGCGTAAGGCTCCAACATGTCCCCTGTATGATCTGCTACAACGCCGTCAAGCATCAGCTTGTAACCTTGGAAACGAATAAGGTCTCCATTGTAAAGTGCTTTATATTTGATACCAATGTTTATATCAAACGGTTCAACAACTGGTTCCAGCGAGAAATGAAATCTGAGTGGCAATTCACCTTTTTCCTTCAACTCATCTAGAATCGGAAGCAGCTCACTATGTCGGTCAAAGCCGATATCTTTTATAGAAGTAACTCCTCGTGCAGCCAACATACGGCAAAATTCCATAAACTCTTGTTGGACAAGGCTACGGTCCTGCATCATAACTTGGAGCAATAAAGCACGTGCTTCGGCACTGCATTGATCAGGCGAAAATTGGTATTTATTCTCAGCCAATCGGTTCATCCAGCAGTAGCTTTTATTTCGGTTGATAGCGATGACCGCCCGATCGGGAAACAATCCATCCAACAAGCTTGAATCAGGCAGCTTCCCCCATCTGTCCTCGCTCCAACCGAAAGCGGTTACATCTTTTCCTGGCGGAAGGTTGTTTGCCTCTTGTAGCAAGAGTTCCATTGCTTCTTCACTGGAGGCCGTATGCGTCAGATCCACGCCCCGATGCATTGACATGTATCCGGTGAAAAATACATGGTTGTCATGGATTCCCGGCATGATAAAGGCATCGCTCAGATTATAGACAACCGTTTCCGCACCTATCCAGGCTTGTGCCTCTTCCGGACGCCCCACCGCTGCAATACGTTCTCCTCGGACTGCAACAAACCCGGGCGAAGCTTCATCTTCCAATCCATTAAAAATAGCATGGGAGAGTAAAACTTTGTCTGCTAATGTATCGTTCTTCCCTTGCACAGTTTCACCACCTCACGATTGATTCATCTAACAACATGACGTAATATAACGTTATGTTGGAGCTTCTGCTTCTCCCTACTGGATGGAAGCAGAAGCCACACATACCTGAACTACCTTGCATAACAGGCAACGAATTATATGGAGAATTGATAACGGTCTCCGATGATGTACTGCTTTCCTACATGAACCGGGCTTCCATGCTGGTCATAGATCATTGTATGCATGTAAAACAACGCCTGTCCGATCGCTGTCTCCAGCAGCTTGGCCTGATTTTCATCCGCCAAAGCAATTTGTAATATCGTCTCTCCCGGCTGGTTAGGATCAATGCTGTATTTTTGCCGCAGCAGCTCGTATACAGACCCCTCCAACTGCTCGTTCATTAGAAATGCAAAACGGTCATAAGGATAAAAATTGTTTTCCAGCATCAGGGGGCGATCATCCGCATATCTTTTACGCTGGATAAATAGCACCTTTTCTCCTGGCGATAGCTGCAACTGATGTGCAATTTCCTCATCTGCTTCTACGATTTCACGTTTTGTGACCACACTATGTGAAGAAAGACCATTGGACTTGCAAGCAGCCGTAAAGCTGATGACATGTTCAATCTTCCGTCCAATCTTGGGGATGTTGACAAAGGTGCCCTTTCCCTGACGTTTGGTCAAATATCCTTCATGAACTAATTCGGCGATTGCTTTTCTTACGGTAATACGACTTACATTATACATTTCGCTTAACTCTGTTTCGGTCGGTATACGGCTTCCCTGCGTAAATGTTCCATTATGAATAGCGGTTTTGACCGCTTTTTGTAATTGAATATATAATGGCTCCGCTTGGTCTGAATTTAACATCATGTACCCTCACTTGTCATATAACGTTATATCACTCTCACTTAGAGTATCAAAGGTTACATATTCTTACAAGTGAAGATATTCGAAAAGGATCGTCAATAATGAACGCCGTATCCGAAGGAACCTTCTACCAGACAGCTCTGGGCGGCAAGCCTTGAGCCTTCTGCCATAGCATCCTGCATGTTGCCTTTTTCCAAAAAGCTCAGTAAAAAAGCAGTTATATAAGAGTCGCCTGCCCCCATGGTATCCACAGCGTCAACGGAATCAGGCATTTGAAAATAGAACTTCGTACCATCATAGGCGATGGATCGGTCACCGCCACGTGTCGCGACCAGAATTTGTCCCTCTTTTTTTCGATTGGAGCGGATATAATTCTGTGTCTCTTCATCCGTCATATGGCTGCAAGAGAAAAATGCAAAATCGGCATACGTAATATTTTGTTCTACTTGTGTATCTGTAAAATCATCTGAAAAATCAAAAGAAATAGGGATTCCTAGCGTCTCTAATTCAGGCAGCAAGTGACCTGTATGACTGTACAAGCCAGTATGAATTAGGTCGAACCCGCCAAGATAGTTCCTGTCATCTTCGCTCAATTCCAATGGATGAAGACGTGTCACTCCCCCCTCATTACTGCCGAGAAATACTCTGTCTCCATCTTCCAGGGTTACACGTGCGCAGCCGTTCTCACCGCTGTGATATCTGCACCGTGAAATATCAATGTCAAGCTCACGCAGGGTGTGTTCTACATGCCGTGCTTCGTTGTCGTCCCCAAACACGCCTATAAAGGCTGCATCCACTCCCGCTTTTTTGGCAAACACACTAAAATTAAGCGCATTGCCGCCAGGGTACATCATACGCAGATGAACATATTTATCTACCACATTATCGCCAATGCCTAGAACCTTCATGATGGTTTCCTCCTGTTGGTAGGTGCGCTTAGTAAGCTACTTTGCCCATATAACGGCGAGTTTCTAATGGGTGATTGCGTACATTGGCTAGTGCTTCACGATACACACATACAATGCTGTAGAATAACACCGGGTTAAAAAATTCTACTACTTCGTCTGCAATCGTTCCGATGCCAAGCTCCTTTGCATCAATCACTTCCACTTTCTCGGCATACTGATTCAGGAAAGTCTGTGCCCGCTCATCCAGCGCTCGTGTACGTCCTTCGTTGATCATCAGAATAAATGGAGTTTCCTTATCCGTTACTTCAAATGGGCCATGGAAGAATTCACCGGAATGAATAGAAGCTGCATGGAGCCATTGCATTTCCATCAGCGAGCAGATGGCAAATCCGTAAGCATGTCCATAAGACGCTCCGCTGGTCAGGATATAGAAGAGTTCCTCGTTGCGGTATCTGTCTGCGAATACTTGAGCACGTGGTTCAACTTGGACTTTGGCACGGTTAATAATCCCATTGATTGCCCCCAATCCGTTCTGGAAAGCCGGGTAATGCGCATATCCCTCAGCGATTTGCAGCAGTTCAACCGTAAGTTCTAAAATAATGGCCATCGGGTTGTTTTTAACATCGCTCTCATCCCCCCACTCGTAGAGGAAGGAATAATCCGAATAGTTGAGCAGGGAAGCTTCACTATTGTGGGTTAAGCCGATGGTATAAGCACCTTTCTCTTTGGCTGATTTAGCAGCCGCGACCGATTCTGGAGTATTTCCACCGTGAGAGCAAACGATGACCACTGAGTGTGCCCCCAATCGTTTTGGCAATGCATGTACAAACTCATTTGCTGTATACATGCCTGCTACCAGTTTTCTTGCTTCACTATCCAGAAAATATTTTGAAGGATACATATCCACTAGTGAGCCCCCGCAGGCCACTAAATAAACCTCGGAAATCTCCCCATTCGCTTGTTCAAAAATCGTCTGAACCGTCTGTTGTACATTCATTTTTTATCTCTCCTTTTATATAACGTTATATAACGTATTGTTTACGAGATAAATATAAGCGCTTTCACTAAAAGTGTCAAGCCTCTCATTAAAAAAAGCTCTAACCCTTTTGTATAAGGATTAGAGCTCCTTTGGGATTGGATTCATTGGGTTAGCAAATAACGAGGCTGTGGCTACATATACGCACAAAAATATGGTCTTACACATGGGTTTGTCCGAATAAACTAAATGAGACAAATACATAACGTCCAATAAATAATCAAGGAGGAAAACACCATTAATACATTTATCAGTTATGTTTTTCTGGGTCTGTCACTTTCAGCTCCCATTGGACCCATCAATGCCGCACAGTTAGATCGAGGTATTAAAAATGGATTTTGGCACGCCTGGTTTATTGGGCTAGGTGCAATCACAGCAGACATTATTTATATGATGCTTGTCTATTTGGGAATGATCCACCTTCTTAATTCCCCATTTGTCAAAGCTTTTTTTATGGCTATTTGGTTTTTTCGTGCTTGTGTATACAGGTCTTGAAAGCATCAAAAATGCTGGTGTAATTTCAGAATCCGAATTAAGGGGAAATGGCAATACCCTGACTAACTCCTTTGTTGCGGGCTTCCTGATGTCGTTATTTAATCCTCTCTCCATCCTTTTCTGGCTTGGTATTTACGGTTCCATACTGGCCAACGTTGCTAATACATATCCAGTACAACAGCTATTGATTTACAGCGGAGCGATTGTACTGGGCGTGTTGGCGTGGGATGTGACGATGGCAGCCGCTTCAAGTGTTTTCCGTAGATTTCTCAAACCCGGATTGCTTAAAACCATCTCTTGGATGTCAGGTCTATCTCTTGTAGGCTTTGGCTTTTATTTTGGTGTACAGGCATTTCAATTACTTTTTTTTACGCTAACGCTTGTCTTCTTGATAAAGTTAACGAGACTCCTTGCTGTGCTTTCGACGCACCCATTGTACAATGAGGTCACATATTGCAATTAACAAGACCAGCAGTAAACTGATGTAAACCCCGGGGCGGCTAAGCTTATGAAAAAAGGCCCCTACTACAGCCAAAGCGATCAGCAATAAGCCAATCCAGCGTTTAATATTGCTCGATGTGCTTGATTCCAGTAACTTACCTGAAGACAGCAAAATAAAGCACCAGTTATATAGCAGCATTAAGCCTGCAGCTGTTGTGATATATTCATACACTTTTCCCGGTAGCAGCAACGATAATACGATTGCAGAGATTAATCCAACAGAGATCAAACTAAGTGCATACAGAGGATATTTGCCCTTCCACTTCCGTGAGAACAGTGTGGGCGCATCTCCTTCCTGGGCAAGAGTAATCATCATCGAAGTCTCTGCATATAGCGATGCTGTCATCGTTGAGAATCCTGCAATAATCAGGACTCCATTAAACAAATGAGGCACAAAGACCAGATGATCGCTACTGAGCGCAAGCACAAAAGGACTTTCCTTCGGATTAAAGGCACTTAATGGTACCATAGACACAGCCAGCCCAATCGATAGCACATACACTACAACCAGCGTAATCAGCATGACCTTTCCTGCTTTGGGTGCTTCCTCCGGGTTTTGAAGTCGGTTAGACATAATTCCGAGCACTTCGATACCTCCGTATGCATAAAAGGCAAAAATAAAAGATGACCATAATCCTATGCCACCGGTTGGAAAAAAGTCTTTGTAGCTGAGGGGAAACTTCGGATTATATTTACTTCCTCCGATCCAGCCTGCCAAAAGCGCAATCGCTAGGACCAGAAACATCACAAGAGCCGCCATCTTAATAATGGCGAGTACATTTTCTACACGATCAAAGCCCTTATTGCCAAAAAAAACAATCACAAGCCCTAAGAGTCCGAAGCCTGCCGCAAAAATCCACATCGGTACCTGAGGAAACCAAAAACGTGAAAATATAGACAGCGCGGTTAGTTGACTCCCATTAATAAGCAATTCTGAGAACCAATATACCCAGCCACTGCCGAAGCCTGCCCAATTACCAAATGCTTTTTGGGCATAGGAACGGAAAGAGCCCTGTTCTGGATGATCTGCCGTCATACGCGAAAGAGCGTCAAACACCACATACGTCCCAACTGCTGCCAAAAAGTAAGCAATCAGTACGGCTGGACCACCAATGGAAATCGCTAAACTGGACCCTAGAAAATACCCTGTACCGATGGTGCCTGCAACTCCTAACAAGCTCAGCTGCCACCATTTTAGTTTTTGATCTTTTTGTTTGCCCGCTGAAGGCTTGCTCATAAGAAAATCACCCTATTTCTAAATTTGAGACCGATACCTTGTTTTTTTATGATTTCCTTCTTCTCCATATTTCATGTGAAGTTCTTTCAATTTGTAATAAAGAAGCACCAGCAAACTCGATTAAAGTTTGCTGGTGCTTCTTTTTAATTAAACGTTTCACATTTTGGGCAAAGAAAGTGCCTTGTCTGCATTTTGAATATCCATTTGAATTTGCTGATCTGGATCATAGGCGTTGTAGTAACCATTGTTCTTCATATAATTAAAAATTTGCTCATGAAGATTAACAGCTTTGCTCAATTGGTCACACAGAACATTCCGAACTTCCGGGCTAGTGGACTCTGTTAACGCTGCGGCGTAGTTTTTGATCCCACTTTTAGCTGCGATTAACAGATCGGCAGCAATCACCTGATCGGTCATGGGAGTCGTACCAGTCATATTCCCAGTAAAAGAATTCACGTTAATCCTCCTTCATTATACAAGCAGATTTTTAAGCTGTTGAATATCTTGTGTACCGCCACTGATATCCTGCTGTAAAATATTTTTCAAATTTGAATCTGAGACTAAAGGCAGCATAGCTTGAGTTTTTGTGATACAAGTTGTTTTAAACGTAAGCAGCTCATGCAATTCCAATTTTTCGTGAACTCCGAGTTTTTGCAAGATCAAAACCTCCTTTCTGAACTTCTTTTGGTATTTCCTACGATTACTGCCCTTATGCACGATCCAAGAACCTTAGTTTTCACAATGTCCTTTTCAGCTTTTTCTCATTATGAAAAAAGGTTCCTTCAAACCATTAGTCATGGTTTGAAGGAACCTTTTTGTTCCAAAGTGAGCAGCAAGCGTGAACACCATTATTTAGGTATGGACGCTACCTGAAAAACCGTCCACATCGTCTTCCGGTTGTTGATCAGAGCTGACGTTGTGTTCCTGTGTTGTGTTCGTAAACGTTTGGGAAGAGCCGCTTTTATACGCCTCGCTCCAGTCCTCATTAATGATGTGCGCTGGAATAATCCAATCCTCCGGGCTATAACCTGGATTTTGCACACCGATATTACTTTGTTTACCTGGACGATAAGTGAGAACTCCTGTCTCAATTATACTTCCTTCATAAGCTTGGCAAATCTCTAATGCAGACAGCACATCCTGGTTCTCAACGTGAACACTGAGGCCTGTATCACCGTTCGTGCTGGCAGAGTATCCAATTTCCTTTAATGTTTCACAGGCTTGGGCGGCTTGCTGCGGATCACGAAATTGAAAACGGAAAGAACCCGTATCCATGTGCTTCATCTCCTCTGAATTTATCTTATTTTGTTATTTGGGTCCATTAGGTATGTTATTTGTTAATATAACCAATCGGAACGGTATTTTTACATTCGAAACCTTTATTTTTCAAAAATTTACCTTAAAGCTTTGAAATTAAATAATTAAAAAAGCAGCTACTGTGACAAATCGCATGTTTTCCCTACGTAAATCCCTTTATGCTAGTAGTAAGGGTATGGTTGCCCGGTCATCCGAACCGAGCGGTCAAAGGATGCCCAAATCCATACATAAAGGCGGAATGAAGATGATAGATTACCGAACATTGGTGACACAGCAATCTATGCATTTGTATAGCGTGTTTGCCAAGTCATTCAAAAGTGTAAACGAACATGCGGTTGCTGGCATCAAAACGGTGGGCTTCAACCCAACGGCCTTCGCCGTGATGGAAGTTTTATATCACAAGGGAGCACAACCAATTCAACAAATTGGAGCCAAACTGCTTCTGCAAAGCGGAAATGTCACTTATGTTATCGACAAGCTGGAGAGCCGTGGTTATTTGCACCGTCACCCGTGCGACCAAGATCGTCGTATTATATATGCAGAGTTGACGGACGAAGGACAACGCGTCATGGACGAAATTTATCCTGATTATACACGTCAGATTGAACGTGCCTTTAGCGGAATCAGCGAAACCGAAAGAGATCAACTCATCGGCTTGCTCAAAAAATTGGGCCGTAGCGCTGATAATCTGTCACCTTATCACAAATAGAATGAATAGTAATTTTAGCAACTGTTCAATTGTGAATAAAAGAACAATCCTATAGCTGTGCTAACGAAAATTTAGATTTACACAGAAAAGTCCACCCTTATATTTATGGGTGGACTTTATATATACCTGAGCGAAATATGCCTAAGCTTACGAGCAGCATAAGACCTGTTATCGACTAAAATGTTTGATCACTACATTATTAAAAATAGCCTTACCGCCATCTGAAAAAAGAGTAATTCCCTGATCCTCTAAGCGTGGAAATATTAAGGAGGAATAAGCTACTTCTCCATCATCTACAAAGACTTCGATGCTGGTTTTATCGACAAGAATCTTCAAGTGGACATTTTTTTTATTGGTATCAAAAGGCGCCTTACTCTCTACATATTTACCACTCTGATCCGGCTGCCCGGTGTTTGCTCTGTTTACATAAGAGTATTGCCCCTCCACCGAAACACCCACATCTACATGACGCTTGCCATCCGCAGACTCTCGAAGCCTCAAGCCTGTATTTTTGATTGTTGACCAAGATACATCTGCTTCTAACTGATAGGCATCACCTACTACCGGAAGCTTGTGGGTCCCCTCTACTTGGATCTTCCCCAATGACTCCGTTGCAGTTGGGAATTGCTCCAAAGCTGATACAGGCTGTGAAACCAAGCGATAGCCGACATCAGTTGTACGCTTCAACCGAATTTGGCGAACAACCGAATCCATACCATTAAAGCCTTCCTTCAGAGTAGGCGTGTTGTTGGCATAATCCCAATTGTTCATCCAGGCCAGCGCATAACGGTGACTGTATTGGTCTTTGGCTTTGCCGTCCTCGAACGTAACCGCACCATACCAGTCAAAGCCATAATCCAGCCAATCAGGATCATTGCGATCAGGGAGAAATGCTTCTCCATTAAAATTTCCCGTCCAGTAGGCATACGTATTGGGTCCGCCGGTTGGTTTACTATTGGCGCTTGCACCTAGAATCCATTGATAGGTCCCATCATCCGCGCGCATCTGGTAAAGGTCAGGACATTCCACAAGTCCGATATTTTCTGTTTGAAAGCCGCTCGTAAACTGCCAATCCTTTAAATTTTTCGACTTATAAAAGCCAATCTTCGTTCCCTCCGCCATGACCATCACCCATTGATTACGTTGAATATCCCGGATGATCTTGGGATCTCTGAAATCCTTCGTGCCAGGGTTGGACATCACGGGCTTGTTGCGATAAGAAGTAAACGTCTTGCCTTTGTCCTTACTGTACCACAGAAATTGTTCCTGCTTTCCTCCATCTGCGGAGGGCTGTGTGACAATGGCTACAAGTGCGCCTTTTCCAAAACCTGCGGTGCCATTATCGTCGATCACGACCGAACCGGACCAAGGGTCTCCATTCGGATTCGTATATTTAGGAATTGCCACCCCTTCATCTTTCCAATGAACCAGGTCGGTGGATGTGGCATGTCGCCATTCTGTACCGTTCTTATGAGGGTAATCACGATTATATAAATAGTAGTAATGATATTGCCCATCCATATAAATAGGCCGCTGTGGATCATTTTTCCACTTATCCGGGACGGTAAAATGATAGGCGGCTCGATAGGTCGGTGTTGTATGCTTGCTTTGATTGGCTTGGTTTTTTGGAGCTGCTGCAGGTTTTTGAGGTTTGCCTGCATCCTGTTGGTACATACTCCACCCCATAGCTATGAAAATAGTTAAGCCTGTGATAACTACTACGGATCGTATTCCAATGTTCTTGAAAGCTTTTTTTCTCATTATGACGATCCTCCTTACCCCTCATTGCATTGTTATGTATCGTCCGACGGACGACAGATCGGTAATCTACCAAAGCTGTCGCCTTCGGACATGCTGCTTATAACTACTTATTTCTTTCCATACTCATTTTGGTTATCTTTTTTGTCATTTCCTGGATCAATCGTAATTTGACCTTGCTCCAGAATACCGTTTTTCACAACAGAGGTTTTCGAGCCTTTAATATTCAGCAGGAAGCTTGGTGCGAAAGTAGATTTGTGATCTGGGAAGAGTCCACGATTGGTCATATAACTCGAAACGACTACGTTATTGCCTTTGCCTTGCGGGATAGCAAAATGAGCATATGTCCAGGTAATATCATCACGATCCAGATCCTGATGAAGAACGAGACCGGTTCCATTCAGGGGTTTATAAGGCCCTGTCAAGGAAGTAGAAACATAACCCAACATGTAAATATCATCGTCACCGATCGCATCTACAGTCACTTTGGAACCTCTTGTACTCGTAAATAAATACCACAAACCGTTCATTTTGAACACATTTGCCCGTTCAATTTCATCTGTTACCAGATTGGATGCAAGCAAAGGGGGCATTACATTTTTCAATGTATAGTCATCATTCAATTCAACGATGCCCAGTGCGCCGTTCGCCAGCTCAGCTCCTTTTTTCTTAGGACTTTGTTGCAAGTTTTGTTGCTCTTCCGTGAAGAATTTTTTATTGCCACCATAATAAGCTGAGTTTTGAAGCGATTCTTCGCCCTGGTAGCCTGTCTCTGTTCCTGTGTTGGCTTCAAATATAATATATTTGTGGCCTTGATCCTCGACATAGTGAGGGTCTCTAAGGGTATGATTATCCATATCCACTCCGACGCTTTGTTGTACATTTTGATAGGTTTTACCATCTCCACCGTCATAGATCGATTTCAAATCCTCGACTCCATCTACTTTCAGTGTCTTATCATCAGGCTGAGAGACATTAATTTGAGCTGTACTCAAGGTTTGCTTGCCGTATAATTTGTTATTCGGATCATAGGGCTGTCTGCTGGTATAAAATAAACGTACATGTCCATCAGAGGTTAAGGTAGCAGAACCTGACCATTCTTCTGACTGATTTTTGAGAATCGGATCGTTGGAGAGCAGTTTATCATTGTCTTTAAAGACTCTACCAGCATTTTTCCAGCCGCTCAGTGAAGTATCACCCGCTTTTTGATAGAACAGATATATAAATGTATCCTCGCCTCTTTTAGGATCGCCTGCCAGTCCAAATACGATATTATATCCCTTGTAATTAGCTACTGTACCATCGGCATTTTGCAACGGCCAGCTGTCCCAAACATCCAGATCAATCTGCTTGCCTGAGCTATCGTGACCAATAGCAGAAGGAATATTTTTAATTGTAGAGGCATCGAAGGACGGAACCTCATATTTCTCTTTACCTTGCTGTTTGAAAATATTCAGCATGTCATTACGCGTAATTTGGGTAAATGCACTGTCTGCTTTGGAATCTGCCTCGTCATTTCCCTTTGCAAAAGCCTGAACGCCGCCTCCTAACAGCAAGGTAGTTGCTACTGTTGCAGTGGCTGCTTTACTAAACCATTTGTTAAACTTCAAGTACTCCATCTCCCTTAATGTAATTATGCTTTCTAGTGTTGAAGCCCAACTTTTTCGTTGGCTAGGGCCATTTTATATGGTATGTCAAACGATTGATATAGACTGAAAATCCCTATTATGTGAGGGAAGAAAACAGATTCCTCTATAAATTTCATCCTCATATTTTCCTAGTAATTTTCTGAAAATCCCTTTTTTTTCATTCTTATTACATTCAGAAAAATTTGTTACTTGATTTTTTTCGTATCCCATTTTGCTTGGTTGGTTGCTTCATTCACATGCAAAATCGTTCTAAAATAAATCATACAAAGCCCGATTTGGAAGCGGGTTCAAAAAAATGGTTCCTTAGTACTGTACGGCTCAATACAGAAACAAATTTTTAGTTACAATTTTTTTAAGACTTTTTTACCATTTCGTTACCTATTGGATATGAATATATCGCAATCTCTAGGGAATTTTTTTTTTACTTTTTGTATATTGGGGAATTTATCGGTCCTATACGAGGTGGCTTTTTGCTGAATCCGTAGGAGGAGAGACCTTAGCATAAAGAAACAGCCCGGCCCCTTATTGGTGTACCGGACTGTCTCTTCAATATGAAAGAAGTATATTATTTTTTATGCGTGTTCTCTTTGTGGTGTCTTCACACGCTGATCTGCCTCTTCTTCCGTGCCTGGTGGGCGGTTCCGCAAACCTAAGACAACAAACCAGCTAATCACCGCAATAACGACCATGATCACGAATAGAGAATGCAGACTGTTTTCCAGTACAGACCGGAGTAATCCGGCAACCTTGTCACTTAGACTTTGTGAAGCATGCGGGGCAAGCAGACCATTAATATCCTCCTGTGTAACCCCTTGCTGAGTGAGCTGTCCGTCGGCTGTCTGAGCAGCAATGCGATAATTCAGCCATGAACCGAAGGCTGCAACCCCAATCGTTTGCCCCAACGTGCGCAGGAACGTATTCAAGGCTGTAGACGCGCCACGCAGCTGGAATCCGACCGAGGACTGAGCAATAATCGTGAACACGGTCATCGAGAAGCCGAATCCCAGTCCATACAATAATGTAGACAGGAACAGTAGCCAGATCGGAGCCGTTTGGTCCATCAAGGTCATAACGAAGGCTCCCAATACAATCAGGGTCAGCCCGATCAAAGAGGTTCGACGCGAGCCCAGCGTCAGCAAAATGCGTCCTCCGATCATGGAGCCAAACAGCCAGCCTACCGACATTGGAGCCAGCGCCAGACCAGATGAAGCGGCATCTCCACCGTGTACGCCTTGAATCCATAGGGGAAGATAGCTAGTCAGCCCGATTAGCAGGGTACTGACGAGTAGTGCAGCGGCACAGGAAAAAGCGATATCCCGTATCCGAAACAGCTTCAGTGGCACCATCGGTTCCTGAGCGCGCTTTTCGATAACCAAAAACAAAACCAGGAACAAAATGGCCACGGCAGCCAAGGCCAGCAATTCAGGAGAAGTCCAATCGATATACTGTCCCCCTAGGCTAATACGAGCAAGAGTGCCGTCATCCCGATAGTAAAGGTAACTGCCCCCGCCACGTCGATACGCGCGGTACGCGTGCTTACCTGCTCCCGCAGGTAACGGGCGATGAAGAACATAGCCAGTAATCCAAAGGGAACGTTAAAACCAAAAATCCATTCCCAGCCAAAATAGGTGACCACGTAACCGCCCAAGAGAGGCCCGACGAGGGAAGAAATCCCCCACACCGAGCTGATCATGCCTTGGACTTTACCACGTTCCTCCATTTTGTATATATCACCGATAATGGTAAAGGTAACAGGAATGACACCGCCTGCTCCAATCCCTTGAATAGCCCGGTATAAAATAAGCTGCTCCATACTACCAGCCAGCATACAAAGCAAAGAGCCAAGTACAAATAACGAGCACCCAATTAGAAAAATGGGTTTACGGCCAAACAAATCGCTAAGTTTGCCGAAAATAGGCGTGGTTACAGCCATCGTCAGCAAATATGCCGTAAAAATCCAGCTGAGCAAACTCACACTGCCCAGTTCACTCACAATTGTCGGTCCTGCTGGACCGATAACCGTTCCTTCAATCGCGGCCAGAAAGGTGGCCAATAGAACACCTGTCAGCACGAGCCCGCGCTTCATAGGTTTATCGTTTCCCAAGCAAATCACAAATCCTTTCCTTGTAAATACTGTGTTGTATCTGTACGGTTTTCCTTCCCAGCTTGGATGATTACCCGCACTGCATAATCGTAAACAGGCGGCCTATATAGGCCGCCTGTTGTGTACGATGTATATATATTATTGTCTACATATCCTTAATTTTTGTCAACTGTAATCGTATGATTAATCCAGCTATCTTCCGTTTTATAGAGATACCCCTCTTCCATGCGCAGAACATGGCTGGCAAAGCGTTCAGCTATCTGCAAATCGTGGGTAATGATCAGAAAAGCCGCGCCTTCAGCAGACTGCTCTGAGCACATATGGAGCAGGATGTTTGCCCCTTCGTAATCCGTTCCCGCAGTCGGCTCATCCAAAATGTAAAGCTTTTTGGGGAGGATAAACTGTGCTGCAACGCTCAAAAGCCTTTTTTCGCCTCCACTTAGCAGATACGGCGAGACCTCCAGTCGGTGATCCAGCCTGGCGGCTGTCAGTAAGCGATGCGCCCGTTCCTCATAGGCGGCGGGAACCGGATCACCGATCCGTAAACCAAGCTTGGCCCGCACACTGTACAAGCACTCTTCCCACACCGTTGCAGCTGCAAACTGATGCTCTGGCTGCTGGAACACATAGCCGATCCCGGCGGCCAGTCGGTGAATGGGCAGCTTCGACATATCCTGCCCTTCCCACCACATGCATCCCTTCGGCGCGGGGAGCAAGCCCATAAGCAGCTTGCCCAGCGTGGTTTTGCCAGAGCCGTTCTCGCCCAGCATTACGGCTCGTTCGCCAGGCGCAAGGGCAAGACTCACGCCCTTGAGCGCCGCGCGCTGGCTGCCGGGGTAGGTGAAGGGCAATCCCTTCACCTCCAGCAACAGCTGCCCAGCGCAATAAGCTGCCGAGCCGGCATTCCCCTCCGGCTCACGCGGCATGTCTTCCCTCCCCGCGGAAGAGGGAAGCAGCCCCCAGGCTACCAGCTGCGCACCATGCTCGCGCAGCAGCTTTTCGGGCGGGCCTTGCAGCAGCATAGTCCCGCCCTTCAGCACGATGAGGCGCTGCGCTGCACGCGCACCATCGTCTATGCGACCGGACGCAGTGATCACCGTCCGGCCTGCGGCATGGAGCCGCCGACATAGCAGGACGAAGTCCCGTACCGCCGGCGGGTCCAACTGCGCAGCCGCGTCGTCGAACACGACCAGCGGCGTTTCCAGCGCCAGCACCGCAGCAATGGCGGTGCGTTGGCGCTGACCTCCCGAGAGGCGCCGCACGAAGGAGCCGCGCTCGGATGCCAGGCCGACGGCCTCCAGTGCAGCGGCCAGGCGCTGCTCTATTTCTGCCGGAGGCACGCGCAGGTTCTCCGGCCCAAAAGCAATTTCGTCTTCGACGATTCCCTGCACTAGCTGGGCATCCGGGTCCTGAAGCACGACGCCGACAGTGGTGGCGACCGTAGCCAATTCAGCGGTGTCGGGGTCCATCCCGTACACGGTCAGCTCTCCCGTCCGTTCGCCCTCGCCGGAACGGGACAACCCGCCATGAAGCAGTTGGCACAGCGTAGACTTTCCACTCCCACTAGCTCCAACAATGGCTATGTGCTCACCCACCGCAATGTCCAGCGTCAGACCATGTAACGCTGGCTCCACCTGGTCATCGTACCGATAGCCAAAATTCCTCAAGGACACGGCCATTCTATTCCCAGAATCATGATTACTACATTCATTCATAACCGAAATACCCTCAATCCCATTGTTCAAGATATAACCACGTATAGCCTTGGTTATGCCCGTGAAGCACGTCCCAGTTCAAAGCGTTTTAACAGACCCGTACCATTTAAGGCATCGCCCAGTACTTTCGTCAGCAGACCACACAGGACAATGCCGCTCAGGATACGAACGACCAGTGCGATCGTCAGTACCTTCCAGCCCCAATGCATATAGCCAAACATATTGGCTGCCACGATAAACCACAGCGGAACCATGGCTCCGCCCACCAGCATTAGTGAAACTGCATTCCAGCGGCGATACCGCAAAAGAGCAAATACCAGCTCCGCCGCAACCATATAGCAGACAGCTGCCGCAATGATAGATGCAATTCCATAGGCAGAGCCCATAAAAGACTGCACTACCGCGCCAAAGGCATAAGCAATTACCGCCGTACCTGGCTTACGAATAATATAATAGGCCAGCAAACCATATATCATGTACAGCCCGACAATAGCGGAAGTTGCGATCGGCCCTCCCAGACTGTTTAACGTTTTGTTAATCATCGACAAATACACAGTCATGACGCCGTTCAACGTAGCCAGCATGGCCATTAACACGATATCCAGCGTTGTAAACTTGGCAAAAATACGAGATCCCTTCATATGTATTTCTTGACTCCTCTCCATAATCTAGTATACAAGGTCATAGCTCTGGCCCTTGTACAAACTGTTACTGTATAAATGTATTCATCCGTCGTCTTATTGTCAACCTAATTTTATTTTACTAGTTGACAATAAGAGCAAAAAAAGGGGGTGCTTCTTTATAATATCCACCCTAAAACAGCCGTAGCGAATACAGCAATCACTGCACATACGTAGCCTAAACGCCCATTCTCCAGTGTACGAAGATACGTCCGTTCTGCATATGCGCCAAAACCTTTGCCCTCCATAGCCAGTGCTGTCTGCTGAACCCGTCTCACGGCATTCACCAATACAGCAGCCGCATACCCGCTCCACCATGATATCCGATTGCCCCATCCTCGTGGTGGTTCCTGCCCCCGAACACGCCGTGCAGCCATAATGGTTCGCCCCTCTTCTTCCAATAAGGGCAGGAATGTCAGCGCCACTGAAATTCCGAACGCAAATCGATAAGGTACACGCAAGCGCAGATTCAAAGCCTGCACAAAATCTCGGGGATCGGTCGTCGAGAGATAGATATAGGATGCCAAAAACAATACAAAAATCCGCAGCGTTAATGCCCCCGCGATATCCAGTCCCTCCGCTGTAATCACAATGGGTCCCCATGAAGCGACAGTATTCCCTTCTCGAATCGCTAGGATAGACAGTATAAAATACGGAATACCTAAACCAATCAGGAACGACATAGCGCGAAGTTGGCGTGCTAGGGTCAACCGTGCGCAGAAGCCAGCCACAGCGATCAGTACCACCAGGAGTGCCGCTTCCCGTATTGTCGAATCCCATGCCATCGACAGGAGGCTAAAGCATCCCACCCATATAAGCTTACTTAACGGTCCAAGCCTGTGCAGCGGCGACGAACCGCCGTTATACTGAAACAGCATTTCGTTGTGCCTCCAATCTGAGCCATTCTTCATGCAGTAATGAATACATCAGCATATCCTTAAAGCCTGTAGATGTATGCTGTACCTGCCGTAACAGCCCTTCCTGGGTCCAGCCCATCGAGGACAGCAGGGCTTGCGAGCCTGTATTGCGCGGGTCCACCAGCGCTTCGATCCGATTTAATCGAATCGTGTCATATCCGAATGAAAGCACTAAGCGAAGCGCCTCAGTCATATAGCCCTTGCGCCAATAAGGCTGGGCCAACTCATAACCAATCTCGGCTTTATAAGCTCCCTCCGTCTGCCAATAATTAAAGCCGCAGCTTCCAATCAGCCTCCCGTTCTCCTTCAGCTCGATCCCCCAGCGCAGCGCATCTTCCGTCTTCGCCAGCTCATTCAACAGCTCAATCATATCCTCTGCATCCTCTCGTCCTGACATACCGGTAAGGTTCATATAACGGTGAACCTCCGGGTCAGACCAGCAAGCGAACATCGTAGCCGCATCCCGGCTTTCCATCCTTCGCAGCCGAAGACGCGGGCTTTCCAGCAGTGGGATATGCCCCTTACATGCATATGCACACATGTTCCATCATCCTTCCAGCATTTCAATGACAACAAATATACGCTACATTTAAGCATACACCTCCAACAAACACAACCTTATTCATGTGGACAGGCCCTTATAAATCAAATTAGCCCTCCGCTTCCTGATATCAGGAATGAAGAGGGCTACCTTTTATTGTTATAAGATTTTTTGTGTCTCTTATCCTTTTAAGAAGAAGCACGGGCAGTGACATGCGCTGGATTTTTCACAACATCTTCGTACAATACGCCTAGCATCGACTGAATTTCCTGCAATTCTTCGATCCCTGCGCCGGTAAGGCTGAACATATCATCATGTGGTGTCAGAAAGTTTTCCTGTGTCAGGTTTTCCAGTTCCTGCTTGACTTCACGTTCTCCTACACGGTATCCGCGTTCTTCGAGAACTGGTTGTATATCTCTCACGGTCAAATCGTCCTGATGTGCATAAGAAAGCATCTGTATACGGATAAACAAGTTCTGAACATCTGCATGCATAGTTGTAACTCCTCCCTGGCCTAAGCCAACATGTTACATTGTTTTTACCCATAGGGGAGAAGCTGGAAACAGATGAGGGCAACCCTTCATTGAATTACTTTCTATATTATATGTCCCGCTAAGACATAATGCTTTGCCGTCAGCGTTGCTTGTAGAGAAGGGAATTGTGGTGCTAGAGAAAGGAGATTATTCCAAGGCAGTAGTGCTATTTTCTACTTGACTGAATATGTACAATCGTTATATCTTAAATTAATTAACCAATGGTAAAAGTGATTTGCACAATTACCTATTTTTGGTGATATATACAACAGTTAATATGAAAATTTAATGTTAGGAGCGTGGACTCTACATGTTTCAAACTATCCCTTACGAAGGAACACGTCAGGAACAATTCGAATCCGTTCTCGGACAACTCCGGGCACTTGTTCACGATGAATCCAATAGGATTGCCAATTTAGCAAACGCTTCAGCTTTACTGGGTCACTTTCT
>NZ_AMQU01000029.1:0-218616 GCF_000307675.1 Paenibacillus sp. ICGEB2008
AGTTGTTCCGCCAGGAGCACCGCTGGGTAGCTATGTACGGAAGGGATAAGCGCTGAAAGCATCTAAGCGTGAAGCCCCCCCTCAAGATGAGATTTCCCAGTATGTAAGACCCCTTGAAGACGACGAGGTAGATAGGTTGGGGGTGGAAGTGCAGTAATGCATGGAGCTGACCAATACTAATCGGTCGAGGGCTTATCCTAAAGATAAGACGCAATGAAGTTTCGGATCTAGTTTTCAGGGTGTAACCTTGAAGGTATGTAGAAGTACATACGACAAGCGTATGGCGATTCATTCACAAGATCTGTGATGAACCGAATAACCTTACGAAGGAATTTGCGAGGCAAATTCATGTTTGGTGGCGATAGCGGAGGGGTTCCACACGTACCCATCTCGAACACGACCGTTAAGCCTCCAGCGCCGATGGTACTTGGACCGCAGGGTCCTGGGAGAGTAGGACGCCGCCAAGCAAATAATAGTATGACTCTGCATAGTCGTACTCAGGTCGTCGAGAATGCCTCGACGGCTTTTTTTATTTTCCCATCATTCAACATAACATCCTATAAGGTATATACTGCTTATATGCAAATTTATGATAGTTACAAAAAAAAGGCTGTTCCATGACTTTTAAAGGTCAAAGGAACAGCCTTTTATAATTTAATTTCGTAGACATTTTGGAGGGAAATTTCATTTCGAGCCGAATCTGTCGACTACAGCGAAACGAAGCACTGTTCCCATTGGTCGGTAATGGACGCTTTGTCAAGCTGCTCTCCAATGAGTGTGACATATCCCTGGCTCACCGGAAGTGCGGTGGGCTGCCATTCCAAGTGACTTCCTGAGAATTGCAAAAGCATTGTACCCTCATGCGGAAGCACACAATAACCTTTCGCACGAAGCAGCGAGGAACCTAGCCCAGTCAGGAAGTCTTCTAATCGTTGCTTTTCCAATGGCTGAGGAGAATATTGATGCAGTGTTAAGCTCTCCAGACGAGAAAAGGAATGGGGGAGGTCGTGATCGTGACTGTGGTTTTGACGGTGTGCAGAAATTACTTTGAATGCGGTACTTCTGGAGGCATTGCTAGGTCTTTCGTTATCTTTAGCGGGAATTGGGATAGGCGATGCTTCTGCATTGTTGGGCTGCATCTGTGCCGATGTATGTTGAAATACTTGTACAGGTTTCGGGTCAACCCATACGGAGTTCAGGACAGGTTCCAGCAGTGGTTCAAGGTCAATGCGGCTATACTCAGTAGTTTGCAACTTGGCCGTATCGTTGAGCTTGCGGATGTTCTTGACGACCTTAGCCACTTCACGGCTATTTGCGACATCCGTTTTGTTCACAACAATAAAGTCGGCGGAGCGAAGCTGTCCGTGCAGAGTCCGAACCAGCTCCTTGTCTGCAGTGAAGCGGCTGTTGTATTCATGGAACAGCTCAGCATCCACCACACTGATGCCGTGAACCAGATACAGCCGATCTGCCAGCAGTGGAGAGCGAAGTTCCTCCAACACCTGCTCGGGGTTGGCTACTCCGGTGGTCTCCATGAAGATCACATCTGGCTCTTGGCTGAGCAGGGTGTGCAGTGCGCCAGCCAGCTCATTTCTTTTGCTGCAACAAATGCACCCCTCTAGCAGTCCTTCCACTGTTACGTCAGGCATTTCCTCTGAAATAATAGCGCTGTCTACATCATATTCGCCCATTTCGTTCATTAAAACAGCAGCACGAAGAGGAATCTGACGAGTATAGGCTAACAGCCGCAAAAGTAGTGTCGTTTTGCCGCTTCCAAGAAAACCACTGATTAATATAACAGGAACTTTGTTCATCATTTTTCCTCCTTGGCGGGTTTAGTGTGCCGTATTCAAGCGATCATAGGTTGCTACCGAGTCTGCTTGGGTATAGACATAAGGGGATTCTGGCTGCTTGACAGTCGTTATTTTATCGGATCGAATTTCAAGTACGGGTGCATTATCCTTTTGCGTTGCATGCAGTGTTCCTTCAATAGTCACCCAGGTATCCTTGTCAAAGGACGGAGGGTTCTGGGATTGGACGATAACCCCGAATGGCATGGCATCGGCAGTACAGCACATAACGAGGAACCTTCCTACTGCAAATAGACCTTTACCCGGTAGGTTGTCGTCTTTATAGACAAAGCCAGTCACCTGTACTTTTTTTCCTTGAAAAGCGTGCTTATACAGTTCGATCGCTCCTATAGTTTCGGAAAAAATCTCCGGATGGATCTGTATAATGGGTTGCTGATACAGACGTTTCGCCAGCTCGGCGAATTCTACATTGTACTCATCGGGTGGAACGAACAGCTTATCCAGCGCTTCCTGACTCCATTTTCCCTTTAGAGGGAGCGAAGTTGGTGTGAAAGATGGAGTGGATAAAAGGGAGGCTGCGGGTGTGTTCGTGGTTTGTATGTCTGTTTTTCGTCGGATATCCGGGTTGGGATAGGTGAAGGACATACCTTTTTTGGCTGCCATATCACTGCCAAGCGCCTGATTGGACAGCAGTGATCCGAACAGCAACGGAATGAGCAGCATTCCATATACGAGAGTTTTTTTGAACCAGCTTTGCGGTAAAGGATGTTCGCAATCGCATACATCTTCACCATCCCGGCTTCCCACGATTACGTGCCATGCCATCGCCAAAGCGATGAATATGAGTGGCACAGGACAGAGTAAAAGCAGCTTTTGCATGTGCGGAGCCAAGTAGTAATGAAGTGCACTTGTGCGATGTAATGTGATGATGTATACAGCTAATCCGATCATGAGCAAGGAGCGCATGCCATATTGACAGCGGATGCTAAAGGTTGAATTCACGTTTGTATTTACCTCCCCAATAACCATTCAGCAGCTATAGATCCCATCAGGACGAGTAAAATAATGAGTAAGCCCAAGATCACGACAAATTTGGTGCGAAAGGTGCTGAGCAGCATGAGTGTGCCTTTGAAATCAAGCATCGGGCCGAGTACAAGAAAGGCTGCCAGCGGACCCAGTGTAAAGGTATGCGAAAAAGCAGTAGCTACAAAGGCATCAGAGGTGGAACATAGCGATAGCACGTAGGCAAAGCCCATCATAAAGGCGTACGAGCCAGCCGTTCCATTGCTTAACGAAAGCATTTCGTCACGTGGGATAAAGGTTTGGATACAAGCTGTCAATAATGCACCGATAATGAGATATTTACTCATGTCTAAAAACTCGTCGCCAGCATGTACAAAAAATCCCCGCCATGTGCGGTTATGCCGATGAGTCTGATTGTTCTGCTTTTGTTGGTTAAAAGAGAGCAAAGACCGTTTGAGCGGATGCACACGCACAAAGGCATATATGATCAATCCGATGGTCGCGGAAACGACAAAGGCCAAACCCATTCGAACGGCAGTGACCTCAGGATGGGAAGGGAAAGCCATCATCGTCGCAGCCAGTACTACGGGATTGATAATAGGTCCGCTTAAGATAAAAGTGATACCCATATAGGCAGGCATTCCCTTGAGCATTAATTGGCGAACGACAGGGATCATGCCACACTCACAGATGGGAAACAGCATACCTAGCAAGGAGGCGAGCAGGACACCCGGCACAGGATGGGCAGGCGCTATTTTACGAATCCATGTCTCCGGTACAAGCCACTGTAAAAGGGATGAAACAAGCACACCGATCAGGAGAAACGGAACAGCCTCCAGAAAAATACCCATAAATACCGTCTTTAATGACTGCAGCTGCCCTATATCTAACAAACGAAGCCACTGAGGAGATAGCGTAATAAGCACAGGGATGAGAAAGGCAAACGGAATCATAAAAGGCAGCATCTTCAACAGCGTACTGTTTTTCATTCCACATCTCCTTGGGAATAAGGGTTCTTATCTACATCCTATGCCTGTGTTGGGACAATCATGCCGCAGGATTATGCTTGAATCACCTCCTATATTGACAATTCAAAGCGTGGTCATATATATTTATGTTCGGTAATAGTAATTATTACGATTAAAATCCGATAAATGATTGCAAGAAGAAAACTTTTACGGTACGATCCATATTAGTGCTGTAAAGACAAGGAGGATTATATGATACCGATTGTTGTTTTATCCGGATTTTTGGGCAGCGGGAAAACAACTCTTCTTCAGCATGCGCTGGCTTACTACAAGGAGCAGGGGCTCAAGCCAGCTATTCTGATGAATGAGTTGGGTGATGTTAATCTGGACGGCAGTTTGGTGAACGACCAAGCCCCCATGAAGGAAATGCTCAGTGGCTGTATATGCTGTACCATTCGCGGAGATTTGGGCGTCGAGCTCATGAATCTTGCCGAGGAATATAAGCCAGATGTGATTATTGTAGAATGTACCGGAGTGGCTAATCCAATGGAGATTGTAGATGCAGTGACAGATGCCTCCATATATTCTTCTATGGTTTTACAATCTGTTATCACGGTCGTGGATGCGCGTCAATTTCTGGATTTCTCCTTGGGTAGTGAGAGAAGCAAGTCGTTTCGTTTGATGCAGGATCAGCTGCGATGTGCTTCCAAACTGATTATTAACAAGACTGATTTATTGGCTGCGGGAGAATTGCAAAAAGTACAGGCCCTTGTAAAAGAATTAAATCCTTATGCTTTGACTGTAAGCACGGAGCGTAGTGACGTAGATTTGGGTGCCTTTTTCTCCATTCAAGGAGAGAAACGGATGGATGTTTCACGGCAAAAGGAGTCCACAGTCGATATCGCGAATGATCATCAGCATGCGGAAGCTCATTTTCACACGTATGGTCATGATGATCATACAGGCCATCATCCTCATGACTATCATGAGCCCGAGCATCACGACCATAAACATGAACACGGAGAGCATTATCATTCCTACGACCATGTAGTTGTTCATACGCATTTTTTTGGACAACCTGTGTCACGCTCCGAGTTTGAACAGTTGTTCCGCAGTTTGCCTGCTGAAATTTACCGGGCCAAAGGAATCGTGCGATTTTTGGAATCGGAGGGTCAAATGATGTTTCAATTTGCCTATCGTGAGCTGGAAATCATCCCGATCCGACCGCAAAAGCCAGTGAACGATGTAGTGGTGATCATGGGCGAGAATTTCTCTGCTTCTGAGATCGGGGAACGATTGAAAAAGCTTGAAGCGGCTGCAAAGCCACTGGCTAGTTCATGATTTCGAGAACAAATAGCGTTTATTCATCCAAGCCTCATTCTCGAGCTGATCTAGCAGGGAAGCCTCCATGGAGATTTACAACAATTCTGCTGCTATTAACTGCGGGACTGGTGCTGTCAGTTACACTTGCGGTCATGCTGGGTCCTGTGGCTGTCGCTCCAGGGACAGTATGGCGAATTGCGCTGTCCCATCTGCCCTGGCTGGATCAGTGGATACCCGTGACATGGACCAAACCGGAGCAATATATCGTCTGGGAAATTCGCTTTCCGCGTGTGCTGCTAGGTGTTGTCGTGGGAGCAGGACTTGCTGTTACCGGAGCGGCTATACAGGCATTAATTCGCAATTCGTTAGCGGACCCCTATATTCTAGGAGTCTCATCGGGTGCTTCAGTGACAGCGACGTTAGTTATTGTGTTTGGAGCTTTTGGATTTTTGGGACGACTTACACTGCCCATATCTGCTTTTACAGGCTCTCTAGCTGCGATGCTTATGGTGTTTGCGTTGGCTCGTGTGGCCGGACGGATATCGACGACCCGCTTGCTGTTGGCAGGGGTGGCGGTATCTATGATGCTGTCGGCTGTGACTAGCTTTATCGTTACGATGGCCCCGAATGAAAAAGGCATCCGTGACGCGATGTATTGGATGATGGGAAGTCTGGCAGGCGCTCAATGGGATACGCTTTTCATTCCAAGCCTTATTATAGCGGTGGGAACGGCTGTCCTTTTGACCCGATGCCGCTCATTGAATGCTTTGCTGACAGGAGAAGAAGCCGCCGTAACGCTCGGTGTGAACGTGCAGGCGTTCCGTGTATTATTGGTTGTTGTCGCTTCCCTTTTAACCGGGGCAGTCGTATCAGTGAGTGGCTCGATTGGTTTTGTCGGGCTTATGATTCCACACATCGTTAGGCTAATAGTGGGATCGGATCATCGGCGTGTCCTGCCTGTCAGCCTGCTTTCGGGAGCTATCTTCGTCGTGTGGGCAGACGTATGTGCCCGGCTCGTGCTGGCTCCACAGGAGCTGCCGATTGGTATTGTAACGGCTGTGTGCGGCGGACCCTTTTTTGTGTGGTTGCTGCGGCGCAGTTCCTACTCGTTTGGAGGCGAAAAATGAATATAGAAGTCGAAGGCGTGACCTTCAGTATTCACGATAAACGATTGATCGACGGTATCAGTCTCCAGGTAAAAACGGGAGAGCTGGTCGGGCTGATCGGTCCAAATGGCAGTGGCAAATCGACGTTGCTTAAGAATATGTATCGTGTGCTAAGACCTGATAGTGGTTTGGTGACGCTGGATGGCCGGGATTTACTACGGATGAAGTACAAAGAGACAGCACGACAAATGGCAGTGGTAAGTCAGGATGCGCCCCAAACGTTTGATTTTTCAGTACGGGACATCGTCCTGATGGGCCGCCATCCTCATAAGAAACTGCTGGAAGCAGATACTGTCTTCGATCATGAACTGGTTGAGCAGGCGCTGGAGCGGGTAGGCATGAATGCTCAAGCGGATCAGGGGTTTGCTACCCTGTCGGGCGGTGAAAAGCAACGGGTATTAATCGCCAGGGCTTTGGCCGGACAAGCGAAATTTCTCATTTTGGACGAGCCGACGAATCATCTCGATATCCGGTATCAGCTGCAAATTCTCGATTTGGTCAAAACACTTCAGATCACTGCTTTAGCTGCACTGCATGATTTAAATTTGGCGGCATGTTATTGTGACCGATTGTATGTATTAAAAGAAGGCAAGGTGGTAGCCTCCGGCATAACAGAGAATGTGCTTCAGCCTGACCTGCTACGCAGTGTATTCGGGGTGGAAACAGAAATTCGTATTCATCCGAAAACCGGGAAACCGAGTATTACCTTTTTACCGGATTCTCTTAGAGGTGGAGACCATCTATGACATTAACAGGCAGAATGGTGATTCGATAAGGTAAGATAAAACTGTGAATGAAAGAGGAGACGTTACATATGAATAAATGTAGCAAACCCGCATTACCGCTGGTTATGCTAGTTTTGGCGATGCTGTTATTATCGGCCTGCGCAGCAGGAAACACGGCTCAAACCACAAATTCATCTGCAAACGGGCAGCAATCTGATGCATCGCAATCAACAATCCAAGAGAAGGCAGTAGAGATTGAGAACATGGGTGTAAAAATGGTATTTCCCGAAGCGCCCAAACGTGCGGTTACATTGAACCAGCATGCGACAGAAGTTATGCTGGCCCTTGGACTGGAATCTTCCATGGTAGGAACCGCCTATTTGGATGATCAGATTTTACCGAAATATAAGACTCAATATGATAAAATCCCGGTTCTAGCCAAACAATATCCGTCCAAAGAGGTGTTTATGGCAGCTGCACCAGATTTTGCCTATGCGGGCTGGAAGAGTGCCTTTAATGATAAAAATCTGGGTTCCCGTGAGGAGCTTGCCCAACAGGGCGTGCAAACCTATGTACAGGAATCCTCCAATAAGCCGGGTCCTATATTAGAAGATGTATATCGGGATATACTAAATATTGGACGTATTTTCCGGGTTGAGGAGCGTGCAGAAAAACTGGTAAATGACATTCGTGCACAAGTGCAGTCCATTCAGACTCAAATTGGCACGGTTGAACGGGCACCCAAGGTTTTTGTTTATGACAGCGGCGAAGACAAGCCATTTACGGCTGCCAACAATTATCTGACGTCTTTGATTAAAAGTGTGAAGGCGAAAAATATTTTTGATGATATCGATAAAAGTTTTACGGAAGTAAGCTGGGAAGAGGTCGTGAACCGCAACCCTGATGTTATTATTATTCTCGACTACGGAGATACTTCACTGGCGGATAAAGAAAAGCTTCTGTTGAGCAAGCCCGCGCTGGCTGGTGTTGAAGCGATCAAAAACAAACGATTTGTGGTGCTGCCTCTATCCGCAGCGGCTGAAGGTGTGCGAGCACCGATTGCACTGAAAACCTTGGCAGCAGGCTTGTACCCGGACAAAGTGAAATAAACAAACAAAAGAGTTGCCAAAACATTGACGAACCTTGCCTAAACTGTTAAACTTGCTAATGCGTAAAGGTTACGTTTATCAAGCGCTTATTTTTTTATTACCAAATCGTAATAATTACGGTAGATGGTTTAATGATCATAAACGACCTGGAGAATCTGCGCTATGATGACCGCTCAGATGGCTCCAGGCTTTTTAAAGGAAAAGGAGATTTGCGTCATGTTATTGGCCTCATTGGAACAGGTCACATTTGGCTACGGAGATGTTCCTAACTTGGTGGATGCCAATGTTGAAATTTTTTCCGGAGAATTTGTGGCGATCACTGGACCCAACGGTGCTTCCAAATCGACGATGCTCAAGTTGCTGCTCGGTTTACTTCAGCCTTGGAAGGGCAAAGTGTTTATGTCCGACCGTACAGGTGAAGGTAAAAAGCTCGTTGTCGGATTTGTATCACAACAAATTGCTGCCTTCAATGGAGGATTTCCAAGTACCATCCTGGAATTTGTCCGTTCGGGTAGATATACTCATGGCTCTTGGCTGCGCCGGATGCGGGCTGAGGATCATGATCTGACAGAGCAGGCGCTTCGTCAAGTAGGGATGTGGGATTTACGGCACCGCAAAATCGGCGAATTGTCTGGTGGACAGAAGCAGCGTATTTGTGTGGCAAGGGCACTTGCTCAGGAATCGGATTTGCTCATTTTGGATGAGCCCACGACCGGAATGGATCAGGAAAGCCGACATCACTTCTACGATCTGATGAATCAGCAGGTTAAGGAATATGGAAGAACTGTAGTCATGGTTACCCATGGACTATCGGAAGTACAACATTATCTGGATCGTATTATTGAGCTTGAAAGGAAGGAAGATGGCGGATGGAAATGCTGCACTACGACTTCATGCAGCGGGCATTTTGTGCCGGTGGGGTAATTGCACTGCTGGCCTCGGTGCTTGGAGTATACCTGATGCTACGGCGTCAGGCTCTCATGGCGGACATGCTATCGCATGTATCGCTGGCAGGGGTGGCAGCAGGTGCCTATTTAGGGATTAACCCGACGATAACTGGATTTATTGTTGCGGTGATCGGTGCGATTATTGTTGAATACGTCCGCAGATCTTATAAAACGTATAGTGAGATTTCTGTGGCTATTATTATGGTAGGTGGCCTCTCAACGGCTGTTATTTTAATGAATCTGAATCAGAGCATTAACAAAGGCTTTTCCGCTTATTTGTTTGGGTCGGTAGTAGCCGTCAATCAGACCGAGCTGATGTTGATGATCGTTGTGGCTGTCATCGGAGGTATTTTCTTTTTCGTGTTCCGACGGCCTTTGTACCAGATTACCTTTGATGAAGAAACGGCAAAGACCAATGGTCTTCCTGTCAAGTCTATCTCGTTTGCGTTTAGTATTTTGACTGGGATGATTGTAGCCGCAGCCATGCCGATTGTCGGTGTGCTGCTTGTCTCCTCACTAATCGTGTTGCCTGCTGCGCTGGCGATTCGAATTGCACCGAGCTTCGCGGCAGCTATCTGGATATCCATGATCACCGCATTGATCGGCGTATTTATGGGATTAACCGCATCATATGAACTCAGTACACCCCCAGGTGGGACGATTGCTATGGTGCTATTATTATTCCTGATCGTAGGAGCTAGTATTCAAAAGCTGGTCCGTAAGCTTGGCAAGCAACAGGCTTCCCGACGTAAGAATGCGGCAGGTCAGTGAGTTTATAAAAAACTAACACATAAGGAGTTATGAATATGAATACATGGTTCAAAAAATCATTTGTATTATCCGCGGGGCTAGCACTTATTTTGGCCGGTTGCGGAGCTAAATCTGATCATGTAGCCACGAATGCATCTCAAACTGAACCTAATCCGGCACAAACAGCGGACAGTGGTAAAAAGCTGAATGTAGTCACCACTTTTTATCCGATGTATGAATTCACCAAGCAAGTTGCCGGAGATCATGCTAACGTAACCGCGTTGATTCCTGCTGGTGCTGAGCCGCATGATTGGGAGCCAAGCGCCAAGGATATGGCACAGGTTAAGGATGCTGACGTATTTGTATATAACGGGATCGTCGAAGGTTGGGCAGAACAGGCTTTGAGCAGCGCATCGAATGATAAGCGTGTAGTAGTTGAAGCAAGCAAAGGGTTGAACCTGATGGAAGGATCTGCCGAGGAGGAAGAAGGAGAAGAAGCACACGCAGAGGAAGGCCATGATCACGATCATGTGCTGGACCCTCATGTATGGCTTGATCCAGTCTTAGCTCAGAAAGAAGTAGAAGCTATAGAAGCAGGGCTTGTAAAAGCCGATCCTACAAACAAAGCGGACTATGAGAAAAACGCTGATGCTTATATTGCTAAGCTGAAAGAGCTGGATACTGAATTCAAAACGGGTCTGAAAAATGTAAAACGTAAAGACTTTATTACGCAGCATGCTGCTTTTAGCTATTTGGCTAAGCAATATGGTCTGACCCAAGTGCCAATTGCCGGATTATCTCCAGAGCAGGAGCCTACGCCGGACAAGTTGGCAGGTATTATCAAGTTTGCTAAAGATAATAATGTGAAGACAATTTTCTTTGAAACGTTGGTTGATCCGAAGGTTGCTGAGACCGTAGCTACAGAAATTGGTTCGAAAACGGATGTACTGAATCCGCTTGAAGGACTGACGGATGAAGACAAACAGAAGAATCTGGATTACCTTGGTGTGATGAAAAACAATCTGGAGGCTTTGAAAAAAGCTCTGAATGAATAAGCAAACTTTAAACGAATAGTTTAAAAAAAAGATGTCGGCATGATACCGATGTCTTTTTTTATGTCTGTTTAAGGAGTTGACCCAATGATTCTCCTCACTTTTGAATTCGCCTGCATAGTGCTAAGGGTTCATTGAATACCTAGTACTTTGTAATCTTCATACTACAGGAATGATTTACGTCATTGCGAAACGTTTTTATTGAAATTAATGCTGTAGTAGCTAGTTTTAAATTCCTTTTATAATTCAATGGTAGCGTTTTTCTTTTTACAGATTCTTTCTATTAATATAACTAGTTTTTTCACCGATATTGAAGTTTGGGCGTGCATATCATATGACAACGGATTGGAGAGGTTAACTTGGCAACAGTTATAATAGTGGATGATTCTTTATTTATGCGTTCTGTGCTTAAGGATATTCTGTTGGATTTAGGTCACTCTGTTATTGCAGAAGCGGAAAATGGATATGATGCAGTTTTGAAATATGCACACTTTCGACCAGATTTAATTACCATGGATATTAATATGCCAAAAATGGATGGGCTTGAGGCTGTTAAAAAGATTGTAGAGCTTGATCCTAAAGCCAACATCTTAATGTGTTCCGCTTTGGGTCAGCAGGAAGCAATTATACAAGCATTTAAGGCAGGGGCAAAAGATTTTATTGTGAAACCATTTGAGATGGAAAGGGTCGTGAATGCCGTCACAAAAATGCTGGATAATTAATGAATCAAGCTTTTAATACATAATATTGAACATATTGAAGCGGGAGTTTCATGCTTATTTTTCACGAATATGGAGATGAATAGGATGAGCAATCGAGTATTGTCTCAAAAAGTATTTATAGATGAACTGATCGCTACGATCAAGAGTGGGGGGCTTGTTCCTGTAAATTATGAACACCTCATCAGTGAACAAAGGGGAAAAATGGATGCTCTAAACAATGAACTCACCGTTCGTATAGAGGCATTAGAGACAGATTTAATCTCTGCTTCGACATTTTCCATTCCGTTTGCCAATGGTGAAATTATGTTTCTTGCTCGTTATATTGTACTCATTGGGGATTATACCGAGGGTTACTTTGTATTTTATCGAGCAGAAGACTGCGAAAGTCCAGAAGAATATCAATTTTTAACAAGCTCTTATCAACTTCCACATGTATTGCTCGAATTATCTCACACTTTAAAGGAGCATGGTACTAATGAGCCACTTAATATTTTGACTTATTGGAATGGCCCTGTGTATCCGCTGAAAGATTTGAATAAAGAGGATATTAAGCTGTCCACCTATGAGTTTTAAATCCCTTGAGAGAGGCAACTCCCTCAGGGGATTTTTTTACATTGATAATCAAACGCATGTTCGCATATAATACAAACAAACGTTCTGATGAGGAGTGAAGGATGATGCTGGAGAAATATGTGGGACAGATCGTGGAAATCGTGTATATGGACCGAAAGGGCAAACTGTCTCATCGGCAGATAGAGGTGCATCGTGTGCAGAATGGTTTGATCCGGGCCACCTGTTTGCAAACTGGTCAGCCACGTGTTTTTCGATTAGATCATGTATTGGCATGGCATCCGGTAACCAGAACAGCATAGGAGGGGCTTACGATGGGAAAAAAGCTTGAAGGAAATGGCATATGGGAAAGCTCGCGTATGATTTTGCCTGAGCATCGGGAGGCATATGTAAGACTGATGAAGGAGCAGGGAAGACGCGGCAAGCCGACACTGGACGATCAGGAAATACAGCAGATTGAACAGGCCATTATCGTATCCTATAACGAACGGAAGCCTATTACACTAAGAGTGTTTAATCCGTTTGATGATGAGGAGCTGCGCGGACTGGTTACAGTGATTAACACAAGTCGGCGAGAAGTGAAGCTATCTCGTGGGGAAGAGGATTTTAGCTGGATTAAGTTGGAGGAAATTATCGAGGCGGATATCTAAAAATGGTCGGACTCAGAGTTTTTTTACATGGGTTCTATCGTTTTTTATAATTAAGATTGTAGCTCAGTGAATCCAGATTTACAATAAAACTGTAACTACAAAGGGGGAGCCAATTTGAAAATAAGTAAACATAATGCTGAACATTATATATGGGGAGAACAATGTGATGGTTGGCGCTTGGTGAAAAATGATGATTTGAGTATTATTCATGAGCGCATGCCGGGAAATACACATGAAGTCAGACATTATCATCATCATGCGCGCCAATTTTTCTTTATTTTATCAGGTGCAGCGGTACTTGAAGTGGATGGTGAACGCATCCAATTAGGATCTCAGGAAGGGTGTGAGGTTCCTCCTATGGTGCCTCATCAAATGTTTAATGAAACGAGTGAGGATGTTGAATTTTTGGTTATCTCTCAGCCTGCGAGCAGAGGCGACCGGGTGCTGACCGAAAACTAATATTAGGAGACAGCAGATTCCAAACGTATATAGGTCAAATAATGTTAGAGTATAAAAAAACCAGGCTAGCACATGTAAATCAAGTGCCCGACTGGTTTTTTTCTTTAATAGATGCCCGTTGCATCTGTAGGGAGAGCTTTTACGTGATAGAGATAGTTTGTTACACGTTGATCGTCCTCAATCGGGTATCTATAACCATAATGGTTCGCCACCTTCTGGGCAACTTCTCTAAATAAATTACCCATGATAAAAAGAGACTGCCACATATGTTCATAATCTGCATCCGCAAACGTTTGGATGTAGGCCGTCCAATGTTCAGGCTCAAGGTGCTTCTCGAAATATTTTCCCTGCTTACCTGGATCTGCCGTGAAGTTAGTTTGTATACCCATATGCCATTCCAGCATGAAGTGAAGCGCATCTCTTACAGGTCGATCCAACATGAATTTGGCATAGGGAAGCTCATGTCGCCATAATCCTTTAGCCACATAAGTACTGACCCACCAGAATTCGTTGCAGGAATCCGCATAGGTTTGGGCGGTTGGAGGGACCGTCTTATAATCCTGAAGACTTGGCGGTGGGAAAGGCTCCACCAGGCCGTCTTTATCCAGCAGCAGTACACTTAAGCTGTCTCGGGGCCAATTGGCGATGTTAGTCACAGGGCAGAGGGTAAGATCAATGCGATTGCCATCCGTAAATAACATGAGAAAAGCAAAGCGATCACGGAACGTCACAGTAGGCTCCACATGCTCATCGGGTGTCTGCATAATGATCAATTCTCCAAAGCGGCGAATCCAGTGACGTTCCTGAATAAAGCTGTCCATGGAAGATACGAGAAAGACGATGTCATAATCCTGAAAAATATCTCGTGGAGCATGTGGATTGGCGCGTGAACCATTCATAATCACGGCACGTACCCGTTCATCTTCTTGAGCAAATTGGAGAATGGTATGCAGCATCTCTTGTTCACTTCTCACTATAGTTGTCTCCACAAGCGGTATCGAAAGGAAAAAAACGTAGATAAGACAGCAGTAGAAATAAAGCCCACCAGTTCAAGGATCATCAAGAAAAACGACCTCCTGTAAGTTGTTTTATCTGGGAAAAGTATCCTATCCTTACAATAGCTTATCCACGGAAACCATTCAACTGAATAAACAGCGAGCAAATTGCTCGTATTCTTGCTGAGCTGGTTGAATAGAAGGATAAAATGCAATTGTTCAGAATTTGTTCAGTGACGAAATTGTATAATATCAAGCAGCAATCATAGATTTATTTCAACAGGAGGAAAGGTATGCATTTTTGCAAGTCTACTAAACGATTCACATGTGCATTAACAGCAGTATCACTAATCTTTTCATCGGCAATTTTAGTGGCGGATGCTGGTGCGGCACCAACCGAACAGCCCAAATTAATCCAAGATGGAACATGGAGCAAGTCTGCCGACGTTTGGATGGATGCACCAGAAAACTATGTTGGCAGATCTTCGGATGCAGTGTTAGGATATTACAGATCAGCGATTCAGTTTAAAATGCCTGAGCTGACTGGGAAGGTTGTAACGAAGGCAACCTTGCGTATTCATATCTCTTCTATCAGCTACAGCTCTAACCAGAATCCTTTTTTGATCGTGTATGGATCGACTGCTGATGTTTGGAGCAGCGGAGCTTTTCCGCTAAACCCGCTGGATCAGCCTTCGGATACGAAAACAGGCTCAGACCTTCAAGTAGGATGGGTTGATTTTGATGTTACCCATTTTGTACAACAACAGACGGATGGTATGGTCTCATTTGCATTGCTTGCTAATGAAGCAGGGAACCCTGGAGACTATTCGGAAATTACATATTCAGCCGACGACAACGGCGTAGATATTCCCCAGTTGATATTGGAAACATCAGCCCCAGCTGTTTCGTCTAAAATGCCTGAGGTAGCTGCTGTAACTACTGAGGAAGATATCCCAACATCCAATATAACCATTACACCCAACCCGCAAGATTCAACGGTAGTGACACATTATCAAATTACGAACATTATCGGAGGCAGGCTGTATCATAGCGATGGTATCACCGAGATTTCCAACGGAACGTTTATCACAGCAGCAGAAGCTAGGGATGGCGTGAGGTTTGTGCCTATGGCAAACGCCAACAACGCAGCGGGAGATACCTTCTCTTTTGATGTGCAGGCGGCTCAGAGTGCAACGGGTAATGGACTGAGCGATGTCACTAAGGCTGTTGTCCATGTTACGGAAGTAAACGATCCCCCGGCAGCGCAAGACGAAACGCTATCCTCCATTACAGAAGACTCAGGAGAGCGGACAATTCCTTTTGCAGAACTGCTTGCGCATGCGTCTGCCGGTCCGAATGAGAATGGTCAACACCTAACGGTATCCTCAGTCAGCAGCATCGCAGGAGGGGCTGTACGTTTAGATGGAACAAATGTAATTTTTACACCTCAGCCGAATTTTAATGGAACCGCTAGCTTCTCTTTTACCGTCACCGATGATGGAACATCGAACGGCGTCTCAGTCCCGCAGTCGGTGGTCAAGCAAGCCTCTTTTACAGTAAATTCCGTCGCTGATGTCCCTAACGTGACTGATGCTTTGACAGAGGAAGACAAGCAAAGCTTTGACGGTTTGATCATTACTCGTAATCAAGTGGATGGATCTGACGTGTCGTACTTTAGAATCTCAAACATTATTGGTGGAACCCTCTATAAAAATGATGGAGTAATGGAAATCCGAGATGGTCAATTTATTTCTGTAGCGGATGGCGAAGCAGGGCTTAAATTTACGCCAAATCTTTATGCTAACTCTCCGTCAGGTGATCATTTCAGTTTCGACGTACAATCATCACTAGATATGAGCGGAACAGGGATCAGCGAGCCGAACCAAGCCAAAATCACTGTGAGTGAGGTAAACAACAGTCCGATAGCTGTGAATGATACACTACCATCGTTATCGGCAAATGCAGGGGCACAATCTATCGCTATTGATGAACTCTTAGCAAACGACACGGCAGGCCCTGTCAACGAGAGCTTACAACATCTGAGCATCGCATTGGTAGAAAATGCACAAGGTGGGACGGTAGTTCTAGACGGAGCGGTTGTACTATTCACTCCGAATTCAGGCTACCAGGGCCCGGCAAGTTTTGATTATACTGTGATTGATGACGGTACAACGAACGGAGCATTAGATGCGAAGAGTTCAACAGCTACCGTTGCATTCACTATCAACCCAGCACCGACACCAGATCCGGTACCAACACCAGATCCGACGCCAACGCCAGATCCGGTACCAACACCAGATCCGGTACCAACGCCAGATCCAGTACCAACACCAGATCCGGTGCCAACGCCAGATCCAGTACCAACGCCAGATCCGATACCAACAGATGATAGTCACACGGAATTGCGTGTTTCTATCAATAATGGTCAAATGCTGGTAGGGGGTACAGAACGGGCTATAGCAAAAGTTGTAAAATCGGACTCTTCAGAGATTGATGTCAGTGAAGAAGCAACTTGGACTTCCAGCAATGCGAATGTCGCTACGGTTACTCAGGGAGAGATTAGAGCACTTTCAGAAGGGAACACGGTAATTTCCGCCACATACAGCGGATATAGCTTTAATGTTCCAGTTACCGTAACAGCTGTTGCTGCTCCCGCACCCAATAATGCTGGCAGTGATTCCAGTAGTTCCAGTGGCGGCGGGTCTGGGCATCGAAACAGGGACCGTTCTAGCGATGATTCCAGCAGCAATACGGCAACATCAGCTGTATCATCTCCATCGGTGACTGTATCTAAAGAACCAGTAACTGTACCTGTATCTGAAGAATTGGTGACTGAGCCAACTGCTCCTGTGCAAGACATATTCAACAGTAACGTAGTGGTTGCAGACAACAAAGTACTGCAGAATATAAAGTCCAAAGCAGAATCTGCTTTAAATTTTTCTACTAGTGTTAAACCGTCAGACCTACAAGGACATTGGGCAGAAAAGACGGTCGACACGTTTTCTAAGCTGGGTATCGTAAATGGATATAAGGATGGCAGTTTCAGACCTGATGGTGAAATTACCCGTGCGGAGTTTTCTGCTATCATTTCTAGAATCTTCGATATTAGTGGTGGAAATCAGCCTGTGGCTTTGAACGATATTGGGGATCACTGGGCGCAGGATGCCATAACAAAATTGACCGCAGCTGGAGTATTAAACGGTTATGAGGATGGTACTTTTAAACCGGATCAAACAATTGTCCGTCAAGAAATGGCTGTCATTTTGGCGCGGATCTTGGATTTAGACCGATTGAAAAAGGACACCTCGAATGAAAAAAGCTTCACCGACTTATCCGCTTCTTTTGCGGCTGATACGATTAAACAATTAGCACAAGCCGGTGTGCTTTCGGGTATAAGTACGAGTCAGTTTGGACCTAAGTATCATGCGTCACGTGCTGAAGCCTTGACTGCGATTTATAATGCACTTAGTTTGAACAGCGAAATTAAAACCGTATTGGAAAGTTTGGAGCAGTAATCTAGAATGATACAGAGGCGAGCCTGTTTGGCTCGTCTTTTTGCTTGATACCTACCGCAAGCATATGCGGGCTCATGCCGATGACAGAATCCTGCTCTTCAACCTGCTGTGCTATATCCAGCAAACGTCTGCGATGAGAAGGAATGGCCCATTTCTCTTCAAATCCGGGTGCAATCCAGACGGGGCCTTCGACACCCAGTACACGAGGCTCCTGCAATCCAGCCGCCTGCCAGTCTGCACGCAAGGCATCTGGTGTATGAAAGTAGGAGCGTGTGATAAAAGAGGGATAAGCCGCCGGTCGTACATGCTGACCATCTGTTAACTCCTGTCTGACCATATCCATGAACGCATCTTCCTCCACAATGGTATTGCACTCGCCGTACACCGATAGCCCCCACAGTAGCGAGCCAAACCTGGAAATAGCCGAAGTAATCAGCGTTCCCCCCTTCTTTAAGACACGCGCTGCTTCTTGCAGTGCTTTTACTCTTTCCTTCTGTTCTGTTAAATGATATAAAGGTCCCATCAAAAGCACGATGTCCGCGCTTTCATCTTTACGATCAAGATTTCTGGCATCTGCGATTTCCAGCTTGCTGATGATGGGTTTATTCAGTTGCTGCTGACGAGCGAATTCAATGGCTTGCGAAGAGAGATCGAATAGATGAACTTCATATCCCAGTTCTGCCAGCCACGAAGAGTAGACCCCTACACCGCCGCCGATATCATAAATAACATGAGTGGACTTGCTGAGATAACGGGAAATGATTTCTTTTGATCTTTCCAGCTCTATTTTTCCGATGCCTCGCTCTAATCTGCCTATTTCTGCACCGCCATCATAATAAGCCAGAATTTCATGCGTATCTTTTTCGAACATAGTGCATCTCACCTCATGTAATTGGAATAATATAACATTAACACTTGCGTCATAAACAAGTCCACCGTTTTTGGCCAAGGAAACCATCCATCGAAAGCATTGAGAAAGAAAAGAGCTGTTCCCCAGTAGCTAAAACTACTTTTGGGAACAGCCCGTATTTAACTGATGTTTGTTTCCAGCATGTTTTCGAGATCTTCTTTGGTAAGGTGGTAATGTGCGTTACAAAAATGGCAATGGGCTTCAGCTTGTCCATCGGTACGAATCATGTCTTCTATTTCCTGATTCCCTAAGCTGATAATGGCATTGGTAACTCGTTCTTCTGAGCAGGGACAATGAAATTGTACAGGCATGGTTTCCAGTATGTTCATGTTGCCTTCTCCCAAAATCTCGACCAGAATCTGCTCTGGCGTAAGACCTTCCATGACCATTGCGGAGATGCTCGGAATGCTCTCAATCCGTCTCTCGATAAAACTGATAACCTCTTCCGGTGTACCCGGCATCAGCTGAATAATAAAACCTCCAGCCGCCTGAATGGAGTTATCCGGGTTAACAATAACCCCTGCTCCCACAGAAGAAGGAATTTGTTCGGATTGAACGAGATAAGAGGTGAAATCCTCGCCCAGTTCACCCGATATGAGAGGGACTTGTCCAACAAATGGTTGTTTTAGGCCGATATCTTTGGATACAATCAGCGCTCCATCTGTTCCTACGGCTCTGGCGACATCTAATTTCCCGATCTGATTAAGCTCAAAATGGGTTTGCGGATTTTTTACATAACCTCTAACTTCTCCTTTGGCATTGGTATCGACAAGAATAGTGCCGATGGGCCCTCCACCGTTAATCCGAATCGTCAGTTTATCCTCATGTTTAAGCATAGCTCCCAGCATCACGCCCACCGTCATGGAACGTCCCAATGCAGCCGATGCTGTTGGCCAGGTATAATGACGCTGCTGGGCTTCACTTACCGTTTCCGTTGTTCTCACAGCATAAGCCCGCACCTGGTTATTGTAGGCAAGAGCTTTTACTAAATAATCATTCATGTTCATATCCCTTTCTGTTTTTGAAGTTCTTTACAAGACCATTTTTTCTTGAATCCAGTTCTTCAAAGAAGTAATTTTCGCATCATATCCTTCTTTAAAAAAGTCAGCAGAGAGTGACGCGATGGTTTCTCTTTTCAGAACGGCTTTCCAGGAGGCTTCCGCTTCTTCCATCAAATTTGCCAGTAAACAGCACTGATCGTCTTTCTTTAATTCAAGCATATCGTTGTATATACCGCTGGAAGAATAGAGGGTTTGCTGTCCCTCAATCGCTAGATAAATATCAAATACTCGTATATCCTCAGGTTTTTTCTTTAATTTGAATCCGCCCTTGACACCAGGTACAGAAGTAATCAAATCAGAGCTAACCAATTTTCGTAACAGCTTATGAAAATAAGTAGGTGAAGCGCCTAACTGCTGGCTAATGGCCTCTCCAGGTAAAACGGCTTTGTCCGGTAGCATCGTGAGCAGAAGGAGAGCGTAGACAGATTGTTCGACACCTGTTTTCATATGCACTAGCAATCACCTCAATATGTTATAACCAGGCTAACATGGATAATCATTATCCACATATGAGCATGATAGACGAGCTGATCGTAAAAGTAAACTATTTTTTTGATAAATAATAAAAATTTAAATTATTTGCAATTCATAAGACGACACATTATTATAGTTGATGCATCAATTGATAGGTCAAAGAATTAAGGCGTTGAAAGAAATACGTAAAATAATAGTTTGACAGGAGGTTTATATAAAATGACCACGCGGAATGTTGCACTGTCTATATTAGATCTTGCACCTGTCATTGAAGGCGGTACTCCTGCCGATTCTTTTCGTGATACGGTGGATCTTGCCCAGCATGCTGAGCAATGGGGATACCGACGCTATTGGCTAACGGAGCATCATAATATGCAGGCGGTTGCCAGCGCTGCTACTTCTGTAATCATCGGACATGTGGCTGCACATACCCACAAGATTCGGGTCGGTTCAGGTGGTATTATGCTGGCTAACCATGCTCCACTCATGATTGCGGAGCAGTTTGGAACCTTAGAGTCGCTCTATCCAGGGCGAATTGATCTGGGACTTGGCAGGGCTCCTGGCACGGATCAACCCGCAATGAGAGCATTGCGGCGAGGGCTGCACACCACGGGGGAAGATTTCCCCGAGCAATTGAATGAGCTGCGTTCTTACCTGAATCCAGCGTTAAACGGAGCCGTGCCGGGGGTAAGAGCGATTCCAGGAGAAGGGATGGATATACCTATCTGGTTGTTGGGCTCAAGCGGATTCAGTGCTCAGCTGGCAGGTCAGCTTGGGCTGCCGTTTGCGTTCGCTAGCCACTTTGCCCCGGCTCATTTGCTACAGGCGCTGGAATTGTATCACCGTAATTTCCGGCCGTCCAAGGCACTGGATCAACCGTATGTGATGGTTGGTGTGAATGTGGTTGCTGCAGATTCTGATGAAGAAGCACAACGGCTTTTTACTTCACAAGAACAACAATTTTTAAATGTGCTGCGCGGACATAGCGGAGGACTAAAACCACCAGTCGATGACATGGATAAGCTTTGGAGTGAGCAGGAGAAGGAGATGGTTCGTGGTAATATGCTGGGGTATTCAGCAATCGGTAGTCCTGACACAGTCAAGCAAAGGCTGGATTTTATAATCAACCAGACGAGAGCCAATGAGTTGATTACCACCGCTCAGGTATATGATCATCAGGCACGTTTGCGTTCGTACGAGTTGCTAGCTCAAGTGATGCGCATAGATGGGTAAATAATTGAGTTAAACAAACGAGGCTGTGCCAGAGAGGTTCTTATAACCATTCCTGGCACGGCCTTTATTGTCTGTGTGTGTCTGTGTGGTCATGATTGTTTTACAGATGTATATATTCGTGTTACATATGGATAAAATTAAAAATTATTTTTGATTATTTTTGTATTTTATATTTTCAAATTTAAACAAAAGTGTTATAGTCTCCGTAAATAAAAATATCCACCTTAATAAAGCCATTCAAAACCAAAACAGAACTTGGAGGTCTTTTTCCTATGGTACAAAGTCTATGGAATTCTTCGCAAGCATCTGAGCAGAAAAGCACACTGGAACAGCTCGTATACCGTTCTAACCTGATTGGCACAGATCGGAGCGTGTGCAACTGGGGAGGCGGCAACACTTCGGCCAAAACGACGATACAAGATTTTCGCGGGCGTGAAGTAGAGGTGATGTATGTTAAGGGTAGCGGTTCCGATCTCGCAACAATGAAAGCGCATAACTTCACAGGGCTTCGTATGGAGGATATTCGTCCACTGTTTGAACGGGAAGAGATGTCTGACGAGGATATGGTCGCATATTTGGCGAACTGTATGATAGATGCCAAGCATCCGCGGGCTTCCATTGAGACACTGCTACACGCATTTTTGCCATTTAAGCATGTCGATCATACACATCCGGATGCGATCATCAGCTTGTGCTGTGCGCATAACGGCAAGAAAATCGCTAAGGAAATTTTCGGTGAACGTTTTGTATGGGTACCTTATATCCGTCCTGGCTTTAAGCTGTCGAAAATGATTGCCCAAGGGGTGCTCGATCACCCACAAGCTGAGTTGGTACTGATGGAAAAGCATGGCTTGGTTACGTGGGGAGACACTTCCGAAGCAGCTTATGCCAAAACGATTGAAATCATCCAAGAAGCAGAAAGCTATATTAAAGCTTGCCAAGAGGAAAAGCATGCGTTTAGAGGCGTAAAATATAAAGCGCTTACTTTAGAGGAGCGGCGCAGCATGGTGTCCCAGATCATGCCATCCGTTCGAGGTGCAGTCAGTGATGAGAAAAAGATGATCCTCACCTTTGATGACGCGGAGGATGTGCTGGAGTTTGTGAACGGCCAGGATTCTGCTGCTTTATCTCAGATCGGGGCAGCGTGCCCGGATCATCTGGTTCATACCAAAATGAAGCCGCTCTATGTAGATTGGACACCGGATATGGAGGATGTAGAGGGGTTGAAAGTTAAGCTTGCCGAGGGTATAGCAACCTATAAGGAGCAGTACCAAGCTTATTTTGAGCGCAATCGACATGAAGGAGACGTGAGATTTGAAGCAGCACCGCGTGTCATCTTAATTCCGGGTATCGGTATGATCAACACAGGCAAAAGCTGGAGCAATGCGCAGGTGAGCGGCGCCTTATATCATCGTGCCATTGCTGTCATGCGAGGAGCAACGGCGTTAGGAGAATTTGTTTCGCTTAGTGAAAATGAATCTTACAACGTGGAATACTGGCCGCTGGAGCTTTATAAGCTGTCACTTGCGCCGGCAGAAGCAGAATTTTCACGCAAAATTGCATTCATTACGGGTGGTGCAGGCGGAATCGGTAGTGCAACCGCGCGGCGTTTGGTAGAAGAAGGTGCGCATGTTGTATTGGCAGATCTCAATCTGGAAGGTGCGCAAAAGGTAGCTGCAGACATCAATAGCAGTTACGGTGAAAACCGTGCAATTGCCGTGAAAATGGATGTGACGCAGGAGGAGCAAATCCAGGCGGCCTATGCCGAGACGGCGCTGATCTATGGTGGTGTAGATGTCATCGTTAACAACGCAGGGCTTGCTACATCCAGCCCGTTCGATGAAACATCATTAAAGGAATGGAATTTAAATGTAAACGTGTTGGGAACGGGTTATTTTTTGGTCGCGCGTGAAGCGTTCAAGCTGATGAAGGAACAGACGCTTGGTGGCAGTATGGTGTTCGTCGGCTCCAAAAACTCAGTCTATGCGGGTAAAAATGTAACGGCCTACAGCTCGGCCAAGGCGCTGGAAGCGCACCTAGCCCGCTGTATTGCCGCAGAAGGCGGCGAATACGGTATCCGCGTAAACACTATTTTGCCGGATGCGATTTTGCAAGGCTCGGCAATCTGGAACTCCAATTGGCGCAATGAACGCGCCGCTGCCTACGGCATCGAGCCAGACCAGCTGGAGGAGCATTACCGCAAGCGAACGACACTGCTGGTCAATATCTATCCGCAGGATATCGCAGAGGGTATTGCCTTTTTCGCCTCATCCAAGGCAGAGAAAACAACAGGATGTATGTTGACCATCGACGGCGGTGTACCCGCAGCCTTTACACGCTAGCCAAATTCAAATGAATCTCTGTAAGCGATAGACTCATTTCTATTTCACTAATCCATTTCATTAATCGAGGGCACAAGCCCATAGTTCCGAAGGGATGTAAAATACTCTGGGAAACACGTAAATAAGCAACAACACTTATTTGCGTGTTTTCATCCTTTTATATATACACCAACACTTTAAATTAGAAGTGACTTTATGGGTGGTAAGCAGCGAAGCGGCCTCCCATAACTCACTTCATTTTCCAAGGAGGAACCACGATGAGTGACAAAGCGTACGCCTTATTCGAGGAACAACAGCAACAACGAGGCATTGACCTAGAGCAAGTAAAGACCAAACTGAAAGCGCTTAGCATAGAAACACCTTCCTGGGGATATGGCGACTCAGGTACACGTTTTAAAGTCTTTCAGAAAACGGGTGTGCCGCGTGATCCGTTCGAAAAGCTGGAGGATGCCGCACAGGTTCATGCCTTGACAGGCTTGTGTCCGTCCGTTGCCATTCACATCCCGTGGGATAAAGTTAACAATTACGGCAAGCTTCGCAGTCATGCCGAAAGTCTTGGCCTGCAAATTGGGGCGGTAAATCCCAATCTCTTTCAAGACGAGGACTACATGCTCGGTAGCGTTACTAATGTAGACCCGGCAATCCGTCGCAAGGCTATCAACCATTTGCTGGAATGCGTGGATATTGCAAAGGAAACAGGCTCCAACGACTTTAGCCTATGGTTTGCGGACGGAACGAATTATCCCGGTCAGGGGGACATTCGCAAACGCAAAAATTGGATGCTGGAGGCGCTCCATGAAATGTATAAGGCGCTTACGCCGGATATGCGCATGCTGATTGAATACAAGGCGTTTGAGCCGGCTTTTTACCATACGGATATTGCTGATTGGGGCATGGCGTACCATTACGCGACCAAGTTGGGGCCGCAGGCACAGGTGCTGGTGGATACAGGGCATCATCTACCGGGAGCCAACGTGGAGCATATTGTTGCGTTTTTAATGGATGAGAAGCGACTGGGTGGCTTTCATTTTAACAGTTATAAATATGCGGATGATGATCTGATCGTGGGTTCCTCCAATCCGTATGAGCTGTTTTTAATCTTTTATCAGATTTTGAACGCAGCTCAGGATGTCGATGCAGGTATCCGTCATACTGTCGATAAAATTGCTTATTTAATCGATCAGTCGCACAATATCGAACCCAAAATTCCGGCCATGATTCGCTCGGTCCTAAATGTGCAGACTCAATATGCGAAGGCACTTTTGATCAATCATGCAGAGGTGGAGGAAGCGGTGAGCCGTCAGGATGTGCTGGGTGCGGAGGATGCCGTACGCCAAGCATTTGAGTTTGATGTGGCCCCGTTGCTCAAAGCAATCCGTGAAGAGCAAGGATTACCTGCAGATCCAATGAAAGCCTATTTGGCGTCTGAGTATGGTACGCAGATTTTGCAAAGAGGCAAGGGTGGTGCGAGCTGGTGAGCATCCTCGCTTATGATTTGGGGGCAAGCAGCGGCAGGGTTCTACTCGGAAAATTAACCGATTCACGTATCGTGGTGGAGGAAATCCATCGCTTTTCCAATAATCCGGTCAAGGTTGGGGAGCGCCTGCACTGGGATATATTGCGTCTCTATCACGAGGTTCAGCAAGGATTGCTCAAAGCCAAGCATATGAGAGTGAACCCATCCAGCCTGGCGATTGACTCCTGGGCGGTCGATTTTGGACTGATTGGAGAAACCGGCGAATTGCTGGGCAACCCTTATCATTATCGGGATTGGCACACCCATGGAGTAATGGAAGAAGTACAGGAACGGCTGGGAAAAGATTTTATTTTTCAGCGCACAGGCATTCAGTTTTTGGCGTTTAATACGATTTATCAGCTGGCTGCTATGCGAAATGCAAGATCACCCTTGCTGGAGCAGGCAGAACATTTCCTGATGATCCCTGATTTGCTGCGGTATTTTCTGACAGGTGAAATGTATCATGAGTTTTCTAATGCAACCAGCACGCAGTTATATCATCCGTTACAGCAAAAATGGGATGATGAGCTTTTGTCTGGAATCAACATTCCCCGCTCTTGGTTTGGAGAGGTACTGGAGCCGGGAAATGTTGCAGGTACAATCCGTTCATCGGTCATGACGGATCTGGGTATTGGAGCGATTCCTGTGATTGCAGTAGCAGAGCATGACACAGGATCAGCAGTGGCTGCCGTACCAGCGCTGGAGCGGTCCTTTGCGTACTTGAGCTGCGGAACATGGTCCCTGATGGGAACGGAGACCGCACAGCCAGTAATTAATGATGATACGCTTCGATTTAATTTTACAAATGAAGGCGGCGTAGGCCGAACCTACAGGCTGCTAAAAAATATCATGGGACTGTGGATTCTACAGGAGGCGCGCAGAGAGTGGGAACGGCAGGGAAACTCCTATTCTTTTCCTGAATTGGTTCATATGGCGGAACAGGCTCCAGCGTTCACTTGTTTGATTGACCCGGATGATGAACTGTTTCTGCATGCCGGGGATATGAAAACACGCATACGCCAATACTGCCGCAATACCGGGCAGCTAATGCCGGAGACGCCGGGAGAGATTACGCGCTGCATTCTGGAAAGTCTGGCGTTAAAGTATCGCTACATTTTGGAGCTTACAGAACGGGTGTCAGGACAGCGTTTTAATGGTTTGCATATGGTCGGCGGAGGGATTCAAAATCGCTTGCTGTGCCAATGGACGGCCAATTCGATTCAAAAACCCGTATGGGCAGGACCCGCAGAAGCGAGCGCAATCGGCAATCTTGCGGTACAATGGATGACACAGGGAAAGTTCGCCGATATATGGGAAGCACGCCGGGTCATTGCGGATTCTATTACCGTAGAGGAATATGAACCTGCCGAGTCAGAAGCGTGGGAGGATGCCTACGGGCGGTTCCGGCGGGTGACAGGACTTTTTGTACATTAAAGATGTGGAGTGAGATTGCCATGCTGGTCGCAGAAAGATATGAGATGATAGTGCAGCTCGTAAATGAAAGAGGAAGCATACGGGTGTCCGAATTGAGTGAGCTGTGTAAAGTAACGGAAGAAACGATTCGCCGCGATCTCGATCGTCTGGAGCAGGCGGGACGACTGCGCCGTTCTCATGGGGGAGCGGTTAGTGTCAAAAACGAGCAGCCTGAAACGCCCTATGCGGTACGGGAAATTATGAACGCGGAGGAAAAGCGTCGGATTGCTGAGGAAGCGGTCAAGCAGATTCAGCCGCACGATCGCATTTTGCTGGATGCCAGTACGACTGCCTGGTATATGGCGTCCAGTCTGCCGGATATTCCTTTAACGATACTGACGAATTCGATTCGGGTAGCTACAGAACTGGCAGGTAAGGAAAAAATCGAGGTCATTTCGACGGGAGGACAGTTGCTTCAACGTTCACTGTCATTCGTGGGCCCGCTTGCAGAGCGTTCATTAGAAACCTATTATGTGGATAAGCTGTTTTTTTCCAGTCAGGGAGTTCATCTGGATCGTGGCATTAGTGAATCAAATGAGCTGCAAGCTCGTTTGAAGCAGAAAATGGTCAGCATTGCGGATCGGGTAATTTTACTGGCAGATGCGAGCAAATTCGGGCAGCAGGCGTTTACCCATGTCGTGAATTTGACGCAAGTGTCCGAAATTATTACAGATTCGCGGCTGTCGGACCCGATTCGCAGTCAGCTCGCAGAGTTGTCCATTCCGGTTACGATTGTGTAAGCAGGTAGTTTCCGGCGTGAGGTCGCTCTGCGGTTCATTTGATTTACGATCGCTGTTGCAGCGGGATTCTCTGATGAGTAAGATCTACTTAGGTGAGAATCCCACTGCAAGCGTATGCTTATGATGAAAGTTTTCCTTTGGAAAATGGACGGAAGGGGTGTGCCGTTTGAAGGTATATTTATTTATTACCTGTCTAAGTGATGCGATTTATCCCAAGGTAGGGGAAGCGATGGCCCGCTTGCTTGCCAGATATGGTGTCGAGCTGGAATTTCCCAAGGTGCAGACATGCTGCGGGCAGCCGTCCTATAACAGCGGCTATTGGGATGAAACAAGGGCAGCGGCAAAAACGATTTTGAAAGCGTTTAATAACAGTGATTTTGTCGTAGCTCCTTCCGGTTCCTGCACATATATGATTCATCATTACCCGGAGTTGTTCAAGGATGAGCCTGAGTGGCTGGAGTCGGCACGGAGGCTGGAGCAAAAGACGTATGAGTTTACACAATTTATGGTGCAGGTGCTTGGCGTGACCGATGTGGGTGCGTCTTTTCCGCATACGGTAACCTATCATCCGTCTTGTCATGGAACACGTTTGCTCGGCGTAAAGGAGGAACCGATGAAGCTGCTTGGCAGCGTAAAGGGTTTGCAATTAGTGCCGCTTCCTTTTGCGGAGGACTGCTGTGGGTTTGGTGGTACTTTTGCGGTGAAAATGCCCGATATTTCGGGAGCGATGGTGACTGAAAAAGTGGACCATATCAGGGAGACGGAAGCCGAGGTACTGGTCGGACTGGACATGGCCTGTTTGATGAATATCGCCGGTAATCTCAGATATCGGAAAGAGCCAGTTCGGGTGATGCATCTGGCAGAGCTGTTATACGAAGGGGTGAAGCACGCATGACCGCTGTACATACGCACTCTATGAACCAAAAGGTCAAAAAACGTGCAGAGCTGGCTCTGAATGATGATTTTCTGCGGAATGCAGTTCGTTTCACTACCGAGCGGCTGCGCAACGGTAAGCGTGTAGCTTCAGAGCAGCATGGAAATTGGGAGGAATGGCGTGAGCGGGGGCGTCAAATTCGGCTTCATACGATTGCCCATCTGGACTATTACTTAAATCTATTTGTAGAAAATGCCCGTGCCAACGGGGTGCATATCCATTTTGCCGACACCGCAGTGGATGCCGTGCGCATTACACTGGACATTGCCGCGCATAATCAAGCCCGTTCTGTCGTCAAATCCAAGTCGATGGTGTCGGAGGAGCTGCATTTGAATCAGGCGCTGGAAGGTGCGGATATCGAGACGATTGAAAGTGACCTCGGTGAGTATATTATTCAACTGGCGGGAGAGGCACCATCTCATATCGTGATCCCTGCGATTCACAAAAATCGTTATCAGATTGCCGAGCTGCTATCCAAAGAAGCGGGAGAGGAGCTGTCCGCAGATACGACGATTTTGGCGGGCTTTGTCCGCAAAAAGCTGCGTGAAAAGTTTCTAGAAGCGGATATTGGCATGACAGGCTGCAATTTTGCCATTGCCGAGACGGGTTCCATGGTTTTGTTTGAAAATGAAGGCAACGCGCGTATGGTTTCCACTCTGCCCAAAACGCAAATCACCCTGATGGGTATGGAGCGAATTATTCCATCCTGGACAGATTTGGAGGTGATGGCTACATTGCTGCCACGCTCCGCTACCGGACAGAAGCTGACGATGTATATGTCGGGGATTTCAGGACCCCGACGCAGCCAGGATGCCGATGGACCGGAGGAAATGCACATTATCATCGTAGATAATGGACGTTCGCTTCAGCTAGGCAATCCTGAGTTTCAAGAGCTGTTAAATTGCATCCGCTGCGGCGCTTGCCTGAACGCTTGTCCGGTGTACCGACACATTGGGGGGCACGCGTATGGCGGGACATATAGCGGTCCTATCGGTGCAGTGCTTACGCCTGCCCTTCATGGCAACATTGAAGAGTGGAACGATATTGCGAGTGCGTCCAGTCTGTGTGGAGCGTGTTATGAAGCCTGTCCGGTCAAAATACCACTGCATGATATGCTGGTTTATTTGCGTAGACGCAAGGTGGAGGCAGGACAAGGGGATAAGCTGGAGACGATCGGGATGAAAGGTTTTGCGGCGGTAGTTTCCAGCTCGAAGCGATTCGCTGCGGCGATCAGTCTCGGGCAGATCGCACAGAAAGCGGTGGTTCGTAAGGGAGAAATTACCCTTAAGCTTGGCCCCTTAAAAGGCTGGAATACGTACCGTGTGGCTCCTAGTCTGGCGAATAAATCCTTCCGTCAGCACTGGAACACACTAGCGCGTGAGCTGGAGCAGGAACGCAAGGTCATGCATCCGGACATTCTCAGCCGAATGGAGACGATCTTGGCGGATAGAAGAAAAGGAGGGATGCAGCATGAGTGAACAGCGTAATCCTTCTGCGCAAGCAAAAGCGGAGCATGAAGCATGGCTTCATCAAATGCAAGCAGAATCCCGTGTCAAGCAGGCACGCTTTATGGAAGGCATTGCGGCGCGGCTCAAGCGTCCACGACAGACGGAGCCACCGATGCAGCCGTTTCGCGGCGCACCTGCGTTTTGGCACAAATTCGAATGGAGTGCGGAGCAGTGCATCGAGGAGTTCACCGCCAACTTTACAAGTGTTGGCGGACACGTGGTGCGTCTGCCAGATCTGAAGAAGGCGGCAGACTGGATCGCGCACAAGGCGCGCGAGCTGGGAGCAGCCTATATCGTCCGGCAGAATGAGCCGGACCTGGATGCGCTTCAGTTGGAAGCAGCGCTACCGGAAGTCCGATTGTCGGTGTGGAACACCGATCCAGCCGAAGACTGGAAGGCACGCGCCGCGGAGGCCGATATCGGCATCGTCATGGCCGATGAGGCCGCCACCTACACCGGCTCGGTAGCAGTGCTATCCTCGCCGGAGAAGGGGCGCTCGGTCAGTCTGCTGCCGACCGTGCTGATCATTCTCCTGCCCGTGGAACGTCTGCGAACACGACTGGGCGAGATTTTAAGCCGTTTTGACGTAGCAGGGCGCGAGCAATTACCCGCAGGAATTCATTTTATTACTGGACCGAGCCGCTCGTCGGATATCGAAAATGATTTGACGATCGGTGTACACGGACCAGGTATCGTTTATACATTGTTGATTGGTTAGCGTTATACTGCCCGTCTAACGGGCGCGATAGATCGGAAAACGGGTTTCAAAATCTGTTTGTTTGCGATTACTCCTAACCGAAATGCGGCCATTGTGTAGCTCGGTAATGCTCTTGGTAATAGCAAGGCCCAGCCCGGTACCTCCGGTTTCCTTGGAGCGTGATTTGTCCACTCTGTAAAACCGTTCAAAGAGATGTGGGACATCTTCCGGTGGAATCGGGGTGCCGTAGTTGGTGCAGATCACTATCGCTTCATCGCTTTCACGTCCTATCGTGATATCGAGACGCTTACCATCCTTTCCGTATCGAATCGCATTGGAAAATAAATTTTCATACAGGCGCACCAGCTCGTCCGTGTCGGCCAAAATCCGAACAGGCTCAACGATTCGGACACGATAGGACATGTCCGCCTGTTCCAGTGAGGGTACAAATTCCTCAGCAAGTTGAGTGAGCAATTTGCCGAGGTCTACAGGCTCCAGCTCCAGTGGCAGGCTACCACCACTCACACGCGTGTATTCAAATAACTCGTCGATCAGCTTTTTAAGCGTCAGCGATTTTTCATAAGCAATGTTTACATAATAGCGTAGCTCAATTTCATCCCGGTAACGGTCGGTTTCAATATACTCCAAAAAGCCAATCACCGATGTTAGCGGGGTGCGAAGATCGTGGGATACACCAGTGATCAGGTCGTTTTTCGCTTTGGCGGAAGCCCGTTCTTCTTCTATTGAAAGACGGAGCTTGTCTGCCATGGTGTTCATATTTTTTGCCAAGGTTGCCAGTTCATCTGCGGAAGATACCGGGATCGAATAGGATAAATTTCCGTCCGCGAAATTCTGCATCCCTGTCGTAATCTCGCGTAGATAGCCAATCGTATTTTTGGTAAAGAGGAAAAAGAAATAAATATATAAAGGCAGCCCACACACCAGCAAGATCAGTGAGGAACCAATGTGATTGACGGTCCAGCGGATCAGCCGAGTGCCAAAAAAAGAACGCGAGGGATTCAGCCATAACAGCAAAGACGCTCCATAATAAAACACCATTAAAATTAGTCCAGTTAAAGTGAAGGCGGCAAGGCTAAGGGCTGCCAGCTTCCATCCCAGCGTATCGTATCGTTTTGCCTTCAAGACGCAAGTCCTCCATTAATCGAATTTTTCCATTTTATAGCCGATGCCCCACACCGTTTTCAGGTATTTGGGCTTTCTTGGATCAGTCTCAATTTTCTCGCGAATTTTACGCACATGAACCATTAGCGTGTTGTTGGATTCCAGATATTGTTCCTTCCAGACCTTCTCATAAATCTGCTCCATGCTCAGCACTTGACCCCGGTGTCGAGCCAAAAGCTCAACAATAGCGAATTCACGCGGAGTCAGCTTAACGGATTCTCCAGCGAGAGTGACCTCATGTGTAACAGTGTTAATGGAGAGTTCATCCAGTACCATTTCATGCTCCAATATAGGAGAGGAGTGGGTATATTTCCGTACTCTACGTAGCTGGGATTTGATGCGTGCCACTAGCTCCAGCGGGCTGAACGGCTTGGTGACATAATCATCGGCCCCAACGCTAAGCCCTGTAATTTTGTCCATATCTTGTCCCTTCGCAGACAACATAATGATCGGAAAATGCTCGGTTTCCCTGATTTTCATGCAGGCTTCAATCCCGTCCATGTTGGGCATCATCACATCCAGCACCATTACATCTATCTGTTCCCGATTAACCTGCTCTAGCGCTTCCAGTCCGTCCCGTGCCATGAGCAAGCGATATCCTTCATTTTCTAAATATATTTGCATGAGCTTAATAATTTCAGGCTCATCGTCTACTAATAAAATGGTTCCGTTATGCATGTTATGCATGGTTGTGCACCCTTTCTGTTCTTTCCAGCAGTATACAATATGGGCGTATTATATACCTTTTTGGCGATGGAGGCTATGGACACTGATCTCAGGTCGCTTGCTGGCTGGTAGTTGACCGAACAAAATCCACGCACATGGCAGGAAGCGGGCGATGACCGACACGACGAGCCAAGAACAAAGAAGTGCACAGAAAAAACCTCCAGCGTACCACACATGAATAAGCTGCGGTGAGCCAATGTGTGGTGAAAACTGCCGATACAAGAGTAGGAAAAATGGATGTATGAGATACACACCAAAGGACAGTGTGCCCAGACGTTCCAGCTTGCGAATGACAAAGGAATGTTGTCTTCTATACATTAAAAAGGAAATCTGTAGTAATACCAGCGTACTAGACAGGCTGTACATGTTATACATAAGTTCAAAAACTAGCGAATTGTACGAGGTTCCGTACAATCTATTTTCGTACCACATATAGACATGAATGGTGGCTGAAATCAGCCATAAAGCCCAAATTGCGATCCATGTCAGCACACTTGTAAAGCTTCGTTCCTCCTTACGCATCAGAAACCAAGTTCGAAGCTGGGGATAGTAATAGCCGAGAGCTGCGCCCAGCATGTAGCAGGCCACATAGGACAGCGCCCAGCTGCCTTTATTTTGAACCTGAAAGAGAAATTTGTTGCTAATTATAAATGACCACTGTAGCAGCAGCCCAATGACAATAGACCATTGCGGAAATTGCCGATAACGCTGGAATAGCCACAGTATGCATGGAAATGCAAGATAAAATTGCATCATGATAAAAATATAATATAAATGGGTGTACGCTTTGCCCGTAACCAGTTTCAGAGCAAAGTTTTCCGCAAGTGTAGTTATACTCCATGGTTCGGTACTGCCAGCCATAAGGGACAGGATGAAATAAAACAGAGAAAACATGACATAAGGTAAGAGGATGTACAGCAATCTCTGCTTATAAAAGCGCCTCAAGAGCTGTCGTCCCAGCGGGCGATCCTTATAGTTATAGAATAGCACCATACTGCTAAGCGCGATAAATACAGGGGTACCGTACTTCATCAACACATTGAGCGCATTATATACAACATAAAGGCTGGAATTTGTAAGTTGGACCATTGCATAGGAAGTGGCATGTACCATTAAGACGGCTAAAATCGCCATGGCTCTGACCAACTGTAATTCAGGAATTTTTTCTTTGGTCGTAGGCTTCATAAGCTTCATTTCCTTTCAGTAGTGAACTGTATCTTGTTGAACTCTTTCTATTAAAAGATAAAGTTCTTAACAACCTGAAAGGGAGCGGCTTAAGAATCGCTTATGAACTTCTTAACTTTTGTTAAGAATTAAAAAAAAAGAACTTCCATAGGCTCAAAATGAGCAGTATGGAAGTTCTTTTTAGTACTCATGTTCATTCGTTATTTGCAACGTTTGATAGGTGCGCGTCTGATTTGCCCACGAATGGCACCGTTCGGATGACGGATCGTGTGGACGTTGACGTAGGCATTGCCCTCTCTAATTTGGCATACCAAATCATTAATGGTTCTGCCTCTGAGTGGACCGGTAAGATCAATTGCACGCAGCACGCCGGTAACGACACCTCTTCTTACGGTAATCCCAAACTTCGAAGGGCCAAACAGTGTAGCAACAACAGGACCATTTTCACCTCTTCGTCCCAGATGAATGTGCGCTTCAGTTACCCGTGAAATATTGCGAACCGTCAGCTCAAAGCTTAATTGCTGGCTCGCTGGACGGTAACGAAATTCCGCAGTTCCTGTCGCATTCGTTCTGACAGGAGGCACTTCATTAGCCCCCCTCAACGTGGCTCTAAACTTATTGGACATTACGTCCCTCCTTTCCCAGTGTTGGTTTAGTGTATTCACAGGATCAGAGAAGGGGCTGTACATTCGCCTATTCATCAGAAGTTGTGTGTTTTACAAGTTATTCAGTCCAAGCACAAAACTGATTTTTTCATAGACTATGAGTATCTGATAGAGAGAGGAGGAGAAACTATGGGAACATTTATTGATGGAAGAACATCCCAAAATGCTTCGACAGCCAACTCTATTGCCATCCCAATCACTCTTTTAAATACGCCGCAATTGTTCGGACAGATCGGATTAAACACCCAAGGAGCTACAGGTACACCACGGGTTCTGCTTAAAGGAACTATATCTCTTCAAATTCCACTTGCTTTAGTAGGGATTACAATTACTATTGTGAGAGGTACGCAGATAACAGACCCTGTTGTTTATTCGGCTACGTCAACTTTTAATTTAAGTTTATTAGCTCCACAGGTTATTGCGTTCTCAGCAGATGATTTTAACCCACCGATTACGCCACAATTGGTGTATACAGCCTTTGTATCAGCTAACCTGCTGGGTACAATACGAGTAGGTCCAGAGAGCTTCGACGGGATTTTGGTTTCGGATTAATGCAGTAGTTTTGAACTAACGGAATTTTGCTTCAGGGAGCTTCGCAGTTGGATCTGCGAAGCTTTTTTGTGTACAGGCATATAATATACTGGATCATACTCACTATGCAGGCTGACAAGTACAAGTTCAGCTTAACGAATAAGCTACTTTTCAATTGCATAAGAATGACATAGGTACAACCCTGCAACCATGGGTAGAATTTTATGTATGCGCTTACAAAAATATTCTTTGCTTCATGCAATTAAAAATCTGGAGGAGGAATGAAAAATGAAGTGGAAAAAAGGATTGACTGGTATGCTTTTAGCAGCTTTTTTATGTGGTGCGCCGGGGCTGGGGATAGCTACCCCGGCACATGCATCCACTGGCGAGTACAAGTTTGATTTTGGCGGGGGTACGGTCGAAACGGGGTATACCGGAGTGAGCGCTTCGCTGTCCTATGACTCAGCACGTGGCTATGGCTTTCGTACCCCTGAGAATATGCGTAATGTCAGTGCATCGGGAACTGGAGTGGCAAGTGATGCGGTACAATTCTTGGCTACAGGTACGAAAAGCGAGAATACTTTCGACGTCGATCTTTCTCCAGGTTTGTATGAGGTGTCGGTTACTTTAGGAAATACTTCTCGTTCGAGTGTTGCGGCCGAAGGGGTGTATCAGGTCATAAATATGACGGGAAATGGGGCCAAGGATCGTTTTCAAATTCCAGTGACAGACGGACAATTAAATCTGCTAGTTACTGAAGGCAAAGAGGGCGCAGTCTTCACACTCAGTGCACTGGAAATCAGGCAATTGTCTAGCAATCCAGTAACGAATCGCACGATTTATATCGGCGGGGATTCTACGGTATGTAACTATTATCCGCTAGATAGCAGTGTGCAGGCAGGATGGGGTCAACTGCTGCCAGAGTTTGTAAATACGAATACTTTTCAAATTCGCAATATGGCGTCAGGGGGCCAGATTGCTAGAGGCTTCCATCACGATGGTCAGTTAGAGGCGATCGTTCAATATATCAAGCCAGGGGATTATTTTATTCTCCAATTAGGCATTAATGACACCAATCCAAAGCATAACGAAAGCGAAGCGGAGTTTAAGGATTGGATGCGGGATATGATTCGGCAGGTGAAGGCTAAGGGGGCGACGGTAATTCTGTCAACACCGCAAGGCCGAGCCACTGACTTTAATGCTAACAATGTACACAACGCTGAAAACAGATGGTATAGAAGCGCTATTTTGGCGCTGGCTCAAGAGGAACAAACGCCTTTAGTCGATCTGAATGTTCTCAGTTCAGCTTATTTCACCTCTATTGGCAAAGAAGCTACGCTAGCTTTGTATATGAACGGTGATACACTACATCCAAACTTTGCGGGTGCAAGGGAACTGGCGCGATTAGTAGCACAGGATTTGAAGAAGCAGGGTCTGAGTGGATTCTAAATTTCAATGATGGTTTTACCCCTGCTTCTTACATTTGTAGGAGCAGGGGTTTTTGGCCTCTGTTCAGGGTGCTATAATAATGGAAAAAATCAATAGTAATGCGGAGGAATTAGAACATGCAGCCTTTCACTGCCCGAGTGCTTCAGATTATATTGCTGATCCCTGAGGGAAAAGTAATGACTTATGGTCAAATTGCGGCAGAGGCCGGAAGCCCAAGAGGTGCTAGACAGGTGGTGCGAATTTTGCATACACTGAGCCAAAAACACCGACTTCCATGGCATAGAGTAGTCAACCGCTTGGGAGAGATTGCTTTGCAGGAGGATGAGTCCGCATCCCTGCAGCGCCTGTACTTGGAAGAAGAGGGCATACAGTTTAATGCAAACGGACGTATCCCGCTGGATCAATATCTATATCATCCGCAGACGGAGATGGAAGAATAGGCGAGGAACGAGCAAAGGTGGCATTGTTTTTGAGACACAATACAACACTAGTCTGAATCCTCGCCAAAAAGAGACGGGACAAATCATAGTTTTGATTTGTCCCGTCTCTTTTTAAACTGGCGTATCATGTAGATTAACGAAGGGGGGTATTCATATATAGCACTAGATTTCCCAGTTAAGCTTATCCAATCAGATGCTGCTGGTCACGCTGGGCAAGGTGAAAAGAAATACTGTTCATTAGCGGTATATCATTATTTTTTCGGGCTTCCCGAATGAGTTGTTTCTTTTTTTTGTTCTGATTCGCGTAGAAAGCGAGTCATCCATAAATCAGACGGTTCGTTAGTAGTTGTCATGCGAGATTCTTTTATCATCTATTAACCCTCCTAGTGAGCGGCTGTTATTCTTTCTCTAGTATATGTTCCAAACCTTAATAGATGCTGTTAGTTTCCTTAAAATTAGCTGAAATTTAGGTAAAGTTCAGGTAAAAACAGATTAAATCTATGTCTGGTGGGGTGTAAAGTAGTTTACAACGAGTAATCTGGCAGTAAAGGTTACAAAAATGTATTGTTTTGACACCTTGTACCAACATAAACCTGAAAGTACAATTAGAATGCGAAGAATTCGTGGAAATTTATGTCGAAAAGAATGGAAAAGATTCGAAGATGCACCGAAAGGGGAGAAATTCATTTATGAAGCAAAAAGCGGCTGCCGTGCTGCTTGTATTGTCCTTTTCTACAGGTTTGGTCACCACTGTACAGGCTGACAGTCCATCAGGAAGCATGTCAGCAAATATGTCAGTTAATTCATCTGCTGCAGCTACGTCAAAGACATCATCCGTAACGGGACAGGCTCTACCTCCATTAACGCTTAAGCAGGCAGTGGAATGGGCACAGACGAACAGCTACAATACGCGTACCGCCGAGCGGGATGTAGAGCGCCGTAGACTTGAATTGAAAAATGCCGAAAAGGAGCTGGGTAATTCACCTATCGATTATATAGACAATGAGTATGTTGATAATGAAACGTCCTGGAGGAATTACAGTTCCTCGACACTATCCTATCTAGCCAGCAAAAAGCAAGCGCAATATGCCAAAGACCAGATTTATTTTAATGTAATGAAAAGCTACCAAAGTGTGTTTGTAGCAGAGAATCAGGTGAAAAATGATCTGGAGGCGCTTGAAATCGCCCAAGCGGAGGAAAAGATTGCACTTGCCAAATTTGCGCGAGGCAAGCTGTCTGAATATGCGAAAAACGAGAGTACACAGGCCAGAGTCCAGGCGGAGCAAGCGGTCGAGCAGGGGAAAATTGCGTTGCAAAAATCCAGGGATGCTCTGAACTTCCTTATGGGACAGCCTAACGGAACAGCCTATGAAATGGTGGATCGACCCGTGTACAAGGAACCGAAGAAGCTGGATATTGAATTACATATACAACAGCTGACAGACATGAATCCGAATTTATGGAAGCTGGAGGATAGTATCAAAACTTCGGAACTCAATGTGAGATATTTTGATTTTAATAACGGTGCAGGTGCTTACGATCTAGCTAAAATGGATGTTGATACAGCTAAGGAGGAGCTCGCCAAAGGTCAAAAGGATTTTGCTGAATCACTCCGCAATTTGTATGCCACGGTTAAGGAAAACCAAAAGAAATACGTACAACTGGAAGAAAGCTTGCGTACAGCAAAAGAAGCCTTGGAGTTATCACACAAAAAGTGGGTCAGAGGTCTAATTATTGAGATGGAATTGAAAAACAACCAGTTGAAAGTAAACCAGATTGAACGGCAAATGGAAGAGCTGGCGATCGAGTTGGATCAAAATGAGTATACGTTGAACAAGCCATGGAGCACATAGGGAGGAAAAGGCGTTGGCAGAAACGGTTTTAAATGATGCTTTAATCAAGCTACGGAGAAAACGGAGAAAAAAGTGGATCTGGACTGCGATTTTTTTGCTGGTTGTAGGCGGAGGCGGAGCAGCAGTATATCTGAATATGCCCAAAGAGCAGGCAGCACCTGTAGTTCAGGACGAGACGTTTAAAGTAGAGCGCGGCGATGTGAGCGAGAAGCTGGACACGTCCGGCACCGTGCAAGCATCCAAGGAAGTGAAGCTGAACTTTACGAGTGCAGGCGATAACAAGCTGGCTGCGGTGAACGTGAAAGCCGGGGACAAGGTCAAAAAAGGGCAAGTGCTGGCGCTTCTGGACAGTTCAGAAATTAAAATGCAAATACAAAGTGCGTCTGATTCTTTGGAGATATCGAAATCCAAGCTGGCTGAATTGGAGAAGGGTCCGAAGGCGGAGGATATTGAAATTCAGAAAACAAATGTACTTCGGGCCAAAATGGCTGTCGATACAGCGCAAGAATCATTTGAGCTGGAAGAAGCCGAAAGTCAGAAGAAAGCTTCCAAAAAGCAGTTGGAGCAGGCACGAAAGGCATATGAAGACCAAAAGTTTTTACACGATGCCGGGGCAGTATCCAACAGTGAATTGGAGCAGGCTGAGCAAGCATTGGATAAAGCACAAACGGACTATGATAATCTAGATTTACAGTTCCGCAAAATTATGTCGCAAAAACGTCGCACCATTTCAGAGGCTGAAATTGGCTACCGTGCAGCAATGGCTGAGCTTCATAAGACTCAGGTTCCGGCTGATGCATCGAGTATTCAATCCTCACGGATAGAGGTTCGAAGACTGGCGACTGAGCTGGAGCAGAAAAAAAATGAGTTGAACAAGCTTCAGGTCACGGCGCCGTGGGACGGAGTGGTTTTAAAGGTGAACGGAGATGTGGGAACCAGTCCGACGGCTCCATTTATTGTAATGAATAACTCGGATTCCAACGACCTTAAGGTCGTTGTGAAGGTAAGTCAGACCGACATTGTCAAGGTCAAAAAGGGGCTTACGGCTGTGTTGACGACCAATGCATATCCGGGTGAATCGTTTCCAGGCAAGGTGCAATTTGTCTCACCGGAAGCCTCTACGGATGAAGGGATGACGACGTATTTAATGGAGATGTCTGTACATGACCCGAAAGGTAAGCTAAAAACAGGCATGATTATGAATGTGGCCGTTATTTTGGGAGTACACAAAAATGTACTGTTCGTTCCTGCGACTGCACTGAGATCCGAAGGAGGCCAGGATGGCGTGTATGTTTCTGCTAACGCTGCGAATCCCGGGGCACGCACATTTAAGCCCGTAGAACTCGGATTTTACACGCCAGACCGAGTAGAGCTTAAATCCGGTGTAAAGGAGGGGGACACGATTGTTGTGCCTGCTCCTGAACCTCCGCCAGATCCTTCCGCAATGGGCGGCATGCAGGGGGGCTTTTAAACGGGCATGAGATATGTTATTCAGATTGAGGGTTTGAAAAAAGTGTACCATGTCGGAGATCAGGAAATTCATGCTCTGCGTGAGGTTCAACTTGATATTGCTGACGGTGATTTTGTTGCGATTATGGGACCGTCTGGTTCAGGCAAGTCCACGATGATGAATGTTATCGGCTGTCTGGATTTACCTACGTCAGGACAATTTTATTTGGATGGATATTCGATCTTAGATGCCCGCGAGGATGAACTGGCTATTATACGTAATCAGAAAATCGGATTTGTATTTCAAAAATTCCATTTGCTTCCGCGATCAACAGCTTTGGAGAATGTGGAACTGCCTATGATCTATGCGGGAGTTTCTGCCAAGGAGCGTCGTTTGCGGGCCATGGATGCCCTCACAAGTGTAGGTCTAGGCGACCGGATGAACAACAGGCCAAACGAATTGTCAGGCGGTCAACAGCAACGGGTATCCATTGCGCGTGCACTTGTGAACAATCCGGTTATTCTCTTGGCGGATGAACCGACAGGAGCTTTGGACTCCAAAACAAGTGTGGAAATCATGGGGATTTTTCAGCGTCTGAACGATCAGGGGAAAACGGTTGTACTGGTTACTCATGATCAGGAGGTTGCGGAATACGCCAAGCGTCTGATTCATTTTCGAGATGGGCGGATTGAAAAGGATCAGCCTGTTGAGAAACGAAGAATGGCGGCAGAGGAAGTGAAGGCATGAAATTTCAGGAAATTATTCGTGTATCGCTCAATAGTTTGCGAACCAATATGCTGCGATCCTTGCTGACCATGGTGGGCATTATTATCGGAGTGGCCGCCGTGATTGCGATTGTAGCCATCGGTAAAGGATCAACCGCTACAATTACATCGCAGATCAATAGTATGGGAAATAATCTGCTGATGATCTATCCTTATGCTCCATATGATGGGTCCAGCTCCATGTCGTTCAATCAGACGAAAGGGATATCTCTGGAGGATATCGAGGCGCTAGAGCAGCAAAAAGCAGTCGCAGAGGTAGCACCAAGTGCGATGACCAGTGCAGATATTACGTGGAGTCGCAATAAGGTCAGCGGGCAAATTGAGGGGACTTCGCTGGCATTTGTCCATGTGAGAAAGCTGTCGCTAGCTCAGGGCAGGTCGTTTACTCACTATGAAGTGGATAAACGGATGAATGTGGCTGTGCTGGGGAGTGATGCAGCCCGTAATATTTTTGGCCCGGATGCCTCCAGGGCAGTCGGTGAGACCATCATGATCAAGCAGTTGCCTTTTAAGGTGGTTGGTGTGCTGACCAATTCCAATTCCAATATGAGCAACAGCGGGCAGCAGGTATATGTACCGATTACAACTGGAATGGAACGGCTGGGCAATATGAGCATTCAGCAGGTGAATGCCTCTGCAACAACGGAGGACAGGATTGATCAGGCAAGTGCTGAAATCCGGCAGGTGCTGCGTGCCAGACATGAGCTAAAGCCATCAGAGGGCGATGATTTTCAAATCATGACCCAGACGGAAATCTTAAAAACAGTGTCTGGGGTTGACCGGGTTATGAATATGCTGCTGATCGGTGTAGCTGCAATTGCGCTCGGTGTTGGCGGTGTTGGTATTATGAATATTATGCTGGTGTCCGTCACGGAGCGTACGAGGGAGATCGGAATTCGCAAAGCGATTGGTGCGCAGCGCAGTGATATTATGCTGCAGTTTGTGGCTGAGGCTGTTTTTCTTAGTCTAATGGGTGGACTAGTCGGTGTAATGGTGGGTCTTGGGGGTGCAAAGCTGCTTGAGAAATTCGTCCAAATGCCGATTGTGTATTCGATAGAGCCAGTGTTGTACTCTTTTCTGTGCTGCATGGGAGTCGGCGTACTGTTTGGAGTATATCCGGCGCGCAAGGCTTCGAAGCTGCGTCCGATTGATGCTTTAAGATACGAATAGGAAAGCGGGTGCTTTGCCTTACTCGAAAGAGGGGGGATAAAGCACCCGTTTTTTGTATGGAATAAGTGTTTTAAATGATAAAAAAACATGAATAACCACTTTAATTTTATATATGTGATGTTTTATATGCTTTTTTTAGGTTGATTTATTATTATATATGACGTATTATATTCAATATCAGATCGCAAGCAAAAAAAGGAGGGGCGTTCATCATCGACCTTACGGCAAGACAAGTAGAAATTTTAAACATCGTACAAAAGCATGCCCCGATAACGGGTGACCAGATTGCGGAAATGCTTAATCTCAGTAAGGCGACCATTCGGACCGACCTATCCAAATTGGGCATTCTGAATTACATAGATGCTAAGCCCAAGGTCGGTTATTTTGTTGGAAAGCGGGGCACGCCGAACCGGGAGGAAAAATTCCGGCTTTTGCAAATGAAGGTCGGTGATCTTCACGGGGTTCCAGTCATCGTACGTGAAACAACCACAATTCAGGAAGCTGTCGTAGCTCTATTTTTGGAAAATGTGAGCAATTTGATCGTCACCGATGAAGACGGAGATTTGGCAGGGGTGGCTTCCCGCAAGGATTTACTCAAGGTAACGTTAGGCAATCCCAATGCAGCAACCATTCCTGTCAGTCTTGTGATGACCCGGCAGGCGAATGTGGTCACTGTTTCCCCAGAGGATACCGTACTAGAGGCAGCACGCAAAATTATTGCTCGTCAAATCGACAGCCTGCCTGTCGTCGTCCCTTCGGATTCTGACAAACCAGGAGAGCACTGGAAAGTCGTGGGACGTATTACAAAAACAAATATTATTAAAATGTTGCTCGATATGGTAGCAGAGGATTAATGGGAGGAATCGAATGGTTCAGGCGAGCAGTCATTTTATAGCGATCTGTTCAGACTCGATTGGTGAGACGGCAGAAGCTGTCGTACAGGCGACCATGCGCCAATTTGAGTTACCAGACACAGAGATCAAAAGATTTATGAACGTGAGGGATGAAGACGAGCTGAGTCGGGTAATGGAGGAAGTTGCCGAGCGTAAAGGCTTTGTAGCTTATACGCTGGTACAGCCGGAATTGAGAGAGGCGATGAAAGAAGAGGCTGTCCGGCTGAATGTGCGGGCTGTCGATATTATGGGACCGATGATGCAGGCGTTTGCCGATACGTTTCATAACGATCCCAAAGAGAAGCCTGGTCTACTGCACCGACTGGACGACAACTATTTTCGGCGTGTAGAGGCACTGGATTTTGCAGTTCAATACGATGATGGCAAAGATGTGAGCGCCATTCTCAAAGCAGATATAGTATTGCTTGGAGTGTCACGTATTTCCAAAACTCCTTTATCCATGTTTCTCGCACATAAAGGTTATAAAACAGTCAACATTCCGGTTGTACCGGAGCTTACACCGCCTGTTCAGTTGAAGGATGTTCAGCATGGCCGAGTATTCGGATTGACGATCCAGCCGGAGCTGCTGTTGAAAATACGCAGTGAACGACTAAAGGTTATGGGGCTTCCTAATAATGTGCAATATGCCACAGCGACAAGGGTGGAAGAGGAAATCGCGTATGCGCAGTCTTTGTTTAAAGAGCTGAATTGTCCGGTCATTGATGTTACAGATAAAGCCATTGAAGAGACAGCAGGCTTGATTATCAGAATGTTATAGAAGCGAAACAACTTAGAAGCAGCGCTTATAAAGAAAATATGAATTACGGGATACAGGAGTGTAAATATAAAAGGCAGCAAAGCTGCTCTAAAGATAAGGATCGGCCGTAGGATATAGGAGATTATATAAAGATATAAATAAAATGGCAGCAAAGCTGCCCTGAAAATATTTATTTGCCTGTAGGTAATATCATTTTTAGGAGAGGTGGAGGGATAGGTATGGAGAGTCAAATGGCATTGGAATTCGTTCGGGTAACAGAGGCAGCGGCACTGCAATCGGCACAATGGACAGGGCGTGGAGATAAGAATAGCGCGGACGAGGCGGCAACAGTAGCCATTCGTACTCATTTTAATGCGGTATCCATGGACGGCACGGTCGTGATTGGCGAAGGCGAAATGGATGAGGCTCCCATGCTGTATATCGGGGAGAGAGTAGGCAATCGCAGAGGGCCAGCCATGGACATAGCTGTTGATCCTCTCGAAGGGACGGAAACGGTGGCGAACGGTTTGAATAACGCACTGTCGGTCATTGCTGCTGCACCTCGTGGTAGTCTACTACACGCTCCGGATATGTACATGCAAAAATTAGCTGTTGGTCCGGCATTGGCTGGAAAGCTGTCACTAGAGGACACGATCCCGACTACACTGTCAAAAGCAGCGCGCATACTGGGGAAATCCTTGTCCGATCTTACAGTGTCCATTCTGGATCGTGCACGGCATGCCGGGATCATTCAGCTTCTGCGGGAAAGCGGCGTTCGGATCAAGCTGCTTGGTCATGGGGATGTGATGGGTGCAATTGAAACCTGCCTGGACAGCGGTGTAGATTTGCATATCGGCTCTGGCGGCGCTCCTGAGGGTGTATTGGCCGCGGCCGCGCTGAAATGCATGGGCGGAGAAATACAGGGCCGCTTGCTGCCTCATGGAGAAGAAGAGATTGCACGTTGCAAACGCATGGGTATTACTGATCCAGGGGCGTTGCTGTCGATGGAGGACATGGTCGGACGCCAAGGCGTGATGTTTGTCGCTACAGGCGTGACGGCTGGTGAGTGGTTGCAGGGGGTTCGTTCTCTGCCTGGTCACAGAGCTGAAACCCATTCAGTTGTAATGCATTCAGATACAAAAACGATTCGTTTCGTGCGAAGTATTCATCATACTGCTGATTCTTCCGGTACGCTCGCGGCAGCGGCATCCTCTTGAAATTTGAAGTCAAGACTTCCCTCGCTGGTGAATTCAATCATAATAAACTTATAAAACAGCAAGTCTCTGACTAAAGGGAGACTTGCTGTTTGCTGTTACTGTTTTTGGGGGATGAAAGAGTAAAATCAAGGATATAAATTTCTAAAAAACAGGTACTTATGAAGTAAAATTGAAAAGTTTCTATTAGGCTTGAAAAGAAAAAAACATAGCTTTGGAAGCGAAAAAATCAATTAGAACTAATTTTTTTAGACGAAGAGTCAAAAAAAATTATGCATAATATAGTTCTTTAGAACTACTTAAAAACCCGGTTTATTAAAAATTTAAAGAGTTATTAATTTTGGTTTGTGTGTGCTTGTTTTAAATTAGTTCCATTATATAGGAGGTTGAAGGTGGGCGCGGAAAAAGGCGGAATTTGTCGGATGATATCAGGTTGAATTTGTTACATTTATGTTAATGGCATGTAAAGATAAAATTGTTATAGGATAAGGGGTTTGGGCGTAATTGTAAATCATAATGATTTTAGTTTTACAATGTTCGTGAAAATGTGAAATTATGTTTTAGGCTAGATTTACAGATCATGATGGGCAGATAATGAGCGAAAAAGTCAAATTGTTGTTTTTGTAGTTTGGAAACAAATAGCATAATATGGATTTTGTTTTATTTTTATGAAGTCTAGTAATTTAGCCCTTTTGTCCCGTGTCAAGCCGTTTTAAAGTTTGTATATTTAAAAAAGCTAGAAAGTGTTGGAAGAAAAAAAGAGATATAAGGATTTACTGTAAAATTATGAACTGCATAGAGGATGGAGGAATTCATATGACGACTCGATCACAATCTTGGTTCGCTAAAACAGAGGCCCAACCGGCTGCGAAGCTCCAACTATTCTGCTTCCCCTACGCCGGTGGTGGTGCTTACATATTTAACTCTTGGAAGTCCAGGCTCGCGCCTGATATTACTGTGTTGCCAATACAACTCCCAGGACGTGAGAGCCGCTCCACTGAAGCTCCAATGGAAACCCTTCAAGACATCGTCCAATCGTTGGTTCCCGCTATGGCTCCATACATACATAAGCCATTTGCCTTTTTTGGGCACAGTATGGGGGCACTGATTGCATTTGAAACAGCGCGGCAGTTGTACAGTAAAACTGGAAAACTACCTGTGCATATTATCGTATCTGGTAAATCCGCCCCTCATCTTCCATACTCCAAAAAACGACTCCATGATTTAGCAGACGATTCTTTCACCGAAGAGCTTCGCTTGATGCAGGGCACCCCCGAAGAGGTGCTGCAAAATGCAGAATTGATGCAAATTATTATGCCTCGTCTGCGTGCAGATTTTAAGGTATGTGAAACTTATGTTTATCAGCCGGGAGATCCACTGGCATGCCCGATGACGGTTTTAGGGGGAACGAGGGATTTTGAGGTTAGCACAGATTCACTTCGTGCCTGGCAGCAGCATACGATGTCACCTATGGATGTCCGGATGTTCGAAGGCAATCACTTTTTCATCCATGAACAAGAGCAAGAGGTTATGAGCGCAGTCGAGGACATTCTCTCCGCATTCTCGCCGATGGCCCACGCTGCGGCAGCTCATACAACTTACAACACAAGCACTCCACAACCACGATTCAGGCAGAGTTGAATGTCCCACACATCACGATACACCTCGTTATCACCATCTCAGCAATAACCGATAAAACCGCCCACCATGATGCATTTTCCAGCGTAGATTAAAATCCAATTTTTCTGTACAGGCCCTCATCATTTCAGACACAGAGTTTACTTCAATGACGTCCATCGCCAATCTAAAAAGTTCGCACTGCTAAAGTGTGGCAATGAAAAAGAGGGATGCCTTTGTTTCGATCAAATTCTGCTTTTCGGAGACTCACACGCTATATAAAGCCTTATAATCTTTGGGTTTTTATAGCCGTGATTTCCTCCTTGTGTTTGGCAGCTATTGACATTATTTTGGGTAAGGCCATAGAGCAAATGGCACAGGGAACATTCTCCTCCACCCAGAACATGATCTATCTAGTTGTTGGTATGACGGTAATTGGAATGCCTTGTAAGTTTGTGATGAGGTACGCTTCGGCACGATTTAGTGTTAGTGCCCTGCGCGACTTGAGAGGCGATCTCGTACATAAGTTTTATGATTTACCTGTTTCCAGCGTGGAGAGCAAGTTCACCGGAGATTTGGTATCCCGTCTAACAAACAATACGGCGCTGTTGCAGAACTTTTTTATCCAGCAGTTTGCTAATCTGTTTTATTTGCCACTTGTGTTTACGGCATCCTTAACGTTGCTTTTACTGACAAGCTGGAAACTGGTTTTGGCAAGTCTTGCGCTTATGCCTGTAGGAATGATCATAACCTCACTGATGAGCAAGCCAATTGAGAAATACTCCAAGGAGCTTCAGGAGAAAATTGCTCATTTGAACGCGGTGGGACAGGATGCGATCGGAGGAATTCCTATCGTCAAGGCATTTAATATGCAGGCTGTGCTGTTGAAGAAGTATATGGTGATTACGCAGGAGGTCATCAAGCGCGGATTGCGGCTAGAAAAACGCTATGCGTTCATAACTCCAGTAGGTGTGATGATGCTGGCAACACCGATTATTTTGGTCATTGTGTACGGTGGATATTTGATTCAACAAGGTGAGTTGAATGCTGGTGGCATTGTCCTTTTTTTATATCTTATTTCGTTCATATTGCAGCCTGTTGCCATGCTGCCGACGATCATTTCGCAAATGAAGGAAGCGGGGGGAGCAGCGAAGCATTTGTTTGAGGTGCTGGATTGGCCAGATGAGCGGCAAGACGGGAAAATCACTTCAATAAGCCAAGATCTCAAGGAAGACGATGCAGAAAGCAAGGACGACATTCCTGTAGTCAGCTTTGAGCATTTAACCTTTGGCTACAACGAAGAGAACACGGTGCTGAAGGAGATTAGCTTCCAGGTAGGACAAGGAGAAACGGTAGCGATTGTTGGGGCCAGCGGTGGCGGTAAAAGCACAATCTTCAAGCTGCTTTGCGGATTTAATGAACCTGGAGAGCATGCCGGAACCGTTCAATTGTTTGGTAAGAATTTGACAGATTGGAACCTAACAAGCCTGCGTAGCCATATTTCGATGGTATCTCAGGAACCGTCGCTTTTTCCGGCCACTATTGCAGAAAATATCGGATATGGACGTCTGGAGGCGACCCGGAAAGAAATTGTCGAGGCGGCGAAAGCGGCACATGCGCATGATTTTATTGTTCAGCTACCCGAGGGCTATGAAACTCTGTTGAGCGAACGGGGAGGCGGATTGTCTGGAGGACAAAAACAGCGTATTTCTATAGCAAGAGCATTGCTGAAAAATGCTCCGCTGCTTCTACTGGACGAGCCGACTTCAGCACTCGATAGCCAGTCGGAGGCTCAGGTACAGATTGCAATGAATGCAGCAATGCAAAACCGGACGGTACTGGTCATAGCTCATCGACTGTCAACTGTACGCCAGGCGAACCGCATTATCGTACTTGATCAGGGGAGCATTGTGGAATCGGGTACACATGAGGAATTACTAGGCCGTGAAGGTGTGTACCGAAAGCTGTATTTGCAAAATTTTGAAGGACAGCAAACGGAGGAAAACGGGTATTCACTGCCTGAGGAAAGGAGTGAGCGTCGTGACCTTCAAGCAGGGGTTTTATGAATTTAAGCAATTGATGTCCCTGATGAAGCCGCATCGAAAATGGTATTTTACGGGGTTGGTTGGCAACAGTCTGACCAATGCCAGCATCACAATTTTGCTTTCTTTTGTGGTGCATTATTTGCTGAATTTTGCGGTTAATGGCGATGTACAGGAGCTGTACCGAGCGGTCTATTTGGTCAGCGGCACATTTTTGGCGTTAAGTCTTATTTCCCCCGTGTGTAGCTATATGTATAAACGATGTGTCAAGCTCGCAATTGCCGATGTACGAATGAAACTATTCGGCCATGTTGTCAAGCTATCGTATGAAAAAGCCGAAAAACACCATTCGGGTAATCTTGTTTCCCGCATGACAAACGATGTCCAAACGCTGGAGCAGGCTTACACCGTTCATATTCGCTCGATTATACTGGAAACTTCGCTTTTCTTAGGCTCACTAGTCATTCTGATGGTGCTGGATTGGCGATTTGGGATTATGGCGGTTCTACTAGGACTAGCTTCAGCCTGGATAAATGCTCATTTTGCGAAGAAAATGCGACAGACGAGTGAAGAATTACAGGGACGGATGAGCAGGTTCACGGAACGATTGAGTGATTTGCTTTCCGGTTTACAGACGGTGAAGTTATTTGGGTTAAGGACAAAAGTGGGTGGACTTTGCAACGATGCAAGCGAGGACATAAATCGCATCAGTATCCGACAGGGACGTCATATGGGACTGCAGGATATGTGTAATTTTGTTATTGAATTTATTACGCTGGGCGGTGTGCTTGTTGCTGGATTGATCTTGGTTTCGCAGAAGCAAATGGAGCTCGGAGTTTTGGGACAGATTGTGCAGCTGCAAACGGGTATTTCAACGGTATTTTTGGAGCTGGGGGCAGCTGTATCCCTGTTACAAAACTCTTTGGCAGGCTTGGCACGTATCCGCGAAATCTTGAATGAGTCGAAGGAAGAGGAACAGTTTCCCGCGGCGAAACAGAAGGAATCAGTAACCGGGCTTATCGATCCGGAGGTGTCAGCTTCATCAGCCCGTGAACCTAAGGAATCCTATGACGGTGTCGAGACTGTGGATTCAGACCTCTCTATTGAACAGACTGCTGCTGCGCTGGAGCTGCACAATATCAGCTTTGGCTATCAGCCAGACCGTCCAACGCTGCGAAGATTGAACTTGGTCGTGCCAGAAGGGCAGGTAACCGCGATTGTCGGTCCGAGTGGTGGTGGGAAAAGCACCGTGATGAAGTTGTTGCTGGGATTTTACCCACCGGATGAAGGTGTGCTGCGGGTTCGCGGCCGCTTGGCAGAAGAATTTCGGTTGGATGAGGTTAGGGATTTAATGGCCTATGTACCACAGGAGGCTACACTGTTCCACGGTACAGTAGCAGACAATATCCGCTTCGGCTCACCGGATGCCACGGATGAGGAAGTAAAGGCTGCGGCCAAAACAGCCTATGCCAGCGGCTTCATAGCTGAGCTTCCGGAGGGTTATGACACGATTGTCGGTGAACGCGGAGCCAATTTGTCCGGGGGTCAAAGACAGCGAATCGCGATTGCCCGTGCTCTGCTCAAAAATGCGCCGATTTTGCTGCTGGATGAAGCCACCTCGGCCCTGGATGCAGAGTCGGAATATGAAGTTCAGCAGGGCTTAGATGAGCTGATGAAGGATCGTACGACATTAGTTATTGCCCATCGATTGTCTACGATTGAGAGGGCGGATACGATCTGTGTTCTTGCCGATGGCGAGCTCAAAGAACAGGGAACTCATGACCAGCTCCTTGCTGAGGGTGGTCATTATGCGGAGCTGTATGAGCTTCAGTTTCGAAAGCATCCAGAGGAACAAACCGCATAAATATGCGAATTTTCTTTTTACCAAATATCTATTTTGCGAGGAGAGAGACGGATGACACAGCAAGATGTTCAATTGTTTTCCCTAAGCCAGCCACAGCAACGTATTTGGTATACGGAGCTTTTGTATCCTCATCGGAACACTTCAACCATTATCGGTACTGTAAAAATTAGAGGAACTGTTCGTATAGATGCATTGCAGCAAGCAATGAACCGAGTGATTGCCCAAAACGATTCTTTCCGTATCAAAATCACTGCTCAGGATGGAATCCCATATCAATATGTAGAGCCGTTTACAGCGGAAAATATTGAAACGCTTCAAGTAACCCCGGAAGAAGCGAATGAATGGTTAAAGCGCCATAATCCACAACCGTTCTCATTGTTGGATTCGCAGCTGTACCGATTTGTTATTTTACAGCTAGGGGTAGAAGAAACCTGGTTCAATTTTAAAATGCATCATATTATTTCGGACGGCGTGTCCATGAATCAGGCCATTAATGAAATCACCGGACATTATATGAATATTGTGCATGGTACAGGTCAGGATGCACCGACCAAAGGCAATCCTTATCTGGATTTTATTCAGGTAGAGCAAAGCTATGAGCAATCTGACCGTTATCAAAAGGACAAGACGTATTGGACGGAAAAGTTTGCTGATTTGCCAGAGACCACAGGCTTAAAATCATATAACCCGCTGACACTGAGCACAGCTGCACGCCGGGAGAGTTTTATACTGAAGCATGAATTGTATCGTGGTGTTACGGCTTTTTGCGAGGAACATAAAATCAGTATTTTCACGTTCTTTCTGGCGGCTCTGTATATTTATTTGCATAAAGTGACGGGTGAGCAGGACTTAACCGTAGGGACTCTCTATGCCAACCGTACGTCTAAGAAAGAAAAGGATACCATCGGCATGTTCGTCAGCACCGTGGCTACTCGTCTGTTGGTCGAACCGGAATCCGAACTGCTGGCCTTCTTGCAGGGTGTAGGGAAGGAGCAGGCGTCCATTTTGCGGCATCAGCGTTACCCGTACAACAAAATTATTCAAGATTTACGCGAACAGCAAAGTAGTCTGGACATCCAACGTTTATTTGGGGCATCTATTCAGTACCGTACCTTGAGCTTCTCCCGTTTTGATGAAGCGATTCAGCAGGTGGATAACGATTTCTGCGGAGATACAGTGAACGACTTCGATATTCACATGGTTGAAATGCTGGATGACGATAGACTCGTATTATACCTGGATTATCGTACCGAGCTGTTTAGTGAGCAGGAAATTGCTCGAATTATTCAACAATTTTTGAGTGTGGCGGAGCATATGGTACAGGGCCCACACAAGCGGATAGAGGAATTGTCGCTGATCAGTGAGGAAGAACGGGTGGAAATCGTCGACGTATTCAATGCTACAGCAGTGGAATACCCACACGAAGCAGGCATTCATGAGCTGTTTGAGGAACAGGCGGCACGTACACCGAATCAGACAGCAGTTGTGTCTGACAACGCCCATTTAACTTATGGCGAATTGAATGTAAAAGCCAATCGGCTGGCTCACACGCTGCGCGGGAACGGTGTTACCGCTGAGCGAACTGTAGGTATCGTTGCTGAGCGTTCCGTAGATATGATCGTCGGCATGCTGGCGATTCTCAAAGCGGGCGGCGCATATGTGCCGATTGACCCTGATTATCCGGCTGAACGTGTGCGCTACCTATTGGAAGATTCGGGAGCGGAGTTGCTGCTGGTGCAGCATGCGAAACAGCAACCGGAGGATTACACCGGAATTGTGCTGGATCTGAGCGATGCCGCTGTGTACGGGGCAGAGAATAATCAAGATGCAAATAACATACATGGGGAACAAAACGAAGCTAGTCATGCAGATTTTACCTATTATTCGAATCTGAAAAATGACCTTTTAAAGGAATCTTCTTCGTCTGTCGTAGACAGTACTACTGGAGCACATACATTTGGTAATCGACTTGCCTATCTTATGTACACTTCGGGTACGACCGGACAGCCTAAAGGGGTTATGGTAGAACACCGCAATGTTGTGCGCTTGGTGAAAAATACAAACTATGCGCAACTGGGTGCTGACACGCGCATTTTGCAAACCGGCGCCGTTGTCTTTGACGCGTCCACCTTCGAAATTTGGGGTGCGTTGCTGAATGGAGGACAGCTTGTACTGGTAAGTCAGGATGTTATTTTGGACGCTCCGAAGCTCAAGGAAGCTGTCCGCAGCCATGGTATTACAACAATGTGGCTGACTGCGCCACTCTTTAACCAGCTATCCCAGCAGGATCTGGAGTTGTTTGAGGGGGTACAAGAACTGTTGGTCGGCGGTGATGTGCTGTCCGTACCGCACATTAACCGGGTGCTTGAGGCTCATCCGTCCCTACGGATTATCAATGGCTATGGCCCGACGGAAAATACAACTTTTTCTACAACTCATGCGATTGCTGGCGTGCAATCGGAAGCAGTGCCAATCGGGCGTCCGATCCACAACTCCACAGCGTATGTCGTAGATCGTTCCATGCAACTTCAGCCTGTGGGGGCATGGGGTGAACTGATCGTCGGCGGCGACGGGGTGGCACGTGGCTACCGGAATCGTCCTGATTTAACAGCTGAAAAGTTCATAGATAGTCCGTTCCGCAGTGGAGAGCGTTGCTACCGTACAGGCGATTTGGTTCGCTGGAATGAGGACGGGACGCTGGAATACAAAGGACGGATCGACGCGCAAGTGAAAATCCGTGGCTATCGGATTGAATTGGGCGAGGTGGAAGCGCAGCTGTTGAAGCTGGAGGCGGTGCAAGAAGCCGTCGTCATTGCACGTGAGGATGAGCAGGGACAAAAACAGCTTTGCGCATATGTAGTCACCCTTGCGGATATTACGGCAAGTGAGCTACGAAGCGCCTTGAGCCAGGAATTGCCAGGTTACATGGTGCCGTCGTATTTTGTACAGATGGAGCAATTGCCGTTGACACCGAATGGCAAGGTGGATCGGCGGGCGTTGCCACAGCCGGAGGGAAGCGTGGATTCCGGCGAGGATTATGTAGCCGCCCGTAATGAGGTAGAGCGGATATTGGTATCGGTATGGCAATCTGTACTGGGTATCGAACAAATTGGTGTACTGGATAACTTCTTCCATTTGGGAGGCGACTCGATTAAGGCCATCCAGGTGTCTTCGAGATTGCTGCAAAATGGTTACAAGCTGGAAATGAGAGAACTGTTCCAGTATCCAACGATTGCTGAGCTGAATGGACGGGTGCAGCGGGTGACCCGCGTGTCCGATCAAGGAGAAGTCAGAGGAAACGTGGCCTTGACACCAATTCAGCACTGGTTTATTGAACAGCAGCCATCTAATCCTGAGCACTATAACCAGGCTCTGATGCTGCACCGTGAGGATCGTTTGGACGAAACGGCGCTTCATCAAACATTGCAATGCATTGTCGAGCATCATGATGCTTTGCGCATCGTATTCCGCCAAAATGCAGAGGGTGGTTATGAAGCATGGAACCGTGGCGTGCAAGAAGGAGAGCTGTATAACCTCGAAGTGGTGGATTATACCCAGGAGTCTGACTTTGCCCATTTGCTGGAGAGCAAAGCTAGCGAAATTCAAAGTAGCATCCATCTACATGAAGGACCGCTAGTGAAGCTGGGTCTGTTCCGTTGCACCGATGGAGACCATTTGTTGGTAGCGATCCACCATTTGGTGGTCGACGGCGTGTCTTGGCGTATTTTGCTGGAGGATCTGGCATCCGGCTATGAACAGGCTTTACGGGGCGAGTCTGTCCGTTTACCGAATAAGACGGATTCCTTCCGTCTGTGGGCGGATCAGCTGTCAACCTATGCGACTAGCGCAGCATTAGAGAAGGAGCGTGCGTATTGGGAGCAGGTGGAGCGAGCTGGTGCTGCACAAGAGGCATTGCCTAAGGATTACACTCGTAAGTCTCAGGCCAAACCACAGCTTCGCGATGATCGGACACTGACCGTAGCGTGGACGGTCGAAGAAACGGAACAATTTTTGAAACAAGCCCATCGGGCCTACAATACAGAAGCAAACGACCTGCTGCTCACAGCTCTGGGTACGGCCGTTCAGGAGTGGGCAGGCATCGGTCAGGTGCTTGTGAATCTGGAGGGGCATGGACGGGAAGCCATTTTGCCGGATATGGATATTACGCGCACCGTCGGTTGGTTTACCAGCCAATTCCCAGTGGTCCTGGATATGGGCGAGGACCGGAATGTGGGACAGCGTGTCAAGAACGTCAAGGAAGGACTACGCCGTTTGCCGCATAAAGGGATTGGATACGGAATTTTGAGATATCTTGCTGACAGGGCAGAAGAAGCCACTTTTGTGGCCGAGCCGGAAATCAGCTTTAACTATCTCGGCCAATTCGATCAGGATTTGAAGCAGAATGCATTCCGCATGTCTCCTTATTCCGTCGGAGCTTCCATGAGTGACACGTTGACCAAGCGGTATGCTCTGGATATCAACGGCATGATCACGGACGGTGCCCTGGAACTGACGATCAGCTACAGCAACAAAATGTTCATGAAAAAATCGGTTAAAAAACTGGCTGATCTGCTGCAGGAGAGCTTGCGTGAGGTGTTGGCTCACTGTGTGGCTAAAGAGTTGCCGGAGCTGACCCCAAGCGACTTGTCCTTCCAAGGACTGACGGCTGTAGAACTGGATCATATTGTAGAGCAGACGGCTGCTGCTGGAGAACTGGAAAACATTTATTCGTTAACCCCTATGCAAAAAGGCATCCTGTTCCACGGCTTCATGGAGCCGCAATCCGGGGCGTACTTTGAGCAGGCGACATTTGATCTGCAAGGCAGCTTCCAAGTGGAGGCTTTTGCCGAAAGCCTCAACCAGCTGGTGGGTCGCCATCAAATATTCAGAACGAATTTTTATAGTGGCTGGAATGAGCAGCCTTTACAGGTAGTGTACCGCCATAAAGCGGCTGGATTCCGGTTTGAAGATATACGTTCAATGGGACAAGAAGAGCAGGACGCATACCTTGCTGATTTTGCCGAGCGCGACAAAGCCGAAGGCTTTCATTTCAGCTCCGGCGAGCTAATGCGGGTGTCTATTTTACGTACAGGTGAGGAGTCGTACCGTTTTGTGTGGAGCTTCCATCATATTTTGATGGACGGCTGGTGCTTGTTCCTGGTTGTCGGGGAAGCGTTTCATACGTACTTTGCCATCCTCGAAGACCGTAAGCCGGAGCTTACTCCGGTAACGCCATACAGCGAATATATTGAATGGCTGGATCGACAGGACAACGCGGAGGCAGAACGGTTCTGGAGCGATTATTTTGCGGGCTTTGAGCAGCAGACCGTATTGCCGCAGGTCAAACAGCTGGACGGTCATGCAAAAGCATATGAAGCGGACAAGCTTTCATTTACACTGGGCCGTGAAGTGACGGAGCGGATGAACAAGCTGGTTAAGCAGAAGCAAGTGACAGTCAATACATTCCTGCAAGCAGCGTGGGGCGTTGTGTTACAGCGGTATAACAATAGTCGGGATGTGGTATTTGGCAGTGTCGTATCCGGCAGATCAGCAGATATTCCGGGCATCGACAAAATGATTGGGTTGTTCATTAATACGGTTCCTGTACGAGTTCACAGTGAGAAAGAGATGACATTTGCTGGGCTGATGAAGCAGCTTCAGGAGCAGGCACTGGCTTCCCGTGCCTATGAAACCTATCCCTTGTATGAAATTCAGGCCCTGACCGAGCAGAAGCAGGACCTGGTGAACCATATTATCGTGTTTGAAAACTACCCCGTGGAGCAGCGCATGGAGCAGATGGGTAGCCGCGGGAACAATGGCTTTACGATTGCCAATGCTTCCATGTCAGAGCAAACAAACTATGATTTCAACATCACCGTGGTGCCAGGCGATGAAATCCATGTCCATTTGGAGTACAACGCGCAGGTGTTGGAACGTACAGCTGTAGAGCAAATCCGTGAGCATTTGCTGCATATGATTGAAGAAGCGATTCACCGACCAGATGCACTGGTGGATGAGCTTGAGCTGGTGACTACTGCGGAAAAAGCGAAAATTATCGATGGTTTTGGATCCGTGGGCGTAGCTGCATGGAGTGATGAAAAGGAATCCGAATTGTTGTTCCACGCCTATGTGGAAGAACAAGCGCAGCTTGTGCCGGATCATGTGGCCGTTGTATACGAGGAGGAGCAGCTTACGTACCGTGAGTTGAACGAGCGTGCGAACCAACTGGCCCGTAGATTGCGGAATGAGGGCATTGGACGCGAATCGATTGTCGGCATCTTGAGCGAGCGTTCGGTAGACATGCTGGTCGGCGTACTAGCGGTATGGAAGGCAGGAGGCGCCTATGTACCGCTAGATGCAGATTATCCATCCGAACGAATTCGTTTCATGCTGGAGGACAGCGGTGCGACGGTGCTGCTAACGCAAATCGGCTTGCAGGAGCGCGCACAGGGTTGGCTGGAGGAAAGCCAATGGGCTATGGGCGAAGGAAAGAGCGAGGGTGTGCTGGAGACGGCGGTTAGCGCTGAAACGATGGAAAGAGACCGTCTGAATGAAGGCGTAAGCTTGAAAGCAGATTCGAAGTCTGACAGCGAAGCAGCATCCGAACCGGTAACAGGGCTGCGTCTGCGTACTGTATTGGCACTAGACGATGAATCGCTGTATACCGGAGATGTCACAGACGTCGATCACATCAACGAGCCACACGATCTGGCGTATGTGATCTACACGTCGGGGACAACAGGACGTCCGAAGGGCGTCATGATCGAGCATCGCAGCTTGGTGAATACAGCTGCGGCGTATCGCCGGGATTACCGTCTGAACCAGTTCCCAGTCCGACTGCTGCAACTGGCCAGCTTCTCCTTCGATGTTTTTGTCGGTGATATTGCACGGGCGCTTTATAACGGCGGCACGATGGTCATCTGCCCGAAAGACGACCGGATTGACCCAAGCCGTCTATACGGATGGATTCGCGATTATCAGATTACCGTGTTCGAATCGACTCCAGCCTTGATCGTACCGTTTATGCAGCATGTGCATGAACACGGGCTGGACATGAGCAGTCTGGAGCTGCTGATTACGAGCTCAGATAGCTGCAGCGTGACGGACTACCGAGTGCTGCAAGAACGGTTTGGCGCAGATATCCGTATCATCAACAGCTATGGCGTCACGGAAGCGGCGATTGACTCCAGCTTCTACGACGAAGAGCTGTCGAAGCTGCCAAGCAGCGGGAATGTGCCGATTGGTCAGGCATGGCTGAACGCACGCTTCTACATCGTGGACAGCCAGCTGAATCCGGTGCCGATTGGCGTACTGGGTGAGCTATGCATTGGCGGTGCCGGGGTCGCACGGGGATACCTGAACCGTGCGGACCTGACAGCCGAGAAATTCATAGCGAATCCGTACGTGCCGGGTGAACGACTGTATCGCACCGGCGATTTGGCGCGGTGGATGCCAGACGGCAATGTGGACTTTATCGGCCGGATGGACTATCAGGTCAAAATCCGGGGCTACCGGATTGAACTAGGCGAGATTGAAACGGCGATCCAGCGGGTACCGGGTGTGCGTCAAGTCGTAGTCATCGACCGGACGGACGAGCGTGGACACAAGTATTTGTGTGGATACATCACGGGAGAAACCGAGCTGCGGATCGAGGAAGTACAGGCCGCGCTGGAAGCAGGACTGCCAGCGCACATGGTGCCTGCACGCCTGATGCGACTGGAGACGATCCCGCTGACCAGCAACGGCAAAATCGACCGCAAGGCTTTGCCGGAACCGGAAGGCAGCATTCATACCGGAGCAGCCTATGTGGAACCGCGTACTACGGTGGAGCAAGTACTGGCTGCGGTATGGGCCGCAGTGCTTGGCGTGGAGGCCGTAGGCACGCAGGATAACTTCTTCGAGCTGGGCGGCGATTCGATCAAAGCCTTGCAAGTATCCTCCCGCTTGCTACAAGCAGGTTATCGACTGAACATGAAAGACCTCTTCAGCTACCCGACGGTAGCGGCACTCAGTCCGTTGCTTCGTACCGATGGCAAGATGGCCAGTCAGGAAGAGGCAGTAGGCCAGGTGGAACTAACACCTATTCAGCGCTGGTTCTTCGAGCAGCAGCCGGCTGATCTGCACCACAGCAACCAGGCGATGATGCTGTACCGAGCTGGGGGCTTTGACGTCGATGCATTGCGCCGTACGATGGACCGTATGGTCCAGCATCATGACGCACTGCGCACGGTATTCCGTAAGACGGAGCAGGGCTATGTCGCTTGGAACCGCAGTGTAGATGAAGGCGAGCTATACACGCTGGATATTGTAGATTTCAGCGGAGTGGAAGACGAATCTGCCGCTGTTGAAGCTAAGGCGAGTGAAATTCAAGCCAGCATTCATTTGAGCGCGGGTCCACTGGTGAAGCTCGGTCTGTTTCATTGTGCTGAGGGCGACCATGTATTAATCGTCATTCATCATTTGGTGGTGGACGGTGTATCGTGGCGTATTTTACTGGAGGATTTGGCATCTGGTTATGAGCAGGCAGTTGCAGGTCAAACCGGCACAGCTATTCGGCTGCCGCATAAAACAGATTCGTTCCAGGTATGGGCCAAACAACTGTCAGCCTATGCCAACAGTGCGACGATGGAGCAGGAGCTGGCTTACTGGCAGCATATCGAACAAGCCGAAGCAAGCCTCGCGAAGCCTTTGCCGAAGGATTTTGCAAATGACAAGGCACGGCTGGGAGACAGTGAGGTGGTGACGGTCCGCTGGACGAAGCAGGAAACTGAGCAGTTGCTCAAACAAGCTCATCGCGCGTACAACACGGAAATGAATGACCTGTTGCTAGCCGCGCTCGGAAAAGCCGTCTATGACTGGTCGGGTTCTGAACGAGTGCTGATCAACTTGGAGGGCCATGGACGGGAAGCCATTGTGCCGGATGTGGATATTACGCGCACGGTCGGCTGGTTTACGAGCCAATTCCCGGTTGTCCTGGATGGAAGTCTGGGAGAAGGGGGACATACTGCTCGCCTGATCAAGCGGACCAAAGAAGGGCTGCGTCATATTCCGCAAAAGGGCATCGGCTATGGGATTTTACGATACCTGTCGGATCTAAATGTGCTAGAGAAAGCAGGCGTACAGTTACAGGCTCAGCCTGAGATCAGTTTTAACTATTTGGGCCAATTCGATCAGGATTATAAAGGCAACGATCTACAGCCTTCATCCTATTCCATCGGTGTGCCTGTCAGCACGAACGCGACTATGGATTTTGCGCTGGATATCAACGGATTAATCGAGGATGGCGAGTTGGTGTTCACGATTCGCTACGGTACAACGCAGTTCCGTCATGAAACGATTGCACGGCTGGGAGAACTGCTGGCATCCGGCTTGCGTGAAGTCATTCATCATTGTGTCACCCAAGAAAGAACGGTGCTGACCCCAAGTGATGTGCTGTTAAAACAGGTAACGCTAGACGAACTGGAGCAATTGGTGGAAGATACGCGAGATCTGGGCGAGCTGGAAAATGTGTATGCTTTGACACCGATGCAAAAGGGTATGCTCTTTTTCAGCCTGATGGATGAGAATTCGGCGGCTTATTTTGAGCAGGCATCCTTTGAGTTGAATGGGCGCTTCGATGTGGTTACTTTCGGTAAGAGCTTGGATCTGCTCGTACAGCGTCATGAGGCCCTGCGGACGAACTTTATCAACTCATGGAAGGATGAGCCTGTACAGGTCGTCTTCCGCAATCGCAGCGGACAATTATATTATGAAGACCTGCGAGGACTAGAAAAAGAGGAACGAAAAGCGCGTGTGGAGGCTTTTACCCTTGCCGATAAAGCGAAGGGATTTAATCTCGCAGAGGATGCACTCCTTCGTATCTCGATCCTGCAAACTGGGGATGAAACGTATCACTTTATCTGGAGCTTCCATCACATTTTGATGGATGGCTGGTGCTTGTCCTTTATGACCCAGGAAGTATTCGGTAGCTATCTGGCACTGCGTGCGGGTGATGAGCCAGTGCTGGAGCCTGTCACGCCGTTCAGCCGATTTATCGAATGGCTGGAACGTCAGGATCGTGAGGCAGCCCTGCAATACTGGCGTGGGTATCTGGCGGACTACGAGCAGCAAATTACGCTTCCACAGCAAAAAACACTGCCGAAATCAATGCAAGCTGGGGAATATATCGCTGAAGATCTGGATTGCGAATTCCAGCCAGAGCTGGTTGCCCAGATCGAACGGGTGGCGAAGCAAAATCAGGTCACGATCAATACGCTGATTCAGACGGTATGGGGCGTCTTATTGCAGAAATATAACAACAGTACGGATGTCGTGTTCGGCAGCGTTGTGTCCGGTCGTCCAGGGGATATTCCAGGTGTGGAGCACATGATCGGGCTATTTATCAATACAATTCCAGTGCGTGTGCAGTCTGAACCAGGTGAAACCTTTGTCGAGCTGATGAAACGAACACAGCGGCAGGCGCTGGCTTCCAATGCCTACGATGCGTTCCCGCTGTATGAAATTCAAGCGCTGACCGAGCAGAAGCAGGATTTAATCAACCATATTATGATATTTGAAAATTACCCGGTGGAGCAGCAGGTAGAGCAACTGGGCAGTGATGGACAGGATCCCTTCACAATTTCAAACGTGGTGTCTACAGAGGAAACCAACTACGATCTGAACGTTGTCGTGATGCCAGGTGAAGGCATCAAGATTCGTTTTATGTATAACACGCTCAGCTTTGATCAAGCAGGTATTGAACGTCTGTATGGACATTTTGCGCGTCTCTTGGAGCAAATCTCGCTCAACCCGCATGTTCGAGTGGAAGAGCTGGAACTACTCACAGCAGCGGAAAAACAGCAAATTATAGCGGCCTTTAATGATACCGCTTGTGCATTTCCGTCTCATCAAACGATCCATCAGCTGTTCGAGGAGCAGGTGGAGTGTACGCCGGATCAGGTGGCATTGGTGTTTGAACATCGGCGTCTGACGTATCGAGAGCTGAATGAACGAGCCAACTCATTGGCACGCATCCTTCAAGCACAGGGAGTAGGACCTGACAAACTGGTTGGTCTGATGGTGCAGCGCTCCGTGGAAATGATCGTAGGTCTGCTGGCTGTGCTAAAAGCAGGCGGTGCTTATGTGCCGATCGATCCCGAATTTCCGTCCTCTCGTATTCAATACATGCTGGAAGATAGCGAGGCCACAGTGCTTCTGACCCGTCGTGATTTAGCAGAAGAGCACCATTGCCACGCCAATGCCCTATTTCTTGAGGATGCAGCATTGTATCAGGGAGAAAACAGTAACCTGGAATCGATTGCCAAACCAGAGCATTTGGCTTACGTCATCTATACCTCTGGTTCGACGGGAAATCCGAAAGGAGTTATGCTCCAGCATCGCTCGGTCCTCAACTTTATTACCGGGATGCGCGAAGTCATTGACTTTGAAACGAGCCAAACGATGTTGTCACTCACGACCATTTCTTTCGACATTTTTGTCTTGGAGACCATCCTGCCACTGTTAGGCGGAATGACGGTGGTGCTTGGCGACCACCAGCATCAGGTGAATCCACAGGCTCTGGGTGAATTGATTGCTCATCATCATATTGAGATGTTGCAAATGACACCGTCCCGGTTGCAAATGCTGCTGGGTCATGAAGCAGGTTCCCGGGCGCTGCAAGGCGTGAAGGCTATAATGGTGGGGGGCGAAGCCCTGCCGTCCAAGCTGCTTGCAGCACTGCAAGAAATCAACGGTCCCCGGATTTATAACATGTACGGACCTACAGAAACGACGGTGTGGTCGACCGTGCAGGAACTGACCCATGCTCAACAAATTAACATCGGACGCCCTATCGCGAATACCCAAATATATATCCTGAATGCGAATGGGGAATTGCAGCCCGTCGGTGTGCCGGGTGAGTTATGTATTGCCGGGGAAGGCTTGGCTCGCGGGTACTGGAAACGTGAAGAACTGACGGCTGAGAGATTTGTGAATCATCCGTTCGCTGGTGACAAGGCAGACCAGGAGCGGATGTATCGTACAGGCGATTTGGCGAGATGGATGCCGGACGGCAACCTTGAATATTTGGGTCGGATGGACCATCAGGTGAAAATCCGGGGCTACCGGATCGAACTGGGCGAGATCGAATCGCAGCTACTGCAGGTGGAGTCCGTACAAGAAGCAGTCATCATGGCCCGTACAGACGAAACGGGTCAAACCCAGCTCGTGGCGTACTACGTTGCAAGTCAAGAGCTTGGAAGTAGTGAGCTGAGACAGGAGCTGGGACAAGCGCTGCCAAGCTATATGGTGCCGTCGTATTTCATCTGGTTGGAGCAGATGCCACTGACACCGAACGGCAAAATCGACCGCAAGTCCCTGCCAGCACCGGAAGGCAGTCTACACAGCGGTGCAGATTATGCAGCGCCACGAACTGTAACGGAACGGACACTCGTAGCGATCTGGCAGTCCATCCTGGGCGTGCCCACTGTCGGGATTTTGGACAATTTCTTTGACCTGGGCGGCGATTCGATCAAGGCGATTCAAATCGTATCGCGTGCGTTCCAGGCAGGCTACAAGCTGGACATGAAGGATTTGTTCCGCTATCCAACCGTCGCAACGCTGGCACCGCATATGCACGAGGTAAGCCGTAGGGTAGATCAGGGAGAAGTGAGCGGGGCAACAACTTTGTCTCCCATCCAGCATTGGTTCTTTGCCCAGGAGCAAGTAGACGCACATCACTTTAATCAGGCGGTGATGCTGCACCGGGAGCAGGGTTTTGATGAGTCCGCTTTGCGTCAGGCACTTGGCAAACTCACAGCGCACCATGATGCTCTGCGGATGGTATTCAGCAAGACCGAGCAAGGCTATGAAGCCTGGAACCGCGGAGTACAGGAAGGCGAGCTGTATCACCTGGATGTGGTGGACTTTACAAACTTGACGGATGAAGCCACGCTCAGCGCAGCCATGGAGACGAAAGCCAGTGAAATTCAAAGCAGTATCCAGCTGCATGCAGGGCCGCTGTTGAAGGCTGGTTTGTTCCACTGTGCAGATGGGGATCATCTCCTGATGGCGATTCACCATTTGGTCGTGGACGGGGTATCATGGCGTATTTTATTCGAGGATTTGGCCGTAGCCTATGAACAGGCCATTCATGCAGAGGTACTTCAGTTACCAGACAAAACGGATTCATTCCGCTTCTGGTCGCAAGAACTTTTCAAGTATGCGCATAGCGCAGCCATGGACAGCGAATACGCCTACTGGGAGCAATGGAACGCAACCGCTTTGGCTGACCAAGTACGTTTGCCTGAGGATCAAGCGGAGGCCGAACCGTTTATCCTAGCTGACACGGATACAGTGGTCTTCCAGCTTACGGAAGAAGAGACAGAAAAACTATTGAAGCAAGCACACCGCGCGTACAACACGGAAGTGAACGCTTTGCTGCTGACTGCACTAGGCATGACGCTGTACACGTGGACGGGGCATGAACGCAGCCTGATTCATTTAGAGGGACACGGACGGGAGAACATTTTGCCGGATACAGACATTTCTCGTACGGTAGGCTGGTTTACGAGTCCATATCCGGTGTGGCTGGATATCGGTCGTGGTCACGCTTTGTCGGAACGCATCAAACGGGTCAAAGAGAGTCTGCGCCATATTCCGAATAAAGGAATGGGCTACGGAATTTGGAGATATTGGAGTGAATCCGGCCAAGCCGTTGGTCAACATCAAGCTTTTGCCGAGCCACAAGTAAGCTTTAACTACCTCGGACAGTTGGATCAAGACTTGCCAAACAGCGATATCCGCATGTCTCCTTATTCGATGGGATCGGTCGTGAGTGGCCGGACGAAGTTGAAATATGCGCTCGATGTGAGTGGAATCGTAACCAATGGCATCCTGGAACTCGACATTCGGTATAATGGCAAAGCCTTCCGTAAGGACACAGTCGAAATGCTAGCCAATCTGTTGAAATCCAATCTGCTTGAAGTGATCGAGCATTGTGTTACACGGGAGCAGGCCGAATTGACTCCAAGTGATGTACTGTTTAAAGGTCTGACCCTGGAGCAATTCGATACGATTAAGGCGCAGACCAAGGCGGTCGGGGAATTGGAAAATGTGTACCCATTGACCCCCATGCAAAAGGGGATGCTGTTCCACAGTCTGATGAATGCAGAAACAGGGGTGTATTTTGAGCAGGCTACCTTTGAACTTGAAGGCCACTTTGCGCCATCTATATTCGAGGATAGCTTGAAGCTGCTGGTTAGCCGGCATGCTATATTACGGACGAATTTCTACAGCGGCTGGCATGGTCAACCCTTGCAAATCGTCTATTGTCATAAAGATCCGAGCTTCCGTTATGAGGATGTCAGAGGGTGTGAACAGGCTGTAGCTGAATTTGTGTCTCAGGATAAAGCCAGAGGCTTTGATTTAAGCAAGGATGCGCTCATGCGCGTAGCCGTCTTCCGCACGGGTGATCGCTCATACCGTTTTGTATGGAGCTTCCATCATATCGTAATGGATGGCTGGTGCCTGTCACTAATGACAGACGAAGTATTTAGTGCATATGCTGCCTTGCTGGAGAACAAGCAGCCAGAGCTTGCACCTGTCAAGCCGTATAGTGACTATATCGAATGGTTGGAACACCAAGATGCACAGGAAGCATCTCGTTATTGGAGTGACTATTTGGCAGGTTTTGAGCAGCAAACCTTGTTGCCTAGTGAGAATGCGCAAGTTTCTGTAGCAGAACGGGATGAAGATACCAACCGAAGCGGTCAAAGTTCAAATTCCGGCTATGTTTTGGAAAAGCTGCCATTTATGTTGGGTAAAGAACGGAGTGCCGCATTAAACCAAATGGCCAAGCAACAACATGTCACGATTAACACATTGCTGCAAAGCATTTGGGGCGTTATTTTACAGAAATACAATAATCATCAGGATGTCGTGTTTGGTAGTGTGGTATCCGGTCGTCCGGCAGAAATTCCAGGTGTGGAGAGCATGATCGGTTTGTTTATCAACACGATTCCGGTACGCATATGCAGTGCACAGGATGCTACATTTGCTGACGTATTGCAGCGTACGCAGGAACAGGCTTTGGCCTCCAGTGTCTATGACACGTTCCCGCTCTACGACATTCAGGCACGGACTGAACAAAAACAAGACCTGATCAATCACATCATGGTCTTTGAAAACTATCCCATCGGGCAGCAGATGAAGCAGATGGGCGGTTCCGGCGAAGCGGACGCACACACAGGCTTCTCCATTGCTAATGTGGAACTTACAGAGCAAACCAACTACGATTTTAACCTGATTGTCGTACCTGACGAGGATATCTCTATCCTACTTGAGTACAATGCGCTGGTGTATAACCGGTCTGCAATGGAGCGTATCCAAGGTCATATCGACCACGTCATCGGACAAATCGTGGAGAATCCGCATATCCGTGTGGATGAGCTGGCATTGGTAACAGCGGAAGAACAGGCGCAAATCGTACAGGTATGGGGAGATACGGCGGCAGCCTATCCGCAGGATCAGACGCTAAGCAGTCTGTTTGAGCAGCAGGCAGTGAACACACCAGAGCAAGTGGCGGTGTTGTGCGGAGCGGAGTCGTTGACCTACGCGGAGCTGAACGAACGAGCCAACCGTTTAGCGCGGACGTTGCGTGCGCAAGGGGTTCAGCCGGATCAGCCCGTGGGTATTCTGGTCCACCGTTCACTGGACATGATCGTAGGCATCTATGCGATCCTCAAGGCCGGCGGAGCCTATGTGCCGATTGATCCGGAATATCCGGCCGATCGTATCCGCTTTATGCTGGAGGACTCGGGAGCGAAGCTGGTGCTGACGCAAGCGCATCTGGCGGAGCAAGCCTCGCTGAGTTTTGACGGCCAAGTGCTGGTACTGGATCGCGAGGACATCTATCACGAAGACAGTTCAAATCTAGAGCCCCTGGCTGGACCGCACCATGTCGCCTATGTCATTTATACCTCTGGCTCCACGGGAAAACCGAAGGGCGTGATGGTGGAGCATCATTCCGTGCTGAACCGGATTTTGTGGATGCATAATCGCTACGGCTTGAGTGCGGAAGATACGATTCTGCAAAAGACCGCCTTCACCTTCGACGTGTCGGTGTGGGAGCTGTTCTGGTGGTCAATGGTCGGCTCGAAGGTAAGCCTGTTGTCCGTGGGCGGGGAAAAGAACCCGGAAGACATCGTGGACACGATTGCCCGCGACGGCGTGACTACAATGCACTTTGTACCCGCCATGCTGCGTGCATTCCTGGAGTATGTGGAGCAGCAGCCACGAGAAGTGATGCAAGCGAAGCTGGGCACGCTGCGCCATGTCTTTGCCAGTGGTGAAGCGTTGCCGCCACAGCATGTGGCCCGGTTCCAGCGGCTCGTGTCGAGCCTGGCCGGAGCGAAGCTGGTCAACCTGTATGGACCAACCGAAGCGACGGTGGACGTATCGTACTTTGATTGCGAGCCGGATGAGGAATATGCAGTGATTCCGATCGGGAAACCGATTCAAAATATCCGTCTGTACATCGTCAAGGAAGGCACGGAGCAATTGCAGCCGATTGGGGTTGCAGGGGAACTGTGCATCGGTGGTGTCGGCGTAGCCCGCGGTTACCTGAACCGTCCGGAGCTGACGGCAGAGAAATTCGTTGCCGATCCGTTTTCGGGTGGGGAAGCAGGCTATGAACGGATGTACCGCACCGGCGATTTGGCGAGATGGATGCCGGACGGGAACATTGAGTATCTGGGCCGGATCGACCATCAGGTGAAAATCCGGGGCTACCGAATTGAACTGGGCGAGGTCGAAACGCAGCTGCTCCAAGTGGAATCGGTACGAGAAGCGGTGGTCATGGCTCGTACGGATGAAACGGGCCAAAAACAAATGGTGGCCTACTATGTTGCGGGGCAAGAAATCGGAGCCAGCGAGCTGAGAAGTGAGCTGGGCCGAGAATTGCCAAGCTACATGGTACCGTCCTACTTTGTACAGCTGGAGCAAATGCCGCTGAGCCCTAATGGCAAAATCGATCGCAAGGCATTGCCGGCACCGGAAGGCAGCCTGCAAACCGGAGCCGATTATGCAGAGCCGCGTACGGCGCAAGAACGCGCGCTGGTCGCGGTCTGGCAGTCCGTACTGGGACTACAGACGGTCGGCATTTTGGACAATTTCTTTGATCTGGGCGGCGATTCGATCAAAGCCATCCAAATCGCATCCCGTGCGTTCCAGGCCGGCTATAAGCTGGACATGAAGGATTTGTTCCAATATCCGACAGTTGCAGCCCTGGCACCGCATATGCATGAGGTCCGTCGTATGGCCAATCAAGAAGAAGTGAGCGGGGAAACGGCGCTACTTCCGATCCAGCATTGGTTCTTTGCGCAGGAGCGCGAGCGTCCGCAGCACTTTAATCAGGCGGTCCTGCTCTATCGCGCTGAGGGCTTTAAAGAGGCAGTGGTTCGTCAAGTGATGGACCACATCGTGAAGCACCATGATGCGCTACGTACGGTTTTCCGTCAGACTTCCGCTGGTTATACAGCTTGGACACGCGGTGTAGACGAGCGCACGCTGTATACGCTGGAAACGGTGGACTACCGTGAACAGTCCGCTTATGCGGAAGCGCTGGAAGTGAAGGCAACGGAAATCCAAAGCAGCATGGACCTGTCCGCAGGACCGTTGGTGAAGCTGGGATGGTTCCGTACCACTGAGGGCGACCATCTACTGATCGCCATTCACCATTTGGTGGTGGACGCAGTGTCGTGGCGGATCTTGTTCGAAGATTTCTCGACAGGCTACGAGCAGGCGATCCAGGGCGAGTCCGTACGATTGCCGTATAAAACAGATTCCTTCCAAACTTGGGCACAGGAGTTATCTTCTTACGCCAATCGTCCTGAGGCTGCCTCGGATGCGTCGTATTGGAAGCAGCTGGAACAGGCCAAAGCGGAAGCTACGCCGCTGCCTAAGGATTTTGCCTACGAGGGCTCCTTAAACGCAGACAGCGAAGTGCTGACCGTAGCGTGGAGCGAAGCTGAAACCGAGCAACTGCTGAAGCAGGCTCATCGCGCCTACAACACCGAGGTCAATGATTTGCTGCTGACCGCGCTGGGACTCGCGCTGCACAACTGGACAGGCGCAGGCCATGTGCTGGTGAATCTGGAGGGACACGGCCGGGAAACGATCCTGCCAGAGGTGGATATTACGCGTACGATCGGCTGGTTTACGAGCTTGTATCCGGTGTTGCTGGAGACCAGCAAGGAAATGACACTGGCTCAGCGGATTAAAGAAACCAAGGAAGGCTTGCGCCGGATTCCGCATAAAGGGCTGACCTATGGCATTTGGCGTTACCTGTCCTCTGGGTCCAGATCGAATGACCGTGCGATTGCAGCCGAACCGGAAATCAGCTTTAACTACTTGGGGCAGGTCGATCAGGATCTGCAAAACAGTGGAATCACGTTGTCGTCCTACCATGCAGGGGAGACAGAGGATGCCCATTCCCGCTTGCCGTACACGCTGGATTTAAACGCGATGATCTCGGAAGGCACGCTGCGTTTGACAATTGCTTACAGCCGTAAGCAGTATCGTAAAGAAACGCTGGAGCGTGTGGCGGGACTGCTGCAATCCGCTTTGCAAGAGGTCATTGCGCATTGTGCGGCTCAGGAACAACCGGAACTGACGCCAAGTGATGTATCCTTCAAAGGCTTAACGACTGGAGAGCTGGAGCAGATTGCGGAACAGGCGGCACGTATCGGTGAGCTGGAAAATGTATACGCACTGACGCCAATGCAAAAGGGGATGCTCTTTTACAATCTGATGGATTCGCAATCGGGAGCGTATTTTGAACAGGCATCCTTTAATCTGCGCGGACATTTTAATATTGCTGCATTTGCGGCCAGTTTGGATGTCTTGGTGCAGCGGCATACGGTACTGCGCACGAACTTCTACAGCGGCTGGAAGGATGAACCGCTTCAGGTTGTATACCGGAATAAGCGCAGTGAACTGTATGTTGAGGATTTGCGGGATATGGAGGAAGAGCAGCAAAACGAGTACATCCTCGAATTTACGCGTAAAGACAAGCAAAGAGGTTTTGATCTGGCACAAGACGCTTTGATGCGTGTTGCTGTGTTGCGCACAGGTGAGGATACGTACCGTTTTGTATGGAGCTTCCATCATATCGTGATGGACGGCTGGTGCTTGTCACTGGTGACAAATGAAGTGTTTACAAGCTATTTTGCGATCTTGGCCCATAAACAACCGGAACTGGCCCCTGTAACGCCGTACAGTCAATATATCGAATGGCTGGAGCAGCAGGATCGTCAGGCCTCATCAAGCTACTGGAGCAAGGTGCTGGATGGATATGAGGAGCAGTCCCGTTTGCCACAGGCAAAAATTCAGGGCAAGGCGGGATATCAGGCAGCGCGTCTGGATTTTGATTTGGGCGTAGAGCTAACCGCTGGTATTCAGCGTATAGCCAAGCGTTATCAGGTGACCATCAATACGTTGATGCAGACCGTTTGGGGCCTTTTGCTGCAAAAATATAATGGCACCGATGATGTCGTGTTTGGCAGCGTGGTATCTGGACGTCCGGCAGACATTCCGAATGTGGAGCACATCATTGGTCTGTTTATCAATACGATTCCGGTGCGTATCCGCAGTCAAGTGGACAATCTATTCTCCGACGTGATGAAGCAAACCCAGGAGCAATCGATTGCTTCCCATGTGTATGATACGTATCCGCTGTATGAAATTCAGGGGCTGTCAGAGCTTAAGCAGGATTTGATCAATCATATTCTTATTTTTGAGAACTATCCGGTCGAGGAGCAAATTGAGCAATTAGGTAGCGGTGAGGCGGCCAGCTTCACCATCACAGGAGCCGAGTCTGTCGAGCAGACCAACTATAACTTTAACGTGGTAGTGCTGCCGGGGAATACCATTCACATGAGCTTTGGGTATAATGCCTTGGCCTTTGAATGGGAAAGCGTAGAGCACATTCGAGGTCATCTGGTACAGCTGCTGGAGCAAGTGACAGCGAATCCAGACATTCGCGTGTGTGAGCTGGATATGGTTACGGTGCAGGAGCGCGAGCAAATCGTTGAGGTCTGGGGCAATACAGTAGCAGTGTATCCAAGCGAGCAAACGATTCACGGCTTGTTCGAGGCGCAAACGGCGCAGACACCGGAGCAGACAGCCTTGTTCTTTGAAGGAGAGACGCTGACTTATCGTGAGCTGAATGAACGCGCCAATCAATTGGCTCGTACCTTGCGCAGTCAAGGCGTGACGAAGGATCGTCTGGTGGGTCTGATGACTGAGCGCTCGGTGGACATGATCGTGGGCATCTTTGGGATTTTGAAGGCTGGGGGCGCCTATGTTCCTATCGATCCAACCTATCCGGAGGAACGTATCCGCTACATGCTGGACGACTCGGGAGCGAAGCTGCTGTTGACACAAAGTCATCTGGTGGACAAAGCAGTTATCGATGGTCAAGTGCTGGTGCTGGATGGAGCACAAAGTGTGTATCACGAGGATGGCTCCAACCTGGAGCCGGGGTCCGGCCCGAATGATTTGGCGTATGTGATTTATACGTCAGGGACGACGGGGCAGCCGAAGGGCGTGATGCTGGAGCACCATGGGCTGTGCAATCTGAAAACGTATTTTGATCAGACGCTCAAGATCCGTACGTCGGATCATGCACTGCTGTTCGCCAGCTACTCGTTTGATGCAGCTTGCTGGGAAATCTTCCAAGCGCTGTTCTGCGGCGCCACGTTATACGTGCCAACGACAGAGACGATTTTGAACTACGAACGGTTTGAGCAGTATATGGCCGATCACCACATCACAGTGGCCGCTTTGCCGCCGACCTATGCGGTGTATCTGGAGCCGCAGCGGATGCCAAATCTGCGTATTTTGTTCACCGCGGGTTCAGCCTCTTCCACAGAATTGGTATACAAGTGGAAGGATCAGGTGGCGTACTACAATGGCTACGGTCCAACCGAAAACTCGGTGGCGACGTCGATCTGGCCAGTATCCGAGGATGAAAGGGCAGGACAACTCATTTCCATTGGACGTCCTATGCCGAATCATCGGGTATACATGGTGGATGTGCATGGACATTTGGCTCCGGTCGGCGTAGCAGGTGAACTGTGCGTGTCTGGTCCGGGTCTGGCGCGTGGATATTTGGATCGTCCAGAACTGACGGCGGAGAAATTTGTACCGAACCCGTTTGCGGCTGGCGAAGCAGGCTATGAACGAATGTACCGTACGGGGGACTTGGCGAGATGGATGCCGGACGGCAACATCGAATACTTGGGCCGGATCGATCATCAAGTGAAAATCCGGGGTTACCGGATCGAACTGGGCGAGGTCGAGGCACAAATATTGAAAGTGGAGGACGTGCAAGAGGTCATCGTCCTGGCCCAAGCGGACGAGCAGGGACAAAACCAACTGGTGGCGTACTATGTCGCTGAAAGAGAAGTCAGCGCGGGTGAGCTGCGCAGCTTATTGGGTGAGGAACTGCCCAACTACATGGTGCCTTCGTACTTCATCCAGCTGGAGCAGATGCCGCTGACACCGAACGGAAAAATCGACCGCAAGGCCCTGCCGACACCGGAGGGCAGCCTGCAAAGCGGAGCGGATTATGTAGAGCCGCGCACAGCACTGGAGCAGACGTTGGTTTCGATTTGGCAGTCTGTCTTAGGAGCGAAGACAATCGGGATTTTGGATAATTTCTTTGACCTCGGCGGCGATTCGATCAAAGCGATCCAGGTATCGTCCCGCTTGCTGCAAGCGGGCTACAAGCTGGACATGAAGGATTTGTTCCAATATCCGTCCATTTCGCTGCTGAGCGGTCGTGTACAAAAAGTTAGCCGTACGACCGATCAGGGCGAGATATCAGGCAGCGTCAAGCTGACCCCGATCCAGCAGTGGTTCTTTGGACAAGCCTCGGCAGAGCCGCATTATTTTAACCAGTCGGTGATGCTGCATCGAGCAGAAGGCTTCGATGAAGCCGCATTGCATCACACGGTGACCAAGTTGACGGAGCATCATGATGCGCTGCGTATGGTCTTCCGTCAGACCGAACAGGGCTATGAAGCGTGGAATCGCGGTTTGAATGAAGGCGAGCTGTATCATCTGGACGTTGTGGATTTGACAGATATGCCAACCATTGCAGAGGTGACAGCAACCATTGAAACGAAAGCCAATGCCATTCAAAGCTCCATTCGTCTAGACGAAGGACCACTGATGAAGTTGGGACTTTTCCGCTGCATGGATGGAGATCATTTACTGATTGCCATTCACCATTTGGTTGTAGACGGCATTTCATGGCGGATTGTGTTTGAGGATTTTGCGACTGGATATGAGCAGGCCGTTCGGGGAGAAGCGATTCGCTTGCCATATAAAACGGACTCGTTCTCCACTTGGGCAGAGCGTTTGTCTCAATATGCCAACAGTCCGGCCATCGACAATGAACGCGAATATTGGCAGCGTCTTGCACACGCGGAAGTCGCATCGCTACCTAAGGATCAAGAAAGAGCGGCAGGACAGCATTTTGTGGTCAGAGACAGTGAGACGGTGACCGTAGCTTGGAGCGAACAGGACACCCGACTGCTACTGCAGGAAGCACATCGTGCGTACCATACGGAGGTCAATGATCTGCTGTTAACTGCACTCGGTACCGCAATGTACAACTGGAGCGGGCAGGAGCGAGTGCTGGTCAATCTGGAGGGCCATGGCCGGGAAGCTATTGTTCCCGATATCGACATCACACGTACCGTGGGCTGGTTTACGAGTCAGTATCCGATACTCCTCGATGTGGATGGAAAGTTAGAAGTAGGGCAGCGCATCAAGCGGGTAAAAGAGGACCTGCGGCATGTACCGCATAAGGGCATTGGCTACGGTATGTTGAAGTATATGTCTTCGGATGATGCCGATCTTTCCTGGAGCCTGCAGCCTGAGATCAGCTTTAACTATTTGGGACAATTTGATCAGGACTTGGAAAATGGGGAGATCACGCTGTCTTCACATCCAGGTGGAGAGCCGTTGAGTGACCGCACCGTACTGGAGCAGCCGCTGAATGTGAACGGCATGATTACAGCAGGCGTGCTGACACTGGAAATTCGTTATGACAGCCATGTATACCAACAGCAAAACGTAGAGAAGTTTGCCCGGCTATTGCAGGAAAGCTTGCAGGAAGTCATCAAGCATTGTGCCTCCCAAGAGCGGAGTGAGCTAACGCCAAGCGATGTCTTGTTCAAAGGCTTGACACTGGAGCAACTGGAGCAATTGACGGAGCAAACGTCTACTGTGGGCGAGCTTGAAAATGTGTATGCTCTTTCTCCCATGCAGAAGGGGATGCTGTTCCATAGTCTGATGGAGCCGGACTCAGGCGCATACTTCCAGCAAGCGTCGTTTGATCAAAAGGGCAGCTTTGATGTTGCTATTTTCCGTAAGAGTCTGGATCTGCTGACACAGCGTCATGAAGCGCTGCGGACGAATTTCCATCAATTTGAGACAGGGAACGGTCCGGAGCCATTGCAAATCGTGTTCCGTCACAAAGATAGCGACCTGTCCTTCAAGGATATTCGCGAAATGCCGAAAGCGGAACAACAAGCATATATCCAGGCGTTTAAGCAGGAGGATCAGGCGAGAGGCTTCAATCTCGGTACGGATGCACTGATGCGCGTACAAGTGTTGCAGACCGATGAAGAAACGTATCACTTGGTCTGGAGCTTCCATCACATTGTCATGGACGGCTGGTGCTTATCGCTTGTTACGGGCGAGGTGTTTGGTACGTACTTTGCGCTGCTGGAGCAGAAACAGCCGGAGCTTGCTCCGATCACACCGTATGGCCAATATATCGAATGGCTAGAGCGCCAAGATGAACGTGCGGCAAAAGAGTACTGGAGCAGTTATCTGGCTGGTTTTGAACAGCAGACGTTACTACCTGGAGCGGATACTTTATCCAAAGACCACGTGGCGGATAGCAGCGAAAGTGTTCTGTCTACGACAACAAGCGATACCAGCAAATATGTTTCTGAAAAAATAACGGTAGAGCTGGATCCAACGTGGAGCCAGGCCATGTACCGGATTGCGAAGCAGCAGCAGGTCACGATTAATACGCTGATGCAGAGCGTGTGGGGCCTTATTTTGCAGCAATATAACAACAACGAGGATGTTGTATTCGGCAGTGTCGTATCTGGACGTCCGACGGATATTCCGGGTGTAGAGCATATGATCGGCCTGTTCATTAATACCATCCCAGTGCGGATTCAAAGTGAGCGAAATGCCACGTTTGTGGACATCATGCGCAAAACGCAGGAGCAAGCGCTGGCTTCAGGCGTCTATGACAGCTTCCCGCTGTATGAGATTCAGGCGCTGACCGAGCAGAAGCAAAATCTGATTAACCACATTATGGTGTTTGAGAACTATCCGGTCGAGGAGCAAGTCGAGCAACTGGGTGAAGTTCGTCCATCCGCGTTTGACATTACGAATGTAGAGGTTGTCGAGCAAACGAACTATGATCTGGACTTGATTGTGATGCCAGATGAAACCTTCCGGATCATGTTTAGATACAACGCGAATGTGTACGATCGGGCTACGATCGAGCGGATGCAGGGACATGTACTGCATGTCATCGAGCAAATTATTGACAATCCGCATATCCGAGTGAATGAGCTGGCATTGGTGACAGCGGAAGAGCAGGCACAGATCGTTCAGGTGTGGGGCGATACGGCGGCAGCTATCCGCAGGATCAGACGCTAAGCAGTCTGTTTGAGCAGCAGGTAGCGAATACACCGGAGCAAGTGGGAGTACTGTGTGGTGCAGAGTCGTTGACCTACGCAGAGCTGAACGAGCGAGCCAACCGTTTGGCTCGGACGCTGCGTGCCGAAGGGGTTCAGCCGGATCAGCCTGTGGGCATTCTGGTTCACCGTTCGCTGGACATGATCGTAGGCATCTACGCGATCTTGAAGGCCGGCGGAGCCTATGTGCCGATTGATCCGGAATATCCGGCCGATCGTATCCGCTTTATGCTGGAGGACTCGGGCGCGAAGCTGGTGCTGACACAATCGCATCTGGCGGAGCAAGCCTCGCTGAGTTTCGACGGCCAGGTGCTGGTGCTGGATCGTCAGGAGCAGGATGGCAAGAATATTTATCACGAAGACGGATCAAATTTGGAGCTACTGGCCGGGCCGCACCATGTCGCGTACGTCATCTACACCTCCGGTTCGACCGGAAAACCGAAGGGCGTGATGGTGGAGCACCATTCCGTGCTGAACCGGATTTTGTGGATGCATAATCGTTATGGCTTGAGTGCGGCAGATACGATCCTGCAAAAGACGGCCTTCACCTTCGACGTGTCGGTGTGGGAGCTGTTCTGGTGGTCGATGGTCGGCTCGAAGGTAAGCCTGTTGTCCGTCGGCGGAGAAAAGAACCCGGAAGACATCGTCGACACGATTGCCCGCGACGGTGTGAGCACGATACACTTTGTACCCGCCATGCTGCATGCGTTCCTGGAGTATGTGGAGCAGCAGCCACGGGAAGTAATGCAAGCGAAGCTGGGCACGCTGCGCCATGTCTTTGCCAGTGGTGAAGCGTTGCCGCCACAGCATGTGGCCCGGTTCCAGCGGCTCGTGTCGAGCCTGGCCGGAGCGAAACTAGTCAACCTGTATGGACCAACCGAAGCAACGGTGGACGTATCGTACTTCGATTGCGAGCCGGATGAGGAATATGCAGCGATTCCGATCGGAAAACCGATTCAAAATATCCGTCTGTACATCGTGAAGGAAGGCACGGAGCAATTGCAGCCGATTGGGGTGGCAGGGGAGCTGTGCATCGGCGGTGTCGGCGTAGCCCGCGGTTACCTGAACCGTCCGGAGCTAACGGCCGAGAAATTTGTTGCCGATCCGTTTGCCGGCGGGGAAGCTGGGTATGAACGGATATACCGCACTGGTGATTTGGCGAGATGGATGCCAGACGGCAACATTGAATATCTGGGCCGGATTGACCATCAGGTGAAAATCCGGGGGTACCGGATTGAGCTGGGCGAGGTCGAAACGCAGCTACTCCAAGTGGAATCGGTACGAGAAGCGGTTGTCATGGCTCGTGCGGATGAAACGGGCCAAAAACAAATGGTGGCCTACTATGTCGCGGGGCAAGAAATCCGTGCCAGCGAGCTGAGAAGTGAGCTGGGCCGAGAGCTGCCAAGCTACATGGTGCCATCGTATTTTGTACAGCTGGAGCAAATGCCGCTGAGTCCCAATGGCAAAATTGACCGCAAGGCCCTGCCAGCACCGGAAGGCAGCCTGCAAAGTGGAGCCGATTATGTCGCACCGCGGACGTGGGTGGAAGTGAAGCTGGCGCAAATCTGGCAGGATGTGCTGGGCCTGGCGCAGGTCGGCGTAAAGGAAAACTTCTTCGAGATTGGCGGACATTCGCTGCGGGCGACGACACTGGCCTCGAAGATTCACCAAGAGCTGAACAAGCCGCTTCCTCTGCGCAGTATTTTTGAAGCCCCAACGATTGAACAACTGACAGCTGTTCTGGAAGGTCTGGATCAGGTGGCGTATGCGTCCATTCCGGTGACGGAGGAGCGTAGTTTCTACCCACTGTCCTCGGCACAAAAGCGACTGTATGTGCTGCATCAGTTCGACCCGCAGGATGTGAATTACAACATGCCGTCGGTGCTGCAAGTGAGCGGTCCGCTGAATGTGAAACGAGTAGAGAACGTATTCCGTCAACTGATTGCCCGCCATGCGACCTTGCGTACTCGCTTTGAGCTAATCGACAGCGAGCCAATGCAATGGATTGAGGACACTGTGTCGTTCGAGGTGGAATATACGAAGGTACAGGCAGAGGGTGCGACTGCGGACACAGATCAGGACACAACTACAGATACGTACACAAGAGTCAACATAGAAGCGCAACAGCGGGTACGGAGCTTTGTTCGTCCGTTTGATCTCAAAGCTGCGCCGCTGCTGCGGGTAGGCTTGGTGGATCTGGGCGCTCAGGGAGTAGAGCAGGAAGCTCAACATCTGCTTATGCTTGACATGCACCATATCGTCTCGGATGGGGTATCCATGGAGGTCCTGACCGACGAGTTTGTCCGCTTGTATGGCGGTGAAGAGCTAGCGCCATTGCGGATTCAGTACAAGGATTATGCCGTATGGCAGCAAAGCGAAGCCCACCAGGAATGGATGCAGCGTCAGGAAGCGTACTGGCTTGACACCTTCCAAGGTGAACTACCTGTACTGGATCTCTCTACTGACTTTGCCCGCCCAGCGGTGCAGAGTACGGCAGGGGATACGATCGAATTTGTACTAGAGTGTGAGGTTAGTGAACGCCTGAAAGAACTGGCGGCACAAACCGGCGCTACTCTGTATATGGTGTTGTTGGCGGCGTACACTACGCTCTTACACAAATACACAGCTCAAGAGGACATCGTCGTTGGCACGCCGATTGCCGGACGACCGCATGCGGAGCTCAGTAATCTGGTGGGTGTGTTCATTAACACGCTGGCGATCCGCAATTATCCGTCCAGCGACAAATCGTTCCTGGATTATCTGCAGGAGGTCAAAGAGCATGCGCTCCGTGCGTATGAGCATCAGGACTATCCGTTTGAAGAACTGGTTGAAAAACTGAATGTAACGCGGGATACGAGCCGGAATGCGCTGTTTGACACGATGTTTGAGCTGAAAACAATGGAGCAGCAGGAGTTCGAGCTGGAAGGTCTGACCTTGAGCTCCTATCCACTGGACAATCATACGGCCAAGTTTGATCTGAGCTTGGAGGCCATAGAGCAGCCAGAAGGTATTCTGTGCAGTCTGGAATACAGCACGGCGCTGTACAAGCCGGAGACCATGACGCGATTGGCACAGCATTTTGCGGAAATCGTTCGAGCTATTGCCTATCATCCACAGCAGCCCCTGGCAGTTTTGAATATGGTAACCGCCGAGGAAAAAGAGCAACTCATCGATGGATTTGGAAATGTGGGGGTATTAGGTGCTGATGCTGTTGAAGCAGGAGCCCTGTTCCATGCCTTTGTGGAAGAACAAGCCCAGCTTGTACCAGATCACGTGGCGGTGGTGTACGAGGAGCAACAGCTGACGTACCGCAAACTGAACGAGCGTGCGAACCAATTGGCGCGTAAATTGCGAAAGGAAGGCATTGGACGCGAATCCATTGTCGGCATTTTGAGTGAACGCTCGGTAGACATGCTGGTCGGCGTACTAGCGGTGTGGAAGGCTGGAGGCGCCTATGTGCCGCTGGATGCAGACTATCCATCCGAACGGATTCGTTTCATGCTGGAGGACAGCGGTGCGACGGTACTGTTAACTCAAACCGACCTGCTGGAGCGCGCACAAGCCTGGCTGAATGAAAGCCAATGGGCTTTGGGCGATGAAAATGCTAAGGGTGAGCTGGAGACGGCGGTTAGCGCTGAAACGATGGAAAGGGACAACCTGAATGAAGGCTTAGGCTTGAAATCAGATTCGCCACCTGACCGCGAAGCAGCATCCGAGCCAGCAACAGGGTTGCGTCTGCACACCGTACTGGCATTGGACAATGAGTCACTGTACACCGGAGATACGACAGACGTCGATCATATTAACGAACCGCACGATCTGGCGTATGTGATCTACACGTCGGGGACAACGGGACGTCCGAAGGGCGTCATGATTGAGCATCGCAGCTTGGTGAATACGGCTGCAGCGTATCGTCGGGATTACCGCCTGAGCGAATTCCCGGTACGACTGCTACAACTGGCTAGCTTCTCCTTCGACGTGTTCGTCGGTGATATTGCGCGGACACTTTATAATGGTGGAACAATGGTCATCTGTCCGAAAGACGACCGGATTGATTTTAGCCGTCTGCACGACTGGATTCGTGACTACCAAATTACGGTGTTCGAATCGACTCCAGCTTTGATCGTACCGTTTATGCAGCATGTGCATGAACACGTACTAGATATGAGTAGTCTAGAGCTGCTCATCACGAGCTCGGATAGCTGCAGCGTGACAGACTACCGAGTGCTGCAGGAGCGGTTTGGCGCGGAGATCCGCATCATCAACAGCTACGGTGTTACGGAAGCGGCGATTGACTCCAGCTTCTACGACGAAGAACTGTCGAAGCTGCCAAGTAGCGGCCATGTGCCGATTGGTCAGGCGTGGCTGAACGCACGCTTCTACATTGTGGACAGCCAGCTGAATCCAGTCCCGATTGGCGTACTGGGCGAGCTGTGCATTGGCGGTGCTGGTGTGGCACGGGGGTACCTGAACCGTACGGACCTGACGGCGGAGAAATTCGTAGCGAACCCGTACGTGCCGGGTGAACGACTGTATCGTACCGGCGACTTGGCGCGGTGGATGCCAGACGGCCATGTGGACTTTATTGGCCGGATGGATGATCAGGTCAAAATCCGAGGCTTCCGGATCGAACTGGGCGAGGTGGAAGCGCAGCTGCTGACTGTGGCTGGCATTGAGAAAGCGATCGTCACCGCCTGGGAAAACGAAGACGGAGACAAGGATCTGTGCGCGTATGTTGTAGCCTCGGAGGCGCTGAATTTGCCGGAGCTGCGCAGCACACTGCAGCCCAAACTGCCGGGCTATATGATCCCGACGTATGTCGTACCCCTGGATCAATTCCCGCTGACACCGAATGGGAAAATCGACCGCAAAGCGTTGCCAGCGCCAGAAACACGTCTCGAAGGAGGCACGAAGTACGTGGCGCCGCGCACAGAGCTGGAAGAGCAGCTGGTCCGTATTTGGCAAAGTGTTTTAAATCATCGGCAAATAGGCATCCAGGATAACTTCTTTGAAGTGGGAGGACATTCGCTGCGCGCTACAACCCTAATGGCGAAAATCCATCAGGAGCTGAATCACAAGCTGGCCTTGCGAGATATTTTCCAATATCCAACAATTGAGCAATTGGTACAGGTGATGGGTGAAGATCAGACCCAGCAAACGTATGTATCTATCCCTGTGGCAGAGGAGCGCGAGTATTATCCCGTTTCCTCGGCGCAAAAACGGATGTACGTTCTGAGTCACCTGGAAGGTGGAGAGGTTAGCTACAACATGCCAGGAGCGTTGATTATCGAAGGTTCCTTGGATAAAAAACGACTGGAACAAGCCTTCCGCCAACTGATTGCCCGTCATGAAGCCCTGCGAACCCGATTCGAGATGATGGATGGTGAGGTGATTCAGCGGATTGAATCCAGCGCCTCATTCAGCGTGGAGTATGTACAGGCAAGCGAAGAAGAGACACCGCAGTACGCACAGGACTTTGTACGTGCATTTGATCTCGCACAAGCACCGTTACTGCGGGTTCAGTTGATCGAAAATGGACCGGGGCGTCACGTCATGCTCTATGACATGCACCATATTATTTCGGATGGCGTCACGGAAGGCATTATCGTGCAGGAGTTCTCTCAATTGTATGAAGGCAAGGAACTGCCGCCACTGCGTATTCAGTACAAGGACTATGCGGTTTGGCAGCATGCAGATATGCAAAGTGAACGCCTTCGTGAGCAAGAAAGCTATTGGCTGAACACCATGTCAGGTGAAATCCCGGCGCTGGATATGCCAACGGATTTTACAAGACCTGCTGTACAGCGTCTGGAAGGAACTCGATTTGAGTTTGCGATCCGTATGGAGGACAGCGAGCAGCTGAAGCAGCTGGCCGCGCAAACTGGCTCTACCTTGTACATGGTGTTGCTGGCAGCGTATAGCACGCTTTTGCATAAATACACGGGTCAAGAGGACATCATCGTCGGCACGCCGATTGCCGGAAGACCACATGCGGAACTGGGGAGCCTGGTAGGCGTATTCCTCAACACGCTGGCGATTCGCAATTCTCCGTGTGGCGACAAAACGTTCCTGGATTATCTGCAAGAGGTCAAAGAGCATGCGCTCCGTGCGTATGAGCATCAGGAATATCCGTTTGAAGAGCTGGTTGAAAAGCTGGATTTAACGCGGGATACGAGCCGGAATGCGCTGTTTGACACGATGTTTGAGCTGAAAACATTTGAGCAGCAGGAGTTCGAGCTGGAAGGTCTGACCTTCAAGCCGTATCCGACGGACAATCCTACGTCCAAATTTGATCTGACCTTGGATGCCGTAGAGCAGCCCGAAGGTATTCTGTGTAGTTTGGAATACAGCACGGCGCTGTACAAGCCGGAGACCATTGCACGCTTGGCACAGCATTTTACCGAACTCGTACGTGCGATTACACTTCATCCACAGCAGCCACTGGCAGCTCTGGATATGGTAACTGTCGAGGAGAAGGCACAAATCCTCTATGGTTTTGGAGATGTAGGCGTATCGGAGGTTGCGGCTGAAGCAGAAGTCTTATTCCATGCCTATGTGGAAGAACAGGCACAGCTTGTGCCAGATCATGTGGCGGTGGTGTACGAGGAGCAGCAGCTTACGTACCGCCAGCTGAACGAGCGTGCGAACCAATTGACGCGCAGACTGCGAAAAGAAGGCATTGGACGCGAATCCATTGTCGGCATTCTGAGTGAACGCTCGGTAGACATGCTGGTCGGCGTACTAGCGGTATGGAAGGCTGGAGGCGCCTATGTGCCGCTGGATGCAGACTATCCGTCCGAGCGCATTCGTTTCATGCTGGAGGACAGCGGTGCGACGGTGCTGTTGACCCAAACCAGTTTGCAGGAGCGCACGCAAGCATGGCTGAATGAAAGCCAAGGGGCTCTGGGCGAAGGAAAGACCGAGGGTGAGTTGGAAACAGCGGTTAGCGCTGAAACGATGGAAAGAGACAGCCTCAATGAGGGTGTAAGCTTGAAATCAGATTCGAAGTCTGGCCGCGAAGCAGCATCCGAGCTGGCAACAGGGCTGCGTCTGCACACTGTACTAGCATTAGACGATGAGTCGCTGTATACCGGAGATGTCACAGACGTCGATCACATCAACGAGCCGCACGATCTGGCGTATGTGATCTATACGTCCGGTACAACGGGACGTCCAAAAGGCGTCATGATCGAGCATCGCAGCTTGGTCAACACGGCTGCGGCCTATCGCCGGGATTACCGTCTGAACCAGTTCCCGGTACGTCTGCTGCAACTGGCCAGCTTCTCCTTCGACGTGTTCGTCGGCGATATTGCGCGGACGCTTTATAACGGTGGAACAATGGTCGTTTGTCCGAAAGACGACCGCATTGATCCAAGCCGATTGTATGGCTGGATTCGTGATTATCAAATCACCGTGTTCGAATCGACGCCAGCCTTGATCGTACCGTTTATGCAGCATGTATACGAACACGGACTGGACATGAGCAGTCTGGAACTGCTGATCACGAGCTCGGATAGCTGCAGCGTGACGGATTACCGGGTACTGCAAGAACGGTTTGGCGCAGATATCCGTATCATCAACAGCTATGGTGTCACGGAAGCGGCGATTGACTCCAGCTTCTACGATGAAGAGCTGTCGAAACTGCCAAGCAGCGGGAATGTGCCGATTGGACAGGCGTGGCTGAATGCACGCTTCTACATCGTAGACAGCCAGCTGAATCCGGTACCGATCGGTGTACTGGGCGAGTTGTGCATCGGCGGCATCGGGGTAGCACGGGGGTACCTGAACCGTGCGGACCTGACAGCCGAGAAATTCGTAGCGAACCCGTACGTACCGGGTGAACGTTTGTATCGCACCGGCGATTTGGCGCGGTGGATGCCAGACGGCAATGTGGACTTTATCGGCCGGATGGACTATCAAGTCAAAATCCGGGGCTATCGGATCGAGCTGGGCGAGATTGAAACGGCGATCCAGCGGGTACCGGGTGTGCGTCAAGCCGTAGTCATCGACCGGACGGACGAGCGTGGACACAAGTATTTGTGCGGATACATCACGGGAGAAACCGAGCTGCGGATCGAGGAAGTACAGGCCACGCTGGAAGCCGGACTGCCAGCGCACATGGTGCCAGCACGGCTGATGCGACTGGAGACGATCCCGCTGACCAGCAACGGCAAAATTGACCGTAAGGCCTTGCCGGAACCGGAAGGCAGCATCCATACGGGAGCAGCCTATGTAGCCCCGCGTACCAAGGTGGAACAAGTATTGGCTACGGTATGGGCCGGAGTGCTCGGCGTGGAGGCCGTAGGCACGCAGGATAACTTCTTCGAGCTGGGCGGCGATTCGATCAAAGCGCTGCAAGTATCGTCCCGCTTGCTACAAGCAGGCTATCGACTGGAGATGAAAGACCTGTTCAGCCATCCAACGGTGTCTGCATTGGCGCCGAAAGTCCAATCCGTTACCCGATTGGCGGATCAAAGCGAAGTAGTAGGCGCTGTGAAGCTGACACCCGTTCAACACTGGTTCTTGGAGCAAAACCTGACGGATGCTCATCATCACAACCAGTCCATCATGCTGCATAGCAAGGATGGTTTTGATGAAGCGGCACTGCGCACAGCGATGGATCAAATGGTTAGTCATCACGATGCACTGCGGATCGTTTTCCGTCCTACCGAACACGGGTATGAAGCTTGGAATCGCGCGGTGGGTGAGGGTGAGCTGTATACGCTGGATCAGGCAGACTTCAGGAAGGAGTCGGAAGTGTCTGCGGCGATTGAGGCCAAAGCGAATGAAATTCAGGCGGGGATTCATTTAAGCGAAGGACCGCTGATGAAGCTGGGGCTGTTCCATTGCCCAGATGGAGACCATTTGCTGATGGTTATTCATCACTTAGTAGTAGATACCGTTTCTTGGCGCATTTTGTTCGAGGATCTTACGACAGCCTACGAACAAGCATTGAACGGACAACCGACTCGTCTTCCGCACAAAACGGATTCGTTCCGTACCTGGGCTGAGGGACAGTCTCACTATGCGAACGGTCCAGAAATGGCAGCAGAATTCGCCTTCTGGCAAGAAATGGAGCAGGGTATGTATGATCCGCTTCCAAAAGACGAATCACCTTCTCATTCCTTGAATAAAGACAGCGAGCTCATGACAGTCACGTGGACAGCTCAAGAAACGGAGCAGCTGTTAAAACAAGCACATCGTGCCTACAACACGGATATGAATGATTTGCTGCTGACCGCACTCGGCCTGGCTATTCATCGCTGGGCGGGGATTGAACGAGTGCTCGTCAACCTGGAAGGCCATGGACGGGAATCCATTCTGCCCGAGCTGGATATTACGCGCACGGTAGGCTGGTTTACGACCCAATTCCCGGTTGTGCTGGATATGAGCGCAGGGCAAGATCTTTCACAGCGCATCAAACAGGTGAAAGAAGGACTGCGCCGTATTCCGCAAAAGGGTATTGGCTACGGTATGCTGAGATACCTGTCTGCAGCATGTGAGCAAGAGCGTTTTGGAACCGAACCTGAAATCAGCTTTAACTATTTGGGACAATTTGATCAGGATATGCAAAATCAATCCATTGGCGTGTCTCCTTACGCTAGCGGTGCCGAGCTTAGCGCACATGCAGCCAGATCGCACACGCTGGATCTGAACGGACTGATTTCAGAAGGTCAATTGCAATTGACGATCAGCTACAGCCATCAGGAATATCGCAAGGAAACGATGGAGCAGCTAGCCGAAGCGCTCAGAACCAGCCTGCAGGACATCATCGCACATTGCGCGGGTCGCAAACAGCAGGAGCTGACGCCAAGCGATGTGATGCTTAAACCTGTAACCTTGGCCGAACTGGATCAGTTAGTAGAGCGGACTCGTGACATCGGGGAACTGGAAAATGTATATGCCTTGACACCGATGCAAAAAGGGATGTTGTTCCATAGCCTGATGGATGCAGCGTCAGGGGCTTATTTTGAACAAACGACCTTTGACTTGCGTGGTCGCTTCCAAGCAGATATTTTCCAAGATAGCTTGAATCATTTGGCGCAGCGGCATGAGATCTTTAGAGCTAATTTCATTAGCGGCTGGCAGGATGAGCCCGTGCAGGTGATTTTCCGGCGCAAGGATGTTGGTTTCAGCTATGAAGATTTGCGTCATTTGGATGATCAGGAACGTGACGCGTATGTGCAGGAATTTATTCGCCAGGACAAGGCAGCCGGATTCGATTTGTCCCGGGATGCGTTGATGCGCGTGGCGATTTTACGGACAGGTGATGAGGATTATTACTTTGTGTGGAGCTCTCATCACATCCTAATGGACGGCTGGTGTGTGGCGTTGGTAACGGATGAGGTGTTTGAGGCTTATTTTGCAGCCGTAGAACATAGAGAACCAAAGCTCGCCCCGGTGACTCCATACAGTCAGTATATTGAGTGGCTTGAAGCCCAGGATGTAGAAGCAGCAGCCTCATACTGGAAAGATTATTTGCTGGGCTATGATCAACAAACGTCGATTCCAACCGGAAAAGTCGGCGCAAAAGCGGACGGTGCACAATTTGAGCATGTGTTGTGCGATCTAGGTAAGGATTTGACAGGGCGCATGGAAATGGTAGCCAAGCAGTACCACGTGACCCCGAATACATTACTGCAAACAGCCTGGGGCTTACTGCTTCAAAAGTACAACGGTAGTGATGATGCCGTATTTGGCGGTGTCGTGTCGGGTCGTCCAGCTGATATTCCGGGGATCGAAAATATGGTGGGCTTGTTCATTAACACCATTCCCGTACGTATCCGCAGTGGAGCTGAGGACACCTTTGCCGACCTGATTAGAACGAATCAGCAGCAGGCGCTGGCTTCTCAAGATTATGAAACGTATCCGCTGTATGAAATTCAAGCCTTGACCGAGCAAAAGCAAGAGCTGATCAACCACATTATCGTGTTTGAAAACTATCCGGTGGAGGAGCAGGTCGAGCAGCTTGGCGAAGGTGCAGCGTCGGATTTTGTAATCAGCAATGCAGGTATGATTGAACAAACGAACTATGATTTCAATCTGGTCGTCATGCCGCAGGAAGCGATGAAAATCCGATTTGAGTACAATACGAAGTTATTTGATCGGGAAGTCGTGGAACGGACTCAGGGCCATTTAATACAGCTACTGGAACAAGTGGTAGCGAATCCGGACATTCGGGTGCAGGAACTGGATGTGTTAAGCGAGCAGGAACGCGAGCAAATTCTCAGCGTATGGGGAGATACAGCCGCCGAGTATCCAAGCGAGCAAACGATCCATGGTCTGTTTGAGACACAAACGGCGCACACACCAGAGCAGCCAGCGTTGTACTTCGAAGGAGAGCAGTTGACTTATCGCGAGCTGAATGAACGCGCGAATCGTCTGGCTCGTACCTTGCGCAGTCAAGGTGTGACAAAAGATCGGCTGGTGGGTCTGATGACCGAACGCTCGATAGACATGATCGTGGGTATGTTAGGCATTTTGAAAGCCGGAGGAGCATATGTACCTATCGATCCAACCTATCCGGAAGAGCGTATCCGCTATATGCTGGATGACTCGGGAGCGAAGCTGTTATTAACTCAAGGTCATCTGGTGGACAAAGTAGCTTTCGACGGTCACATGCTGGTGCTGAATGGGGCAGAAAGTGTGTATCACGAGGATGGTTCTAACCTGGAGCCGTTGTCCGGTCCGAACGATCTGGCGTATGTGATCTATACATCGGGGACAACGGGGCAGCCGAAGGGTGTTATGCTGGAGCATCACGGGCTATGCAATCTGAAAACGTATTTTGATCAGGAATTCGAGATCAGTACCTCAGATCATATGTTGCTGTTCGCCAGCTACTCGTTTGATGCGGCTTGCTGGGAAATCTTCCAAGCTCTATTCTGCGGAGCCACGTTGTACGTGCCAACGTCAGAGACGATTTTGGACTACGAACGGTTTGAACAATATATGGCGGATCACCACATCACGGTGGCAGCATTGCCGCCTACCTATGCGGTGTATCTGGAGCCGCAGCGGATGCCAAATCTGCGTATTCTGGTCACTGCGGGTTCAGCCGCTTCAACAGAGCTGGTATACAAGTGGAAGGATCAGGTGGCGTACTACAATGGCTATGGTCCAACTGAAAACTCGGTAGCGACATCCATCTGGCCGGTATCCAAGGATGAGAGAGCAGGACAGCTGATTTCCATTGGACGTCCTGTGCCGAATCATCGGGTATACATGGTAGATGTACACGGGCATTTGGCTCCGATAGGCGTAGCGGGTGAGCTGTGCGTGTCTGGTCCGGGTCTGGCACGTGGTTACCTGGATCGTCCAGAGCTGACGGCGGAGAAATTTGTACCGAATCCGTTTGCGGCTGGCGAAGCCGGGTATGAGCGGATGTACCGCACAGGCGACTTGGCAAGATGGATGCCAGACGGAAACATCGAATACTTGGGCCGGATTGACCATCAAGTAAAGATCCGGGGTTACCGGATTGAGCTGGGCGAAGTCGAGGCACAAATATTGAAAGTGGAGGACGTACAAGAGGTCATCGTCCTGGCCCAAGCGGACGAGCAGGGACAAAATCAACTGGTGGCGTACTATGTCGCTGAAAGAGACGTAAGCGCTGGTGAACTGCGCAGTTTACTGGGTGAGGAGCTGCCAAACTACATGGTGCCTTCTTTCTTGGTACAGTTGGAGCAAATGCCGCTGACACCGAACGGTAAAATCGACCGCAAGGCCCTGCCAGCACCAGAAGGCAGCCTGCAAACCGGAGCCGACTATGTCGCACCGCGAACGTGGGTGGAAGTGAAGCTGGCGCAAATTTGGCAGGATGTACTAGGCCTCACTCAGGTCGGTGTGAAGGAAAACTTCTTCGAGATTGGCGGACACTCGCTGCGGGCGACCACACTGGCCTCGAAGATTCACAAGGAACTGAACAAGCCGCTTCCCCTGCGCAGTATTTTTGAAGCACCAACCATTGAACAACTGGCCGTTGTATTGGAACAGCTGGATCAAGTAACATATGCGTCCATTCCAGTAACGGAAGAGCGCAGCTTCTATCCCTTGTCCTCGGCGCAAAAACGACTGTATGTGTTGCATCAGTTCGATCCGCAGGATGTGAACTACAACATGCCATCGGTGCTGCAAGTGAGCGGTCCGCTGGACGTGAAGCGAGTGGAGGACGTATTCCGTCAACTGATCGCCCGTCATGCGTCCTTGCGTACCCGCTTTGATCTGGTGGACAGCGAGCCAATGCAGTCTATTGAGGACACCGTACCGTTCGAGGTCGAATTTACGAAGGTACAAGCTGAGGGTGCGACTACGGACACAGACACGAGGGTCAACAAGGAAGTACAAGAGCTGGTGAGTTGCTTTGTCCGTCCGTTTAATCTCAAAGCCGCACCGCTGCTGCGGGTAGGCTTGGTAGATCTAGGCGTATCAGGAGCAGGGCAGGAACCGCAGCATGTACTCATGCTCGACATGCACCACATCGTTTCGGATGGCGTGTCGATGGGGGTACTGACTGAAGAATTTGTCCGCTTGTATGACGGTGAAAAGCTGCCGCCACTGCGGATACAGTACAAAGACTATGCCGTATGGCAACAAAGCGAGGTCCATCAGAAGTGGATGCAGCGCCAGGAAGCCTACTGGCTCGACACCTTCCGGGGGGAACTGCCTGTGCTGGATTTACCGACAGACTTTGCACGTCCGTCGATACGAAGTACGGCAGGCGATACCGTGGTGTTTGGGCTGGGACGCGAAGTGAGCGAACGCCTGAAGGAACTGGCGGCGCACACAGGCTCTACCCTGTATATGGTGCTGCTGGCGGCGTACACCGCACTCTTGCATCAATACAGCGGCCAAGAGGACATCGTTGTCGGCACGCCGATTGCCGGACGACCGCATGCCGATTTGGAGCCAATCCTCGGCATGTTCGTCGGTACGTTGGCATTGCGAAACTATCCGACAGCGGAACATACCTTCCGCAGCTACGTGGAAGAAGTGAAGGTTCGGGCCCTGCAAGCCTACGAACATCAGGACTATCCATTTGAGGAATTGGTGGAAAAGCTGAATGTGAAGCGGGATATGAGTCGCCATCCGCTGTTCGATACGATGTTTACCCTGCAAACGACGGAGGAAGGCGAGCTGCAACTGGCAGACCTGAGCTTCCGTCCATACGGCTTGGAGCAAACACCGGCGAAGTTTGACTTCACGCTGGAAGCCAGAGAGGAAGAGGCAGGCATCCAGTTCGGATTGCAATATGCAACTGCGTTGTATCAACGGGAAACCGTTGAACGGATGACACGTCACTTTATTCGCTTAGCCGAAGCCGTGGCGGCAAACCCGGATGCGAAGCTGGGTGAGCTGGAACTGATTACGACCGAAGAAACCGAACAGATTCTGAAGGTGTTCAATGATCCGAACGCGCACAGCGTGCGTGGAACACTCCAAGGTCTGTCGCTCAGCGAGCGTTTTGAAGAGCAAGCGAAAAACAGCCCTGAGCGGATAGCCGTTGTATCTGGGAATATGACGCTAACCTACGCTGAGCTGAATGAGCAGGCGAACCGGTTGGCCCGTGTGCTACGGGCGAAAGGTGTTGAAGCAGATCAACCGGTAGGCGTACTGCTGGAACGTTCTGCGGATCTTCTGGTGAGCATTCTGGGGGTACTGAAGGCCGGAGGCGCGTATGTGCCAATGGATACGATGTATCCACAGGAACGGATCGACTACATGCTTCAAGACAGTGGGGCCAAGGTCGTGATCACCAGCAGAGCCGCCAACCTCTCGCTGAGCTTGCCATCCACAGTAGAAGCTATAGTCCTTGACGATGAGGGCGTTCAAGCTCAATGGGGAGCACAGGATGCGAGCAACCTGATCCCTGTCGCCGGCCTGCATAACCTGGCCTATATGATTTACACGTCAGGTACAACCGGTCAGCCGAAAGGGGTTATGATTGAGCAAGGCAGTGTCGGCAATCTGGTAGACGCTTTATATGAGCGAGTGTACAGTCGGTATGCTCAGCCGCTTCACATCGCATGGCTGTCCGCATTTGTATTTGACGCTTCGGTGAAGCAAATCTTTGCCAGCTTGCTGCTAGGTCATACCCTGCATGTGGTGTCCCGTGACGTCAGCCTGAGCGGAGAGCATTTGATCGCCTACTACCGCATGCACCGGATTGATCTGTCGGACGGCACACCAGCGCATCTGCATATTTTGAACGAAAGCGTCAGCGTGACAGAAGCGCCGGATGTGAAGCATTACCTGATCGGGGGCGAAGCCTTATCCGTGCAGCTGGTACAGGGGTTCCTGCACAAATGGTCCGGGTATCATCCGGTCATTACGAACGTGTATGGTCCGACCGAAGCGACCGTAGATGCGACCGCCTATACGATTGAAGATGTAGAGTCGCTGAATGTACTGCTGGAAAAAGGGGAGCACACGGTATCCATCGGAACGCCGATAGCCAACCAGGCTGTGTACATCTTGAACACTCGACAACAACTGGTACCGATGGGGATCGCGGGTGAACTCTATATCGGAGGGGCAGGTATCGCACGAGGATACCTCAACCTGCCGGAACTGACGGCTGAGAAGTTTGTCCCGAATCCGTTTGCTGATGCGACGGCCGCTGATCCAGCGGACAGCACTTACGCAAACCGGATGTACCGGACAGGCGACCTGGCACGGTGGCTGCCGGATGGCAGTATCGAGTATTTAGGCCGGATCGACCATCAGGTCAAAATTCGCGGGTATCGGATCGAGCTGGGCGAGGTGGAAGCACAGCTGCTGACTGTGGACGGCATTCAGAAAGCCGTAGTCACAGCATGGGAAAACGAGGACGGACACAAGGATCTGTGTGCCTATATCGTAGCTTCGGAGTCGCTGAGTCTACCGGAACTGCGGAATGCGCTGCAGCCGAAGCTGCCGGATTACATGATCCCGACGTATGTGGTACAGCTGGATCGTTTCCCGCTGACGCCAAACGGGAAAATCGACCGGAAGGCATTGCCAGCACCGGAAGCACGCCTTGAAGGAGGCCTGGAGTATGTGGCACCGCGGACGCCACTGGAGGCCAAGCTAGCCCAAATCTGGCAGGATGTCTTGAAGCTGTCCAGCGTAGGAGTCACCGACTCATTCTTCGATGTGGGTGGACACTCCCTGCGGGCCACGACGCTGGTGGCCAAAATCCATCAGGAACTGGGCAGCCGAATTACACTGCGTGAGGTGTTCCAGCACTTTACGATTGAGCAGCAAGCCCAGCTGATCACCGCGCAGGGCACAGACACCTATACGGTGATCCCTACAGCTGCCAAACAGTCTTACTATCCTGCTTCCTCGGCTCAAAAACGACTGTATATTTTGAGCCATCTGGACGGTGGGGAGGTCAGCTACAATATGCCGGGTGTATTAGTCGTGGAGGGGCCGCTTCAGGCAGATCGACTGGAGGATGCGTTCCGTCAGTTAATAGCCCGCCATGAAACGCTGCGAACTTCCTTCGAAATGGTGGACGGCGAGGTTGTTCAGCGGGTTTACGATCAGGTAGCGTTTGCAGTAGAGCGCCTGCAGGCCCATGAGTCCGAAGCCGAAGCCTATATCGAGTCTTTTGTACGCAGCTTCGATCTTCAGCAGGCACCTCTGCTGCGTGTCCGTCTCATTCAAACCGGACCCGAACGTCACCTCCTGATGTACGACATGCACCATATTATTTCAGACGGTGTGTCGTCTAACAATATCGTGCAGGAGCTGGGACAATTGTACGAGGGACAGGCCTTGGCGCCGCTGCCCATTCAGTACAAGGACTATGCCGTGTGGCAGCAGCAGGAAATGCAGCGTGAATCATACCAACGCCGGGAACAGTTCTGGCTGGAGCATTTAGCCGGAGAGTTGCCTGTACTGGAGCTGCCGATTGCTTACCCTAGACCTGCTGTTCGCAGCTTCGAGGGAGCAATGTATGATTTTACTGTTGACTCGAATGTATCCGAGCAACTGCGCCGAATCGCGACACAGACCGGAAGTACGCTGTACATGGTGCTACTGAGTGCCTATACCGTCCTGCTGTCCAAATACAGCGGTCAGGACGATTTGATCATCGGTACGCCGGTAGCAGGCCGCTTGTTACCAGAACTGGAGCCACTGATCGGCATGTTCGTCAATACACTAGCCATCCGGCACCAGCCGCAGGGCGACCAAACGTTCCACAGCTACCTGCTGGAAGCCCGAGAACGTACGCTACAAGCCTTCGAGCATCAGGATTATCCGCTTGAGGAGTTGGTGGAAAAGCTGGATGTAGCGCGGGATGCAAGCCGTAATCCGTTGTTTGACACCATGTTTGTACTGCAAAATACGGAGTCACAGGAAGCGAAGCTTGAAACACTGTCCTTTAGTCCGTATGTTCAGGAGCATCGTATTTCCAAATTCGATTTGACCTTGTCCATGAGTGATGAAGACGGGCAGATCAAGGGTTCCTTCGAATATTGCACAAAGCTGTTTGGCGTAGATGCTATTGAACGATTAACCGGAGATTTGATAGCGATCCTGTCCCAGGTTGGAGCTAATCCAGATTTGCTATTAAGTGATATTCAGGTGAACTCGAGCGAGCAGCCGGAAGGCTTCTCGCCAGATTCCATCGACTTTATTTTCTAAATCAGTTTTCTAAAAAGAAATGATTTCACTTTGCATGCGCAGAGGGCGGCGGCTTGTCCGACTGCCCTTGCCTGCAAAGTATTAATTTTCCGACACATTGCTCAATTACGTAACAAAGCACCATTCCAACAGGGGTACAGACCCCATGAAGCAGGAGGGATGTCATTGAAAGCCTTATTTGAGAAGGAAAAAAACTACTGGAGTCATAAGCTGGAATCTGAGGATCATATCACTTGCTTGCCATACACCAATCATGTGTCCAAGGATACAGCTGCAACGAGTTCTAATTTTCTTACGTACACGCTCACATTTCCATCTGAAATTTCCCAAAGAATATTATCTATAACAGGTGGAGCTCCATGGGCCGTGTTTATGGTTCTGCTGGCTGGAGTTGAGAGCTTATTGCATAAATACACAGGTGAGGAAAGTGTGCTGCTGGGCATTCCAGTAGCCAAGTCTGGCAACAGTACTGCAAAGCCGATTAACCATCTGATTTTACTGAAAAACACGCTGAATTCCTCGACAACCTTCAAAACCTTGCTGTCCCAAATCAAAACTTCTGTCAGCGAAGCAATTGAACACCAAAATATTCCTTTTTGGAACTATACCGAGGGGCTTGAAATTCCACGTAACGAGAACGATAAGCCTCTTATTCACACCACTGCATCCCTGCAAAATATCCACACTTCTTATTTTATGAATCATGTGCAATCTGAACTGGATTTTCAATTTCAATGGGAAAATGCAGTGGTTTCCCTGAATGTGACATACAGTAGCGACCGTTATGACCAGATGACGATTGAACACTTTGTTGAGCAACTAATACGGCTGTACACCGTTGTTTTGCATCAGCCTGAGCTGGAGATTTACACAGCACAAGTGCTGTCAGAGCAAGAAGTGGAGCAACTGGTTCATACCTTCAACGATACAGTTGTGGATTATCCAAGTCATGCGTCCATTCATGAATTGTTCGAGATGCAGGCGAAGCAGGTACCACACCAGGTGGCAGTAGTATCCGGACAAGATAGCCTGACCTATGGAGAATTAAATGAAAAGGCTAACCGACTGGCTCATTCTTTACGTAAGCAGGGAATTCACACCGAGCAGACAGTCGGCATTATAGCTGAACGATCGATAGAGATGATCGTAGGTATGCTCGCGATTCTTAAAGCGGGCGGGGTGTATGTTCCGATTGACTCCGAATACCCGGACGAGCGCGTGCGCTATTTGCTGGAGGATTCCGGTGCCGAAATACTACTTGTGCAGAAAATAGAACATCGGCCCACTGATTTTAAGGGAATGGTGCTTGACCTGAGTGATGCCGCGATTTATGGAACGGATGATGCAGATCGTTACGATCCAATCTTGCCGAATGATCATGGAACAAATACGGATATGGCTGATATGGCATACGTGGACTGCCTAAATCCGTTTTACTCTATTTCCGCCAGTTCCGAACTTGCTTCTACTACAACCACCCCAACAGAAGCTACGCAATCAGAACATGCTAAACCAATACATCCGGTTTACGCAGCTGATCGTTTGGCTTACATTATGTACACTTCTGGTACAACAGGCCAGCCCAAAGGCGTTATGGTGGAGCATCGCAATGTCGTGCGTTTGGTGAAAAATACAAACTATGCACACTTGGATGCGGACACGCGCATTTTGCAGACCGGGTCTGTTGTCTTTGACGCGTCTACCTTCGAAATTTGGGGGGCGCTATTGAACGGTGGACAGCTGGTACTGGTGAGCCAGGATGTCATTTTGGACGCACCTAGACTTAAGGCAGCTGTCCGTAATCATGGCATTACCACGATGTGGCTGACCGCGCCGCTCTTTAATCAGCTTTCCCAGCAGGATTTGGAACTGTTCGAGGGGATACGGGAGTTGCTGGTCGGTGGCGATGTGCTGTCCGTACCGCATATTAACCGGGTACTGAAGGCTCATCCGAACCTGCGGATCATTAACGGCTATGGTCCTACAGAAAATACGACCTTTTCTACTACGCATGCCATTACCGGCGTCCAATCAGAAGCCGTGCCCATTGGCAGCCCGATCCATAACTCAACGGCATATGTCGTGGACCGTTCGATGCAGCTTCAGCCGATTGGAGCGTGGGGAGAACTGCTCGTTGGCGGTGACGGGGTGGCTCGTGGATACTGCAACCGCCCGGACCTGACAAGCGAAAAGTTCATCAACAGTCCGTTTCGTAACGGCGAACGCTGCTATCGAACAGGGGACCTGGTGCGGTGGAATGCGGACGGAACGCTGGAATACAAAGGGCGGATCGACGCACAAGTGAAAATCCGGGGCTATCGGATTGAATTGGGCGAGGTGGAAGCGCAGCTGTTGAAGCTGGAGGCAGTCCGAGAAGCAGTTGTGATTGCACGGGAGGATGAGCAGGGGCAAAAGCAGCTCTGCGCTTATGTGGTAACCCATGCGGATGTACAGTTAAGTGAGCTTCGCAGTGCTTTGAACCGAGAGCTACCAAGTTATATGGTGCCGTCGTATTTTGTACAGCTGGAACAATTACCCTTGACACCTAATGGCAAGGTGGATCGCCGGGCGTTGCCGCGACCCGAGGGAGGCATAAGCTCAGGCGCAGAATATGTACCTCCTCAAAATCAATTACAAGCACAACTGGTAAGCATCTGGAAAGAAGTGCTTGAAATTGAACGTATTGGCATTAAGGATAACTTTTTTGAAGCAGGAGGACATTCCCTGCGGGCGACACATGTCATATCACTCATCCATAAGCAATTGCATAAAAATGTGCAGCTAAAGGATCTATTCCAGCACCCAACCATCGAACAGTTTGCGCAGGTTATTGAAGCACTGGAGCAAACCACCTATGAATCCATCCCTGTTTCGGAGAATAAGCCATTTTATGCGGTATCTTCGGCCCAAAAACGGATGTATATTCTCAATCAGCTTGATGGAGCGGGAATTAGCTATAACATACCCGGAGCCCTGACACTGATCGGTTCACTTGATCATAAGGCACTGGATAATGCGTTCCGTCAGCTTATTGACCGCCATGAAACATTGCGCACGAGCTTTGAGACCATGAATGGTGAACCTGTCCAGCGAGTACATAACGAGGTTCCTTTTCGCGTGGAGTTGATTCATGCCCCCAGAGCTGACCAGAGGGAGACCGATGAGCTGGTGCATGGCTTTGTCCAGCCATTCAATCTTGAGCAGGCTCCGCTGTTCCGGGCTGGTCTGATTGAAATTAGTCCAGAGCATCATATTTTGCTGTTGGATATGCATCACATCATTTCTGACGGCACCTCTATAAATGTATTGATTCAGGACTTCATCCACTTATATGCAGGGGATACGCTTCCGTCGCTGCGTATTCAGTATAAGGACTACGCTGCTTGGCAGCGGGAGCAGCAACAAAGTGAACGCTATCAAGAACAGGAAGACTACTGGCTCAATACCTTCGCAGGAGAGCTGCCTGTGCTGGATATTCCGACTGATTATCCACGTCCGGCGGTGAGAAGCTTTGAAGGGGATGTACTGGAATTTACGCTCGATCAACGGCAAAGCGAAGGATTAAAAAGCATTGCGATGCAGACCGAATCGACTTTATATATGGTGCTGTTGGCTGCCTATACGACTTTGCTTAGCCAATACAGCGGGCAGGAGGATATCATTGTCGGTTCACCAATCGCGGGGCGGCCTCATGCTGATCTTGGCAATCTGATCGGTATGTTCGTCAATACACTGGCAATCCGCAATTATCCGGAAGGCGGGAAAACGTTCCATGATTATGTGCTGGAGGTCAAGGATAACGCGTTAAAGGCTTTTGAACATCAGAATTATCCGTTCGAAGAGCTGGTAGAAAAGCTGGGTGTGGATCGAGATTTAAGCCGCAATCCGTTATTTGATACCATGTTTGCTTTACAAAACCTGGAGCAAACAGAGCAGCAGCTGGCAGAGCTGCAATTAGCGCCTTATCCGAGTGAACAAACGACGGCTAAATTTGATCTAAGTCTGTTCGCGCAGGAGGATGGGGAACAAATTGCCTGCGGTTTTCAATACGGAACCCGTTTGTACAAACGCGAAACCATCGAACGACTGGCTGTACATTTACAGCAGTTAATCAATGTGGTTATCGAACAGCCGGAGATCGCTCTTGCGGCTATAGAAATGGTTTCGACCCAAGAAAAAGAGCAGCTGGTGAAGCAATTCAGCACTACAGAAGTAGACTCTCCGTATCCACGGGATCAATTAATGCATGTGCTGTTCGAGGAACAGGTTGCACAGTCGCCAGATCGACTAGCGATCACCTTTGCGGACACACAGCTCACTTATCGCGAGCTGAATGAGCGTTCCGATCGTTTGGCATGCATCCTTACTTCCCATGGGATACGGCACGGATCCGGAACTCAGATACAGCGAGTAGGGATAGTGGCTGAGCGTTCCATTGAAATGGTCGTGGGCATGCTGGCTATTTTGAAGGCAGGGGGGGCTTACGTTCCTATTGATCCCGAGTATCCGGAAGAGCGCATCCGATATTTACTAGAGGATTCCGGTGCCGAGCTGTTACTGTCACAGCGACGTGAGCAGGTTTCTTTTGAACCAGGTATTCCAGTCATCGATTTGAGCGATGCGCAACTATGGAGCAGTGAATTTGAAGGCTACACTCATACCCATGGATCAGATGCTATTTCAAATGGGGGATCTGCCTTAGATCTTTCGCATGTCATATACACCTCTGGTACGACAGGCAAGCCGAAAGGCGTTATGGTCAATCACCGTAATGTCGTACGATTGGTGAAGAGCACTAGCTATGCCACGCTTGACGAAAATACGCGCATGCTGCAAATGGGTGCAGTTGTATTCGATGCCTCCACATTTGAAATCTGGGGAACGCTGCTGAACGGTGGCCAATTATATGTAGTAAATCATGACACTATTTTGGATGCTGCCAAGTTCAAACAGGCGATGAACAAGTATCGGATTAACACCATGTTCATGACCACGGCTTTATTTAATCAGCATTCACAGCAAGACATTGAAGTGTTTGCATCCCTGAAGGAATTGCTCGTGGGTGGTGATGTGATGTCCGTACCACACGCTAACCGCGTGCTGAAGGAGTACCCGCACCTTCGATTGAGTAATGTTTATGGGCCGACGGAGAACACAACCTTTTCCACCACCTATGAAATTATGGAACCGCAAACTCAAGGTGTTCCCATTGGCCGTCCGATTAATCATTCCACCGTTTATGTGGTCAATCGTTCGTTAAAATTGCAGCCTGTGGGGGCATGGGGCGAACTACTTCTCGGTGGCGATGGCGTGGCACTCGGGTATCTGAATCGGCCTGAGCTTACGGCAGAAAAGTTTATTGAAAGTCCATTCCGGCCTGGAGAATATTGCTATCGTACAGGGGATTTGGTGCGTTGGCGTGCTGATGGCGTACTGGAGTACAAGGGAAGAATGGATGAGCAGGTCAAAATTCGCGGCTACCGCATCGAACTGGGTGAAGTTGAAACCCGTTTGTCCACGATTGCAGGTGTGAAGGAATCGGTTGTGATAGTACGGCAGGACGATCACGGGCAAAAGCAGCTGTGTGCCTATTTTGTAACAGACAGCGAACTAAGCGCTAGTGACTTACGTAACGCTCTATCACAGGATCTGCCGAGCTATATGGTGCCTTCTTACTTTGTACGTCTTTCCAGACTGCCTTTGACGCTAAATGGCAAAGTAGACCGCAGGGCACTACCTCTGCCTGAGCATAATCTCGATACAGGCATGGATTATGTGGCACCTGAAACGGATGTTCAACAAGCACTGGCTGCGGCTTGGGGCGCCATCCTAGGTATTCAGAAGGTTGGGATACAGGATAACTTCTTCCATTTGGGTGGCGACTCCATCAAGGCCATTCAAGTATCGTCTCGCTTGTTTCAGGCTGGATACAAGCTGGAAATGAAAGACTTGTTTAAATACCCGACAATTGCGGATCTAAGTGCTTATATTCAGCCAGTTAACCGAGTAGCCGAGCAGGGCGAGGTTACCGGAAATGTTGTGCTTACACCGATTCAGCGCTGGTTCTTTGAACAGCCAACAGGTGAACCACACTATTTCAACCAATCGGTCATGCTCTATCGGCAGGAAGGCTATGACGAACAGGCACTTCGGCAGGCGCTCCATCAGATTACAACGCATCATGATGCATTGCGTATGATTTTTCGGTCGTCGGAGAACGGATATACAGCATGGAACCGAGGTGTAGATGAAGGCGAACCGTACCATTTGGAGTGCTTTGACTATAGGAACAGTGATGCTATTGAAGGGAACTTGGCGAAGATAATTGAAGCCAAATGCAATGAAATTCAATCTGGTATTTCTCTAAGCGAAGGGCCGTTGATGAGGCTCGGCCTGTTCCGTTGCCCCGATGGGGATCATCTGCTGGTCGCAATTCATCATTTGGTGGTAGATGGAGTGTCCTGGCGCATCTTATTTGAGGACTTGGCGACAGCTTATGAGCAAGCCTCCAAGGGTGAGCAGGTGATTCAGTTACCTCACAAGACGGATTCGTTCCAAACGTGGGCCGAAAAGCTGCACGCCTATGCCAACAGTCCGGCCATGGAACGTGAGCGGGCGTATTGGGAGGAGCTTGCACAAGCGGAACTGGCTCCTTTGCCGCAGGATTACGGACATAACGAGCACGATAAGCCATTGATTGGCGATAGTGAGTCGGTTACTGCTTTATGGACAAATGCAGAGACAGAGCAACTGCTCAAGCAGGCCAATCGTGCCTACCGTACAGAAATTAATGACCTGTTGCTGACTGCGGTAGGAATGGCGTTACAGGCATGGAGCGGAAATGATCGTTTCCTGATAAATCTAGAGGGACATGGACGTGAACCCATTTTATCAGAGGTGGATATTACCCGGACGATAGGGTGGTTTACAAGCCAATATCCTGTTTTACTCGATATGCCAGAAGAGACTGCTCTTTCACAGCGAATCAAACATGTGAAGGAAGGACTGCGCAGTATCCCGCAAAAAGGGATCGGCTACGGCGCACTGAAATATTTATTCGACAGTCAGACACAGGCATCGGAGGGACCTTCAGCCATATTTACGACAGCTCCTGAAATTAGTTTTAACTATTTGGGACAGTTCGATCAGGATATGAAAGGAAACGACTTGCAGTCATCCCCATATGAGGGGGGGATGCCACTTAGCCCGACAATGGCTCGGACATATACACTGGATTTTGGCGGCATCATTTCGGGAGGTCAGTTGGGGCTGACAATTAGCTATAGCCGTACCAGCTACCGACCAGAGACGATTGAGCGATTGGCGAGATTACTGGAATCGAGCTTGCGCGAAATTTTGACACATTGCACCCATAAAGAACACCCAGAGCTGACCCCAAGTGATATTTCCTATAAAGGAATGAGTGTGGAGGGCTTGGACAGCCTGTTATCTGAAATGGGCGCTGCGGGTGAGATCGACAATGTATATGCACTAACCCCGATGCAGAAAGGAATGTTGTTTCACAGCCAGCTTGATAGTCAAGCAGCCGCGAATGACGCGTATTTTGAGCAGGTTTCTTATGATATGCGGGGTCGGATAGACATCGGGAATTTTGCAGAAAGTCTGAATATGCTGGTTCGGCGACATGAGGTGCTACGTACACATTTTTATTTCGGCCGGGATACGGAGCCGTTGCAGGTGGTCTACCGAAATCGGGATTGTGGCTTCTATTATGAAGATTTACGCGAGTTGGATAGCGATACAAGGGGCATTTGGCTGAAGAACTTCAAGTTGGAAGATAAAGCAAGGGGATTTGATCTGCGTCGGGATGTCCTGATGCGTATAGCGATTTTGCGCACCGGGGAAGACAGTTACCATATTGTGTGGAGCTTCCATCATATCGTCATGGACGGCTGGTGTCTGTCCCTAATAAATAAAGAAGTGTTTGAGAGCTATGCAGCACTTCAGGAGGGCAGAGTGCCAGAGCTGGCACCGGCAGTGCCGTACAGCCGCTTTATTGAATGGCTGGAAGCACAGGATCGCAAGGCGGCAACTGATTACTGGAGCAGCTATTTATCCGGGTATGAGCAGCAAACAGCATTACCAGCTGTAAAATCCGGCCGCAAGAGTGGAGGCTATACAGCTAGTGATTGGGTGACGGTTTTGGAGCGTGAGCTTACCCTCCGGGTGGAGGAGACGGCTAAGCGATATCAGGTAACCATGAATACGTTATTACAAACCGTATGGGGAATTGTGCTGCAAAAATATAACAACCACCGTGATGTCGTATTTGGTAGTGTCGTCTCAGGCCGCCCATCGGATATTATCGGAGTCGAGGGTATTATCGGCTTGTTCATTAATACCATTCCCGTTCGCATCCTTAGTGAGGCAGGGGAATCTTTTGCAGAAGTTATGAAGAAAACGCAGGAACAGGCGCTGGCTTCTCATGCGTATGATACGTACCCACTGTTTGAAATTCAGGCATTGACTGACCAGAAACAGGATTTAATTAACCATATTATGGTGTTTGAAAATTATCCGGTGGATGAGCAGGTCGAGGAGATGGAAATTGATGGGCAGGAACTTTCCCCGATTTCCAACGTGGTAGCTCTTGAGCAGACCAACTATGATCTGAATGTAGTTGTAATGCCGGGAGAATGCGTGAAGATTCGTTTTATGTATAATGCGTTAAATTATGATCAAACAGACATTGAGCGTCTGCATGGACATTTTGTGAACCTGTTGGAGCAAACTTTGCTTAACCCAAATGTTCGCGTAGAAGAGCTGGAACTGGTTACAGCGGCAGAAAAACAGCAAATTACTGGAGAGTTTAATGACACTGCCTCTGCCTATCCAGACAATCAGACGATTCATAAACTGTTTGAGGAGCAGGCAGAACACACACCAGATCATATTGCCGTAGCTTTGGATCATCAAACATTGACCTATCGGGAGCTCAATGAGACAGCCAATCGATTAGCGCGTATACTGCGGGATGCAGGGGTCAAACCTGATGAACCTGTTGGCATTTTGACGGAGCGCTCATTGGATATGATTACGGGAACACTTGCCATTTTGAAGGCTGGAGGCGCGTATGTGCCGATAGATTCTCAATATCCAGAGGATCGTATCCGTTATATGCTAGAGGACTCGGGAGCCAAGCTACTGTTGGCTCAGCAGGATTTATTGGATCGGTGCTATTTTGACGGACAGATTGTCAATCTGAATGATGATAAGTCGTACAGTGCAGATGCTTCCAATCCGGGTATAGATGGAGCGAGTAATCATGCCGCTTATGTCATTTATACCTCAGGCTCAACAGGTAAGCCTAAGGGTGTCGTAGTTGAGCACCGAAGTGTTGTGCGTCTCGTCCGCAATACGGATTATGTCCCATTTGATGAATCAACCCGAATGCTGCAGACATGTGCGTTTGTATTTGATGTATCTACATTTGAAATTTGGGGTGCACTGCTGAACGGCGGTCAGCTTGTTCTCTTGCATAAGGATGATCTTTTGGACGCAGCCAAGATGAAAGAGACGATACAGGATCATCACGTCAACATGATGTGGCTGACTACACCGTTATTTAATCAGCTTTCGCAGCAGGATAGTAAACTTTTTGGTGATGTGAAGTATTTGTTGGTTGGTGGTGATGTTTTGTCTGCACCCCATATTAACCGGGTCCTGCGCGATAATCCGCATATGAACATCATTAATGGCTATGGACCAACGGAAAATACAACCTTTTCGACGACATATCACATTACGGAAGAACAGCGAGATTCTGTGCCAATCGGACGTCCCATTTGCAATTCGACGGCGTATGTTGTGGACTCATCATTTAACTTGCAACCGGTCGGAGCCTGGGGTGAGCTGGTTGTTGGTGGAGACGGAGTTGCGCGTGGTTATTTGAATCGCCCTGAACTGACGGTTGAGAGATTTCTTGCTAATCCGTGGGTGGACGGAGATCGCCTGTACTGTACTGGGGACCTTGTTCGCTGGCGTGAAGACGGCATACTGGAATACGCTGGACGGATTGATCAACAGGTTAAAATTCGCGGTTACCGGATTGAGCTGGGCGAGGTGGAGACGAGACTGGCAAGTGTACCTTCTGTACGGGATAGCGTTGTTATCGCTTTGCGGGATGGAGCAGGTCAGCAGCAATTATGTGCTTACTTCACTGCCGATGAACAGCTGACCATCCGTGAGCTTCGAACTGTGATGTCGGCCAGTCTGCCGAGCTATATGATTCCGTCCGCTTTTGTACAGCTGGATCGGTTTCCGCTAACGACTAACGGCAAAATTGACCGTAAAGCTTTACCTGTGCCGGACAAAGCATTGCACACGGGGATAGAATATGTCGCACCACGAACCGATGTGGAGCAGTTGCTGGCAGCTATTTGGCAGGAGGTGCTTGAAATCCCGCAAGTGGGAATCCACGATGACTTTTTCACGTTGGGTGGACATTCCTTGAAAGTACTGGAGCTTATACGCAAAGTTCGTCTTGCTACAGATATTGAGCTGCCCATCCGTAGTGTTCTGGAGTTCTCGACCATAGAAGAGCAAGCGCTCACATTATTGAAAGCCGATCTGGACTACAAGGTCGATAGTCCAATCATCCGGTTGAATGAACACGGTCCGGTTTCCATCTTCTGCTTTCCTCCTATGCTTGGATACGGACTGTCGTTCGCAGAGCTTGCAAAACAACTGGACCAAGATGCAGTTGTGTATGGATTAGAGTTCGTAGATGATGTTACGGATGAGCAGGCAATGTTGGCACGATATGTTGATTTAATCATCAGCACGCAGGCGCAAGGTCCGTATGTGCTGCTTGGTTATTCTATAGGTGGGAATCTGGCGCATAAGGTTGCCGACACACTGGAGCGTCAAGGTCATACTGTATCCGATATTTTAATGCTCGATTCGGTCAAAAGGGCAGAAGCTCTGCCTTTCACAGATGAAGAAACAGAGCAGGAAATTCATGCCATGCTGGAACAGGTTCCCGAATCCTATCGTGAGCTGTTGAATGAAACGTACCAGCGTAAAATGATCGCTTATGCGGTGTATGGCAACCAGCTTGTGAACACAGAAAATGTTCAGGCGAATATTCATGGCTTTGTTGCCGCTGGATCGGAAACGGTGAAGGGCACAGGAGATAATAAACTTTTATGGAAAGATGCTACACAAGGAAGCTATGAAGAGCATAGCTTGATTGGTAATCATTATGAACTGCTGGAACCCGGATTTATCGAAGAAAATGTAAAATGTATCCGTGCCACAATACACAAGATAACCCGGAGCATGGGCAAAGACGTGACACAAGGTTTGGCCCATCATAATTCTTGAAAACTTACAGTCGATGATTTAACTAACTGGAATTACTAATTTTATCTGTAATGCATGAATCCTGATCGAACAGGTAAGAAGCCTTCTGCTTACGCGATTCGATCAGGATTCGCTTTATCATGCGCACTCCCGCGAGGGAAGTGCGATGATTCCATAGCGCCATGCTGATGGCTCCCATACGGAGTGTAAATATCTGCTCCGCTATGCAATCACCGCACGGTTTAAATCATGAAATCAACTTCATAGGTAAGGAGGGTACTTCAATATGAAGAATAGAGGTATTGGCTACCTATCCGCATTCTTAACAACGTTGTTTCTTTGGAATCTGCTCATTAATTCAGCATGGGCAGCAGATAGTATAACACCTAATTCAGTGGAAAAAGCAGTGGACGATATCATGAGTATAGAATTGGAAAAATTGCATATTCCGGGAGCGGCCGTCGTTGTGACCCAGGAAGACCAAATTCTTTTTAGTAAAGGATATGGATATGCAGACCTGGAGCGGAAAATGGTATTCGACCCGGCAAAGACCATTGTTCGTGTTGGCTCGCTAACCAAATCATTTAGTGCAAGTGCCACAATGCAACTGGTCGAGCAAAACAAGCTTGATTTGAATGAAGACGTGAACAGCTATCTTCACAGCTATAAAGCTTCGCAATACCAAAATCATCCTTTTAATCTGCATCAGCTTCTGACACATACTGCGGGATTAGATGAAGCGATATACGACATTAACAGCTCAACTCGCGCAGGCGTTTTACCTACAGAGCAGTATCTCAGCACGTATTTTCAAAATCAGCCACCTATCCGCAAACCTGGAATTCAGTATGAATACAGTAATGTCGCCTTCGGTCTGATCGGTAATATCGTGGAGCAAGTAACCGGTCAGGGACTGAATGATTACTTTCGTACACATCTATTCCAGCCGATGAATATGCCCAGCGCGACACTGGAGTTGCCATTAAATCATCCAGAATTGGCGCAATCGTATCAGTGGAAGCATGGAGCTTATGTGAAACAACCCTTATCGTATATCAATCTGCCGGGAGCAGGAGCGTTGAACGTCACACCCAACGAATTTTCCCACTATCTGATCACTCATTTAAACCAAGGAGAGTATGAGGGCAAAGCGGTACTCCAGCCACAAACGGTAAAAGTGATGCATGCACAGCAATTTGCAGCGGATGCCCGTCTGGATGGCTTGGGCTACGGATTTTTCCGTGGTCAACTGAAGACGGGAGTACCCATGTTGTGGGCTACTGGAGAAATTGATGATTTTATTTCCGAAATGGTACTGATTCCATCCCAAAAGATCGGTATTTTTGTGACCATCAATTCAGCTGACACAGACACCCTGCTTCATGGAAAAGTCATCAATACGATAGCTCAAATGCTGCCCGTAAAGCCACAGGCCGCTTCTCAGTCACTGGCTCGTTCTGTCACGCAAGTGAAGCTTTCGCCAGAGATCGAGGGCGTATATCAGGTGGATACTACTCCTGTTCATGGGTGGGGAAAATGGATTCGGATACTGGGAAGCATTAAATACACCGTTCATATTCAAGATGATCATACGCTAATTGTTAAAGGAAAATACCCGGATCAGAATGAAGCAACAGACAAAGTTTTTCAAGCAGCAGGTGATGGGCTGTTTGTGGAAAAGGGGGGCCAGCTTAAAATTTTGCTGTATCAGGAAAAGGGTACGTGGATGATGATTGCCCCGGATAGTAAGACCATGAAGCAGACGACACTTTGGCACCGTACCTGGACGCTACTCGTCAGCTATGCAGCCGCATCCTTATTTTTCGTCACAACCCTACTGATATGGATCATAAGATATGTGATCAGAGCTATCCGCAAAACGAATAATCACATTTCGTCCAACCTGGCATACATCGCGTTACTAAATACGATTTTTCTCGGGGTACAGGTCGTCTATGGTAACAATCAGATGGTGTATGGCTATTCCGCCTGGTATATCTGGGGAATTTGTACGCTGCCGCTCATTTCAGCACTCATTGCCGTGTGGGTATTGATCGTGAATGGCACCAAGCTGATTACAGGGGAAAAAAGAACCCGGGCTGCCGGGAAAATTGTATTTGCGATACTCACTTTGCTGCATACAGCCTACCTTTTTTATTGGAATTTCCTCCCTTTTCATTATTCCTAAAGATTTACAAAACAACGCATGTCCACACATAAATGAATGCTAACATTTATATTTAGTGCCCCTCTTGAGAGGGGCCTTAAACCAATTAACAGGAGGAATAGAATGGGAATCTTTCGTCGTTTTACATCCCGCAGCTTCAAATACGCAACAGCTATGGTTTTCACTTTATCGTTGTACGCTGGTGTTGTGGGCGGCATGCAACCGGCACGCGCAGAAGGTCCGGCAGACCCGGCCCCTTTCATTGCAGCCAAAGTGGTCAACGAAAACGCTGGTAAAAAAGTGTTGTTCGATAATACACATGGACAGACAGCCGGCGCAGCAGATTGGGTGATTGATGGTGGATTTTCAGATTTTGGCCAAGCCCTTGCAAACAATGGCTACGATGTTCATGAACTTCGCCAATCTACACCTATTACTTATAATGATTTAAAGAATTATGATGTATTTGTGACAGCGGAGCCCAATATCCCTTTTAAACAAAGCGAACAGGCCACAATGGAACAGTATGTTAAAGCAGGCAATAGCATTTTTTTCATTGGTGATCATTATAACGCCGACCGCAACAAGAATCGCTGGGACGGATCGGAAAGTATCAATGGGTACCGTCGTGGTGCCTGGGAAGACCCTGCAAAGGGAATGAGTGAGGAAGAAAAAGGCTCGGCAGCGATGCAGGGCGTGGTTAGCTCAGATTGGCTGGGTAACCAGTTTGGTATACGCTTTCGCTACAATGCATTAGGCGATATCACGGCTAATCAGATTGTTGAACCTGCCCAGGCGTTCGGCATTACAGCAGGAGTGAGTAATGTGGCAATGCACGCAGGATCAACATTGGCGATTATTGACCCGACCAAAGCCAAGGGAATCGTATATCTGCCTAAAACCAATCAGGCTTGGGGGAATGCAGTAGATCAGGGCGTTTATAACGGAGGTGGTATAGCGGAAGGACCTTATGCAGCTGTAGCAAAAGTAGGTCTAGGCAAAGCTGCTTTTATTGGGGATTCATCTCCTGTTGAAGATGCAACGCCGAAATATCTGCGTGAAGAGACAGGAACCAAGAAGACAACGTATGACGGCTTTAAGGAGCAGGATGACGCTGTGTTACTGGTCAATATCGTCGATTGGTTGTCCAAGAAGGAGGAGTATACCAGCCTGTCGGATGTAAAAAACTTACAGCTAGATCAGCCGACGGCATTGCTGTCTTTTGAAGCTCCTCAGGCTTCCACGGAACCGCAAGCCGAGCCTTGGTCCGCTCCTGCAGCCGGCTACAAATGGTGGGATCAGCGAACGTTCAAGGCCGGCTCCTATGGCGGACTTACAGCCAGTGCGCAGCCTGTGTACAGCATCGTTCGGCAGGAGCAACTACCGAATGCACAGCCTTTTCAAATTCGCATAGTTGCCGACCAACTGGCTACCCATAGTACGATTAACGGATTCAGCGCAGGTATTTATGTAGCGGGCGGCAATCAAGTAGCCCAGATTCAAAATCCGGATGGAAGCTGGCCGACCTCTTACGGTTATAGCGGAACATTTAGTCTGGAATCCGACAGCAAGGGGCATGCCTATAGGGACCTGACGGTGCGGATCAAGCCGGGTACCAGTGGTGCAGCTAATCTTAGGCTGAGACAAAACGGCAGCAACCTGCTGACCCAATCCGTCGTGCTGGCAGATGTCCCAGCCCAGCCGTTGCCTGAGGATGGCAATACAATTCCGGCTCGAATCAGTGTTGCAGAAGCACGGAATCTTTCGGCTGGCAAAGTTGTGACCTTAGAGGGTGTTGTGACGACAGAACCAGGGGCTTTTGGCGGTCAAGCCTTTTACATGCAGGATGAAAGTGGCGGCATTTATGTATATCAAAACCAAAGCGGCTTTCACCAAGGTGATCGAGTAAAGATTACAGCAAGTTTGGCACTGTACAATGGTGAAGTCGAGTTGACTGATGCAGTGGCTATTGAAAAAATGGGAGAAGGACAACTTCCGCAAGCTGTGCAAGTCACCGAGCTCAGCGATGCGAATCAAGGACAGCTGGTTGAGCTTCCTACTGCCATTATTCGTAATATAATAGATGCAACTCCTGTAGGTTCGTTTGAATTTGATGCAGTAGCGGGTGAGGTTAGCCATCATGTGCGAGTTGATGCACGTACAGGCTTAACACGGACATCTTTTCCGTATCAAGAAGGACAGCAAGTGAAGCTGAAGGGAATTTCGGCGGTTTTCAAAGGAAATTATCAGTTAAAGCCGCGCGGACTAGATGATTTTTCAGCTCAGACAGGCGCAGCTTTGCAGGAAGTAGAGCTTTCACTGGATCAAACAACATTTAACGTTGGGGATACAGCAGCCACACATCTCAAGGGTACGCTCACAGATGGCAGCCAAGCTGATTTAAGTAATGCCTCTGTTCAGTATATCAGCAGCCATGAATCCGTTGCACTGGATACGTATGGAGAGCTTCGGGCCCTAAAAGAGGGGAGCGCCGAGATTACAGCGAGCGTCACCTTGGACGGTAAAACGGTCGTATCCAATCCAGTAACCGTTAGAGTCGAGAAAAACACTGTAGGTGAAGTGCCGGGTAAACCGGTGCTGTCTCATGATAACGCTCAGGACACCGGACTGAAGGATGGAGACTACAACATCACCATGAATCTGTGGTGGGGCACGAATGGTGATGAACTCAAGTTGTATGAAAATGACAAGCTGATCGCGACCCAATCGTTGCAAGCGGCTTCCCCTGAAGCACAGCATGCAGTCATTTCTGTTACAGGCAAGAGCAATGGAACCTACACGTATACTGCTGAGCTGATCAACGCTTCCGGTAAAACGGTCAGCGACCCGTTAACTGTCGAAGTGATCGATGCTACTCCTGGCATACCGGTGTTGTCTCATAACAATTGGGATGGTGACGGCAACTATACCCTGACAATGAACATGTGGTGGGGTACGAATGCAACCCAATACAACCTGTATGAAAATGGAGAGCTGATCGACACGCAGGATCTGTCGAGCCAAAGTCCGCAGGCCCAAAGTGCTGTGACCAACATCCAAAATCAAAAGCCGGGTATATATGAGTATCGGGCCGAGTTAGTCAATGCTGCAGGAGAGGTTTCCAGTCAAACCATAAGTGTAGAAGTGAAGGAACGTTAATTCGAAATAATGAGCCGTTAAAAAGGAAGAGCATCTATTGACCTCGCGAGAGTCTATAGATGCTCTTTTTTGCGGGAATTAGCATTTTAGGATTGGGTTGGCGAAGCGGAAAGTCCCTCTATATCTGAGGAGCCATAGAAGATCATGGCAACTAGAATCACAATAATGATAAACTCTGCAAAAGATTCTCCATCAAACTCACTCACCACAACTATCTCCTTTCGCCACCTGTTAATTATTTATTTTCTGCGAAAAGGCTTGTATCACCTGATCCAACGTCATATTGCCGTTATCATTTAAAAATTTCACCATATTGTCGACATTAGTAGGGGCAGATGCTAATGTTTTGTATTTTCCTGTGAGACCTAAAAATAATGTTGCTTGTCTGTATAAAGTCACGGAATCGACGTTTAGTTTTCCTGTTAGTAGGAGGGCTGCGACTAGGACCTCTACATTTTTTCCTTGAAGTGCTGAAAAGATAGCCGAATTACTGTTTAATCCATTTTTCTTTTGACCGTTAGGGGGGGATTTGGATTTGCGATTCCCGTTCCCATTGCCATTCTTTCCTAAGGAAGCCATTGAATCCTTCCTCCCGCCATACACTGCTCCTGCCTGATTTGCATGAAATTTGGGACAAGGGCAGTGGCACTGCACGTGCTCATTAAAATACGTTATGATCATACGATATGCGAACAAGAAAGCTTTGGTTACCATATGGATCACAGTGGTCGAAGGTAGCTGATTGCTATTTCCTGAATTTCTTTTCGCATGTTGGTCCAATTTAGAGTAAACTACAATAAAGCAAGCTAAATGAGCATTTTGCATCAATTCCAGGAGCTTTATCCAATTAGCAATAGATGGACCCTAACGGTTTAGCTCGTATATATTGTACCTTCGAGTATTGAACTTGAATTATGCAAAGTGCTGAAATAGGAGTTGAAATAAGACCATGTCGAATGAAGAAGTATTGTTAACTAAAGAGGGATTAGCCAAGCTGGAGGAAGAGCTCAAGGAACTGAAGACAGTAAAACGCAAGGAGCTAGCCGAACGCCTCAAGTTGGCCATCAGCTATGGAGATCTGAAGGAAAATAGTGAATATCACTCAGCCAAGGACGATCAGGCGTTTATGGAAACACGAATCATGGTCTTGGAAAAAATGTTGACCAAAGCTCGGATAGTGGATGAAAGTAATCTGGATCTTAAAACGGTCAGTATCGGTTCTACTGTTATTCTGAATGACATCGAATTTTCGGAGAAGGTGGAATACAAAGTTGTAAGTCCTGCGGAGGCAGATGTTCTGGACAACAAAATTTCCTATGAGAGTCCTTTAGGTAAGGCACTTTTGGGGAAAGAAGTGGGCAGTATCATTCATGTCGATGCACCTATGGCTGTAATCAAATATGAGTTGCTAGAAATTAAGCTCACTTAGTCCATTCCCGATTCCCTTTATAGGGGGCCGGGATTTTTCATTTCAAGCTATTTACATACCATCCCTGCGGAGTGCATTTGCACTCCACAAACTGGAAAGGATTTTTATTGCTTTGCTATCGTATTAAGATCAATCTGTCATTAGGAAGCCGGCTTGCTCCAATGCAGCACAGGCATCATTAATTTTATCTTCATCCGACGCATGCAAGGTATGCAGGTGGATGCCTCCGGTCAGCTGGGACAAATACGTGGCTTGGGTGGAGCTGATCTTACGTATAAAATCGTCCACTTCTTTGCGAGTTCCGACCCGTATTGGAGCAGTCAGATCTCCATATACTGGATGTTCAACTATAACATCCTGCACACTGACACCGTAGTCTACAATTAGCTTTAATTCTTCTTCTGTTTGTTCAGGTCGGTGATTACACACAATAATACGAGAGGCTAAGGGAGCGGCTTGAGCCGCAGGTTCCATATAAATGTATCCTTGACTCGTTGCAAGTATAGGCTCTTGGCTTGCTTTTAACAGGGAAATATCTTGTACAATTACTTGTCTGGAAACGGAGGACCTGCGTGCCAGCTCGCTCCCGGTCAGCGGTGACTCGCTTTTGAGCCACAATAGCAGCTGTTCGCGGCGATCCGTACCTGACCGTTTTAAAGATTCAGTCAACGGGATAAGCTCCTTTCTTGTCGATGCGTCAGGTCTGTCAAAATATCTACCAGTACATTCAATTCCTCGATGGTGGTTGTCCTGCCGAAAGAAATACGGATAAATTGTAAGGCTTCACGTTCAGATGCTCCAAGTGCCTGTAAGGCAGGTGAAGGATCGTGATGTCCGGCGGCACATGCGCTTCCGGTAGATATACAGACACCGCTACGATTACATTCCAGCATAACATATTGTCCCTCGTAACCGTGAAAAAAACATCCTACAATATGATGAAGCACTGCTTTTTTTTTCGCTTTCCTCTACGACCCAACGTAATGGAATGGATCTTTCCTGAATTTTCGTAATAAAGTATCTTCGCAGGGTAGCATATCGCTCCTGATGCATCTCCATCTGTTCCGTCATCATTTCTGCCGCTGCGACAAAGGCTGCAATCCCAGGAACATTAACTGTACCAGGACGAAATCCGTTTTCATGCAGTGTATCAGGATACAACGGACGCCATGGGGTTCCGGGTTTGAGATATGCAGCACCGACACCTTTGGGGCCATATACTTTATGGCTTGATATAGAGAGTGCATCCACTCCCATGGCTTCTACATCTATGTGAACATTCCCAAATGTTTGTACCGCATCACTGTGCAACATAATACCACGTTCGTGAAGCAGGGGAGACAAGGCAGCAAGATCCTGAATCAGCCCTGTCTCCGAATTGGCGTGTTGTATCGATACGAGCCCGGTGTTGTCTCTAAGATGGGGTACAAGAACTTCACGGGTTATTCGTCCTTCCCGATCCGGTTGTATAATAGTTAGCTCATAGCCCTGATGTTCTAGCAAAGTAGCAAGATTATACATCGAGTGATGTTCCAAAGCGCTCATAATCCAATGCTTTTTGTCTGGCGGCAGCCCGTTCAGGATTGATTGCACGACCACCATATTGGATTCTGTGCCCCCTGATGTAAAATAGATGCCTTCCTTTTGCCCGCCAATCATTTTTGCCATTCGTTGCCTGCTGTAATCTAGTGTGTAGGCTGCTTGACCGCCCGCATCATGGAGGCTGCTGGCATTTCCGAACATTTCCTTATTCATTACGCTATATATATGCAAAGCTTCGTCACACATGGGTGTGGAAGCGGCGTAGTCCAGGTAAATCACAGCAAATCCTCCCCGCTTAAAAATAATTCCATTCCAAAAACTCTTGAGATTATTGTAGGCATGTGTAAATATAGGTGTCAAGACACATGTAAATATGTTTTGTACACATAGCGGTTATCTATTCGTGAGCGAGGGACAGTCAGCCGCAACGATATGGAGGGAATCTAATGTCTATGCTAGACGTTTTACAAGGAAATCGTGGACTTATGCCAGAGCATTATAAAACACTGACGGTTGCTGACATGGAGCAACGCGTAGCCGAGCTGAAACAAAAATGGGGCTCAAAGCTGCTCATTCCGGGCCATCACTATCAGAAAGACGAAGTTATCCAATTTGCTGATATAACAGGAGATTCTCTACAGCTCGCTCAAATGGCGGCACAAAATCAGGAAGCGGAGTTTATTGTGTTTTGCGGGGTTCATTTTATGGCGGAGACAGCGGATATGCTGACTACCGACCGGCAAACCGTTGTTCTGCCGGATATGCGCGCAGGCTGCTCAATGGCAGATATGGCGAATATGGAGCAGACGGAACGAGCGTGGAGGCATTTGCAGGAGTTGGTTGGTGATACGATCATTCCGTTAACATATGTAAATTCCACAGCAGAGATTAAAGCCTTTGTAGGACGGCATGGCGGGGCTACCGTGACTTCTTCGAATGCAAAGCAGGTGCTAGACTGGGCACTGAAACAAAAGGAACGTATTTTATTTTTGCCGGATCAACATTTGGGACGCAATACAGCCCATGATCTTGGAATTCCGCTAGATGAAATGGCTGTATGGAATCCTATGACCGATCAGTTGGAGACTGAACGAAACCCGGCAACCGTAAAAATCATTTTATGGAAAGGGCATTGTTCAGTTCATGAAAAATTTACGGTAGATCATATTCGCAACGTCCGTGAACGCGATAAAAATATCCGAGTCATCGTTCATCCCGAATGCTCTTATGAGGTTGTACAACTCGCAGATTGTGCTGGCTCCACCAAATTCATCATCGATACGATCTGTGCGGCAGAGCCGGGAACCCGTTGGGCCGTTGGCACAGAGATGAATCTCGTGCAACGAATTAGACAGCAGTACCCTGAACAGCAGATTGAATCGCTCAATCCCGATATGTGTCCTTGTCTGACCATGAACCGGATCGATCTTCCGCATTTGCTGTGGGCAATGGAACAGATTGATCGGGGAGAGCCTGTAGGCGTAATTCGTGTGGATGCTCAGATCAGACAGGACGCTGTACAGGCACTGAATCGTATGCTTGCTATACGTTAAGTTTTACCGTTACGTAGAGCGTACTTTCTTGTGTAATCCGACCTCTATCTCTATTTAAAGATTAGTCGATTGTCCGGTTTCGTGCTATAATTGTAGCAACATACCGAAGGAGGTGAATCCCTTGTTTGAGCTTCAGGACCTACTCCCCTATTTGCTTACGATCGGCTTGCTGTGCACTGTGACTTATACGTATCTTGCTCATTTGCATGGCAGCGTAGCTGAATGCTGGGTCGAAGGCGGCCCCGTTCGCTCGCATGCTTCTCCACTGATGCCGATGTCTGCCCGCGGACAGGACATGCCTGTCCGGCTAGCACGTCACATTCGGCGGAAGGAAGCGCCAGATGAAGATGCTTCCGATTGTTCCCCCTTGTTGAAAAATGGCACAGCCAATCAACGAGGAGGAACATATGAAACGATTCAAGGGATTCACTTTTTGGGGTAAACAAGAACGGATATTGGGTTTAATCGTAGCGTTGGCGGTGGTCATGCTGCTGTCTGGTTGTGGTGCGAATGCTGCGGAGATTAATGCACAGACACCTGGTTTTTTTAATCATTACGTGGTATTCCCACTTTCTTGGCTCATTCAGCATTTGGCGGAATGGTTCGGTGGAAGTTTTGGGCTGGCGATCATGACTTTGACATTCATTGTCCGTCTGGCCTTATTGCCGCTAATGATGCGTCAAACGCGTGCCCAGCAGGGTATGAAGCGCAAGATGAGCGCTATGCAGCCCGACTTGGACCGAATTAAAAAGAAGTATGAGAATAAAAAAGATACCACCAGCCAGCAGAGTATGCAGCAGGAAATGATGGCGCTGTACAAAGAGCATCAATTCAATCCGCTCAATATCGGTTGTCTGCCTATTCTCATTCAGCTCCCGATTTTAAGCGGTATGTATACTGCCATCCGACTCACGCCGGAGTTGGCGTCTCATTCCTTCTTATGGTTCCGGCTCGGACAGCCGGACTGGATTCTGGCAATTGTCGTCGCAGTTGTATACTTGGCACAGGCTAAGCTTTCTCAGCAACAGATGACGGCTGACCAGCGCAAGCAATTTGCTATTATGGGTTATCTTTCACCGATTATGATGGCGGTCTTTTCCTTCAACGCTCCTGCGGCCATGCCTTTATATTGGACCGTAAGCGGCACCTTTTTGCTGCTTCAATCGCTGTGGTTCCGCAAACGCTATCCAATTGAAGAAGCAGAGAATAAGATTAAACTTGGTGAAGTCACGCCAACCTAATAAGAAGATGCTATTTGTTTGACATAGAATTGTGTTAGCAGTGTCTCACATGCAATGACAGATGCCATTCGAGCCAATAAGGCTTGAGTGGTGTCTTTTTTTTGTGCTGTTTTTTTCACTATATTTTGCTTGCGGTTTTGTAATCATTATGAAATCCTTATATCAATATTCATAAAGTTAGGAGAGACTAAATGGAAAATTCAACAACCATTGAATGGTATGAAAATCAAATAAGGGAAGACGGCTGTTTTTGCATGAGAAGCATGCAAAAAGCACCGGGATATGTACAAAAACTAAATTGGACAGAAAAAGAATTCACTCAAAGTTTGACTTACATACAATTGAGAAAAGACAATAAACCAGCAGGATTTATAGAGTATGCATCGGGTGAACAAGCATGGAGAGCTGTTCATGCGGATGGATATCTAGTAATTCATTGTATCTGGATTGCTGTAACCGGCTTGGGATTAGGCTCACAGCTTATTCAACGCTGCATTCAAGATGCTATTACGTTGGGGAAGAAGGGAGTGGCAGTCGTTACAAATATAGATACCTCCTGGGCGCCAGGTCCCGAAATTTTTCTGAAAAACGGATTTCGGCATGTGGAGGATGCTCCATATTCTTTTCAGTTGTATGTTTATAAGTTTAATCAAGAGCATTCAGATCCTTATTTCCCTAATAATTGGGTTCAACGTCTGGATCATTTTAGTGAAGGCTTAACCATTTTACGAACTCATCAATGCCCTTATCTGGAAATAGCCACGCACAATGTGATTGAAGCAGCTGAGACTGTGGGGATACAACCCGAGATTATTGATATACGAGATCGTTCACAACTCATGGAACTGTCTCCGACACCGTATGGCGTATTTCATGTGATCTGTAATGGGGAATTGATTTCATATCACAGGATGACTCCTCGTTCTTTTGCCAAAAAGCTAACCATGCTTTATTCTAAAAGCTAATTTTTTTATGAAATGATACAAGAAAAGTGGGTAAAGTAAATACATGGACGATGTGAATGCTGCATTTTGTTTGATCACGGGATGAATTTCATGGAGGACCTCTAAAAAATGAAGCAAATATATACAAAGCTACCGATTTCCGTGGCTCTACTTACATGTATAGTATGTGCCCTTGGTTTTGGCTTAATCGCATTATGGGTTAGCGACCAGCAAGTACGGCATTTTGACCACAAGATCATTACGGCTATTGGACAACTGGAATCGCCTTTCATGACACGTCTTATGAAATGTTTCACTATTATCGGCAGCGGGCTTCCAGTGGTAATCATCATTTTAATTGCCATGTTCGTGCTCTATAGTGTATTGGGACACCGACGAGAATTGCTTTTTTTTAGCGGTTGCTGTGCTGGGATCAGTGCTGTTGAATACGGTACTAAAAATGCTATTTCGGCGTGCGAGGCCTGAAATCAACCGTATTATCGAAGCGAATGGATATAGCTTTCCAAGCGGACATTCCATGACCGCTTTCAGTATGTATGCGGCGCTGACGTTTTTATTGTGGAAGCACGTTCCTTCCAGGATAGGTCGTATCCTTCTTGTTCTGCTCAGTAGCCTACTAATTGTAACGATCGGGACAAGCCGCATTTATTTGGGTGTTCATTATCCGAGTGACGTTGTGGGTGGCTATTTCATGAGTGGTTGCTGGATGGCGGCTTGCATTTGGTTCTACCAGCGGTATGAAGAACGAATGCTACCACTTCGTACCAAATCGACTGCATAATGAGTGCATAAATCATCAGGCTAAAAAAAGCAGACGCATTAGCGTCTGCTTTTTATTTGCACAGAGGAAGTAGATTGGGTCATCTTTGTTCTCGTCTGTTCTACAGGCTTTATTCCTAGCTTCTGCTCCCATTTTTCATAAAAAATAATAGCTGCTTGGATAAAGATGCCCGGAAGCTTCCGACTGCGAATGAATTTGTGAACACCAACTGCGCAACCTGCCCCAATGAGCACCCCTGCCAAAATATCTGAAGGATAATGCACACCGGTCCATACGCGGGATATCGCAATAAGCACAGCCAAGACAATCCAGAGGACACGATATTTTTGATGATGAAGCCATAGAATTGCTGCCAGAGCAAAAGCTCCAAGTGCATGGTTACTCGGAAATGAAGCATTGGGATCATGATGAATCAGCTGAATGACAGAGTGTCCGACAAAAGGCCGATCTCTGTAAAACAAATGTCCAAGACACCAGCTAATTGTAAAACCGATACAAACCGTTATAACGGCTTCTAAAACCATCATCCGATGCGGCATTTTAAAGGTGAACCAGTATAGCAGTAAAGCCACTCCAAATAAATACGGTGCATATTGCGCCAAGAAACGCATAGTTCCATTCAAAAAGGCGAGGTGATTAGCCAATTCATTGATCCAGTGAAACAAAGCAAAGTCTACATTAATTAACATGAATAAATTACTCCTTAACCTCAAAAAATTAAATTACAAAGTTATATTATAGAGCGACTATACGGATAAAAGCTTAAAATCAAATAAAAAATGAATGGTATGTGCATTGCTTATTAGTTTTCTCTATAAAAAATAGGTGGTTTTGCAATGGAAAAGTCGGTGCTGGTCATTGATGATGAAGCGAAGATATCCAGATTGCTTCAACTGGAGTTATCCCACGAAGGATATGCGGTTGAAATTGCACAGACGGGAAAAGAAGGATTGGAAAAAGCACTATCTCTTACATGGGATATTATCATACTGGATGTGATGCTGCCCGAGATGAACGGTGTCGAGGTGCTGAAGCAGATTCGAAAAGTGGACAATCATACCCCGGTAATTATGGTCACTGCACGTAACACGACTCCTGAAAAAGTTTCAGGTCTGGATGAAGGAGCTAATGATTACATTACAAAGCCCTTTGAAATTGAGGAATTATTAGCGCGGATGCGGGCCAGTATGAGGAATCAGTTGGAGCCGGCAGCTACTACTTCGCAAAAAGAGGAAAAGCAGCAGTCCAAACTTCAAGTCGATAGCCTGGTGTTGGAACCCAAGACGCGGTCCGTGGTAAGGGAAGGAAAACGTATCGAACTTACGCCCAAAGAATTTGATCTGCTTCTCTATCTGATGGAGCACAAAAATCAGGTATTGCATCGGGATCAAATGATTCAGGATGTGTGGGGGTTTGATTTTGTCGGTGATACGAATGTGGTAGATGTATATATCCGGTATGTTCGCAAAAAAATTGATCATGGATACAAAAAGAAACTGATTAAAACCGTGCGCGGTGTTGGGTACTGTATCCGGGAGGAAGACCATTGAAGCTGCGGACCAAAATTACCCTGCTTAGTTCTATTTTAGTGATGACGATTCTCCTGTTTGTGGACGTCACGGTTCATCTATTATTTGTAAAAATTGCTACTCGTAATGAAAGAGAAGTGCTACAAAATAAATGGACCGAAATCATTGCCGAAACAGGAGCCACGATGATTCTGAAAAATGCTTGGGGGTCCAAGCTGAAAGATGAACTTTCTGCGGATACCATTCTGAGGGTATTTGATCAGCAATCTCGTCTTTTGTATGAAGTAAGCCGTCAGTCCCGCTTTAAGCTGAACGATATACATTTTAACCTTTCTCAAAGCTCTCAACTAACGGATCTACAGGATCATAAAATCCTGATTATCCATCTTCCAGTGCTTTCACCAGAAGGTAATCAAAAGGGGACACTGGAGATCGTAGAAAAATGGGATGCCCTCGAAAACAATCTCGATATCTTAAATACAATTCTTATCACATCGACTGTTGGAGCTATGTTGCTCAGTCTGGTGGGCAGCACGATTTTGGCAAATGCGATATTGCTGCCCATTGCCAGTAGTATTCAAACGATGCAGGAAATCGAAAGAAGCTTGAAATTCAAAAAAAATTCCTGCTGGCAGTCCTAATCAAGATGAATTATCCCAAATGACCGCTACTTTTAATCGAATGATGGAGAGATTGGAAGAAAGCTTTCAGAGCCAGCAGCAGTTTGTTTCCGACGCCTCACATGAACTGAATACGACATTGATGATTATTGAGGGCTATGCCAACATGCTGCGGCGGTGGGGTACGCGTGACGAGGACATACGTAAGGAATCGATTGAATCGATCTATGAAGAAACTCAGCGAATGCGTACGATGACGCAGCAATTGCTGACATTGGCCTCCTCACAGCAGCAAGATTCCGAACCATATGAGCGGGTAGAGCTAGTCGGTTGTTGTCAACAGGTGGTAGCACATCTCAAGCCTGTACATGACCGCCAAATTTCTATTTTTACAGAAGAGAAGGAAATTTGGCTGGATGCTAATCTTGCAAAAATCAAGCAGTTACTAGTCATCTTGCTGGATAATGCGTTAAAGTATAGCTCGGAAGAAATCGAAATATGGTTATCTACAGATGAAAAAGATGTCCACCTCCGCGTTAAGGATTACGGAATTGGCATTCCTGAGAGTGAGATCAAGCGTGTCTTTGAACGATTTTATCGAGTAGACAGCTCCAGACATCGTAAAACCGGAGGAACCGGGCTTGGGTTACCAATTGCCAAGGCAATAACAGATGCTCACCAGGGTACGATACGCATGGAAAGCGCAGAAGGCGAAGGGACGGATGTAATCGTTACGCTGCCTCAAAAACAACAGGAAAGGCTGTCCCTCCAGTAGACATCTCTACTCAAAGGAACAGCCTTTTTAATGTTATTTGTAAGTTATGCGTTCGGTGGATGGGAGATCATCCAAAATGATCCTAAAGGACACGACGTGCTGTTGTGTAATGGGAGCTCCACCATCCCGAATTTAGATCTGTAACCGTTACGCCGCCTTTACCAAACGTATGCAGAATTTTCCCGTCTCCCATGTAAATGGCTACATGATGAATTGGCGCATAGAAAAAGACTAAATCACCTTTTTTAAGCTGACTACGCGGTACATAAGTGCCCACAGTTGACTGCTGTTTGGACGAACGTGGAAGCTTGATTCCATTTTGTGCAAAAACATACTGAGTGAACGAAGAGCAATCAAAAGAGCTTGTACTGCCAGCTGGAGCTCCATGTTCATAACGGACGCCCATATACTGGGAGCCTTTTGAGATAATCCGATCAGCTTTACTTGTCGAAGCGGCATGAGTGGTGTCTGGTCCAACGACGAAGCTCCCAGCGCTCAGTGCCAAAGTCATCGTAAAGCAAATACCCATCCACAATTTTTTAGAAGTACGTTTCATATATAATTTCCTCCGTTATTCGTATTGTGTTGATGTCCTGAAATGACAATAACACAAATAAAATATCCGGAATTTACCACTCATGGTTACAATCCTGTTACCCCAACGTTTTGCACTGCTTTATTAGAAAACGATGAGAATTTTCTCCTTAACTTTAGCTTGACAAATTAAATAACGCCCCCTTATGACTAGGCTCGTATGACAAAAAGTGACTTGCAGACGATTGGCACAAGCAATCATGCAAAACATACATACCTATATACTACAATTTATAACCTGCACGGGAGTATGCTCAGATTCCCGTTGACATCGTAAAGATCACACCGTATTTCCGGTCAGGAAGGGGAATTCGTATGGCTTCAAAGCAGAGTAAAGCATTCAAAAACCGACCTTTAACCATTGTGCAGGTCATATCCAACTATCCCGATGCACAGCCTGTTCCCTCCATCAAGGGCGGAACGGAAAAGGTCGTGCATGAATTAACAGAGGAATTAGTGAGACGAGGGCATCATGTATCTCTTTTTGCCGCCCGTGGGAGCAGGAGCAGCGCGCGGTTGATTACTTATCCCAAGGGTTTGAAACATAGTCAGATCCCCCAATATGTACTTCGGCATATGCCTTCCGGCACACATATCATTCATGACCATACTTTTCGTTCTGCTGTAGCGCGTAGGAAGCTGCCTTGCTCATCATTGTGTACCGTTCATCTTCCAGTGAGAAGACACGGTAAAAACCCGGTATATGTCAGTAAACGAGCACGTCAGCTGATGGGCGGGGGCAAAGGATTTTATATCTATAACGGCATCAACACGCATGAATACGAGTTCAGCAGTGAGAAGCGCAGCTACTTGCTGTTCATGGGCAGAATTATACCGGATAAAGGTGTATTGCAGGCCATTCAGGTTGCAGAGCGAACAGGAAAAAGACTGCTTATTGCGGGTCCCATCAAAGCCCCTGTATTTTTTCGCCGAGAGATTCAGACACGAATTCAGCGCAATCCGAATATACGCTATGTGGGACCAGTTGGGGGTGATCGGAAACAGAAGCTTCTGAAACATGCAGAGTGTCTGTTGTTTCCATCACTGTGGGAAGAACCGTTCGGACTTGTAATGGTAGAGGCTATGGCTTGTGGAACACCGGTGCTGGCACTAAAAAATGGCTCTGTTCCCGAGGTGCTATCAGGCTTTCCGCAGTTGATTTGCAAATCAGTTGGACAAATGGCACGAAAGGCACAGCAAAAGAATTACCCGTCACCCGCGCAGCTTCGATTGTATGTTAGCCAAAGATTTACCAACAAACAGATGACCAGCAACTACTTGAGACTATACCGTGAAATCATTCGTCGGCGAGAACAGAAGAGAGGACACCGAAAGCCTATACGGAGGTGAAGGGGATGCAGGTCAAACGATATATGCTTGGAAAGGGCTCTTCTTGGGCGACTCCTTATTATGTAGCCATAGAGGGACAACAAGGTCCGTGTGCGATGGTGGTTGCAGGCATACATGGTAATGAAATAGCAAGTATACGTGCGGCTGAGAAACTGGTAAAGCTTTTGAATGAGCAAAAGCTGAGATTCAGCCATGGCAAGCTTATTATTGTGCCAATTGTGAATCAAAAGGCTTATCGCAAGCAGATTAGAGGAAAACCGGATCTGAATCGAACCTTTCCGCGCCGGAAAAAGCAGGCGGCAACACAACCGCTTTCCACTGCTCTATTCAAATTATTACAAAAGCATCACCCTGATTGGTATCTCGACTTGCATGAGGCGAATGGATTATCACAAAAGGATGCCAAGGTGCTTGGCCAAACGCTGATCTCCAATAAGGGCAATCCGATAATTCCCACGACGCGCCGGATTATTAAGCGAATGAATCGCTCGATCAAGGTGAAAGAACGCCATTTCAACATGCGGTTGCATGAGCTCCCAGGTTCCTCTCGTACCGCTGCAGCCCGTATTTTAGGGGCGCGTGCGGTAACCGTGGAAACAGGGTGGAGCCTGCCCCAGAAAGAACGCATACACTATCAGATGAAGATCGTGCAGCACTTTTTAAGAGAGGCCGGGATGATTAAGGCCAACAAGGTTTATTTATCTGGCAAGGTTAGAACGGTTTCCTTATGAGATGTAATATTACAAAAAAAAATCGCTTCATGAGCAAAGGATGTTACTCACCTTGCTCAAGAGCGATTTTTTTGATGTGTGATCTTCGTGCAGAAATCGATCTGTTTAGATGTTATAACTCCGTGTTGCAGGAATCGGATTTATAGAAGGCGCTCACCAAACTGTTACCTAGGCGAACCTCGATTAGTTCCAGTTTTGAATCCAGATCGGCGCGGATCGTGTGATACGTATCGACCGGAATGCTAAATACAGAGCCGCTTGCCGCAGCAAAGCGTTCTCCGTTCAGCATAACCTCTCCCCGACCGGATACGATCGTCCATACTTTAAGTCCGCTGCCGTGAATACGTCCATTCAAGCGATGATCCGGCAACACCGTCAGTCGTATAGCTAATATGTCATTTGGGCTTCGGTGCTCAAATTCGTCCAGCACCCGGTAACTGCCCCAAGAGGTTTCACCATGCATGGGGTGAAGTTGGAGTTTGCCTAGCTGTTCCTTGATCGCGTGGGCATGGCTTTTGGATGCAATGAGAATACCGTCAAGGCTTGCAGCAGCAATAATATCCTCTACACCAATGACATGAAGTGGATAGGGCAGCTCATTGACGATGTGTGTGCCGTGAGTTTGACCACTGATTTGTCCGCGCCCGATCACTTGGCTTCCTAGCTGCTCTGTTAAGGTCTGCCAGTTGCCGATGTCGTGCCATTCGCCCTCGTAAGGCAGGACAACGGCCCGTTCAGTACGCTCCGCAATCTCCTCATCGAAACTGCGAACCGGGAGGGTATCATACATTGCGCACAGTTCTTTATCGTTCAGCGGCAATTGACTTTGCTCCATACAGGACAGCATATATCGTAACGTAAAAGCATAAATACCGCAGTTCCACAGTGCGCCTTGGTTAATAAGCTGCTGCGCCCCAGAGAGATCCGGCTTTTCAGTGAAGCGAGCAACTTGTGCATAAGCCGATTTCCCTTCCTGCCTCATTTGCAGACCCGGAACGACATAGCCATATTGGTCTGAGGCATGGGTAGGCCTTGTCCCAAGCATAGCTAGATCGGCTCCGCTCTCGAGCAATAGACCGGAGAGCGCTGCTATGCTGTGGAAGAAGTCGTCGCCTGCAAACATATCTGCTGGAGCAATACAGAGAACTTCATCCAGCCCCATGCCTCTTGTGTGAAAATAAGCAGCAGCGAGTGCAGCAGCTGTGAAGGTTCCCCGTTTAGCCGGCTCGCCAAGAACAGGCAGACGACCTTCTGTATGGCGAAAGGCTAGATTTACCTGACTCTGATGAGCCAGAAGCAGGGCAGAGGAATCTAGTCCGGCTAAGGTAAGCTGACGATACACCCGGCCGAGCATAGATTCCTGCTGCCCGTCAGGAGCGGGCAACAACCGGAGAAACAGCTTTGACCGAATATCATTGGATAATGGCCACAGCCGTTTTCCGGCACCACCGCATAACAATACGATGCGCACAGACGTTTCCTCCTTCAATGCAAATCCATTAGATTGCATCAACAATTGCGGGATTTTCTATTTTAGGAACTATTTCAATGAAGATTGAATCCTTGTTTTTGAAGCTAGCTGGTACACTTTGCGTTGATGAAAAGATAAGGAGCGGTAGCTTTGGGCATAGATATCCAACTGTTTTTGTGACAGCGAAGAAGCACGACTATGAAGCGCTTTATTTAATGACTTGCGCAAAATCATCCGAGAGGGCTGATTGCTGTATAGATAGTTGGCATACGTTTCATATTCGGAAAATCCAAACTGTTTTGTCCGGTCTATACTTTGAATAATGGCGTTGTACCAAGGTTTCCCATGCTTGGCCTCAATAATTTGCTTGAGCTGGGTGAGCCGTGTTTTTTCAAAAAGCATATAGTGAGTGACAAAGGACTTTGGTGAGGGAGCTTTAGCACCCATCAGCTTACGGTAAGTTCGAAAATACTCAGGTTGACTCCAGCTGCGATAGTAAAAAATTGTTTTTCCGTCTTTACGGAACGTATGTGGACGAATCAAAATGGTGTCCGCATCTATGACGAGAAAAAAAGACGATTTACTGATTTTGTCGCCATTCATTTTGAGCAATTGCTGATACAGCCAGCCTGAGCGATCCCAGCGCGTTGTTCCGTAATGAATATGCTTTTTAGTGATGGGCAACACCGTTTTTTCGTCTATAAATGTGCACTTCTTGTTTGCACATAGACTGCGAAGTTTGGTGCTTTGCGGTGAAACGATATAGATGGTTGCAATTCGGTGCTGCACGTGACGGCGCAGACTGTCAATTACTAGTGGTAGTGTAGCCAGATCTTTTTCAATTGCGGGGATTAGAACATCGATTGAGAGGGAACCCTTCTGTAGCCCATCGGATTGCGCAGACATGTTATTCACTCCCTATACGTGTAAATATACGCTACCGGTATCTCATATTATTGTATGCCTGGACAGGCGCTTTCGACCGGGCAAGGCCAACTGTCTAATTCTGTGTAGAAGAGGGCGAATGGAGCTTCGAATGGGGTTTTGGCGCATACGATAGATTGATCTTTTTTAACAGGAGCGTTCTACCCTGAGAGTAGAGAGGAGAGGGGCAAGTGAATTCTTCACAAGCGCAGGCGTTGCGTAGCAAATGGCATAAAACCCAATTGTTGCTCCAGCATGGCAGTATCAAGCCTTTTGTACCTGAAACCCGTAAATACAGCAAAATAACTGTGAAATCAATGTTGGAGAAGTATGGGATGGTCTATGTAAAGCCTGATCGAGGTACCTTTGGCAAAGGTGTGATGAAAGTCGAACAGGAGGCAGGTCAGCGCTTCGCCTACCAATATGAGGAAAAACGTCTGGAATTCAAACAGTTGGATGCACTGATTACCAGCCTATCGAAACACATGGGTAAAAAAAGTTATCTCATTCAAAAGGGAATTCATTTACTGCGCCATCAAAATCGTTATTTTGATATCCGGGTCATGGTGCAGCGTAATGCAAAAGGGACATGGGAATCTACCGGAATTATTGGACGCTTGGGCCATCCCCGTAAAATCGTGACCAATTATCATAGTGGTGGTAAGCCGATGGCCTTGGAACAGCTACTGAAATCCCATTTATCGCAAAGTAAGCAGGCTGAGCTGGTTAAGAAGCTCAATGAACTGGGGATTACCATTGCCACACAACTACAAAAAACATATCCGAATTTCCGGCAAATTGGTGTGGACATTGGATTGGATCATCGCTTTATCCCGTGGATCATTGAGGTGAACACGAAGCCAGACCCATACATTTTTAACCAATTGACAGATAAGTCTATGTACCGAAAAGTAATAAGCTATTGGCGACTGGCTAATGAAAAAAAGAAAGTTACAGTCCCAAGCAAGGATAAGAAGAATAACGACAAGAATAAAGATAAAAATGCAAATAAAGCTGATCATACAAATAAAGAAACTAAATCAAATAAAGAAACTAAATCAAAAAAAGGATGAATTGTTTATGATTCATCCTTTTTCTCTTGCCTATTTACCCTAATCCTAACCGCGAGGGGGCGATTCGGACATAGTTTGATGAAAAAAATGGACAAATTTGATCTCTTTAACATTAAAAGTATATAATAGACCTGCACAGCATCAATAAGTGAATAAAGACATATGGGAAGAATGATTTTAAGGAGGAATCGCGATGAAATCATTTAAGTATGCTTTGGAGAAAAAGGAACCCAGAATCGGGCCAGGGGGTATCACACGTGGGGCTTCAGTCCATGATTTCCCTGTATCAGAAGGAATAGCAGGGGTTTCGATGCGTCTGGAGCCGGGTGGAATGCGCGAGCTTCACTGGCATGCCAATGCAGCTGAATGGGCCTATGTGATTAGCGGTTCCTGTCGGACAACTGTTATCCATCCAGACGGTACTTCCTATGTCGATATTTTTAACCCCGGTGATGTATGGTATTTCCCGCGTGGTTATGGTCACTCCATTCAAGGTCTTGGTCCTGGAGAGTGTCATTTTATCCTGATTTTCGATAATGGTGATTTTTCGGAGGACCATACGTTCAGCATTACTGATTTTATCGCTCAGACTCCCGCAGATGTTGTCATGCAGAATCTCGGATTTGCAGCCGACGAGCTCGCTCTTTTGCCAAAGAAGGAAGCTTATTTTGCAAAAGGGCCTGTCCCATCTACCGCATCTCATGATGCATATCCGCGCATTTCTTCTGATCTGATTACTAAACACCGCTATCCTTTAATGGCCAAACAGCCCAGATTGGCACCGGGTGGAGGGACTCAGCGGACCGTTACAGTAGAAGATTTTCCTATTTCTTCGACGATGGCCGGATCTGTAATTGAACTGGAGCCGGGCGGATTGCGAGAAATGCACTGGCATCCCAATGCGGATGAATGGCAGTACTATTTGGACGGCAAAGCAGAAATGACTGTATTTCTGGCAGAAGGGAATGCAGTGACAGAGCAGTTTGAGGCCGGAGATGTAGGGTATGTACCTATGGGAGCCGGGCATTATATTAAAAATACCGGATCGGACGTATGCCGTATTTTGATTGGTTTTAACAGTGGTCATTACGAGGCCATTGATTTGAGTGAGTGGATGGCTGGCAACCCTGTTGATGTATTGGCAACGAATCTGAGCCTTCCTCGAGAAATAGCGCATAAACTACCTCATAAATCGGTCTTCATCGCTTCGAAATCTTAAATCTTAAAACAACTAAAATGCCCGCTTAGACTACCTTATTCCAAGTTAGCCTAAGCGGGCTATTGAACTTGATTCTATTTCTATTGTTTTGTAGAAAGCAATATAGTGAATTTAAAATTGAACAACCTGCAACCCTGTGCTATTCTTATACGAAAGTGAAGATTAACGCAGTAAAAGTGATATATTATTACGCCTAAAAACATCTGATGATACGATGTATAGAAGGGATGTACAGCCATGAATTCTGTCATTGAGCTTAACAATGTAAGCTGGAAGAGAGATAACCGTACCATACTGGATCAAATCAATTGGCAGGTATCTGAGGGAGAGCATTGGGCTGTACTCGGCTTGAATGGATCAGGCAAAACAACGATGCTCAATATGATAAATGGCTACATATGGCCAACCACAGGTAGTGTCGGTGTATTGGGTCATACTTTTGGGGATGTAGATCTGAGGGAATTGCGCAAATCTATTGGTTGGGTCAGTTCCTCTTTACAGGAAAGGATTAATGGAAGCCAGCGTACACAGGATGTCGTCATCAGCGGTAAATTTGCCTCCATTGGACTGTATGACCAGACGACGGATATAGATTATGAACAGGCCGTTCAGCTTATGAGCCAACTGGGCTGTGCTCATCTCGTCGATCGGTTGTATCAGGGATGCTCACAGGGAGAAAAGCAAAAAGTGCTTATTGCTCGCGCGTTAATGGCCTCGCCCAAGCTGCTGATTTTGGACGAGGCGTGCAACGGGTTGGATTTTTTCTCTAGAGAAGCATTATTGGATAGCGTTCGTCAACTGTCCGAGACGCCGGGTTCTCCCAATTTATTGTATGTTACACACCATATTGAAGAAATTTTACCGATGTACACACATACGATTCTGATTCGCCGGGGTACGGTGTTTGCCAAAGGTAAAACGACTGATATCCTGAGCAGTGAAACGCTTAGTACTTTTTTTGAAACACCTGTGCAAGTAGACTGGAGACAGGATCGTGCATGGCTCTCTATGGTGTAGAGAGCCTTTTGTCTGTCTAACCTGCTACCAGCATAATCAGAATGGGCAGAACCAGGAATGAGGCAAGCGTGCTCCACAAGATGCAGGTGGAAACCAGTTTTGGCGATGCATTAAATTTTTCGGCTAAAATGACTGCATTCACAGCCACTGGCATCGAGGCCAGAATGAAGAGAACGGAGAACAAAAGACCTGAAATTCCCAGTATCAGCATGGCAAGACAAGCCGCGAGCGGGGAAAGCAGAAGTCGGATTGTTAGTCCTGCGTAGCTGGCTTTTTTAATAGATGGCTCCAGCTTGAGTATTTTCACATAAGCCATTTGGGTACCCAGAATCGCCAGCACAACCGGAGAATAAGCAGCTGCAATCATTGAGACGCTCGATTGAATGCCGGAGGCAGATGCCAATCCAGTGCTCGAAGTCCCAGTGCGAGAAGAGCCGCATAAATTGCAGGGAGAGAAAATACCGACTTCACGGCACTTTGAACAGAAAATTCAGAGCGGGCTGCAAAATAAACGCCAATAGTATTGACCATAATCATTTGGATGACGACATATACAGAGGCTTTATCCAGACCAAGCTGCCCAAAGGCAAGTAAAATGAGCGGCAACCCATAATTTGCACTATTGGTCAGTGTGGAGATTAAGGTGAGCCCAGCCGTTTCCGGGGCGCTCAGCCTAAAGATTTTCCCTGCTAATTGTACAATTCCCCACAATAGTAGCAGGTTGAGTAATGAAAAAGCGGCTGTCTGTGTCACATCATGCCAGGAAAGCTGCGCTTTGAGCAGTGTGTCCAGAATCATAGCAGGACTTAAAAAATATAAGTACAAAGTCGAGAGCGGTTTTGTTTCCAGCTTCATGAATTTGCCGAGTAAAAATCCGGCAATCACCGGAATGGACAGCGGAACGATAACGGATAAAAGAGTTGAAAGTACGATTTGAATCATGAATTCCACCCATCCTTTCTGTAATGACATTTTCCATTATAAGGCGCTACTTTTGAGCCCGTCCAAGATGGATAAACAATTAAGGTTATAGGTATATACTATGAAGCTTAACGCACTTATTCTGAGAACAACAAAAGGGATGTCCACAGCCATGTTGAACGGCTAGTAGGAACATCCCTTTTATGTGAAACCGAGTATTCTAATGGTTTAAGCAGAAGCCATGGTTTTTGCTTTCGTTCGGCATTCGTCAGAACAATAGTGTTGATGCTGTTCTTCGCAGTCTGGGCACACGATATGTTGGAGATTGCACACCGGGCAGTTAATATAATGATCGTTTGGCGTTTCACAGTGATAGCATTGACCGACAATAACGTCTTCATCCGTATGGTTGATCCGAACCGAAATCCGTTCGTCAAACACATAGCATTTACCGTCAAACAAACGCCCTTGTACTTCAGGGTCCTTGCTGTAAGTCACAATGCCGCCATCCAACTGGCCTACATCGTCAAAGCCTTCTTTAATCAGCAGACCGGACAGCTTTTCGCAACGAATACCTCCAGTACAGTATGTCAGGATTTTTTTATCCTTAAATTGAGTCATATTATCGCGAATCCATTGTGGAAATTCACGGAACGATTCAACTTCGGGGCGAATGGCTCCGCGGAAATGACCGATGTCATATTCGTAGTCGTTACGACCGTCCAGAACCACGACATCTTCATCTTGAAGCTGTTCATAAAACTCCTTTGGTGACAGACGCTTGCCGCTAATTACATTAGGGTCCAGCTCGTCCTCATGACGTAGCGTAACCAGTTCCTGGCGATGACGTACAAATATTTTCTTGAACGCATGACCGTCAGATTCATCTATTTTAATAACGATATCGTGGAATTTCGGATTGGCGCGCAAATCACGGATATACTGCTCCGTTTGCTCTACTGTACCGGACAGTGTTCCGTTGATTCCTTCCTCAGCAATCAAGATTCTTCCCTTGACGCCCAGCTCTTTGCAGTAAGCCAGATGCTCTGCCGTAAAGGTGGCAGGATCTTCAATATTGACATATTTGTAAAACAACAAAATTCGATAAGCATGTTCACACATGTAAAATCACCCTCTGATTCAAGTCAAAGTTTTTTAACAAGCAAGTTTAAATGTACCACATTCTTTAAGTTAGTCAACATAAATGTATAAAAAGTGGAAATGGAAAAGATGACGAGCGACAAAAGTAAGGGGTTACATTATAATGGTATTGTGGGGTTGATGAGATTTGCGGTAACAGGTTAAGGTCTAACAGATGAAAGGATGAATTCAATGGAACATCATTTGACAGCGCATACACCACCTATGGGATGGAATAGCTGGGATTGCTATGGCGCAGCAGTAAGGGAAGAGGAAGTACGGGGTAATGCTCAATATATAGCGGAGCACCTGAAGGAGTATGGATGGGAATATGTAGTGGTGGATATTCAATGGTATGAGTCGGGAGCAGTATCTTCACAGTACCGACCATTTGTTCCATTGGAAATGGATTCATTTTCACGTCTGATTCCAGCGGTGAATCGGTTCCCTTCGGCAGCAGACGGTCGTGGGTTCCATGCTCTTGCAGAATATGTGCATAGTTTGGGATTGAAATTCGGGATACATATTATGAGGGGCATCTCTAGACAGGCGGTTCATCAGGATACCCCGATTTTGGGAACTACAGCTACGGCCAGACAAATTGCACATCCTAACTCTATTTGTCCTTGGAACACAGATATGTATGGGGTAGATGCATCCAAGGAAGGCGCACAGGAGTATTATAATTCTTTGTTTGACCTGTATGCGGAATGGGGTGTCGATTTTGTCAAAGTAGATGACATTGCTGCATCACGTCTCTATGGTATTCATTTGGCGGAAATCGAATTGATTAAGCGGGCTATCGCCCAATGCGGACGTCCGATGGTGTTAAGTCTATCACCTGGTCCCGCACCGCTGGAACATGCATCTGATTTAATCGCAAATGCGAATATGTGGCGTATGACTGATGATTTCTGGGATGTATGGCCTTTACTGCATGGTATGTTCGAGCGTTGCGAGAAATGGGCGGGACATGTAGGTTCAGGTCACTGGCCGGATTGCGACATGTTGCCACTGGGGCATCTGGGAATTCGTTCGGTAGATTCAGTAGATTCCGGCAGTCATGATCGTTGGACACGCTTTACGAAGGATGAGCAGCTGACGATGATGACCTTATGGAGCATTTTCCGGTCTCCACTGATGTTCGGAGGAGAACTGCGTGATAATGACGCATGGACACTTTCATTGCTGACGAACAAAGAAGTGCTCGATGTTCATCACAACGGTGTGAATGCGCGACAGGTCTACAGAAAGGATGAACATATCGTTTGGACTTCTCACAATGAGGAAGGTCACGTATATGCGGCTTTATTTAATGCTGGAGATGAAGCTTCAACAGTCCGTGTATCCCTACAGGAGCTTGGAATTGAAGGGCAGGCAAGTGCGAGAGACTTGTGGAACCATGTGGATTTAGGTGTTATAGTGCAGGAATTGTCCGCAGATTTACCCCCTCATGGAGCTGCTCTATTCTCTATAAAATAACAGGATGCTAGGAAGAAGGATCTAAGCTGCAAGTTCAGTTCTAGTCACCTCATCGTAAAGTGGAGGGTATCTTTACGATGAGGTGACTTTTTTAGCATGTGTAACTTTTTGATATTTTAACGGACTCGACATGATTCTTGGGAATTTGACATTTAGAACATGTTAGGTTTATAGAGTGCCTATTTCTGCACAAATTTAAATCATTCTAGCTGAATAGAGTCGAGAAAGGAGTCAAATGATGAAATTAAAAAAAATTCACAAAAATGAACAGGACGAGCCTTGGCCCTCTAGTGAACAAATACTGTGTATCGGAGGGGCAAATCTGGATCGTAAAATCATGGTTAAGGGTACATTTCAGCTTCACACCTCCAATCCGAGCAGCACTAGGCTGCAATCTTGCGGTGGGGTAGCACGGAATGTAGCTGAAAATTTAGGGAGGTTGAGCCGACGGGTCAGCCTGCTAACCGCAGTTGGAGATGATGCGGAAGGCGAATTTATCATCGAACAGTCTAGCCGTTACATGCATGTGATTCCTCTTCAAGTCAAAGGTGAGTCGTCAACTGGCGTTTATACTGCCTTGCTAAACGAGCATGGTGAAATGATTGTAGCGACAGCAGAAATGGAGATTTATGATCAGATTCGTCCTTCAGTAATTATTGAAAATATTCCTTTAATCGCCTCGTCCCGACTTGTTCTGCTGGACACTAATTTCTCTATGAACGTAATAGCGGCCACCATACATGTCTGTCAGGAACATCAGGTTCCCCTTGTCATTTCAACGGTGTCGGCTTCCAAGATGAGAAAGCTTCCCCGAAATTTGCATGGGGTGGAATGGCTGGTATGCCAACCGGAAGAGGCTGAAGCTTATTTGGGACTGGAACTTAAAGATGACCAGCAGATATTGGACGCAGCTCGAGTTTTTCACAAACTAGGGGTTCAAAATGTCATTATTATCTGCGGTGCTGAGCATGTGTTGTTTGCTTCTCAGGATGGAACTCATGGACAAATCCCTATCCCTCCAGTTCAACAGGTCATTGATGTCACAGGCGCAGATGACGCTTTTATTGCCGGGATGATTTATGGAATTACCCAAGGTTATCCTATGGAGCAAGTGTGCCAGTTTGGAATCAGTTGTGTCGACTTAACCATACAAACGGATCGGACAGTCTCAGACACCATTTCTGTGAATAAACTCCATTCTAGGTTCCAGGAGCTGTATGGCACACATTCGCAAAATTTTGTATTTTTTAAGGGTGTGTATTTTAAAAAGAAAAATACATAAGTAAAGAAGAGAACACTTAACCTACAACAGCGTGTGTTTAGAGCTTCACAGATGTAATGATCTCAAATATTGAATGTATAAAAGGGGCAGGTTGTCTGATGGACAGTGTGAAATACGCTATTGTTTTTCTGCCGCTGTTTCTTCTTTATTTGCTTTTAAAGGGAGGGGCTTTGGCAGTAGGATTTCTATATCGACTGATCTATTCAACGCTAACCTTACGTGGGGAAGTGAGTGACGAGCTTCTAGCTGTGCAGCATGCTAAACGTATTATCGTAATCGGCTCACCGGGGAGCGGCAAGACTTTTTTGGCCAAACGACTGTCGATGTGGACTCATTTGCCGTATATTTCGTTGGATGATTTGTATTGGGGACCGGAGTGGAAGCGGAGCACAGACAAACAATTTCATAAACAGCTGGGTGAAGTCCTGCAAGGGGAAGAGTGGATTATCGAAGGGAATTATCATGAACGTTATTTTACCGAGCGACTCCAGCGTTCCGACACAATCATCGTAATGGATGTCAGCACGATTGAGGCGATATCAGGTGTTATCACGCGTTCGCTTAACCGTTTTTTATTTTCCAAGGAGCTACCCAAAGGAGTAGAGCAAGAAGCCGTTCGTATTTGGGATATTTCACCTCGGTTTGTCCGATTTGTTCTGGGTTTTCGCAGGCGTATCCGTCCTAAAATCTGGCCGCTCATTTTGCAATATGGTAATGAAAGGAATTTGATTATCTTAAAATCTAAATATCGTTCATGTCCTTGGCTGAGCCCAGATAGACAATTATCTCCTTGACTTGAATCTGCGTTTCGTGTAAAGTGGTGAAAATTGTAATATATAGGAATAGTGTAGACCAAGGATCAAAGGTTCAATTACCCGCTGTACAGAGAAGAAACCCATGGGCTGAAAGGTTTCTCGCCGCGAATGAACGTTTTCCTGCCTTGCGAGCTGTAGCGGTGCGTAAGATAAACCGTTACCGGCCAGATGCCGTTATCTGAAGAAGGACCGTCCCGAATATGGTTACGGTCAAATGAAGGGTGGTACCACGACACATTCGTCCCTGACGGATGTGTCTTTTTTGCGTACATTTTATCGTTCTTACAAGGAGGAAGCCACACATGCGCCAAAGCCAATTATTACTGACAACCTTGCGTGAAGCACCTGCAGAGGCCGAAGTGATTAGTCATCAGCTTATGCTGCGGGCAGGATTTATCCGCCAATTGGCGGCTGGAATGTATACCTATATGCCACTGGGCAGACGGGTACTCAGAAAAGTGGAACAAATTGTACGAGATGAGATGGATCGTGCAGGAGCTGGAGAATTGCTGATGCCTGTATTACAGCCAACGGAACTGTGGCAAGAATCGGGGAGATACGATGTGTACGGTTCAGAGCTGATGCGTCTGCAAGATCGACATGATCGGGAGTTTGCATTAGGGCCTACACATGAAGAGGTCATTACGTCTTTAATACGAAATGAAGTGAATTCCTATCGGAAATTGCCTGTAACACTGTATCAAATTCAAACCAAGTTTCGGGATGAACGACGTCCTCGGTTTGGGTTGCTTCGCAGCAGAGAATTTTTGATGAAGGATGCCTATTCGTTTGATGCCAATTGGGAGGGACTAGATCACACTTATTGGGCCATGTTCCAGGCATATCAACGTATTTTCACCCGCTGCAGTCTGAATTTTCGCGCCGTCGAAGCAGATGCTGGTGCTATTGGTGGTGAAGGTGAAACCCACGAATTTATGGCGCTGGCTGATATAGGAGAGGATACCATAGTGGCGTGTACCTGCTGTGATTATGCTGCCAATCTTGAAAAGGCAGAGCCACGTTCTACGGGGAGCATAGGAATATCTTCTGTCTCCGATGAAAATGAACATGACAGCCATCCTTCTATCGATACAGATGAAATGGAAAAACTGTATACTCCAGGTCTGCGGACCATAGAACAACTGGTTGATACCCTTCACATAGAGCCCCAAGAAATCATCAAAACATTGATTTATATGGCTAACGATCAACCTATTGCTGTAGTTGTCAGGGGAGATCATGAGGTCAACGAAGTAAAAGTCAAACAAATTTTAGGTAGTGAAAAATTCAAAATAGCAAATGCAGACACCGTCACAAAGGTGACTGGAACCCCACCCGGGTCCATAGGCCCATGCGGCTTGACAATCCCTGTGTGGGTGGATTACGCCGTTGTTCAAATGTCCAGCGGTCTTGCAGGCGCGAACGAGCAGGACTACCATTATCGGCATGTGAATCCAAGGCGTGATATGGATCTTCGGCATGTGGCAGACTTGCGCAATGTTATAGAAGGGGATAGATGTCCTCGATGTGACGAAGGGAAATTGGAACTCCACCGTGGAATTGAGATTGGACACGTATTCAAACTGGGCACCAAGTACAGTGAGAAGCTAGGGGCGACCTTTCTAGATGCGTCCGGAACCGATCAAGCGATGATTATGGGCTGCTATGGTATTGGCATTTCCCGAATCCTGTCCGCCATTGTAGAGCAGAATCATGACCAGAACGGAATGATATGGCCCCACGCACTGGCTCCGTTTCAGGTTCATATCATTCCGATTTCAGTGAAAGACAGGCTTCAGATGCAAATAGCCGAGGAGCTATACTGCCAACTACAGGATCGCGGTATAGAGGTTCTGCTAGATGATCGTGACGAACGTCCAGGAGTTAAATTTAAAGATTCAGATTTAGTAGGTATTCCCGTGCGCATCGTCGTTGGTAAAGATGCTGAACACGGAAAAGTAGAATTCGTAGAGCGAAGAAACAGCAACAAAGAGTCGATTCATATCCATGATGTAGAGAGAAGAATATTGAGTCTCATACAACACTAAGCATCTGTATCCCGCAGAATATGACCTTCTCCAAGTGTAATCTCATGAAAGTCCGCCATCTGACGTGCCTGAAAACGAATAGGCTTGTCTCGACCTATCATAATGATATTTTGAATGTCGGCAACGCCTTCCGATGGTAGAGAGAATGTTGTGACATAGGCGAATTCTTCACGCAACGTTGTGTGAATGGCATGGACTAGATGATCGTGTTCACTTTTGCCCATTACATTCATAATTAGCGATCCTTCGGAATCCAGCTTTTCTTTAGCCATCTTGAAAAATTCCCAGGATACTAAATGCAAGGGTGTACCCTGCTCCGTGAAGGCGTCCAATATAATATAGTCAAAAGCATCCGGGGCCTCCTTCTCCAGGATGCGACGTCCATCGCCAATAGTCACATTGTTCTGGTCGTACCCAAAGAATGTTCGGCTGAATTCTACCACTTGCGAATCCAGCTCGGCAATCTTAAAACGTTTATCTGTAAAGTGACCCGCAATCGTGCCTATACCATGCCCGATAACAAACACGTCTTCAAATGACGGATCGTTCAGCTCCATAAGATGGATGATTGCTCTGGGATATTCGAACAGAATGCGTTGCGGATGATTCAAATCTAGCGCACCTTGGACAGCCGCATTTGAAAATTCCATCACACGAAATAACCCCTTTTCACCATACAGCTCCGTGGTTTCATATACCGTGATTTCATGGTTATTGCTCAACTTTTTATATAAGACATCCAAGTGAATAATCTCCTTCAAGTCAGACTTCCTCCTCATCTTAGACATTCATAGGATTGTTGTCCATAGATGAGGAGGATTGTAGGCAGAATTGTTTATTTTTCCATAACGGAGTGTTTGAACTTGTTCGTATGTCCTTTAGGAGATATAATATACAAGGATATAATGAAGTTCGTTGTGTATATTCATACAGGAAGAGAGCGGGATATTATGGGACGTAAGTGGAATAACATTAAAGAAAAGAAGGCATCCAAGGATGCTAATACGAGTCGTATATATGCTAAATTTGGCGTGGAAATTTATGTGGCAGCCAAACAGGGCGAGCCTGATCCTGAATCCAATCGGGTCCTAAGAGTCGTGTTAGAACGTGCAAAAACGTACAATGTACCGAAAGCGATCATTGACCGCGCTATTGAAAAAGCAAAAGGTGCTGGCGATGAAAACTACGTAGAGCTTCGTTATGAAGGTTTCGGACCGAACGGTTCCATGGTCATTGTAGATGCACTGACCAATAACGTAAACCGTACAGCATCAGATGTGCGTTCTGCTTTTACTAAAAATGGCGGTAGCCTGGGCGTGAGCGGATCTGTAGCCTATATGTTTGATTCAACAGCAGTTATTGGTCTGGTGGGTAAAACTCCAGATGAAGTGCTGGAGCTGTTGATGGAGGCAGATGTCGAGGTTCGTGACATCATCGAAGAAGATGAAGCTGTCATCGTATATGCAGAACCTGACCAATTCCATGCTGTTCAGGAAGCTTTCAAGCAGGCAGGAGTAACGGAGTTTACCGTTGCCGAGCTCACCATGCTTGCCCAAAATGATATTACTCTTCCAGAAGATGCACAGGCTCAATTTGATAAATTGATTGATGCATTAGAAGATTTGGAGGATGTTCAGCAGGTTTACCATAACGTAGACTCTGAGGAATAGTCGGATTGCATCATTTACACCTGAGCGTTTGGATAAAATAAACATTCCTAAACCATCGTATTTCGGTACGATGGTTTTTTGTGAATAAAATTATATAAAATCAATTTTATTTTCTTGACTGATCAGTCTGTGAAAATTATAATCATAAGCAAGGAGGTGAACATGAGGTTTGGGAAGAGCTAAAGAATTTGATACTGAAAGTGTTCTGCGAAAAGCTATGGCTGTATTTGGAGAGCATGGCTATGAGGGAACTTCTCTGACCATTTTACTGGATCAGCTGGGTATAGCGCGGCAGAGTCTTTATGATACCTACGGCACGAAATATGATTTGTTTTTTTCGGCTATTCAGCTGTACATACGTGACAAAACCGAAGCCGTAGTACATCTGCTCAGTCAACCTGGGAGCATTAAGGATGCAATAGCGATGATTTTTAATGAATCTGTTAGAGTCTTGATGGATAAGAGGCTGTCGAAGGAATGCTTTATTATGAACAGTGCTATTGAACAGGCTCCGCATCATCATGAGATCAAAGCTTTTATTACTGAAAACACTGAAAAGCTTGAACTTGCTTTTTACAACGCCCTAGTCCGCGCCCAAAGTGAGGGGGAGATTCATGCTACGGAATCTGAACTGTTGTCAATAGCCAGATTTCTAAATCATGCCCGACTATCGCTGACATTTACCGCCAAGACAGGCGCAAGCCCTGAGGTGCTTAGAGATGTTGTGCGTACGACGCTGTCGATTTTGGAGTGATCTTTATGAACGCTTAATAGCGTTTATTTTTTGAATATTCTAGACCAATTAGTCAAATTTTTTTTTGAGTATTATAGACTGATCAATCTAGAATTCTTATGTTTAATTTCTGTCTTGAATTTGTTTTAAGCAGGAACTAAAAATAATTATGCGAGGTGTCTACCATGACAATCAATCCGAATACCGACAAAGCAAAACAGCAAGCGCAAGCAGTCATGCATAAATTTATGAGCAACATGTTAGAAGAAAATATGGAGTATTACTCACTACAAAGATTACTGGAACCCTTTGGTCGCTCTTGAAGCCTTGGAATCATGAATGAAAGAGTTCAAGCCTCATGGAGATATGAAAATCTAGACTAAGATAAAAAATTTAAATAGGAGTTGAATTTTATGAAAGACAGAAATATAACGTTGATTACAGGGGCAAACGGCAAAACAGGCAGCCGTGTAGCTGCCAAACTTACGCAACTTCAGTATCCGGTACGTTTGGCAGGGCGTACTAAGCCCGGCAATTGGGAAGGGACAGATTATGTATATTTTGATTGGTATGATGAATCAACACATACACAGGCGCTGATGAATGTAGATAAAGTTTATTTGGTAGTACCTGTGTTGGACGTCAATCCCGCCAAAGTGATGATTCCTTTTATTGAGAGGGCCTTGAGAGAAGGAGTGCAAAGATTCGTGCTTTTAGGCAGCGCATCTGTGCCTGAGGACGGGCCAGTATTTGGACCTGTGCATCAAGCACTTCGTAGATTAGCTCCAGAGTGGGCTGTATTACAGCCATCCTACTTTATGGAGAATTTCACAGAAGGCCAGCATGTGGAAACGATCAAAAACAACAAGGCCATTTATAGTGCAACCCAAAACGGGAGAATAGGCTTCGTAAGTGCAGATGACATTGCAGAAGTGGGAGTGAGGGCTCTTATTGACGATAAACCACACAACACAGCTCATGTCATCACTGGACCTCAAACACTAACATATAACGAAGTGGCTGAAATTATTGGGAAATCAACAGTCCAACCGATCCAGCATATCTCTTTGTCTGATGAAGAGTTGAAAGCGGGCATGGTTCGCGCTGGAATGCCTGAAGAATATGCAGATATGCTGGCAGGATTGGATAGAAGGATACGTGAAAACGGAAGTGAAGATCAAGTGACCGATACCGTTAAGCTTGTCACTGGGCGCTGTCCGGTCTCATTTGAGCAGTTTGTTCTGAGCCACAGAAACAGCTGGAAGACATCATGACGAAGTGATTCCTTTATTTATTTTTAGGGTCATAAGAGTAACCAGGATACTTGACGACGGGCCATTTGACCTTTCGTAAATTAGAGATTACATCAGAACCAACGTGTAAATTACTTTGAATCAGTTCTGTAGGCGTAAGAGCCATCCATTGATTTAAGGACACATCCGCAAAACGGTCACTTTTAAACATTTCAAGAAACCATAGTGTGCTGGAGCCAGTATTTTGAATGTAATGACCATAAGCAAAAGGCACATATCCAACATCCCCGGCTCTAAAATCAAATGTACGGGCTGCACCATTACCACCAAAGACAGTCATCCGTCCTTGCCCGGCAAGGTAGTATTGCCATTCGTCATTATTAGGGTGCCAATGCATTTCTCGCATGGCTCCGGGTTCAATCTCAACCAGGGCAGCTGCGATAGTTTTGGAAATCGGAAAATTGGAGGAGTCGACGATCCGTACGCTTCCGCCCGGTGTTTTGATCGGGGGCTGAGCTAGTAATTCATGCTTAAAGGATAGGGGCAACGTCCCATAGGGAGAAGGAACCGCTTGACTTTGGATTGAACCGGGAACGGAATCCTGATAGATGTAGACTTGGTCTTGAGGAATGGCTGCAAAATCGGTTTCTGGAATCCCGAAATTTGCAGAAAGCACCTCTTTGGGAGTATGGGCGAACCAATCTGAGATGGATAAGGTGTTCAGATCGGAAAAACTGCCATCATCGAAAACCAGCAAAAACTCACAGCCTTCTTCAAGGCCTTGTATAGAATGCGGGATGCCTGGTGGAAAGTACCAGAGATCGCCTGGGCCCACATCAGCAATAAAATTACGTCCATCTTGGTCAACTGCTGTAATACGTGCACTTCCTAACAGCATATAAGACCATTCTGCCTGCTGATGCCAGTGAAGCTCACGGACACCGCCCGGTGTCAAACTCATATTCACTCCGGCAAGAGTTGTGGCAATGGGTAATTCCCTTACTGTAACTTCTCTTGACCACCCACCATGATTAAGCTGCATATGAGCATCTGAAAAAGAAAACCGCATATTCGGTATGAGACCATTGTCCGTTACGGGAGGAACCAGCATATCCGGATTTTGTAAATCCCTCATCACATCACGTGGACCCTTGTCGATGCCCCCTGCACCATCACTTCTGATGGGTTGGGGGATTCCGACTTTCTTTGAGCAATCATTATGCATCATTTGATCTTCCTCTCTAGGTTGAAGCATGATGAAGCATAGGATTAAGAGAAAATACGCATAAAGATTTTATGATGACATGATGAGTTTTATACCGTGTGCGATAGTTCTGTAAACTGTGCTTGAATGATTTGAGCCAAATCGTGCGGACTCAGTTCCAGCTGAGTTCCAATTTTCCCGCCGCTTACAACGATCGTTTCCAGTTCAACTGCGGGCTGGTCGATATAAGTGGGGTAGAGCTTTTTCATTCCTATGGGAGAGCAGCCACCGCGAATATATCCTGTATGCTTTTGCAACTCCTTAACAGGAAGCATTTCAATTTTTTTCTCTCCCGCAGATTTGGCAGCCTTTTTGAGATCAAGCTCTTTATGTACAGGAATCACAAAAACAAACAGATTTTGTTTGCTATGTGCAACCAAGGTTTTGAAAACGGATTCCGGTGCTCTTTGGATCTTTTCGGCTACGTTCATACCGTCTATTTTTCCATCTTGATGGTCATAACTCAAAATATTGTAGTGGATGTGTTGCCCGTCTAATATGCGCATGGCGTTTGTTTTGCTGACACTCATTTTAATTCTTCCTTTCTTAAAGCTTTTCCAAATGATCTACATAATCTTTTGCATCCTTAAGAGAAAGATCCTTAGCAGTTCTTAACTCTTTTATGGCTTTAATCTTATTTCCTTCCCTGATCAGTAGAAGCAGCCTTTCATTGATTTCTTCTGAAGCTTCTACATCTAGGAAATGTGGAGGAGGGGGAGTAATTGTACTTGACATTGAGGTTCCCGTTAGTCCTGAACGGTTCTCAAGACGCTCCACATCGGATTTCAGATCATTAAGTCGAGATTGAAGACGGTAGACCTTGAACAAAAGTATGACGGAGAGGATCAACGCAATGATTGCTACATATTCGCTAGTTGCCAATAGAATCTCCCTTTTCTTGTTAGTTTTATCACTAAATTTTTGCCTCTTATCCATAGTATATCATGATGATCGACTAATCGAATGGAGAATCATATTCTTGCGTACGGGTTGTGCAAATTGACTTATTGCAGACCGGGCGTTATATTACAGCTTATTATTAACCTTTTAATAATCACTTCAAAAGGGGTGTATTCAAATACAACCAGTCTCCAATAATACCATTCGGGTCAAACGAATTAATGTAGAGCTAGTTAAAAACACACTGAAATCCAAGGAATTTGCAACCAAGTCGTCTATAGCCAGTATTACAGGACTTAGTGTGGCAACCTGTGGGAATATTCTGAATGAGCTTCTTCAAACCGGAGAAGTATTAGAGATGGAATTGGAAGAGTCGAGTGGCGGTCGCCCGGCTAGACGGTACAAATATAACGCTGATTATTCCTATATTATTTGTTTAACTGTGAAAACAGAAGGAGGAGTACATTCTCTTACTTATGCTGTGGCCAATATGCTTGGCGATATTATCGCAGAGAATACATCCGTTGTGCCGCATATTGATTATGAAGTCATAGATGACCAAGTCGGAGAGCTAATTCATACCTATGGAAACGTCAAAGCCGTTGGTATTGGCATTCCGGGGGTTGTTCATCAAGGGGTTATTGATGTCTGTGACCTTGATCTGCTGATAGGAGTCCCTGTAGGACCACGCCTTCAAGATAAATACGGGTTAGAAGTCACCATTGAAAATGATATGCATCTGACCGTCTATGGATTTTATAACATGCAAAATTATGATGAGGACAAAACCTTTGCTATTGTTACGTTTCCCAAGGATAATTTTCCGGGAGCGGGTTTTATTGTCGATGGACATTTGTTAAAAGGAAATACCAAATTTGCTGGGGAAGTTTCCTTTTTACCCTTTGGCATAACGAGAGAGGAACAGCTTAAACAGTTAAATAGCACACAGGAATTTGTTCCTTTGGCGATCAAAACGATAACATCCATTATTGCGATTATAGACCCTGTATCGATCGCTTTGACTGGAGAGTTATCTAAGCCAACACTGTTGGATGATATTTATAACGGCTGTCTTAAAGATGTACCCAAAGAACATATGCCTGAGATTTTTGTAAAAAACGATACGCACGATGAATACATGTATGGGTTGATTTCAGTTACCCTTGAAAGCCTGACCTACAATTTACAATTGGTGGAAAAAAGAAAATAGAAGCCTTCCGCTTTGAAGAATAGCTCACCCAGTTACAATTGGTAATTAACGGATAGATGGGTCGGGACGTTGTTATAAATATGGAAGTAAGTATTGGAGATAATACGATTATAGACTCTGCAAGTTTTTAAAATAATACTTGACATGAAACGCGTTACAAACCTTAAGATTCAATTAGAAGTACTTTATAAACATTAGCGTAGAGGTAACGTGTTTATGTCCTAGTTAATGAAAAAACATCAGCAAAGGCGGAGAAAATATGAGTACACAGTTTCCAAAAGATTTCCTGTGGGGTGGAGCAGTTGCTGCTAATCAACTCGAAGGTGCTTATCAAGAAGACGGAAAAGGCTGGTCCATTCAGGATGTAACTCCTCGTGGTGGTTGGGGGCCGGTTACGGATGTACCAACAGAAGATAATATGAAGTTGATTGGTATTGATTTTTACCATCATTATAAAGAAGATATCAAACTTTTTGCAGAAATGGGCTTCAAAGTATTCCGTACTTCCATAGCTTGGTCACGTATCTTCCATAAAGGTGACGAGTTGGAACCTAATGAACAAGGCTTGCAATTTTATGATGATTTGTTTGATGAACTTCATAAATATGGCATTGAGCCACTCGTTACATTATCTCACTATGAAACACCTTTACATTTGTCGAGAGAATACGATGGTTGGGTAAACCGTAAGCTTGTTGATTTCTATGAGCGCTATGCAACAACTGTATTTAATCGCTACAAAGATAAAGTAAAATACTGGTTGACATTCAATGAAATTAACTCCATTCTTGAAGCACCCTTCATGAGTGGCGGGATTAGCACACCAAAAGATCAACTTAGTGAACAAGATCTTTATCAAGCTATTCACCATGAGCTGGTAGCGAGTGCAAGAGCGGTAAAAATCGGTCATCAGATTAATCCTAATTTCAAAATTGGTTGTATGGTACTGAGTATGCCTACTTATCCGCTGACACCTAATCCAGACGATGTAATTGCAGCAATGGAATTTGATCACAGAAACATGGCATTTGCCGATATTCATGCAAGAGGTCAATATCCAGGTTACATGAAACGTTTCTTCAAAGAAAACGGAATCTCTATTCATTTTGAGCCAGGTGATGCTGAAGATCTGAAGCATACGGTTGATTTTATCTCGTTCAGCTATTACATGAGTACTTGTGAGACTGCAGACGAAGCTAAAAAAGTCAAAGGTGAAGGTAACATCCTCGGTGGGGTGAGCAATCCGCATCTCGAGGCAAGTGAGTGGGGCTGGCAAATTGATCCTCAAGGTCTGCGCTATGTGCTGAATACATTCTATGATCGCTTCCAAAAACCACTGTTCATCGTTGAAAATGGTCTGGGCGCTGTGGACGAGCTTATCACCAATGAAAAAGGTGAAAAAACGGTTGAAGATGACTACCGGATCAACTATCTGAATGATCATTTGGTTCAAGTTGGGGAAGCGATTGAAGATGGAGTAGAGGTTCTGGGCTATACATCTTGGGGCTGTATCGACCTTGTCAGCGCGTCGACTGCTCAGCTTAAAAAACGTTATGGTTACATTTATGTTGACCGTCATGATGATGGCAGCGGTACACTTGAAAGATACCGGAAAAAATCGTTCCACTGGTATAAAGAGGTTATTTCCACAAACGGTGGAAGCTTGAAACGCTAATTTATAAATAAACCAGTAACTAAATTATAAAAAAACATAATGATGTTTTTTACGTGGCGACCGCCTCTGCTTTATTATGGGGGAAGCGGTCGCCAATTTTTTTATGAGCGTCATTTACCACGAGAATCTAACTACATAAACGGAGTGTGGACAAGCGATGACAGAAAAAGAAAAATCACAATTAGGACTCCTGTACAATGCTAATTATGATGAAGAGTTGATTGAGGAACGTTTATACGCTAAAGGACTCTGCTACGAATATAATCAGCTCCATCCTAGAAATATGGAAGAACGAGAAACACTCATCAAAACTTTACTAGGAAAGACAACGGATAGATTCTTGATCGAGCAGCCTTTTGTGTGTGACTATGGGTATAATATTGAAATCGGTGAAAATTTTTATAGTAATCACAATACAGTCATGCTTGATGGGGCAAAAATAGTGTTCGGTGATAATGTATTTGTTGCTCCTAACTGCGGATTTTATACTGCGGGTCATCCTCTTGATGTAGAACAACGTAATGAAGGGTTGGAAATTGTATTTCCAATTACTGTGGGCAATAATGTTTGGATCGGTGGTAATGTTTGCGTTCTGGCGGGCGTCACGATAAGGGATGATTCAATTATTGGTGCAGGAAGCGTTGTTACCAAAGATATTCCTTCTGGTGTGATTGCTGCAGGAAGCCCTTGCAAGGTCATCCGTAAAATTACCGAAGATGACAAGCACAAGTATAAAAGAAATTAACCATAAAACTACAGTTCATTTGGAACTGTAGTTTTGCGTCTTTACAGAGAACTACCCAACGTAAAGAAACATTTTTGCACAGATTTGTTCAGGGAATAATGTAATAATGAACGTAAGAGGAATATTTCCAAATTACTATGGCCTATTCAGGAAAGGAAGGAAAAACTATGAAATTAATGTTTATATCAGATATTCACGGCTCGCTGTACTGGTTGCAGTTGGCACTGGAAAAATTCAAGGAGGAGAAAGCTGACCGTCTTGTCTTGCTTGGAGATTATATGTACCATGGACCACGTAATCCGTTACCAGAAGGATATAATCCGGCGGAAGTGGCTGCTATGCTGAACCAGTACAAATCCCACATTGCAGTGTCGGTGCGCGGGAATTGCGATGCAGAAGTGGATCAGATGTTGCTGGATTTCCCGATGATGGGTGATTATGCTTTACTGTACCATGAAGGACGGCGAATCTATATCACGCATGGACATGGTTTTAGTATCGGAAATTTACCGCCACTAGAAGCGGGTGATGTATTCATTCAAGGACACACTCATATTCCGGTAGCAGATGTGGAAAAAGGGGTCTTTGTACTGAATCCTGGTTCAATCGCATTGCCAAAAGAAAACTATCCATCCTCTTACGGTGTGCTGGAGGGAGCACAATTTACCGTGAAGGATTTTGATGACAGTACGGTGAAAGCAATCACCTTTTCAAAGTAATTTCTCAAATTTCAATGTAAATTATTAAAACTTTTCCGCTTCGATTGAGACAAAGATCATATTATTGTATGATAGGAGCGGAGTCTACATTTTGAAAAGAAAGAGAGTTTCAATACATGCAAATTAAGGGTTCACATTATAAGATGCCGCCTGAATGGGCGCCACATGAACGTACGTATATTTCCTGGCCTGTAAAATCTTCAATGGTTTACCCCGATATGCATGCCGAGGTATGTAAGGGTTATGCCGAAATCGTAAGTGCTATGGCGGAATTTGAACCAGTTACCGTAGTCGTAAATCCAGATGATCTGGAGAGCGTTAAAGCGCTTGAGCTCGGGGAACGGGTAGAACTGTTACCGATAGAGCACAGCGATGCGTGGCTACGTGATAACGGTCCAACTTTTCTGACGGATGAGCAGGGTCAGTTGGCAGGTATTAACTGGAAGTTTAATGCTTGGGGCGGCAAATATGCTCCCTGGGATCTGGATGACCAGGTTGCGCCGCAAATACTGGACAAACTTGGAGTTCCGCGGTTAGATGCACCGCTTGTAATGGAAGGCGGCTCACTGCATGTAGATGGCGAAGGTACTCTAATTACAACCGAAGAGTGCTTGCTCAATCCCAACCGTAATCCGGAATTAAGCCGAGAAGAAATAGAACGGTACGTATGCGAATATACAGGTGCCGAGAAAATTATCTGGCTAAAACGTGGACTCAGTGGCGACGAAACGGATGGTCATGTGGACAATATTGCTTGCTTCGCTGCTCCTGGCAAGGTCATTATGCAAGTATGTGATGATCCTGAGGATGAAAATTATGAAATCACGCAGGAAAATCTGCGTATTCTAGAGCAAGCAACGGATGCCAAAGGTCGTAAGCTGGAAGTGATTCAAATCGGCCAACCGCCGCGTGTGGATTATGAAGACAGCCGACTGACACTGAGCTATATTAACTTCTACTTTGTGAATGGCGGCATTATTTTGCCTGTGTTTGGCGGAACTGCTGCTGAGAGTGATCTTGCAGCCCAGCAAGTGCTGTCAAAAGTATTCCCGAATCGCAAGATCCGCACTGTAGATGGTATGGCAGTTATCCGTGAAGGCGGTAACGTACACTGTACAACCCAGCAGATGCCTGCTGTAAAGCGTTGAACGATACAACATTTATAAGGAGGACTAAGGTGAGAAAAGTAAAAGTGGCAGCAACTCAAATGAGCTGTTCTACCAATATCGAAGAAAATATCAGAAAAGCAGAGAAGTTGGTACGTGAAGCGGCGGCCCAAGGCGCGCAAATTATTTTGCTGCAGGAATTGTTCGAAACTCCATACTTCTGCCAGAAGGAAAAGTCTGATTATTATGTATATGCAACTGAGCTGGAGCACAACAAAGCGGTTAACCATTTCAAGAAGATTGCCAAGGAATTGCAGGTTGTGCTGCCAATCAGCTTCTATGAGAAGAAGAACTATGCTCGTTACAACAGTCTTGCTGTTATTGATGCAGATGGTGAAGTGTTAGGTAAATACCGCAAAAGCCACATCCCGGACGGCCCTGGGTATGAGGAAAAGTTTTATTTTAATCCGGGCGACACCGGTTTTAAAGTGTGGAATACACGTTATGCCAAAATCGGAGTAGGCGTGTGCTGGGATCAATGGTATCCTGAGGCGGCCCGCTGTATGGCGCTTATGGGGGCAGAAATTTTATTTTACCCGACAGCGATTGGTTCAGAACCACAAGATTCCTCCATTGACTCTAAGGATCACTGGCAGACTTGCATGCTAGGTCATGCAGCTTCCAATCTGATTCCAGTCATTGCTTCCAACCGTATCGGAAAGGAAACCGATGAAGAATCCAGCATCAATTTCTACGGCTCATCCTTTATCGCTGGCCCTCAAGGGAATAAGTTGGCAGAGGCTGGTCGTACCGATGAGGAAGTGCTTACCGCCGAATTTGATCTGGACGAGCTGGAAGTAGGACGGATCGAATGGGGCATTTTCCGTGATCGTCGTCCCGAACTATACAAAATGATTGCCACCTATGATGGTGATCTAAAAGTATAATCTGTATACAGGTAGATATATTTCCCTTGCCGTTAAGCCGTGATGTTTCTTTTTTTTGAACTCACACGGCTTTTCGAGCGGGGGATTTTTGGTTTCTAAATGGGAGTACATCTTGTGATAGATCGGAGGAAGGAGAACAGCAATGAGGCATAAGAGGATAGACCAATCGTTAGCGCAGTTCAAAACTTCGACAGAAGAAAATCAAGAATGGGGATACTCGCGCGCAAGAGATATGGCTATTTTGGGCTTTTGGGACAAGTATACGCTATCTGCACAGCGTTTATGTGAACGAATGGCTACCGAAACCCATCAAATGAGACCTTCTGAGTACGTTCCGTTCCCAACTCAGTTTGAATGGCTGGAACAAGGAGAAACAGACTTGATTATAGATGGAATATGGTCAGCTGATTTACATGGTGATCATTGTCTTTTTGTGAATATTGGGGAGCATCACCCAGAACGGCATACATCGATTGAAGCTTATATTTACGATACGCAGGTGATAGATGAGGGATTCTTCCTTCAATATCTGAACACCTCTCCTAAAGCCAAATCCTACACACCTTCATTTAGCAAAAATGGATATGCTACGATGTGTGAACTGTTGGACAGATATGTTAGGGAAGGTATATTGGAGCGTAGGCCCTACGGTTTCAAAAGAACGGATACATAGGTGAATAACGAATAAAGTATGATTTGGGTTTGAGCTGAAAGGAACATTTCTTAAAGGATGGTTCCTTTTTTTATGTAGGACTACATTTTATCTATAGACTGAAACTATGATTCAGCGTATAAAATAGCATTAGAATTTATAGATCGAATAATATAAAATCAAGTCATAAGGAATGATCGTACTCAATAAAACTTCGATATTCTTTAAAGTGAAAAAAATCACATATATGAGTTATGTAATGAAACTTGAAAATGAATGAAATTTGCAAAACTGCAAGGAGGAAGAACTATGAACCACTATCCTGCGATATTTGAACCTCTGACCATACGGCGTATGACCTTGAAGAATCGGATTGTAATGCCCCCGATGGGAACCAACTTTGCTGCCATGGATGGAAGCTTTGTTCAGGATCATATTGACTATTACGTACAACGGGCCAAAGGGGGGACCGGCCTCATCACAGTAGAAAATGTTTGTTTGGATTTCCCTATGGGTACGAACGGAACAACCCAGCTGCGGATGGATAATGATCAGTTTATTCCTGGACTGTTTAGATTAACAGAAGCTCTGCACTCTTACGGAGCATGTGTTTCTGTACAAATTAACCATGCGGGTGCTTCGGCTTATGCTGGACGACTGAACGGAGTTCAACCCGTTTCTTCTTCGAATATTCCTTCTAAAAAGGGTGGAGCGATTCCAAGACCTTTGCAAAAAGAAGAAATTTATGCCATTGTGCGTAAATACGGAGAAGCAGCGGGAAGAGCACAGCGAGCAGGATTTGACTGTGTTGAAATTCACGCGGGACATTCCTACTTGCTGAGTCAGTTTCTTTCGCCGGTGTACAATAAACGTACGGATGAATTTGGCGGCAGCGCAGAAAACCGTACTCGTTTTGCCAGATTAGTCATTGATGAAATTCGTTCAGTGGTGGGTCCATTCTTCCCCATTTGCTTACGTTTTAGTGCGGAGGAGTTTACAGAAGGTGGGAATACCTTGGAAGATACACTGGAGTTACTGGAGTATCTCAATGATGAGGTAGATATTTTGAACGTTTCTGCAGCTCTAAATGATTCCATTCAGTACCAGATAGACGGGATGAACCTGCCAGATGGTTGGCGCTCTTATATGGCTAAAGCAGTAAAAGATAAATTCGGAAAGGTCACGATGACCTCAGGTAATATACGGAGCCCACAGGCTGTGCAGGACATATTGGAAAGAGGTGACGCTGATCTTCTGGCAATGGGCAGAGGCTTGATCGCAGAACCGAACTGGGTACTCAAAGTGCAAAACGGCTACGAGCATTTGCTTAGAAAATGCATCTCCTGCAACATTGGTTGTGCCGATCATCGTATCTCCAAAAGTAAACCAATTTGCTGTACGGTAAATCCAGATTTGTTCAAGGAAGCTGAATACCGGAAACAACGAGTTAGAAACAATGTCCAAGTCGTTGTTATCGGTGGGGGTACCGCGGGAATGGAAGCGGCCTGTACAGCGGCTGAGGTAGGCTGCCAAGTAACCCTCTTTGAAGAAAAGGCAGAACTGGGTGGCCTTGCGCGTGATATTGCACGCTTACCAGACAAAACGCGCATCAATGACTTCCCAGATTATCTGATTCAGCGCACCAAGCAATTAACCAATCTGAATATTGTCACAGGCACACGAGCAGATCTGACGATGATTAGTGCTCTGAACCCTGATATTATTGTTAATGCAACGGGGGCCAAACCGCTGCTTCCACCGATTGCAGGTCTGCACGATCAACTAGGAAAACCGGGTACAAAAGTATTTTCTATCTTTGATCTGTTGAACAATATGGAGAACTTTCAAGAGTTTGAAGGCAAACGTATTGCTGTAGTGGGTGGCGGAGCCGTGGGACTGGATGTTGTAGAATATTATGCAGAGCGCGGGGCTAAAGAAGTTTCTATCATTGAAATGATGCCTATATTGGGTAAGGACCTGGATATGATTACCCGCATTTCAATGATGAAAATGGTGGAGGAACGAGAAGTGAACGTCCATACTGAGACGGCTTTGACGGAAGTGTGCAGCGACCGTTTCAAAGTAAAGCGTGGAGAACAGGAGTTTGAGATTCCTTTTGATCTCGGATTCGTATGTTTGGGTATGCGTTCATACACTCCACTGATGGATAGCTTGCTTCTATATGGAAAAGAGCATCAAGTGGAAGTTGTAAACATCGGAGACAGCAAACAAGCGCGTCGTATTATTGATGGTATCCGTGAAGGTCGGAATATTCTGAAAACCATTCAACGAGTAGACGAATTTAAAAATGAGTTTTCCTATGCTTACTAAATTGAGGGTATATGTGATAGGTAATTATGATGGGTATTTATGTAACAACTCATTTTATAATCCGGTTGAAGAGACAATTTGTCTTTTCAGCCTTTTTATTTGGGTTTATGCTGGCAAGAAGATTGATTCCTTCCTCATTTTGAAGGTAAACTATGGAAGGCATAGCAAGCAAGGCTATTATTAGCGTGGAGGGATGCGAGCGTGAGTCAACTCTTGAGGGAAATACCAGGTGCCAGTGCATGGAGCAACGTGCAAGAAATACATAAGGGCTGGTCCAGTGACAACAAGTATTATATTCAAACCGCTGACGGTAGGGAGTTACTATTGAGAATTTCCGATTTCACCCAATATGACAAGAAACAGCGAGAATTTGAATCCGTAAAAAAGCTGCATCATATAGATAATATTCTAATGTCCCGTCCGCTTGATTTTGGGATATGCAACAGCGGACAGTCGGTATACTCTTTATTTACCTGGGTCAACGGGGAAGATGCTGAAGGTGTTATCCCATCGTTAAACGCCGAACAGCAGTATCAACTCGGGTTTCAGGCGGGAGAGGTATTGGCTAAATTGCATGAGATTCATGCAGAGCAGGACCTGGTCCCATGGGCTGAACATTATAATGCCAAAATCAACAGATATATCAGAAACTATAAGTCATGCGGTATTGCTTTAAAGGGAGCAGATCAAACGATAAGCTTTATTGAGCAAAACCGTCATCTATTAGAAAATCGCCCCCAGACATTTCAGCACGGGGATTATCATGTGGGCAATATGGTGGTTACCCCATCTGGTGAACTGGGGATCATTGATTTTAATAGGCTGGATTATGGTGATCCCTGGGAAGAATTCAACCGTATTACCTGGTGTGCAGGATTAAGCCCATTATTTGCTTCAGGTCGTATTCACGGTTATTTCAATAATGATGTACCGGATTTATTTTTTAGATTAATGGCACTGTATATTGCAAGCAATCAGCTTTCATCGATTCCCTGGGCCATTCCATTTGGCAAAGAAGAGGTAGACGATATGGTACAACGAGCTGAAGAGGTTTTGGAGGCATATGATTACTTTCAAAACTATATCCCGAAATGGTATCTACCTAGTTGTCCTGACTTGTAAAATATGAAGACCGCCGCTCCTGAGAGTGACGGTCTATTTATAGTGCTTTATGATTGTTTCTTAATCTTATAGGTGAATTCCCAAACGGCTTGATGACCTGAGTATCGTCCACGATTTTCAGTAACAGTGACTCTTAACTTAACGGTAGAACCTTTGGAAGAAACCGAAGAGACCTTTACATTTTTCGTGATTTCGCCTACATCAGGAATTTTGTCTTGTTCCTCAGCGTACGCATACAGCTTAATGCTGCTACCCGACTTGGCTTTTACTTTTACGCTGTTACCTTCACTAATGGACTGACCAGCCACCTGGGCAGCGATGGCCCAATCGTTGCCTACATGGTCATTCGAGACCAGGGTTGCTTGCTGAAACGTAACGATATACGTGGATGTTGCTGAAGCTGCGAGCGCGTACGTTCCATTGAAGATTAGGGATACCACTACCAATAAAATAGCCGATGCTTTCGCCCATACTTTATTCATTTGCCTGTCCCCTTCAATTAAAATATCGAGGAAAATCCCTCTATTCTAATTATCGTTTGCAGTAAAAAGAATTGTTAATGGTTGGTAAAAAAATAGTTTAGTATTTTATTGCATTACCTATAACCTAATATGATGATGACTTAAATTTTAGTATAGAAAAGGAAGATGAAATAGGATGAGAAAAATATACAATGAACAAGAAATCATAGAAATGACCGTTAAGCTGCTCGAACAAACTTCGATGTACGAAGAACAGTATGAGCAATATGTAAGCCGACCTTTCCGTACAGGTTTTTATGATGATCTGAGTCCGCATGTGAAAGTTGGCAAACAGGGGTACACGCTCCAAATGTATGAAAGAGGCGTACAGATGCTAAATAAGCTTACCAAAGATGTAGAGGATGTGATGTATTGGATCATCGAAGATACGATTCATATCATTGCTCACCTAAATCTGCTTCGTAAATATAAAGTAGATAACCGAAATACTCATCTAAAATATACCAAGGAGATCATGAAGGAGCTGACAACTGAAATAAATAAAGCATTTTATGAAATTGGAGGAATCTATCAGGAATGGCATGAAGCGAATAGAAGGGCAACGTTGGAAAATCCATTAAAGTAACTAAAACGTAAAGAAACAGTTGACAATCTTGGAGGTGAAATTTACAATTTTATATTAGTGATAATGATTATCAATATCACTAATTTTAAGTATGCTCTACAATTACAATATGTTAAAGGAGAATTTACAACATGCATTATATGATGAGCAAGAAATTTTACATGATTTTGTGTGCATTATTCGTAATAATCTTCGTTATTTCAGGGTGTGGAAATGCTGGCAGTTCCTCAGATTCATCTGCTCAACCTGCATCTTCGGCGAAGGAAGAGGCAAGCAGTGAGTCTGGTACACGTACAGTGTCTACGATAAAAGGAGATGTAAAGGTGCCTGCTAACCCCCAACGGGTAGTGGTGAACTGGTATATTGGCGATGTATTCACGCTGGGAATCAAGCCAGCTGCGGTATTTGGTTGGAAACAAGAAACCATGCCTTTTTACGATAAGTTTAACGGGATTCCTGTTATTGAAAAATGGGAGACTGAGGAAATTATGAAGTACGATCCAGATCTCATCATTACATATGATACAAAGGATTATGATAAGCTGTCCAAAATTGCACCTGTTCTTGTAATACCTGAGGGTAAGATGACGTCTGTGGAACGGATGAAATTCCTTGGTCAGGCCACAGGACATGAAGCAGAAGCGGATAAAGTGATTTCACAGTTTGAAAGCAAGTTGAGTGAGGCCAAAGAAAAACTAAATTCCGACATATTCAAAGACAAAACGTTTAGCATTTTTGAGGACTGGGGCAGTGGCTCCTACGGAATATATTATGAAACAGGCTCACGTGGAGGAACGTTGATTTACGATTATCTAGGACTTCACAAACCGAAAAAACTCAACACATTGGTTAAAAATTCTGGAGAGGGGAGAGGTTCTTTATCCTACGAGGTAGCTGCTGAATACTTTGGCGATTATGTCCTGTGGTTTAAGCAGGAAGGCAAAGAATCCGAATATGCGAAAACCAAAATCTGGAGCAGTATTCCAGCCGTCAAAAATGGGCACATCATCGAAATTCCAGCGAAATATGCAGGACTGTTCTACTATTCGGACGTTGCTAGTATGACAGGACAGCTAGATTATATTATTGGAAAATTACTGGAGCAAACGAAGTAATGATGCATATGTGACCAACTAAGGGTGTAATCAATGTCTACTCACAAAGAACGAAATAAAAAAGGAATATTTCATTTTGTAAGCTACATGATTGTGGGCGTGTTTCTGCTCATGATAGTTTCCGCAGCATCCATCACCTTTGGTGCTGCGGAAATGAGCTTGAAGCTGGCATGGGGGGCTGTATTTCAATTTGATCCCAATATTACGGAACACCAAATTATTCATACATTGCGTTTTCCACGCACTGTGGCGGACATCATTGTTGGGTGTAGCCTAGCTGTGTGCGGGGCGATCATGCAGGGAACGACTCGCAATCCATTGGCCGACTCGGGACTCATTGGTATAAGCTCAGGCTCGACATTTGCTATTGCACTATGTATGGTCTTTTTGCCAGGGCGCACCTATGGTGAAACCATGCTGTATTCTTGCTTGGGCGCAGCAACCACCACAGGAATTACGTACTACATCGCGTCTATAGGCAAACGGGGGATGACGCCTCAGCGCTTAGTGCTAGCAGGAATGTCCATCTCTATGCTCTTTGGTGCGTTCAGCACTTTTCTCGCAATTAAGTATGAGATTGGTCAAGCACTTGATTATTGGTCTGCTGGTGGTACAGCCAGTGCCAAGTGGAGTGAACTGGCTTTCATTTCACCACTATTTGTAGTGGGCTTGGTCTGTGCTATCGCCCTGTCTCCCTCCATTACGATCTTGAGCTTTGGAGAGGAGGTGGCATCAGGCCTAGGAATTCGAGCGAATAGAATCAAGCTATTTTCAACCTTAATCGTATTAATTTTAACGGGGTTATCGGTTATTGTAGTCGGTCCTGTTGGGTTTGTAGGTTTGATCGTGCCACACATTATACGCTATCTGGTCGGTACAGATTATCGATATATTATTCCCGCCTCAGCGTTGTATGGAGCAGTGTTTCTACTGGCAGCAGATTTGCTGGGTCGAATGATTAATCGCCCTCATGAAACGCCGCTAGGCATAATTTTTGCTTTGGTCGGCGTACCCTATTTTCTCTACCTTGTGCGCAAGCAAAGGAGGGAGTTTAGTTGAATCTGTCCCGCAATAGCAGGGGTATAAGCATTATTTTACTGTTAACTGTGTTGACACTGCTGGTTGCTGTACTCAGCATGAATGTCGGGAAAATGAATCTGTCCCCACTCGAAGTTTTCAAGGTCATCATCGGCGAAGGAACGAGCAAGCAGAATCTGATCGTATTTGAATTTCGACTGCCACGTATTGTGCTTTCCGTATTAGTGGGTATTGGCATGGGGATATCGGGTTGTATTATGCAAAGCTTGCTCAAAAACGACATGGCCAGTCCAGGGACACTAGGCATCAGCTCGGGCTCGGGGTTATTCGTGCTTTTATATATTACGCTGTTCGCTAGTGAGGGATTACTATCGCCTATTATTCTTCCAGGGCTGGCTTTTGCAGGTGGGCTCACAGCAGCATTTTTGATTTTTATGTTTGCTTTTAGGCGGGGAAGAGACATTTCACCTACAGGCCTAATTTTAACGGGTGTTGCTATGGGGAGTGGCTACAGCGCATTGTCGCTGCTACTGACGCTCCGACTAGACAAGCAACAGTATGATTTTGCTCTGCGTTGGCAGGCTGGAGACCTGTGGGGGGACGACTGGAACTATATTATGGTGCTGCTTCCCTGGGTGCTGGCCATCTGCTTTTATGTTTTTTACAGGTCTAACACACTCAATACGCTGAACTTGGGCAATCAGACAGCATCGGGGCTTGGCGTAGCCATTAAAAGGGAATTTATCGGCTTGACGATCGCAGCAGTGGCTCTGGCTTCTGGTAGCGTGGCACTTGGTGGGAATTTCTTTTTTGTGGGCATGGTTAGTCCCCATCTGGCTCGCAGGTTGGTAGGACCCAATCATAAGCTGCTGTTACCTACTACTGCATTGGTTGGCTCGCTCGTTATATTGATTGCTGATACCCTTACACGCACGATCAGTTTTGGTGCTGATATTCCAACCGGAATCATAATCACTATCTTGGTTACCCCTTATTTTCTCTATTTGTTGTCGAAGGCCAGTTAAAGTTTAATAAACGAAAAAAACGCTAACCCACTTCCATGGAAAATATGGATGGGTTAGCGGCTTGTAAATAAAGCCTAATCCTTGGCATAATTCAGACCCAAGCGATAAGCTTGGTCCAGCAATATTTCATAATGAGCAGAATTTGAACCCAGAGTCTCATCTAAGAATTCAACCTTGGAGTTGGAAACACCGCAATAATCTGCAATACCCACATTCAGCAAATGAGTAATCATTTCATCATATCTACGCTTTTTCAGCTGTTCTTTCGAAACGCCGGACAAGCCAATCCACAAGATATGCTGATGATGAAGGTGATTCGAACCGTACGCAAACCCATTGTTCCATACACGGTCAATATAACCCTTCAGCATAGCTGGCAAATGCCACCACCAAAGTGGAAAAATAAATGCCAACGCATCATGCTCTTTCAACCGCCTTATTTCCATTTCTACTTCAGGGGAAAAAGACTGCTCCGCAACGGACCAATCCGGTTCATCTACTCCTTTTAAAACAGGATCAAAACCGATCCCATGCAAATCCAATATCTCATAATCGTGGCCCGCATCGACAAGACCTTGTACGAAACGACCGGCAACCTTAAAGGTCAGGGAATCTTTTCTTGGGTGTGAAACAACGACTAGTACTTTCATGTTTTCACTACCTTTCTCAATAGGCTAACTTCTAGGCATGCTCCATGCTTGCTGCTATTATAAACATTAGGAAAATAATCTGGAAGTACGCACTTTTACGTTCTATAGGATAATACAGGTGCCATAGGAACATGGAAGTGCCCTAGGTAGATTACCTAAATTGACCTGAGTCACGAATTGAAGTGATGGGTTGTTTTTAGCAAACGTAGCCTTCTAAAGGAGGATAAAGGAATGAATGAACCGACCAAAAATAGGGTTCAAAAGAAGTATCAAGTTGGAGTGGAAGCAGCTTTAGAGGTAATGGGAGGAAAATGGAAGCCTTTAATTATCTACCATCTGATGACAGGACGGAAACGATCGTCTGAGTTTCGTCGGTTAATGCCTGGCATTACTCAAAAAATGCTGACCACTCAGCTCAGAAACCTGGAAAAGGATGAGATTGTTACACGAGAGGTTTATAATGAAATCCCACCTAAAGTGGAGTATGAGTTAACGCAGTACGGCTGGGGATTAAAACCCGCACTAGACCATTTATGCTATTGGGGAGAGAATCACCTGGATAAGATCCATGGAGACAAATCCAAGGTTTTGGAAGAATTTCAAGGCTGCGATTGATATGAAGCCCTTACAAAGCATTCAATCAGAAAAGCTTGCGAAGGCTCCACTGTCGTATGACAATATAAAAGGCCTATCTGCCGGTCATTCCGTTATCATAGCTTAATTGCCATTCAATTCCAAACTTATCTTTAAGGCTACCGTAGCATTTGCTCCAGAATGTTTCTTGAAGCTCCATGTTTACGGTCGCGCCTTCTTTTAATTTGTGAAAGTATGATCGAATTTTCTCCTCGTCCTTATTGACGATGGCGAGGCTGATGTTGTTTCCCGCAACAAAAGGCATACCAGGAAAAACGTCTGAAAACATCACATTACTTCCATCAATATGAAGCCGCGTATGCATGACCAGATTTTTGGCTTCTTCTGGTAGAGGATAATCGGGGTTGGGCGGTGCTTCCCCGAACGTCATGATCTTTGGCTTCTCAGTCCCAAAAGCATGTGCGTAAAATTCTGCTGCCTCGCGACAGTTTCCATTAAAGTTAAGATAAACATCAACTGACATCTGCGTCATTCCCTTTTGGCTGATTTTTTACAGGCTAATTTCTTATTTTCATTATTAACCTGTGCACAAGCAAAAATACACTCTTGCTGACATGCTAACACGTAGCCGTTAAGGGGGGAGCGTCTTTTAAAGGAAAGTAACCCGCAAAAAGGATGCTTGCCCTTAAACAAACTTTTTGCGGGTTATGATTATGGATTGTCTAGATGGAAATCAAGTTTGGAGAGGCTGGATGATAGAGCAGATGACGTGAAATGTCGCCGGGATGCTGTACGAAAAGTGGTCCCCAAGCAGGATTGGTGTCGTGCATCAGCTTTAACAGCGATATCATCCGATTAAATATAACTTGCAGATCCGCTTCGCGAGAAAGACCCTCGGTGATAGCAGCAGCTACCACATGCGCAGCGTAGAAGCCGGAACGGTGCTCGTCAGTAAGCGAACCTGTAGTTTGCAGCAAGGTTCGTAAAAGTGCGGCGACGCTCTCATCCTCGTTTCTCCAGTTCTGGATTTCATCCAGACTGTGGTTTTCAAGGCTTACAAGTTTAGTCTTCATAATGGATTCTGCCACAATACGTGCAGAACGTTTTGCTGTGTTAGCGTCGATAGCTCTGCCGTTAAGTTTAATATTGGAAAAATCCTTGTCGGTTTCCGATTCAATGATTTCCGCCCATGCTCCAGCTTGGTCAAATTCCAACAGTGCAGTGGCGTAGGCACCCAAGTATCCCCGTAAAATATCTGCGGCGTGTGGATCACGGGCAGGTCCCTCATTTCGAAGTTGAGCCCTGCCGGAAAACGCGGCATTCATACCCCGAAAATAACCGACTAAACCAATGGCAGCTGCTGGTCCCAAATTTAGGACACCCAATACATCAGACGCGGTTTCATCAATGCGAGAAGCCCAGTAGTCCGGTAGCCCTTGTCCAATATTTTCGCTGTTTAATCTGTTTCTGACGACATTGGCCAACTCTTGAAGTAGACCCAGATCAGCATGCAAAATATCATGACCACATACTTCATGCGGGATACTGGACCAAGCCATTAGACCGTTTGTCGCATGTGCAGGAGGAAGGCTAACTATAGCTGCTTGCACTTTAAATACAGCTGTGGCGTCAGCGGGCCATGTGTATGGGCCATTTTCCGGCGCTCCCCATTTTACAAGAGCTGGAATGATGCTGAGATCTGGTTCTTTTATTCCTTGGCGATCTTCTGCGCTAAGAAAACCGTCATACAGGTCGCTCACAATTTCCTGAAAAGCATCGGTCGCGAGGACATTGTAGCCTTCTCCATTTTGCAAAATGCTCTGAGCGATATCCAGCATGAGTCCAGCAGCTCTAGTTCTGCTTGGGTCCTGAATTAAAATTTCAGTGAAGCCCTGTTGCCCGAGCTCGTCCAGTTCTTTAATAAACGGACTTGCAACCGTTTCTTGATATATTTTAGGCAGCTTGGCTTTGGCCGCGTGGAGTCTTCCCATCAGTTGATGATAGTCTGTAGGATCTGATGGTCCCTGAAGATTGGAGAGCACAGCCTTCTTCACATTTTCGATACAAAGAGACATGTTGGATACATCCGGTTTGGTAACAGTAGTGATGCGATTTCTTTCCAGCATTCCTTGCATAATTAGTTTACCTCCCAGTTTTTTTGAATTAAACTACAACAGGCTGCATCGTATTCCACAAACGCTTCACCTGGCACTTTCCATCACGAAACGTTAAAAGATAGAGATCCGGATTTGTTATCTCCTCCAGAACAAAGTCTGGAGCATAGTGATGCAACAGAAGTGTTAGGATCAAGCGATGGGTGACTAACAGAAAGGTGTGTTGATCGCTTTTCAGCAATTCTTCCGTTAGGGAAGTGACCCGGGTGATAACCATTTCATCCGATTCCTCTTCGGTAACGCCTCTTACTCCTTGCTCTCTAAGGCGGTTTCCAGGTGGACCAAGTTTGATTTTTAATCTTTCTTCGATGATTTCCGCAGTCTGCCAGGCTCGCGTATATGGACTGGAAATCAAACGGTCTACATGTAAATCTTCCATTTGGGACAGAAAACCAGCTAACTGTTCCGCCTGATTAAAGCCATCTGAACTGAGTGGAGCATCTGGCTCATTACCAGTTCCAATACCGTGGCGAGCCACATATAACTTTACATCAGTACTCATTTAACACCCTCATTTTTCGGATAAAATTATCCTTTAAAGGAATTTAAGTAAACATTTTTTTCGCCCAGAGACTAACATGTGTGAGCTTTCACATGATTATGCTGTCCTTTTTTTGACACCTAATTTTTGCGAAGTTAAAATCTAAAAATCAAAAAAAAATATAACTATAACAAACGATTAAAAGCTACTTATCCAGTTTTATAGTAGATCAGGACTGATATACATAAATATTTTCAATTCATTGCTTCTGTTTTCGAAACAAATGGGCATTATGTTCAAAGTAATGGTATGATAGCTTAGTTAAATCTGAACGACTAGTCATGGAGTGATTATAATATGGGTGGAAAAAGTAAGGGTGGCGGAACCGGCAGAGGTACGGGAAGTAAAGGCTGGACACGCTGGAACAAAACAGCGAAGCCAGTAAGGAGAAAAAGTGCTGCTACCGGTGCACCTGGAAATACAGCGACCGGAGCTGCAAAAGACGCTGCTGCCAAGCCAAATGGGAATCGAGGCGGCAGAAGTAAGTAAGCCGAGCATGTATAGGGTTGTTTTCAAAGTCGAACATCTGATTATGCATATGTAATCAGATGTTTTTTTAATAAAACAATGCAGATGCACTCTCTATAGTTATCTATAAATCTGATACTACAATGTAAAGGAAGTGAATCATGCGAATTAACAAGTACATTAGTGAGACAGGATTCTGCTCACGTCGGGAAACGAACAGGCTGATTGCAGCAGGGCGGATTACAATTAATGGTAGCGTATGTGAAGCGGGTGCGGAAGTAGAGCCACAGGACATCGTGTTAATTGATGGGGAAACTATCCCAGTTAACCGTAGTAAACCCGTTTATTTGGCATTAAATAAGCCTATCGGCATTGTATGTACGGCAGCGGAGCAAGTGGAGGGCAATATTATTCGTTATGTCAATTATCCTTCACGTATTTTTGCCATTGGCAGGTTGGATAAGGCGTCAGAAGGGCTCATTTTATTAACGAACGATGGAAGCATTGTTAATCAAATGATGCGTTCCGAGCATGGTCATGAGAAGGAATATGTGGTGACTGTAGACAAACCTGTTACAGATGAATTTACACAGACCATGTCTCGTGGCGTTGAAATATTGAACGTCATTACCAAACCGTGCAAGGTTGATCGTATAAGCGAATACGAGTTCCGTATTATTTTGACACAGGGTCTAAACCTGCAAATTCGTAGAATGTGCAAGGCATTGGGCTACAGGGTGCTTAAGCTGGAGCGTGTTCGAATTATGAATATTACATTGGATCATCTGGAGCGTGGACAATGGAGACATCTTGAGAAGGAGGAACTGGAGCTACTTCTTGCTAAATTGCAATAATGAGTACAACAAAAGTTTATTTGAAGGCAATATGTTCATACGGCCTACGCAACTTAGTGATACTTTTTACGTAATTTCAACGAGCCGCCTAACTTACCCACCAGCCATAGCACAATAGGAAACACAATACCGAAAATCATGGCGTAAAAAGGCCATACTGAAAAAAACTTGTTTATAAATTGCATGTTTGGCCAAATAGAATGAACCATTGCTATTGCGATTAGGATCAAAGGAACTAAGAGAGCGTTAGCGTTTCGAAGGCGAAAAGCATCTGCAAGCCCTTGTGCTGAAACATATAAAAGCAGTGCGAGTCGGAAAAAAATAGTGACAAACCAGAACACTGCAACGAAAATTTCAAACCGTTGAAGAAACTCTCCGCTACTGATTGTTCGGTTAATAAAAAAAGTAGGAAATGTCAAATTAGATACAACACCTTCACTCATCACGGCGATTATTTGTAGAACCATGAGAAAATACATGCCGCCGCTAATCAAAGCAGATGTTATCACTGTCTTTCTCCACTTTTTTGGATCAGGGATGTACTGTGCAAAAAAAAGATACAGAAATGCCTCAAGATAGGGAAAGGCAAACAAATTGAACGAAGCGAGAACGATAGGGTTCAAACCATACTCAAAAATAGGGAGCACATTATCTATTTTGCTCTCAGGAAGAAGGGTAATCCTGACTAAAAGATACAGAACAAGAAGGAAAAAAAACAGGATTTCCGCACAACGGCCAATTACAGCTGGGCCTGATCGAACGGCGAAATAAATGACTATAAGCATGATGAAATATATGGCGTCGGGGGGAGTTTCAGGCATAATAGCTATCGTGATAAAGTCGCCTAGATTTCGAAGCGTCATGATGAACACAAGAAAGGGAAAGAAAAAAATGAAAACGATACTGATCGTTCCGCCCAAGGGACCGAAGAGGCAACGGAGATGCTCTACGAAAGATTTCCCCTGTATTTGCCTAGCGATGGAGGTATATAAAGGTATCAATAACAGATGAAACCCTAAGGAGACTGGGATGGAGAGCCAGGCATCTTGTTTAGCGGCAGCGGTAATTGCCGCTGGGAGTACCAGATATGCGCTTCCTATTTGATATAATGCAAACCACATAATAGCTTGTCGAACGGTCAAGTTGGAATTCACCCTAATACCTCCTTAAGATAACATTTCTGTAAGTAACCGACTTATCGGTTGAAATAGGATTTGAATGCCCGTTAGTGGAGTCGGCAGTTTAATGCTGACGATCCGTAGGATAATTAATATAACGCCTATAATCAACAATATTGAGCTGAATACAATTTCACGTACATATTGTTTCTCTTTAAATTTTTTAAACTCATACAACGATGTTAAAATGGAACTTACGAGAATCACATAAAGCATATGCATTCACTCCTGATTGTGTATTCCCATATCAATTGGACTAGTGATGTCTCCGAACCGAACTAAACGATAATTGAGCTGAATATCCACTTTAAGTGTTTGGAATTTTTGTGGCCAATCCTCTTTCCATCTATGCCATTCACGCGGGAATTTGCGGTGAAAAGCTTCTCCAAACCCGAATATATCGGAACCGATTTGTTGTGCGTGCGAAATGCCTTTCTTCAAAGACTGTTGCAGATGCTCTTTAGCTGATTCTTGAAGATCTCTAAATGTCTCTTCATTCTTAGGGTTGGCATTGCACGAGATTGTTCCGATATTGGATTCTGTATCCACAATAAGAGAAATATGCGGCTCATGGTCTATTATTTCTGGATGTATTTTTACTTTGGAACGGATTACTTCAACAACAAATTTTCCTTTGGAATTCGGACAATCGATGGAAGCTACGGTACTGGAAACACGGTTGGATATATAGGTAAATGCTTTACTTTGTGAATCATCCATCCAATCGATAAGTCGATCGCCCTTGAAAACACCAATTCCAGTGAAAAAATATTTAACATGTTGAGGCGACTTTGTCACATTATCAATAGTCAGACCTTTTTCTACGTTTGTCAGTCGAATACCGGTGAGAACTGGTTCAATGCCATCCTCCGTAAATTTCTGCAAAAGATCTTTTACATTGACCGCGGAAGTTGGAGCCCATGCTTTTTCAGAAATCTTTAATGCTTTATACATATCCATTGCAGGCAAAACCTCGGTTGGAGCTACAAAAGTAACGGCCTCCTTTGCCGAGTTTTCTCTGACAACGGCCAAATAGAAATCAGGCCGAACTTCATGATCACGGAATAGAAAGTCCAGCGGCTCCTTGATTCCTTTTTTTGCGGTTTTCTCATCAAAAATGACAAACTTTAAGTGAGACATATACATTTTGCGGGACGATTCCGTTGTTAATTTTCGAATAGCCTCAAATATGGTATCGGCGCGTTTGGAAAAAACGATCGTTGGCGTCCGTTCCATGGGGGAATTCTGAGACATTTTCGATGGGTCAACCACCTGTAAACTGACTTCATATTGGTCATCAACAGCATCAATGCCCAGAGCCATCACGACGGAAATTGCGCTCAATTCCTTACTATTCCAACAACCCGTAAGAAACACCATTAGCCAGATGCACATAAACAGTAATAAAATGGTGGATCGATACGAATTCATGATGGTCTACTCCTTTAGTTTTTGCGATGTTTTTTTGTCCTATATGGAAAACGCAATATTGCGTCCCTCTGCTCTGACGATTTGTAATTGGCAAAGGGGCTCAAATACGGTACACCGAATGAATGAAGCCCATTCAGATGTACAAAGAGCATAAGAATACCAACAGTCAACCCGTACACACCAAACATAGCGGCTATGCCTATGAAAGCGAAACGTAATATCCGAATTGGAATAGCAAAGGTGTACGAGGGAATGACAAAGCTCGAAATGGCAGTTATTGCAACAACAATGACCATAACAGCCGAAACGATGTTTGCTTCTACAGCTGCCTGGCCGATCACGATGGACCCGACAATAGAAACGGCTTGACCAACCGTCCGTGGCATACGAAGGCCTGCCTCCCTCAGAATTTCAAAAACCACTTCCATGATCATCGCCTCAACAAATGCGGGAAACGGTACTCCTTCACGTTGCGCGGATAAGCTTAATAATAAAACGGTTGGAATCATATCCTGATGGAATGTCGTTAATGCGACATAAATGGCCGGAGCCAACATACAGATTGCCAGGCAGATGTACCTTAATATTCGAATGATACTACTGTAAACAAAGGATTGATAATAATCTTCTGCGGATTGAAGGAAATCTGCAAACACCGCAGGTGCAAGGATGGCGAAGGGAGATCCATCCACAAATATCGCTATTTTCCCCTCCATAATTCCTGCTGCAATGGAGTCTGGGCGATCTGAATTGTAAAAGAGCGGAAATATCGTGAGTTGTTTATCATGGAGACATTCTTCCAAATATTCGCTTTCAAGCACGCCTTCTACATGCATGTTCTTTAACTTGGATATCATGTCCTGCACCTTTTTGGGGTCAGCGACCCCATGTAAATACATGACGGATATATCGGTCTTAGTTTTTTCGCCAACTTTCATGGTAGTTAGACGTACTCTTGTATCCTTCACCCTTCGGCGAACCATAGTCGTATTCGTACGTAAAGTTTCTGTAAACGCTTCTTGCGGACCTCTGACCACTGGTTGCGTCTTCGAGTCCGAAATGCTGCGTTCTTCCCATCCAGGCAAAGAAATGACCAATCCTTCATCCATATCGTCTAGGAGGAGGAGAAGACCACCTGAGAGGATCTGTTCCAAGGCATCTTCAAAGTTTTGAGTAAAGCTTGCTTCACCAATGTCCAAAATTGCGTTTTTCAATAACGGTAAAGTGATCTCGTCAGAGGAGACACGATCATGCAACGGACGGATCACATTGTCCTGTACCTTTTGCATGTCAGTCATGCCGTCCAAATAAAAAAGAGCGGCGTGTTTATGACCAGTCGTGATCTCACGAACAACAAAATCCGAACTGTTTCCCATGAAGTCACAAATGAGCTCGATATTCCGGCATAATTGTCTTGAAAATTTAGTATGTAACTTCATTGTTACCCTCCTCAGATTCGTAGTATTAACAATAATCAGAAATAATACCACAATAATCCATGATTGTGTTCATTGTCGTTAAGATTAATAACATCTTTAACGGTGGAGGATACAATAACTGCAATAATACTATGTAAAGAGCTTAATTTATCCAAATTTCAATTCATCCAATTATTCAAACAGGCTACAGATGACTATCCTTTTTTGGAATAGTTTACTTGTGTAGTATAATATTTTTGACGGATATTCTTTACTGTCAATTCATTTAAACATCCAGATAGAGAGGGATTTGATCATGCTATTCATTACAAAAAAATTGATCGACAAGCTAGCAGAACCTCATAGAGAATCTGACATGCTCATCTGCTATTCAACTCCACAGAGCTTTTCGGCTTATACAAGTCGAGCCATATTACTCTTAAATAATGATCGGATTATTATCCTTTTCCTCAATCTATTTTCCACAAAAGTAGTACAAAAAGTTGAATATGAAATAGCTGATTTACAAGAACAAAAATATCATTCTGGACACCTGTCTTCTGCAGTATGGTCATTTAAAATCAAAGGCCAGCACAGTAGGTTCAGGATAATCAAAAAAATTCTTACGCTTGGCTCTATGCAAAGAGATTTTCTAAATTTCTTGCAACAAAATATCTTAAACTAACGACCGAGTAGATCGGTAATTCCTGTCTGTCTAAGGCAGAGGCACTGGAAGTACTTAATAAGGATAAGTGATGAAGGTAATATTCGGTGTTTTTTTGTTATATATCATTGAAGGGAGGAATTCTACATGAATGAACTACTTATAAAAAGCGATGGAATAGAAATCTGTAGTGAGAGTTTCGGCGAGCGAGTTCACCCAGCAATATTACTGATTATGGGCGCTCAATCCTCACTGATCTGGTGGGAGGAAGAATTCTGCCAGCGTTTAGCTGATACAGGTCGTTTTGTCGTTCGTTATGATAACCGAGATGTCGGATGTTCTACAACTTATGAACCGGGTCAACCAGGCTATACTTTTGAAGACATGGCAGATGATGCAATTCGAGTTTTGGATGCTTATAAGATTGAACAAGCGCATATCGCAGGGATGTCTATGGGCGGAATGCTGACTCAGATGATAGCTATACGACATCCAGACAGAGTATTAACGGTGACTCTTTTAGCCACGTCCAATTTTGCTCCCGATCTTCCACCGATGGAGGAAAAGGTTATGGACTATTTCTCGAATATGGAAGCAATAGATTGGACGAACGAACAATCGGTGGTTGATTTTGTAGTGGGTAGATCAAGAATTCTAGTAGGTTCAAAGCATTCCTTCGATGAGAATAAGGTTTATCAATTGGCAATAGAAGAATGGAAAAGAAGCAATAATATGGCTAGTATGAATAATCACGCAATGCTGTCAGGTGGAGAATCCTATTTGGCTAGGACAGGGAAAATAAACGTTCCTACACTGGTTATACACGGTACTGAAGATCCGATTATCCCTTATGAACACGGAATACATCTTGCTAACGAAATTCCGGGTGCGTTTTTACTGGCATTGGAAGGTGCCGGACATGAGATTCACTATGACGACTGGGATTTAATTATCGATTCAATTTCAAAACACACTTCGATGCCAAATTAGTTTAATCACCCGAACAATTAGATCAGATAAATTAGAGTAGAAAATGCAACTTTGTCAAAGTTGTCATTAGAAAAGTAGAGCTCTATCCTACGGGGTAGGGCTTTTTAATGGTTTCTAGTGATATATTCGCTAAATCATCATTATTGACATTACAATGGGATATTCTATTTTCAGGGAACAAAATGCATCTACGATTCTGGAATTTACACAAAATCTTATTAAAAGGGAGAAGAAGATGAATATATGAGTATCTTGGAGGATTTATACTATGGAAAATGGTACCCAAGCGAACGAACCAAACCTAAAAACCCTGAGCTTGAGCTAGTCCATCAGAAAATATCCGCTTCTATGAAAGCATTAAAAGCAAAATTGTCGGAACAAGATTACGAATTAATCGAAGAACTATCCGATTTAAATGATGTACTGATTTCTATATTATCTGCCTCAGATTATATTTCAGGGTACAAAGCAGGGGCTTTGACGATAATTGAAATAATTGATGGGATAAACTACCGAAACTAAGAGATCGAGCTTTCAATGTATCGGCTTATTTTTATAAGGTGAATCATATAACTTAAGTAAGATGTATTTTAGGAATGGACAGCAAAAGAGAAGTATTTGAATAAATATAAGTCAGAGGTCATAGGGAATAAGTCTTCTGATTCTTATAACAATTAGGAATGAAGCAGGTTTTCCATAAATTAGAATAATGGTATTATGTCCTAACGAACTCAAAATGAGGTACATTATGACAACCATTAAAGTGACACCCGAACATCTTATAGCTGTCTCTAAGAAGTTTGAGCTTGCGCTGCAAACGGTGATGCAGATGAATAGTAAGTTATCGCAGCATATCTCGTTTATGGAACGATTCTGGGAGGGCATAACGAAGGAGCAATTCTATTACAGATTTCAAACATCCCAGAAGAATATGAATGAATTTGTTACACTTACAGATTCTATTGCAAAAGAATTGCGCCATCATGCAGATAAGTTTAGATTAACTGATTTATTGGAAACAGGTAATATTGACGCCAGTTGTTTACCACCTCCACCTAATTCATGTTCTGTTCCTGCTCCAGATACTCGAAATGCTTTCCAAAAATCGGCGGATAGCTTAGCAGAGCTTGGTCAGGATTTTGTAGTAGCTAATTCAGAACGATATGAGAAAAAATTTGATTCATTCTGGAGTTTCATGGATTATATGACGTACGGTATTCCAAAAGGAATGTATCAAGGGTACATGGAACGAGCAGCCAAACAAAACGATTCATGGAATGACATGCTCAATTTCGGTACATTTGGAGTAACAGGCATGATTCAGGGTGCATTCAATCCTACCAATGCGTGGTCAAAGGAACACTGGGCTAATATGATTGGTACAGCAGGATTGATGATAGGTTCTACGTCGACCAAAGCACTGATTAAGCCCAAAAATCTTTTGGAGGGATCCGTTAAGTATGAAGGCGCTAAAAGTACGAGCAATATCTTAAAAGATAGTGAACAGCACCCTGCTCTTGGAAGAGAGTTTTATAGAGATATTGGTGAAGAATTTAGAAAAAATCCCGATGATCCTTTAAAAGAAGTTATTGGACCCGGAAGAGAGTCACATCCACAAGAATGGAATAAAATTATTGACGAATTACATTCAGAGGGAGTAGAAGTTATATATAAAGGCAACACAATGGCTTATTCCCCTAGCAAAGGTGGGCCCGGCCAACTAATAATAGATGAAGACGCTTCTATAGGAGCATTAATTCATGAGTATACTCATTACCTGGACGATTCAAAGCATGGATTCCCCGGAATGAGTTACCATTTTCAAACAATAAATCGTGTGAAAATGGAATTAAATGCATATATGAGAGAAATAAAAATTGCCGAAGATTTGGGACGTAATGATATTGCAAATATGTTATTTGAAAATTATATTCAAGAAAGAAAATTACTAACAAGTCATTTAAAATAATTCAGGAGGAATAAAATGAATATAGTAAAAAAATTAGAAGAAGGAAAATGTTCAATAGATGAGTTAGAAAATTTGCTAGAAGAAAAAAACCCCATAGTTTTATATCATGCAATGACACATATCGGAAAAGAAGGCATTCGTGCAGAGGAAATATTAAAAAAATTAAATGAATTGTCTTTAAAAAGGGAACCTCAAGATAAGCTTTTAGGTACCTATAAGGTGGGAGACTTAGCAATCGCTACTATGATAAAACTTGGAGAAAAAGAAGATGAGATAACTGGTTTTGAAATTTTAGATGAATTCGAAAAAAAGATGCTTTTCCGTCTGTTTGAAGAAGTCGAGTGGTAAGTCTCCTGTTCATCTAGATAAATGTACTCAGTTCAAAACTTATTTCACCTCGAACGCTGAGGAGAAATAAGTTTTTGATATTAGGAAATATTGGTGCATACGCGCAGTCGGCGAACACTTGGGATGAACGTCCCGGGATTATTCATTCTGGGCTCAATGTTTTTTTCGACAAACACTAATGATAGAAGGAGATAAAGGCGTGAACGGTGTTTTATCCCAGTCCGAATATTGATTTTCGATACAAAAGCCGGGGCTCGTTAATAAACGCTGAAGCGTGTCATTATCAGTAAAGCGACATGCAATTCGAGAAGTTGTTTTCTTCGATCCCCAATCACGAAACGTCGCCCAGTGCATGATCTGGTTACTTGAATCATACAACTGTGTCCCAGAAACCTTGACTTTAATTCCATCCTTATCGATAAAATTTCCCCAGATGCTTTCCTCTTGATTGGATAAATATACTTTCAAGGGGGTTCGGGTTTCAAAAACAAACAACCCATTTGGCTCTAGGTGCTTGTAGGCGGTTTCGAGTGAGGCTCGTTGACCCTCATCGCTCAAAAATGCCTGGAATGCATTTTCTGTCGAATATATCATGGAAAAACGCTTTTCGGATCGAATGTACGAGCACCAGCTTCAATAAAATCCACAGGCAAACCTTGAGCTTTAACCCGCGCATATTCAAGCATTGATGAAGAAATATCAGTACCTGTTATATGTATCCCTATTTTGATAAGTGAATGGTTGTCAATCCTGTACCACACCCGAGTTCCAGAACCTCGCCTGATTGAGTTAAGCGTTAGCTCGGTTCAAATTTCAACTTCAATAGCTGGGAAGAAAAATATTGGCATATGCATTGGAAAATCAGTATCTTCCGATCTTGTTAAAGTGGGGTCTTATATTTACAGTCTCGAGGGTTAATCAATTTATTGTATTATGAAAGATCTAGAAAGAATGAAACCATATAAATTTGCTTAATAGTATTGTTCACCGCAAACGGAAGCAGCAATCATTAATTCTTATTGAATTTTTGCGCTAGTCGCTACATGGAGGCATCTCACGTAACGGAAAAACCGGACCCTTTCGGTCTACAAGGGAATCCGGTTTTAATATCGTAACTAAGAGTAAATTTTATAATCCTTTGCTAAGTCCTAATATCTGCTCATTAACATTAGTATTACTTAATCCCCCGTGATAACAAACCACCGATGCAATGTCGAGATCCAAGTACTTTTTCAATGAGAGACGAGCTTCACTTATATTAGGTGTAGTCGGAGCATGAATTCCTCTGAGAATCCCGTTTTCGCTGTACATCGAATCACCAGCAATGAGAATCTTACTTTGCTTCAAATAAAGGCTGATATGACCAGGGGTATGCCCAGGCGTATGGATGACTCGAATTGTTCCGCAAAACGGCAGTTCCTGACCATCTATTAAGGTATTGTCCACTCTGCCCTTCGGGGGATTCTCAAGGTGACCATCTTTTAAAAGAGGGAGTTCCCCTTGAATATACGGCTTATCCAGCTCATGCGCATATACTGTAATATTGTTGCCACACTCCTGCAAAATCTCAGGAAGACAACCTATATGATCCACATCCTGACGTGTCAAAATCACAGCTTTTAGTTTGCCAAACGACACGCCTACCTTTTCCATAGCCATGCGTAAATCTTCGATTTGTCCTGGAAATCCTGTATCTACTAACACTGCCATTTCTCGATCCCACAACAGAATGGGATGAATCCTGTTCCCATGAAAATCTAGTTGAAGCATTTCCACTCCCTTTGAGATTTCCATAATACCATGCCTCCGTAAAATGAAATTTTCACCCATGCGGGTTGCCGATTCCACAAATCATGGAAGGATGGCTTAAACTTGTGGGATCGGCGATTACCTGTGATACTATGTTAGATTTATGGGGCGAATCCAACTCTGTTGGATTGTTTTTCTTTAATGTCTATGGATACGGTGCGAATGGACGTAATTGGAATAACAAGCGTCTGATATTGCGTAAGGTATTTAACATACTTGTCGTCAATCTGGTCCAATACCCCGTCGCTTGCACATGTTCCGTCAATGAAATGAATAGTTACTTCCTTGCCTTGCAAACTTGCTAACATGATATCACCTCGTGTTTTTTTGTAGTTTCTTGGCCGGAGCAGGGAAAGCATAAAGTCGTTGTGCATACTCTACAAAGAAGTTATCACTTGATCGATAATGCCATATTCCAGTGCTTCCTGAGCAGACATGAAAAAATCCCGGTCCATATCTTTTTCGACTTTTTCCAAAGGTTGCCCAGTCCGTTCAGCTGTGATATGGGTTGCCTTTTCACGAGTTAATAAAATTCTTTTGGCGCTGATCGCAATATCGCTGGCCTGCCCTTGTGCGCCGCCGTGCGGCTGATGGATCATAATTTCACTATTCGGTAGTGCCGAACGTTTCCCTTTGGTGCCAGCCAGCAAGAGGATCGCGCCAAACGAAGCAGCAAATCCAGTACATATCGTATGCACCTCGGGTTTGATGTACTGCATCGTATCATAAATGGCAAATCCTGCGGAAGTAGAGCCACCCGGGCTGTTGATGTACATGTAGATTTCTTTTTCCGGATCTTCTGCCGCTAGAAACAATAATTGAGCAATAATGCTGTTGGCTAATTGATCGTCGATGGCTGCTCCTACAAACACAATGCGATCCTTTAACAGTCTGGAATAGATATCGTATGATCGTTCACCTTGAGCGGTTTGCTCAACAACATAAGGAACATAAACACTCATTTTGTATACCCCCATTTTCTTGGTTCAGTTGATTTCTCCTTGTAAACGAACCCAGACTGTAAAAAGATACGGAGTTTTTATTAGAAAAACGATTTGCGTATATGGTGTAACTTCTACAACCCCTAATTCGTTTACAATGAAGGTAGCAAATGGTTTTGCTTTAGCAGAGGGCAGAATATGACTGTGGAGGAGAAGGCCTATGAACATAGATGATTCTATACAGATGACAGACAATTCAGTGAACATCCACAACTTTGACGAATTACAGGCGGTCCTGAAGCGTTACTGTCTGTCACTTACGAAATCAAATTGGGATGCGGAAGAATTGGCTCAGAATACTTGGGTAAAAGCATTAGGAAAGTTAAACAATTTCGAACATACCAATCCCAAAGCGCTTCTGCTGCGGATTGCTAAAAACACCTGGATTGATGAGATACGGAGAAAAGCAGTCTTCACTCGGATATTGAATAGGGAACAAGCAAAAGTGACTGAAGCGGATCATGGAACTTTTGAAATTGAGATAGCGTTGCAGTCCTTAATGAATCATCTATCACCGCTTCAGAGAACTGTCTTCCTGCTGCGAGATGTGTTCGCATTTTCGATTAGTGAAACATCCGATATACTGGGCACAACAGAGGGAGCGGTAAAAGTTGCACTTCATCGGGCACGAAAATCGTTAGGAGCAGTTCAGGAGGAACTCCTCAAAGGAGAATTATCCTTACCAGAAAGTGAAAAATCGAAAACTTTTCTAAGGGCATTAACGGCTGCATATCAGATGGGAGATATTGCAACTTTGGTTATGCTTTCCTACCAGGATGTAATAGAACCAGAAGTTATGATCAGTATCGTCAATAATAAGTTGCTCTGGAGTCACATCTCAGCAAAACAAGCGAATTTCGATACCATAAGTATGATGGCGGCGTAGTTTTCTTATCATCGTAGTATCATAGGATAGAATCACAAAGAATATTTTGATAAGGAAGACAACAACAAGCTGTTTTAAGCGAGGATAAAGTAATGATAAAGCAAAAATTGAAAATCGAGGGCATCCCGGCAATTTTGTGGGGTGGTGAATCAGATAAGATACTTATAGCTATCCACGGTAATATGTCAAACAAGGCAGATGATGTGATCGTTATATTTGCAGAAGAAGCAACGGCACAAGGGTATCAAGTCATTAGTTTTGATTTGCCTGAACATGGTGACCGCAAAGAAGAAACCTACGTCTGTAAAGTTCAAAATTGTGTTCATGATCTTGACATCATCATGCGTTACACACAAAAGCAATGGCATGAAATTAGTATTTTCGCTTGTAGCATGGGTGCGTATTTTAGTTTGCTTGCTTATCATCATCTCCCACTAAAACAATGTCTGTTTCTTTCTCCAGTGCTAGATATGGAGAGAATAATCAAAAATATGATGACATGGTTCAGTGTAAGTGAGGATAGATTAAAAGTTGAAAAAGAAATATCTACACCCATTGGGCGAACACTTTATTGGGATTATTACTGCTATGTTAAATCGCATCCAATTGATACATGGAATAAGCCAACTGCCATACTTTATGGCTCTGAAGATGACTTGTGTGAATATGACGTCATATCTACGTTTGCAAGCCGATTTCATTGCCAGCTAAAAGTGATGGAACGTGGAAAGCATTATTTTCACACCAAAGAGCAACTGCAATTTGCCTGTTCGTGAGTTGCTTCAAATGACTTCTACTGATAACGATGCAAGAAGCCATCAACTAAATTGGCATTTGTCATCTGCATTACAGATTGATCTTCCAGTTCCTCGGCCATATCATCATCCGTCATGGACACGAAAAAAATAATATCTTCTTTGGATTGGCCGAATTGAGTAAAAAGTACATCGTCGGTTTCTTTAACGACCTTGGCCATAATTTTTATCATTTCATCTTTATAATCCAACACATTGTCGGTTGCATACAGAAATTTGCTAATATGATTGAGGTGTGTTGTATCGCCATATTGATATTCGCTTAATCCCCATCTGTAATAAATTTCATCTTCCTTGCTGTTGCACAGGCCTTCGGCTTTCATGTTTATGACATGTCTAACAAGTGATTCCTCCGTATTAACAGCTAGAAATAAGGTGACAAAATCGCTGTCTGTTCCAAAAGCACAGGCGTAAACCTTCTCATTCTTCACTTCTTCCAGTATGCTTTTAAGATCATCTAGAAATCCTGTTCTAAATCTTTCCTCAAATTCATTCAGAAAATTGTTCATCTGGTTCATATACTCCTTTGTGAGTTTTATGCTTGTTTATATTTTACATCATTAGCTCGATGCAGTGCAGCCTACCACAATTATAGGAACTTGGTTGGTACGAAACAAATAAGCCTAGAACCTTTCCAGAACTTCTTTCACAACTGGTTTAGAAATTTTGGTGTAGCATTTTGGATTGAGCTATTGATTGCTCAGCCAATAGCAAGATATGCAATGAAAAACATACATGCAAGATAGGCTAGCCAAGAGAGAGTGTAAATCCGTAACATGATACCAAAGTCATAATAAAAAACCGCATAACAATATGGTTTTTCGTAAATCGGTAAAGATACAAACCATGTAAAAAGGCGCTGGTTCCAGCCTGGGACCAGCGCTTTTTCACGTTTCGGATTACGAACTTTCGCCGGACCAAGCAGGCCGGGTTGGCGACTTATTCCTAAAATGACGCATTCCCGACTGTTTGTCTTTATTCTTACTGGGCCGTTAAAATCAGTGGGCCGTCCTGTGTAACTGCGATCGTATGCTCATATTGTGCCGACAACTTGCCGTCGGCCGTTCTCGCCGTCCATTGATCGTCGTCGATCGTAATACGAAACGTACCTTCGTTGATCATCGGTTCAATGGTAAACACCATCCCTTCCTTTAACCGAATGCCTTTACCAGCGATGCCGATATGCTCGTAGCTCGGCTCCTCGTGCAGGCTCCGTCCGATCCCGTGCGCGAGCAAATCGCGTACGACCGAAAACCCGTTTGCTTCCGCATGCTGTTGAATCGCCGACGTTATGTCGCCGAGCCGGCCCCCGGGGAGTGCACGGGCAATCCCTAAATCCAAGCATTCCTTTGTCACCTTCATTAATTTTTGCGCCTCCGGCCGGATATTGCCCACCGCATAGCACCAGCACGAATCGCCGAACCATCCGCCGTATTCCACGACGATGTCGAGCTTCAGCAAGTCGCCGTCCATAAGCACCTGGTTCGAAGGAATGCCGTGGGCGACCACATCGTTGACCGAAATGCAGGTTTCGGCGGGGAAACCGTTGTACCCTTTCGTAAACTGCTTGCCGCCTAGCTTGGTGATGTGTCTGGCAACAAAGTCATTGATTTCCCGAGTGGTAATCCCAGGCTCGATCAGTTTGACCACCTCGCGGTAGCAGTCCGCAACGATCTGGCTTGCCGGTTTCATTTCTTCGATTTCTCTAGGTGATTTTAAGATGATCATCTTTGATGATTCGCTCCTTATCCATTCTATAATTTTAAAAACCGGGCGATATCCCTGGCCTCCTCGTGCAGCTTTCCGCGACGAAGCGAAAGCGAGGCGCAGCCGACCAAGGCGGCCAGCAGCATTTCCGCGTGGTGTAGCCGATACGGCGACTCTGCCGTATTTTCGCCGGAAGCGGCAACCTCGTCCACCGCACGCCCAGTCTCCAGCAAAGCGGCAAGCGGCGCGAGCACCTCCCGGCGAAAAGCGTCCGAGAGTGGGGCCGAGCGCGCTTCAGGCAGCGAGGCAAAGCCCTCACCGGCCAGCTTATGCAGCAGGTACAGGGCGTGGTCCTCCGCCCAAAGCTGCAGTAGTCGGACGCCAGCGGCGGCGACGGGGCCAAGCTCTGCGGTAGCGGCCGTTTCGCGGCTTTTGCTTTGGGAATCCGCGGCAGACGTGTTCCCGATATCTGCCGCCACAGCCAAGCCGAAATGCCCGCGCGCCGGCGCCTGCCCCGAAGCCGAAGCACGCGGGGCCTCCAACCATCCCCCGGACCGCTCCAACGCGTCCCATAGCAGATCGTGGAGCAGATCACCCTTATTGCCGTAATAATGGTATACCGTGCCATAGCCGAGTCCCGCCTGCACGGCCACATCGCGGATTTCCAGTAAAGGCCCTTTATTCAAAAACACATCGGCAGCGGCTTTCCGGATTTGTGCCAGTCGCCGCAGCCGGATCTCTTCGTTTTGTTCCTTCGTTCGTGGAGACATCTCGTCCGTTCACCTCTTTTGTTTTTGACCTACTCTTATGTCAATATAAAACATCGGCTTACGAATAACAAGAGTCGAGCAAAAAAAGCGTCCCGACAGCACCTCGTAAATGGATGAAGATCAGGTGAGCAGAGTTATGCTATACTTGCGAAGTAAAAGGGGGTGCCTACTGATGGAGAATCTATTGGGATTGTCTGTGACTTCTTACACTCATGCAAAGCCAATTATTGAGAAAGCGTTACTTTGTATGGGGCGAAACAATTTTTTAACGCTGAACAAGCTTTTTTAATATTTTTGGCTTTGCACCTTATTTTAAAAAATCAAAATAAGGAGCGAGCAAAATTGAGATATACGAATGCTACAAAAGTTTTACCTCAAAAACTAATTATGGAAATTCAAAAATATGTTCAAGGAGAGACTCTGTATATTCCTAAGCCAAAAACGGAATATATGGATTGGGGCAGTTTGAGTGGCGGGAGAAGGTTGCTTGAACAGCGAAATGCCGCGATCAGAAATGCTTTTCAAAATCGTAGCAGTATTGAGCAATTAGCTAAGGAGTTTTTTCTCTCTACCGAAACCATTAAGAAAATTGTGTATTCACATAAAAAGTAGGGGGATACGCCAGCGAATATCGATCGATACCCCATGAAGTGGACATAAAAAATACCTGTTTGCAAAGTGGCGTGGTGCTATACTCGCGTCAATAAATTTAGTTTTGGCTCATAACATGGTGAGCTTAGGGCGTGACTGGATGATCGCGGTGAAAAACCAATCCGGTCACGTTTTTTTGTTTGGCAAAAGATTTGATTGCACCTCATTTTTTCATTATTGTTTTTATGTCAAAAATGATTCTAACTCGTTGTTTTCATTTATAAAGCTTATTTTAATCTTTAAAATATGAATATAAACGACAGAAACAACGGATTTGGAACGGTGCCGATTCTGAATAAATGAAGGGAAACATGTATTGATTTATTGTCATTGAAACAAGAAAGTGGGGAAACGACTACCATGGGGGAACAAAAAAGTAGAAGTAGACATCTGATTGATCCAGAAATTATCAGTGCAGTTGATTTAATACCAACAACCGATCTTACCAAATCTACACTAATGGAAGCACGTAAAAGCCAATCTCAAATGATGCAACCATTAGATGTAACGCAGATGTTCCCTGTTACATTGGAAAAAAAAGGTTGTGCCAAGTTATTTTAGTGGTCCAGATATTCAAATAGAAATCATTAAGCCTAAACAATCAAAGCATAATAAGATGCCTCTGTATTATTCCATACACGGAGGCGGGATGGTCTTAGGAAGTCCAGTCGTGGATCGTCCTGCTAATGCAGCTCTTGGTGCAGAACAAGGTTTCTGTTGTGTATCTGTGTACTATCGCCTAGCGTCAGAGCATGTACAGCCAAGTCAGTTACAGGATTGTTATTCGGGCCTAAAATGGTGTATTGAACATGCGGAAGAGTTAGGGATAGATACTCAGAAAGTTGCCGTCGGGGGCAGTAGCGCTGGTGGTGGTTTGGCGGCTGGTTTAGCTTTGTACATTCGCGATCAGAAGGAATTCGAAATCCATCATCTAAGATTAATGAGGCCAATGCTAGATGACCGCACAAGTATCGCACCGGAGCATCCATACGCAGGAGAGTTTATTTGGACAAAACAAAGTAATTATTTTGGCTGGAAATCTGTATTGGGGATTGAACCGGGTTCTGAGGAGGTAAGTGAGTATTATGTGCCAGCCCGTGCAAAGTCATTGGCCGGGTTACCACCGACTTATATAAATATAGGTACCGTTGATTTGTTTATTGATGAAGCCTTATCTTTTGCTAAACAACTGGTCTTTGATGGTGTCTTAGTGGAATTACATGTTTATCCCGGGTACCATCATATGTCCCCCGCTTTTCCAGATGCACATTTTTCAAAAGAAGGGACCAGAACAAGTGAATACGCCTTACTGAAAGCTCTGAACATATTTGATATAAACGCTAATGAGTATAATGCTAAAGGCTAATAAGGTACGATTGCAGTAAACAAAGCACTGTTGGAGAATACCCATCAGTGCTTTTTCATACCTACTTATGACCTGAATAAACAATTAATTGATAGATTCGATAAAAGGTCATTATCTTTTTTCTGTTCTTCCGACTTTTACCAACCATTTAGGGTAAAATAATACCGAGCATAAAATCCAACTACGGAAGTGGTGATGCCCCATGTCAACGAGCAGCAAACCGAATAGATTAGCCAAGGAAAAGTCACCGTATCTATTGCAACATGCTTACAATCCGGTAAACTGGTTCCCTTGGTCAGATGAAGCTTTTGAAATTGCTAAGCGTGATAACAAGCCTATTTTCTTGTCGATTGGCTATTCGACTTGTCATTGGTGCCATGTAATGGAGAGAGAATCTTTCGAGGATGAAGAGGTAGCTGAGGTATTAAACCGGGATTACATATCCATTAAAGTGGATCGAGAGGAACGTCCGGATGTGGATCATATCTATATGTCCATCTGCGAGACGATGACCGGGCATGGGGGTTGGCCGCTGACGATTTTGATGACGCCGGATCAGAGGCCTTTTTTTGCGGGTACGTATTTGCCCAAGGAGCAGAAGTTTGGGCGTGTCGGACTTTTGGATTTGCTAAGTAAGGTGGGAATCCGCTGGAAAGAACAGCCGGATGAGCTGATGGAGCTGAGTGAGCAGGTGCTTACCGAGCATGAACGACAGGATTTGCTTGCAGGTTATCGCGGAGAACTGGATGAGCAGTGCTTGAATAAAGCTTTCCATGAATACAGTCACACCTTCGATCATGAATATGGTGGCTTCGGAGAAGCGCCGAAGTTTCCCTCTCCACATAACTTGTCTTTTCTGCTGCGATATGCACAACATACGGGGAATCAACAGGCATTGGAAATGGTAGAGAAGACGCTGGATGCGATGTCACGGGGCGGAATCTACGACCATGTAGGCATGGGATTCTCAAGGTACTCAGTGGACGAGAAATGGTTGGTGCCGCATTTTGAAAAAATGCTGTATGACAACGCTTTGTTGGCCATCACGTATACAGAGGCTTGGCAGGTGACAGGCAAGAGACTGTATCGACAAATCACTGAACAAATTTTTACATATATCGCAAGAGACATGACGGATGTAGGTGGCGCCTTTTATTCGGCAGAGGACGCGGATTCTGAAGGAGAAGAGGGTAGATTTTACGTCTGGAGCGACTCCGAGATAAAGTCTGTACTGGGCGATGAGGATGCCGCTTTTTTCAACGATTTGTACGGAATCACACCTTACGGTAATTTTGAAGGCCACAATATTCCAAACCTGATTGATATCAATCTGGAAGCCTATGCGAACAAGCATGACTTGACCGAGCCAGAGCTAGAGCAGCGGGTCAGTGAGCTACGGGCCAAGCTGTTTACTGCTAGGGAGCAGCGGGTTCATCCTCAAAAGGATGACAAGATTTTGACCTCGTGGAACGGGTTGATGATTGCTGCTTTGGCCAAGGCGGGGCAAGCTTTTGGAGATACCAGATATACTGAGCAAGCTCGAAAGGCAGAGACGTTCTTGTGGAACCATTTGAGACGGGGGGATGGACGCCTATTGGCACGGTATCGGGACGGTCAGGCAGCTTACCCCGGCTATGTAGATGATTATGCTTTTTATGTGTGGGGCTTGATCGAGTTGTACCAGACGACCTTTGATGTGCAATATCTACGGCGGGCACTGACGCTTAATCAGAATATGATTGATCTGTTTTGGGATGAAGAACGGGACGGATTATTCTTTACCGGATCAGATAGCGAACAATTGATATCCAGACCCAAAGAAATTTATGATGGTGCGATTCCGTCAGGTAACAGCATTGCGGCCCATAATTTTGTGCGGCTTGCGCGGCTAACGGGGGAAACTCGATTGGAAGACTATGCAGCCAAGCAGTTTAAGGCTTTTGGCGGGATGGTTGCTCATTACCCCTCAGGCTACTCAGCGCTGCTCAGCGCGTTGTTGTATGCGACGGGAAAGACGAAAGAGATTGTGATTGTGGGTCAAAGGGATGATCCGCAGACTGCCCAGTTCGTTCAGGTGGTTCAAGCTGGTTTTAGGCCGGATATGGTTGTTATTTTTAAGGATAAAGGACAGCCGGAGATTGCAGAATTAGCTCCTTATATCCATGATTACGATCTTGTGAATGGCAAACCAGCCGTATATGTGTGTGAGCATTTTGCTTGTCAGGCACCGGTCACCCATATCGACGATTTTAAGGCTTTGCTGGATAGAATGGAATAAAGCATATTTAATCCCCTTGCGGGTGTAGCATATGGTGATTTCGATAAATGACCTTATGTGTGCCACCTTCAAGGGGATTATTTTATGTAAAGAGGTAGGTATAGTGTGGGGAAACTAACATTTTCTTAACATCTACATTGCATTTTTTTTAATAATTTTTAGGTATATTATATCAAAGAACCGGTTCCGTTCAGCCTTGTGGCGCTCAAAAATAAGTACATATACCTATTCGACTAGCGTGTTTATATTTTTTTATATCGAAGCATCTCAGCAAGAGATGTGAAAAAACGTGAGAGAGAATCTGTCGGGTGACTGTCATCATCGACAAGATTTAAGCGGTTCACCATAGGTTACAAAATTCAGGCGATGAAATGGAGATGCTTAGTAATGAAGAAGTTTTCAGGAAGAAAATGGAAGGTATCGAGGATACTCAGTAAAAATTTTAAAACAAAGCTAATGGTGGCCTTTATTGCATTTTTGATCATACCATCCATGATCGTGGGTGCTCTGTCGTTTGTGAGCGCTAGTCAGCAGATTCGAAACCAGATTGAAGAGAGCGCCGAGCAGGCTATAATCCGTACAAATTTTATCATTGATAGTACCATTGAACCCAAGATCCATGATGCAGAATATTTTGCAGAAAGACTAAAAGGCAATCGGATCGAGACGGAGGAACAAGCGGCTAAACTGGAAGAGTTGTTTAAACAGTATGCTGCACTTCACCCAGAAGCAGAATCCATCTATTATGGTACGAAAGACGCTAAAATTACAACCTATCCACAAAAGCAATTACCCGATAATTATGATCCACGTATCAGACCTTGGTACGATGAAGCGATAAAGGGACCAACAAAGACAGTAATTAGTTCACCTTATCTTTCGGCAGATTCAAAGCAGATGACGGTTACAGTGTCGAGAGCAACGACAGATGGATCGGGCGTTATTGGCATTGACCTGAAAATTAGTGGTATTAAAGATACATTGAACAATATTAAAGTAGGCCATGAGGGTTATGCCATATTGCTGGATAGCAACCATACTTACATTGTTCATCCAACGAAGACAGCAGGCACCAAAATTACAGATATTGAATCACGCATGTTTCAAAGCGATACTGGTGAATACGAATATGAATATGAAGGTCAGCTCAAATATATGAACTATGCGACCAATAAGCTGACAGGCTGGAAGATAGGCGGAACGCTTTATTTATCTGAAGTCGATGAAGCAGCTCAGCCGATTTTGATCAGCACTTTGCTTACCATTGTTGGTTGTCTTGTGATTGGTGTTATCATTGTTTATTTCCTGATCCGTTCCATCATTAAACCGATTTTAAAACTTAAAGAACAGGCGGAAAATGTGAGTGCCGGGGATCTGACACAGGACATTCAAGTCATGAGCAAAGACGAAATTGGACAATTAGGAGTAGCTTTTCAGAATATGCAGAACAACTTGCGATCTGTTATTCAGAATGTAGGAAACAGTGCAAATCACGTCGCTCTTTCCTCGAATGAGCTGACGATAAGCGCGGAACAAACCAGCGCTGCAAGTGAGCAGGTGTCCCAAGCCGTGCAAGAAATTGCTAGCGGTGCGGAGAAGCAGACTATGGGGCTGGAAAATAACTCGGTGGCACTGGATGAAATAGCACATGGAATCACTCGAATCGCTGAACGCTCGACTTCAGTAGCGGATCTGGCCAGACAATCTGCCTTGCAAGCTGAGGAAGGACGAAAATCTGTAGAGCAGACAGGCGAGCAGATGAATTCCATTCACGAGTCAGTAGAGCGTTCCAACCGGATGATTCAAACCTTGCAAGCCCGCTCTCATGAAATTGGAGAAATTACGAAGGTCATTGGCGATATCTCCAATCAGACGAACCTGTTGGCGTTGAATGCAGCTATTGAGGCAGCTAGAGCAGGTGATCATGGTAAAGGCTTTGCCATCGTCGCGGATGAGGTGCGTAAGCTGGCAGAACAGTCTCAGAGTTCTGCCACCCAGATTGCCAACTTGATTGGCGAAATTCAACATGAAACCGAAACTACGGTGGAGACGATGGATAGGGTTACGACTGAGGTGAAGGATGGGCTACAGATTTCCAAAGCGACCATTGTGAAGCTGAATCATGCGATGGAAGGCATTCGAGAGACCACGCCTCAGGTAGAGGAGGTTGCTTCGATAGCCCAGCAAATCTCAGCCAGTGTACAAGAGATTGCAGCGACAGCCAATGAGCTGGCGACGATTGCAACCGGTAATGCCGCTACATCTGAAGAAGTGGCCGCCTCCTCAGAAGAGCAATTGGCTTCCATGGAGGAAATTTCAGCCTCTGCTCAATTGCTTTCCAATATGGCTGCTGATTTGAAGGTGATGATCAGTCGTTTCAAATATTAAAACGAGCTTGAACCTTATGGAATCTATAGTACAATGAATGCTCGGGACAGTTCTTTAAGCCTAATGGCATAAGGAATCTGTCCTGAGTTTTTTTATATTTCCGATACAGCTTTTCGCAACGTATGGGAGATTACAAGGAGGACGAACACTTGGTTCGAGATTTGTTGCTATATACGATCGTGATATTATTATTAGTTTTGATTTTTCAGCGTCAGCTCATTCGTCAGGCGATCACGGGCGTCTTATACGGGCTGGCAGGAGTTCTGTTCTTATATTTTGGCATAAGTGGTGGAACACTGCTGACCTGCGGGTTGGAAATAGGGATTGGTCTATTGTTCATGACTCTGTTTGGGCAGGCTCTAATCCCCGCCAGGTATACAAATGGACAGCGTTCGATTGACAAAAATCATGATCTGCTAACTTTACTTCGAGTTCAACCTGGCTTTACCTTCAGGCTGGAGAAAAGGGGGGATGAATTTTATTATATGCTGCTTGATGGTGAATTGCTGGAGCGCATGGGTCTGAATCTGCAAGTCAATTTCAATAAATGGGAGCATGTGAAACGTATCGGGGATATTTTGGAGCTTTCCTTTGAAACACTAGAGCAGCTTTCCGAATACTACAAACAGGCTTGGTTCGGTGATCGGACCGTATTTGAATTGGAGTTTTGGGAATATTCAGCTTTAATTACCTTGCATCCTGTCAGGGACGAGGGACTCACCAGATATGTCATCGGTCATGTATTGGATATTACGGAGTATAAAGCTTCCGAGCAGAAAAGAAAGGAGATGAGTGAATCTAACCATGCAAAAAGTATTTTTCTAGCTCATATGAGCCACGAAATTCGAACGCCGCTGAATGGCATCATTGGCCTCTCAAAGCTGTTGAGTAAGACTCAACTGACTGACGTTCAGAATGATTACCTCCATAAGCTGCTCGCCTCCTCGCGTACTCTTTTGTCCATGCTCAATAATGTCTTGGATTTTTCTAAAATGGAGGCCCGTAAGGTAGAACTGGAAAAGGCGGAATTTGAGCTGGAACACATGCTTCGGCATCTCGCAGATACCGTTGGGATTTTGCTGGAACATAAAAAAGTAGAGATCGTTTTCATAGCGGACCCGAAATTACCGAAAAGGTTCAAGGGAGATCCGCTTCGAATGGAACAGGTGCTTTTAAATCTTCTGACCAACGCCATTAAGTTCACGGACCAGGGACATGTATTGTTACAGGTAAAAATGGTAAGCCAGCAGGACGGACGAGTGAGTGTCTCTTTTATGGTAGAAGATACGGGCATAGGCATTTCCAAGACCGGAATGGACAAGCTATTCGTCCCTTTTACGCAAGTGAGTACATCAACCCACAGATATGGGGGTTCCGGGCTGGGTTTGGCTATTAGCAAACAATTGGCTGAAGCTATGGGCGGTAGCGTAGAAGTGAAAAGCTGTTTAGGAGAGTATAGTCAATTTTACTTTAATGTGGAGCTTGAAATAGGGGATTTTAATGCGAGAAGCACACAGCTGGAAAAACCAGTAAACGGCAAAGCCTTAATCATTGCACAGCATGAACTGGTGAGCCACAGCCTGAACGAACTACTGCAAGATTTGGGGCTACAAACACTCACCGTTTCATCCTTACAGGAATATTCAGACGCTTTTCAAAAGGGTGAACATTTTGATTTGGTTATGATTGATATGGGGATGGAAGACTTTAGAGAGCTTGAATCACGCAGGCATTGGCTTCATATACTGGATAAGCAAATGACTCAGGTCATTGGGCTTACAACCGTGTTCCAGTTGGAAGAAGTAGCCGCTGAAGCTACAGAGCAGGGGGTAGATGCCTTTTTGTCTAAGCCAGTAACCCGGAGCGCTCTTCTGGAGGTGCTCCGCTTGAGACCTGAGCAGGAAAAGCCAGTGTCTGTAGATAATCATAGTCTGGAAGCTGTTGCAACAATGGACCTCCAGTATGAAGTTGGGGTCTCAACACATAAATATCAAATCCTCATAGCAGAGGATAACGAGATTAGCCAAGTAGTGATCACTGAGTTTTTGGCAGAGCGTGGTTTTGAGGTAACGATAGTCACAAATGGAAGAGAAGTTATAGAATTACTGGAGCGGTGCTCATGGGATATGGTGCTGCTTGATCTGCATATGCCGGAAATGGATGGTTTTGAGACGGCCAGACATATTCGAAGAAACAGAGCTTTTAACAGACTCCCCATTATCGCTTTTACCGCGGATGCTGTGCAGCCTGAGCAGGAGGTTTGTCTTCGTGCAGGCATTAATGATGTGCTGCTCAAGCCTGTACATGAATTAACCGCAACAAGAATGTTAAATAGCTGGATTCATTTAGCTTGGCTGCAAGAATTACATGGTATTCACGCGGAGAAAGCGATAGCCGGTATGGATGGCAAGGTGTATATTTTTCAATTTGCCCTACATAAATGGATACAGGAATACCAGTATCTTGATAGAAGAGTTGTGAGAAAAATGGACAATGGTCAGTTATCTTCTGCTCTTCGATTAATTCACTCGCTGAAGGGAGGAACGGGGAATCTGTGCGCGACTGAGCTGCTGGCAAAGGTGATAAAGCTGGAGAAAGCATTGAAGCGCAGCAATGAAACCTCAGGGGGAGAGCTGTATCCAGACTGGAGAGAGCAACTGAGTAGGGTTCAAAAGGAGATTAATCAAATTAAATCATCCATTCCCTGGATCTAGCTGCGTTATTGCATAAATTTGTAACCGATTCCCCAAATGGTCTTAATCAATTGCGGTTTCTTGGGGTCTTTTTCGATCTTTCTACGTAAATGGTTAATATGTACGTCCACTGCCCTCTCATTAATAAAGGAGTCTGTGCCACGGAGAGCCTGAATCAAGGCATATCTACTAAATACAATTCCTCGGTTCGTATAAAAGAGCTTCATTAGCTCAAATTCCGAATAGGTCATCTCTACCATCTGACCATTAACGGTAACCATTCTTCTCGCCAGATCCAAAGTAATGCCTGTTTCAGGTTCAGCTACAGGTGAAATGCCTCTTCCTTGCAAGCGTGTGATTTTGATCCGACGGAAAAGAGCTTCGATCCGTGCTTTGAGCTCTTGCATACTAAAAGGCTTGCAAATATAATCATCTGCTCCCAACGTAAGTGTACGAATGCGCTCTGAAATGTCGTTTTCTGTAGAAATCACGATGATTGGTACGTCCGTATGCTTGCGTATCAGTGGGCAGGGATTCACGCCATCCAAATCTGGAAGCAACAGATCTAGTAAAATAATATCGGGCTGTACCCTATCGAGTCGGGCAATACCCTCAGTCGCTTGTTCCACTCGTGTAACGTGGTAGCCTTCCCCTGTTAAATATAAGGAGAGAGTGTCACCCAGCATATTATCATCTTCAATAATCAAAACATTAGACATGATGTGTTTCCTTATCTATTTTTAAATTTAGCAAGTTCTTTTGATAGAGTAAACTCCTTTGGTCAGTCTGTCAAAAGCTCAGCTTTATTATGGAAATCCAGTCTCCGGACGATCTAGATATATATCTATTTGATATGAAAATGTACTATTTTTGAGATTTATTACTATATTACGTCATATTTCATATTTATTTAACAATATACTGCAAGGAAATGTCCTAAAATTACAATAAATTAACAAAAGATCTCAGAAACATGCATTGACTTTAATGAAAATTATGGTATTTTATTACATAGGAGTTGACATCCTCTGACAGACCTCTTAGAAAACCCCACTATTTAATCTTCTATTCATCTTACTCTCAATGTGCATCTCTGTTGTATTCTTTTGTACTCTATATGTTCTTGTGATCGTACTCAAGATTTTATGGTGTGGATATCCCATTGTGAATTCAGACTGTCTACTCATTTTAGATTACATATTTACACTTTTTTTTGCTTTCCATGCTTGTATTTTTCAAAAATCAGGTCAGCGGGAGGACGAATATTTATGAACACATTCGAAACACTGGAGTCCAATGTAAGGTCTTATTGCAGGAGTTTTCCAGTTGTTTTCAACAAAGCGAAAAACGATGTTTTGTACACGGAGGCAGGAGAGGGATATATTGACTTTTTCGCCGGTGCAGGGGCTCTAAATTATGGGCACAATAATGACTTTATGAAAAACCGGTTACTAGATTATTTAACCTCCGATCGGATCATGCATGGTCTGGATATGTACACCACGGCCAAGCAAGAGTTTATAGAGTCTTTTTCCGAGCGTATTCTCCGGCCTAAGGGCTTGAATTATAAGCTTCAATTTTGCGGACCGACGGGAACCAATGCAGTGGAAGCAGCACTGAAACTTGCGCGTAAGGTAAAAAAAAGAAATGGTGTTTTTGCTTTTATGGGCGCGTTCCACGGTATGTCGCTCGGTAGTTTATCGATTACCAGCAATAACTCCATGCGAGAGAGCGCAGGAGTCCCACTGAATAATGTTACCTTTATACCTTATAACAGCACATTTAACGGAATGGATACCATTTTGTACATGGAACAGCTTTTAACAGACACTCATTCCGGTGTGGAGAAGCCTGCTGCGATTATTTTGGAAACGATACAGGCTGAAGGCGGTATTAATATTGCAGATAACGAATGGCTGCGTGATTTGCGACAGCTTTGCGATGATCATGATATCTTGCTCATTGCTGACGATATTCAGGTCGGTTGCGGCCGAGTTGGTTCGTTCTTCTCGTTTGAGCGAGCAGGCATTGTGCCTGATATGGTTGTCTTGTCCAAGTCGATCAGTGGATACGGTCTGCCAATGTCCTTGTTGCTGCTTAAGCCAGAACTGGATATTTGGAGTCCTGGTGAACATAACGGCACCTTCCGTGGAAATCAGCTAGCGTTTGTCGGAGCAAAGGCGGCGCTGGAGTTCAGAGACACGGTTGGGTTGGAAGCCCAAGTGAAGGAAAAAGAAGCTTTTGTTCAGCAGTTCTTGCGTGAACATATCCAAACAATGGATCCACTTATTGAAATTCGCGGCTTGGGACTGATCTGGGGAATTGATGTGACCCATCTGGGAGAAGCTTTCGCCAAGGAGGTTGCAACTCTCTGCTTTAGTAAGGGGCTTATTATTGAGCGAGCTGGGCGTAACGATACGGTACTTAAAATTATGCCAGCGTTAACGATAAGTATGGAGAACTTGAGCAAGGGCTGCAATATTATTAAAGAAAGCATGGCTCAGGTAACCAGCAACTTGGTTACGCTGTAAATGTAATTCTATCAGCAAAGCCCCTTGGTTGGAGCCAACGTCTGCTGTAGGGCAAGCAGGTGTGGGCACCTTCCAAGGGGTATTTTGTGTAAATTAAGAAATAACCGCCTGCACGTATTTTTGTGCAGATTGCTCCAACTGCTCATCTGTCAAAACTCCGGCACCATACTGCACGAAATAAGGGAGCAATTTGACACCAATCAGAAGGCCTGTAGCTTCAAAAGGTCTCAACAGCTCTTCGATCGTATATCTGTTTCGTCCGTCATGTTGATAGTTTTCCTCCACGCTAGCAGCAGACAAGGCGATCAACAACTCTTTGCCCTGTAGCTTGTCACCTTCGCTTCCATAAGCCCAGCCGTAGGTTAAAACCTTATCCAGCCATTTTTTCAGCAGGGGAGGACTGCTATACCAGTAAAAAGGGAATTGCAGAACGATACGATCATGCTGCTCTAGCAGTTTTTGCTCATGGGCAACGTTGATTTGCTCATCCGGATATACTTCATACAGGTTGTGAACGGTCACACTGGATTGCTTCTTGAGTTCTTGCATCCATCTTTTGTTAACGCGAGACTCTGCAAGATCAGGGTGAACAACAATAACGAGTGTTGACATGTAAAACCATCTCCTTAAAGCTTATTTTTCGTAAGTAAATAACCATTCCGCGTGTAACCATTTTAGTTTGCAATCCATAAAATTGTCAACTCTTCTCAATTTTAAGTTTCTACATACAAAAAAACTCCGACAACTATATGCCGGAGTTGCATTAAATGCATTTTTACATTAAGCGATATGGTTAAGAGCAACAATTTTATTTTTACCGGAGCGCTTGGCTTGATACAAATAGTCGTCTGTCTCCTGGAAAAATACATCTTTGTCTTTGTTCATATCCTCGGTATAGCTTTTTAATCCAATGCTTACGGTTACAGAAACGATTTGCATTTTCTCCTGAAAGGTCATTTTCTCCACTTCACGCCGAATGTTCTCTACAATCTGATAAGCTTCCTCAAAAGTATGCTCGAACATCAAAATAGCAAACTCCTCACCGCCATAGCGGGCCGGAATGTCATTTGCTGTAATCTGCTCTGTAATAATTTGCGAGATGCCTTCCAAAATTTTATCTCCAAACTGATGCCCGTAAGTGTCATTGATCTTCTTGAAATTATCAATATCCACTAACGCCAGATGGATGATCGCGCCTTGTTCTGCATATTCCAGTGCTTTTTCATAAAAGTTTTGGAAAGACAAATGATTGTATAGCTTCGTTAAACCATCAGTCATGGACATTTTACTAATAATCGCGTTACTGATCATTAATTCCTGCTGAGCACGCTTTGTTTTGTATAAATCCACTAACAAATCGCGGCCGCTGGCCTGAATAATGAGGGCAATAAAGGTGGACATAATCAAAAATGTCGGAATCGCCACGATATCAAAGTCTGACAAATAGCTGCGGAATGATCCATCTATTGCTAGCAATAGAAAGAAGACGATCACTTGCAATACAAAAGAAAGCCATATTAAGCGACGATTGAAGAACAAGATTGAAGAGAAAATAGGCAACAAGCACAACGCTGGAATAATCCGAATGTCATAGTTAAGGCGAATAATCATCCAACAAATGACGGTGCTTGCCATAAACAGAATCACAAAAGAATACCTGTTAAATTTAAAATGTGCCAGTTCTGCAAGTAAGTTGGATCCACTCATGATTAGTGTGGGAACAATAAGGACCCCAACGTAAAATTCATAAGGCGAAGCGGGATAATCAAGGAATAAGTAGCTGCCCAGCTGGACGATAAAATGTACGGTTATAATCATCCAGTAAAGTAATAACATTTTGCGCACCCAGCGGGCTTGCTTTGTTCTGTAATCCATGGTTTGAGTAAGCCGTTTTGTCTTGTTCATGATGTCACCACACTTAATGTATCTATAGCCATTCTCGTATTATAAGATACTATGTGGTGAAGTTGAAGCTAATTTTTTTGAAGGGCACGAACTCGTTAGCCCAGTAACACTTTTACCTGGTGAATAGTTCCATCTCCTGCAACCGGCAGAATATTATTCGTTAGAACAGTGCCATCTACGGTAACTGTAGCTACACCTTTGGAGACGTGCTGTGGATTCGTGATATGAATCACATAGGTGTCGCCTCGGAAGACACGGGTGACTGTGAATTCTCCCCAGGATTTGGGGATGCACGGATCAATACGCAGACCGTCCCATTCCAGCTGAATACCGAGGATGGATTGAGTAATAGCTATAAAATTCCAAGCCGCAGTACCCGTTAGCCAGGAATTTTTGGCTTCACCTTCACGAACCGCATCCTTGCCTGCAATCATTTGAGCATACACATATGGCTCGGTACGATGAATGTCGCTGATGTCCTCTAGATAAGCGGGAGCAATTTTGCTATACAGCTCGAAAGCGCGATCACCGCGTCCTATGACAGCTTCTGCCATCATAATCCAGGGGTTATTGTGACAGAAAATACCTGCATTTTCCTTATACCCAGGAGGGTAAGAAGAGATTTCACCCAGATTAATATAGTAGCGGGAATAAGGCGGATGTTGTAGTACAATGCCGTAGGGAGTTTCCAGCCGATCACGTGTAGAGTCGAGAGCTTTATGAGCCAGGCCTTCTTCAATGCCAATTCCTGCCATTACACAGAAGCCTTGAGGCTCTATGAAAATTTGCCCTTCCTCACAATCCTTGCTCCCTATTTTGTTACCATAATGGTCGTACGCACGCAAGAACCATTCCCCGTCAAACCCATGCTCCAATGTGGCTGTCCGCATACGATCCACATGTCCTTGAGCGGTGACTGCTTCTTCATTCAAACCTCTGCGCTTGCAAAGCTCAATAAAATCCGGTCCAGTATACACGAATAGTCCGGCGATAAACACAGATTCGGCTATGCGGCCCTCCAAATTCTGTGTCGTCTGATAGGACTCATCTGGTGTAGCAGAAAAACAGTTGAGATTCAGACAGTCGTTCCAGTCAGCCCGGCCAATGAGCGGAAGACCATGCGGACCGAGATTGTCTACAACATGATAAAAAGAACGCTTCAAATGTTCAAACAGCGAAGCGGCACGATCTATATTCCCGTCAAAGGGAACTTGTTCCTCCAGTATGCCAAAGTCTCCGGTTTCTTTGATATATGCTGAGGTACCGACAATAAGCCACAGCGGATCGTCGTTAAAGCCACCGCCAACCTCGTGATTTCCTTTTTTGGTTAACGGTTGATACTGATGATATGCCCCGCCATTTTCAAATTGAGTAGAAGCGATGTCGATAATCCGTTCCCTTGCCCGCTCCGGTATTTGGTGGACGAAGCCGAGCAAGTCTTGATTTGAATCCCGAAAACCCATACCACGTCCAATACCGGATTCAAAATACGAAGCCGAACGTGACATATTGAATGTAACCATACATTGATACGGGTTCCATATGTTCACCATTCGGTTCAGCTTGTCATCGTGACTTTGAAGGGTGTACTTAGACAGCAGATTGTTCCAATAACTTCGCAGCTCACTTAACGCACGGTCCACATCGGTTTCATCCGCAAATTGCGCGATCATAGCATGAGCCTGTTTTTTGTTAATAATACCGGGGGACTCCCATTTTTCTTCCTCTGGGTTTTCCACATATCCGAGTACAAAGTTACAGCTTGTTTCTTCGCCCGGCTCCAGTGTAATCTCAATGCAATGCGATCCGATAGGGGACCAGCCGCTGGCTATCGAGTTAGACGCTTGCCCTGCGGTGATGGTGTGGGGCTGATCCAGTCCGTTGTAGAGACCCAAAAAAGCTTCACGGTCTGTGTCATAGCCCGCCAGCGGACGATTCGCAGAGAAAAAAGCATAATGATTGCGGCGCTCACGGTATTCTGTCTTGTGATAAATGACAGAGTCCTGTATTTCAACTTCGCCTGTGTTCAAGTTACGCTGAAAATTGGTCATATCGTCATAGGCGTTCCACAGGCAAAATTCGACGAATGAAAAGAGTTTGATCTTTTTAGTTTGTAACGATGTGTTCTGAAGCTTGACCTGGTGGACCTCGCCGTCAAAAGATAGGGGCACAAAAGCTAGTTGCGTAGCCCGAATCCCTCTGCGTTCCCCCATAATTGAGGTATATCCAAGTCCATGACGACATTCATACTGCTCCAGCTCCCTTTTAACCGGCATCCAGCCCGGAGTCCAATAATCTCCATCAGCATAAATATAAAAATAGCGACCACCGTTATCGACAGGAATATTGTTGTACCGGTAACGTGTTAAGCGACGTAAGCGAGCATCTCGATAAAATGCATAGCCGCCGCCTGTATTGGAGATGAGTCCAAAAAATCGTTCATTACCTAAATAATTAATCCAGGGATACGGAGTTTGAGGGGTGGTGATGACATATTCTTGGTTGGCATCATCGAAGAAACCATACTTCATGGCGCAGGACTCCTCTCAAATTGGAAAAATAAAAGACCCAACACATGATTATATTCAAACATACAGCAGTTCTTCCTTAAGAAAGACATTTCCTGCTTTATGCAAAATGTGCTTGAATTCGTCAACCCTCTTTTTCGAATTTGCAAAATATTTGAAATGGGTAAATATACCTTTTTGTGCTAAAATAAAAAAGTTAGAATTCCGCAACACAGGAGGTTGCAAGAATGGTACCTATCACATTATTTTTCATCCCATATGCAGGCGGATCGGCATCAGTCAGCTTCAAATGGAAAAAGCTGCTGCTTCCACAGATTAAACTTGTCCCTTTGGAATTGGCGGGCAGAGGTATTCGTTCTGGGGAACCGCTTAAGGATAGTATTGAGGAGATGAGCAAGGATCTGCTGCATCAAATCAGCCATGAGTTAGCCCCTGGTGATCCTTATGCCATATACGGTCACAGCATGGGTACGATGATTGCATTCGAGCTGTATTATAAGCTGGTGGCTGGAGGATATGGCCAGCCGGCTCATCTATTTGTTTCGGGTGGACGGGCACCGCATATCCCAAGAAATCTCCCGTGGTTACATGATCTGCCTGCAGATCAATTCAGAACGCATTTGCAGAGGTATGGTCAACTTTCGGAAGCCATTTTTGACAATCAGGAATTGTATGACTATTTTATGCCAGTATTAAGAGCAGATTTCAAAGCAGTCGAGATGTATAAGTATATGAGCAAAGCCACGCCTTTACATTGCCCTATCACCGCCTTGACAGGACTGACTGATAACACGGTGGCCCTACAAGATGCAGAGGCGTGGGCACAGCATACGGATCAGCAATTTCGTGTGTTTACCTTTGAGGGAGGACACTTCTTTATTCATGATGAAGTAGAACGAATTACAGAAATCATCAATGAGTCCTTGGAGCTGAGTACGGCGATTAGTAGAATACAAAAATAAAAAGAGGTGATTTTTAGTGACAGTAGGTGTATTGGCACATTTGTTTGGCAAGTTGCCTTATCGCGAGTTGGCTGCAAAGGTAGGTGAAGCGGGCTTTACTCATGTTCAGCTCGCTCCGTGGAGAGCGATCAGTGATGTCGATTTTAATAAACCAGGCAAGTTCAATCCTGGATTGGCATTGTCTATCGCTGAGGAATTTCGTAAGCACGGAGTATCCATATCAGTGCTCGGGTGCTATTTGCATTTTTTCGTACAGGATGAGGAATTGTTACGTGAAAATGTAGAGCGGTTCAAAGAGCTGATCCGATACGCAAGTCTGTTAGGAGCACCAATGGTTGCAGCTGAAGTCGGACGCAATGAGGATGGGACCCCTTATTCGGAGCGAGACTGGAGAGTTGTAAAAGAAGTTGTGCGAGAATTAGCAGATGAGGCGGAGAAATGGGGGGTATTCGTAGGATTGGAGGCTGCTAACGATCATTTGGTCGGAACAGCAGCAGAGCTAGCTACCTTTCTGGAGGAAGTACCGTCTTCACACATTGGTGTTGTGATTGATCCGGGTAATTTGCTAAAAACGGAAAACCTGGCGCGACAGGATGAGATCATCCGCGAAGCTTTTCAGCTGCTTGGACCTCGGATTATCGCAGCACATGCCAAAGACCGACGTTTGTCATCATCAGGTGAGATCGAGACCGTACCGCCGGGTTTTGGTGACATGAACTATGCTCTATATATGGAACTGCTGGAGCAGTACAAGCCAGGGGTCCATATTATTATGGAAGCTGCTCAGGAGCATGAAATGGCTCAATCCAAACGCTATATCGAAGGTCATCGGATCGCGGCTCAGAAAGCACAGCAAGTGCAAATGAAATCATAGACGCGTTCATATTCATCAATAATTCGACCATGATTCAGGAGACTTGGAAGCGCCTACTTTTCCAAGTCTCTGTTTATTTGTTTAGCCTTGTATTACCGCCACAATCACAATGACCCAGCTTGCCAAAAAAGCCAGCCCGCCAATTGGGGTGACGGCTCCAAGCTTTTTCACACCAGACACACTAAGAACATACAGACTGCCGGAAAACAGAAGAATGCCTACCAGCATAACCCAACCTGCGGTTACAATAAGAGAAGAATGGGCAAGGTTGCCTGCAAGAACTCCCAGCAGCAACAAACCCAAACCGTGAGCAATTTGATACTGAATTCCTGTCTGGAATATGCTCATCATGTCTGCGGAAAGTCTTTTTTTCAACGCATGCGCCCCGAATGCTCCCAGAGCTACAGCTAAAAACATCACAATACAGCCAAGCAACAGCAACACTTTCATGTTTTAACGCCTCCTTGTGAAATAGTACCGATTCCTATCGATTTCGTCAATTTTCCTTGTGCAACTCTAAACATATAGAATTTTTCGACTCTCATTTGGCGACTAGTGTGGTATATTCTTGCCAGGGCCAATGTGAAGCATTTGGAGCTATGGACAGCGTGTCCTCCACCTTTATAACGGGAAAGTGAGGTGATGGCGCTGTCTTTTTGTGCTGTCGTTTTTCGGAACCAAATTTTAAGTAAAGCCAATATTGATAATGGAGAGGATGAATGCAAAAGTGATCAGTAGAAAATCTGTGTTCAGAAAATCTGTCTCTATGGTCATGTCAGCCATTTTGGTACTTCCGTTAAGCTTGGGTTTATTTCAGGCCGAACCCGACCGTGCATCAGCCGCAACCCCTGAATCGACACGCTTTCTACAAATGTATAAACAGCTAAAGGACCCGGCCAGCGGTTACTTTTCAAAAGAAGGTATCCCTTATCATTCCGTTGAAACACTCATGAGCGAGGCTCCTGACTATGGACACTTAACGACCTCGGAAGCGTACAGCTATTGGATGTGGCTGGAAGTTCTCTATGGTCATTATACCGGGGATTGGGGTCATTTGGAATCGGCATGGGACAACATGGAGAAATATATCATTCCTGTTAATGAGGGTGACGGTAAGGAAGAGCAACCTACAATGAGCAACTATAACCCGAACAGCCCTGCCACTTATGCCGCAGAATATCCGCAGCCGGATCAGTACCCAAGCCGTCTGAGTGGTCAGTATGGTGCTGGCAAGGACCCGCTGGACTCTGAGCTGAAGGCAACCTATGGCAACAACCAGACCTACCTGATGCATTGGCTGCTGGATGTAGACAATTGGTACGGTTTTGGCAATCTGCTGAACCCGTCACATCAGGCCACCTATGTGAACACCTTCCAGCGTGGGGAACAGGAATCGGTCTGGGAGGCCGTACCGCATCCATCGCAGGATAATCACAAGTTTGGCAAGCCTAATGAAGGCTTCATGAGCCTGTTCACCAAGGAAAATAATGCTCCTGCACAGCAATGGCGCTACACGAATGCCACGGATGCGGACGCACGGGCGGTTCAAGCCATGTACTGGGCAAAAGAACTCGGTTATGACAACCAGGTATATTTGGACAAAGCGAAAAAGATGGGAGACTTCTTGCGTTACGGCATGTACGATAAATACTTCCAGAAAGTAGGAAGCGCTTCCAATGGAAGTCCGATTGCTGGCACGGGCAAGGATGCCAGTCTTTATCTAATGGCATGGTATACGGCTTGGGGCGGCGGACTGGGCCAAAGCGGCAACTGGGCTTGGCGGATTGGTGCCAGCCATGCGCATCAGGGCTACCAGAATGTCGTTGCTGCATATGCATTATCGGATAAGGATAGCGGATTGATCCCAAATTCACCTACGGCTGGACAGGATTGGGCGACCTCGCTCAAGCGCCAATTGGAATTTTACACTTGGCTGCAATCTGATGAGGGGGCCATTGCAGGTGGAGCAACGAATAGCTGGGATGGTGCCTACAAGGCGTATCCATCTGGTACAAGCACTTTTTATGGCATGGCTTATACAGGGGCTCCTGTATATCAAGATCCACCGTCCAACAACTGGTTTGGCATGCAGGCTTGGCCTGTCGAGCGGATTGCGGAGCTGTACTATATTTTGGCCAAGAAAGGTAACACTTCGTCGGAGCAGTTTAAAATGGCTAAACAAGTGACGGAAAACTGGATCGCTTGGTCCAAGAGCTATGTATTTGCCAACGAACGGCCTGTAACTGATGCGCAGGGTTACTATTTGGATGCACAAGGCAAGCGTATTCTGGGTGGCAAAAATCCGAAGGTAGCCACTACAGCGGCTAAAGGTGAGTTCTGGCTGCCGAGCAATCTGGAATGGAGTGGAAAGCCTGAAACCTGGAGCGGATTTGCCAATCATAAAGGAAATGCCAATCTTCATGTCGTAACCAAAAATCCAGGACAGGATGCAGGAGTGCTGGGCAGTTATGTGAAGGCGCTTACCTTCTTTGCTGCCGGAACAAAAGCTGAAAAAGGAGACTACACCGAGTTAGGCAAGGAAGCCAAAGATCTGTCCAAAGCCTTGCTTGATGCAGCATGGGGCTATAACGACGGCATAGGAATTACAACGAAGGAAGCACGTGAGGATTATTATCGTTATTTTACTAAAGAAGTATATATCCCGAGCGGATGGAGTGGTAAGACTGGGCAAGGCAACACGATCCCAGGCACAGAAGCTACACCGTCTGATCCGTCCAAGGGAGGGAATGGTACGTATTCCAGCTATAGCGACATCCGCCCTAATATCACTAAAGATCCGCAATGGTCCTATCTTAAAGACAAATACACGACTTCATGGAACAAACAGACCAAAAAATGGGATAAAGGTGCGCCAGAATTTACGTATCACCGTTTCTGGTCCCAAGTAGATATGGCAACTGCTTATGCAGAGTATGACCGTCTGATTAATGGTAGTGGACCAGCCGAACCTACAGCTCCCAAAGCTCCGGCAAATGTAAAGGCGAGTGCAGGAGATGCACAAGTTACACTAACCTGGAGCAAAGCGACAGGTGCTGATAGCTACACGGTTAAGCGCTCCACAACCAGTGGTGCCCGTATACCACGGTAGCAACGGTAACTGACGCCACTTATAAGGATACAGGGGTGGTGAATGAAACCACTTATTATTATGTAGCAAGTGCAACAAATTCCTTAGGAACCAGCCCGGATTCTGCTGAGGTCAGCGCCAAGCCAACAGCAGCCCCGATTCCGGCGAAGGGAGATGTAATTGCCCAATACCGTGTGGGCGACACCAACCCGGGAGATAACCAGATTCGACCACTCTTCCGTGTCGTAAACAAGGGTAAAGAGGCTCTTGATCTGAAAAACGTAAAGCTGAGATACTACTATACTGTAGATGGCGATAAGGGGCAGGAGTTTCACTGTGATTATGCACAATTGGGCAGCGGCAATGTTCAGGGACGGTTTGTGAAACTGGATAAGGCCGTAACTGGGGCAGATTATTATTTGGAGATCTCCTTTGGAGCCGGTGCGGGAAGTCTGGCAGCAGGGGAAAACACGGGGGATATTCAGATTCGCATGAACAAGACGGATTGGAGCAACTATAACGAAAGTGACGATTTTTCCTATGATGCAACCAAGACCTCTTATACAGATTGGGACAAAACACCTTTGTATATAAACGACAAACGTGTCTGGGGTCTGGAGCCTTGATTGTGAACTAAATGTTGAGCAAGGCGGGCGGAACGTGAGTGTGTCTGAATTCACTTCCGTCCGTTTTTTTGTGATCAAATTCATGGTACACTAAGAACGTTACATCATTACATATCTGACCGAGGTGACCTAAGACATGAATGACAATTTGGCACAGGCTCTGAATGAGCAAATGAACTTTGAATTTTACTCCGCTCACGTATATCTGGCGATGGCTGCATATTGCTCTAGTGAAAGTCTGGATGGGTTTGCAAACTTCTTCCTGGTACAAGCAGAGGAGGAACGGTTTCATGCCATGAAACTGTATAGATACATTAACGACCGTCGAGGACGCGCTACATTGGCAGCATTACCGGAGCCCAAAAATAGCTACGATTCCATGCTGGACGTATTTGAGCATGGCTACAAGCATGAGCAGCAAAACACACAAAAATTTTATCATTTGGCTGACTTGGCCCTCGATGCACGAGAGCATGCAACGATCCATTTCTTGAAATGGTTTATTGATGAGCAAGTCGAAGAGGAAGCTCTGTTCGATAGTGTTATCCAGAAGCTTAAGCGCATTGAAAGAGACAGCAATGCCTTTTATATGCTGGACAGCGAGTTTGCCAAACGCAGCTTTGTTGCCCCTGCGGAATAACACAGCGTACAGGTTGGTTTGAATGCCCCAGAGACAGGGACAGCATTCTATTGGTCTAGAAAGTAAAGGAGCCCGGCTTTCGGGCTTTTTTGCTTTTATTTGAATTGCAGACTTTCCAACCCTCAAGGGATATTGTTATTTTAAATGAAGGTATAGAAAAAATTAATTTGTCGCTGAATGGTGAGCCATGCTACAGTTATGTTAACTTTCATTTCTGATTAAAAAGATAGGATTAGTTGAAAAAAATTATGCACATTATTACAATACTATAGGGAGGCGGGGAACTATGAGCGAGATCTATCGTCTGGCACGTCAAGAGGATGCAGAAAGATTGCAGTATATAACGTATGAGGCGTATGAAACAATTCGGCAGTTGGAGCTTAAATGGCCTGCCGCTCAGGCAGACGTCGCTCTCATTCAAGAAAACATTAAAAATAATGATTGCTATGTGCTGGAAGTCGATGGTGTCATCCAGGCTACCGTTAGTCATTTAAAAAATAGAGCCCTTAATTTTATAACCGATCTTCCGTTTGTGATGTGGTTTGCCGTAGATCCGGCTGCTCAGGGCAAAGGATATGGAAAAAAACTGCTGAACTGGGTAGAACAAACGATTATTCGTGAACAGGTTGGAGCTCCTGCAGTGACATTAGCCACTGCGGAAAAACATCCCTATTTATTATCCATGTACGAGCGTTGGGGATATGAACGTATCCATGCTTTTGACCATGGAACAGGGGACGGGACGATGCATTTACTGCGTAAAGTAGTTAATCCTGAATTATTCTCCACCTACATCCATGAAAAGAATGAAGCCGAGACTGCTAACCGAAATTAGACACGATCACTGGAGAAGCCTGAGTTCACAGTAGAAATTCCAAAATATCGTCAGGCAGGCTGTGCTTGCAGAGGAACTTGGCTTTAATGCGTACGGTACAGAAGAACGATAACAGATATGACCTTCTCTCAAGAAAGCAACCGAAGCAGCGGTGTTTTCGAGTCATTGTGACGGAGAGAGGGTTCTTTGAGTTTTGGACAAATTGACAGAGATACATAAAAAGAGTAACGTAATCGTATATTTAAATTCATATAAAATTAATCGGATTAATTGAATGTGAAGTTGTACAAATCTAACAATATTAAGGAGGGATTTATTTGAGCAACTCGCAATCTGGCACAACCAAACGCCGTATAACAGCTGAGGATTTATATCGATTTCACTGGGTTAGCGATCCAGCTGTTCATCCCACGAGTGGCGAAATTGCTTACGTAGAGCAGTGTATTAATAAAGAACGGACAGACTACAACTCGGCTATTTGGCTGTTGCCGTTCGAAGGTAAAACTCCAATACCCTTTACATATGGACCGAAAGATGAAACACCTGTCTGGTCACCGGACGGGTCACAACTTGCTTTTCTCCGTTCGACAGACGGCAAGCGTCAGGTATGGATTATTCCAGCACGCGGCGGGGAAGCCCGACAACTTACGCACGTAGGGAACAATGTTCGTTCATTAGCCTGGTCGCCGGATGGAGCCTACATATCGTTTGTAGCTAAAACTGCTGAGAACCAGTCAACTCCTACATGCGACGCAGGAAAGCAGGAGACACAGCTTGAGGGACGAGTAGTTAATCGAACAAAAGCTAAATCCGACGGCTATGGGCTGTGTGAAGATACTCGTGATCACTTGTATGTAACTGATGTGCCTTCAGGGCACACGGTTCAACTGACATCCGGCGCTTATGATGTCGCGGAGCCTGTCTGGTCACCGAATGGCCAACAGATTTTATTTGTCGCTAGGATAGCGGAGCATTCCAAAGAGGATACGGATTTACGCAAGCAAAGTGATTTGTTTACGGTAGCTCCTGCGACTTCTAATAGCAATGCGACAGTACCGTTTAAGCTGACTCATTCCGAGCTTCAAATCGAGAGCGCTGCATTCTCTCCCGATGGTACATTGATTGCCTTTTACGGTCATGATCGTCATGCCAAAGGCGCTACTCAGACTCGACTGTATACGGTTCCCTCCAGTGGCGGGACGGCAGTATGCGTTAGTGAGACACTTGATGCTCACCTCGGTAATGCGGGTATGAGCGACATGCGTTCACATCTTCATGTAGGACCACCACGCTTCAGTGCGGACAGTCAATCCCTGTATACGCTGGTAACCATTGAAGGAAATGTGCACGTATATCAGTTTGCGCTTGATGGAACTTTTAAAATTTTAACCCAAGGAGAACGGGAAATTTACCAATTCGAGCTTACTTCGGATGAGCAGCATATCATTGCTGCTTCCACCAATGTCGCTTTACCAGGCGATTTGTTTCGGATTGCGATCCATTCAGGGACCGAGGAACGGCTAACACGAGTGAATGATGCTCTGCTTGATGAGATTGAGATTAGTGCGCCTGAGAGCTTCTGGACGGAGGTCGAGGATGGTCGACGCGTGCAGGGATGGGTGATGAAGCCTGCTGGTTTTAAGGAGGGGGAGGCTTATCCTGCCATTTTGGAAATTCACGGCGGTCCCCATGCCATGTATTCCAATTCCTTTTTTCATGAGTTTCAGTTGCTGGCGGCTCGGGGGTATGTAGTCATCTATACGAACCCGGGAGGAAGTCGAGGGTATGGACAGTCTTTTACCAATGTTGTCCTTGGAGATTACGGCGGACGTGATTACACCGATCTACTGAGCGCCGTGGACGAGGCTATACGCAAATTCCCATTCATCGATCCAGAAAGACTGGGTGTCACGGGAGGCAGCTATGGTGGCTTTATGACAAACTGGATTGTCGGGCATACGGATCGTTTCCGCGCAGCTGTGACCCAGCGTTCCATATCTAACTGGCTGTCAATGTATGGGGTGAGTGACATAGGATACTCGTTTACGGAAGATGAAGTTGGCGGGAATCCATGGGATGATTTCGAGCTTTTGTGGAGGCAGTCCCCGTTGGCTTATGTACAGCAAATCAATACACCGCTGCTCATATTACATGGAGAGCAGGATCTACGTTGCCCTATTGAGCAGGGAGAGCAGTTGTTTACAGCATTGCGTCGTTTGGGAAAGCCCACCCAATTTGTCCGTTTCCCAGCTTCGAGTCACGAGCTTTCACGTAAAGGGCACCCACAGCTTCGCGTGGAACGACTGCAACGCATTACCGACTGGTTTGTCCAACACAAAATATAAGTCTCATTCGATTTGTAGTGTTTATGGAAAAATGTCAGGTCCTAATCTTAGGACTTGGCATTTTTTAATGTGTCTTATATCCATTCTCTTAACCCCATTTAGTGCTGGTGCTGGGTCACGATTTATGGTTATCATATACGAAGATATTGTTCGTTCATCGCTTCTTGCTTACATTCATATTTAAAAGGAGATATACAATGGCTGAACCCTTAAAAAATATGTACACGGAGGAATTCCTTCGTCTATTCGGTGAAAGAGTACAGGCTGCATACAGTCCGTTCGACATTGACGGATTTATCCATCAAGTTATGGATAAAAAATGGGGAGAGCTGGAGCTAAAAGAACGAATACGGCGTATTTCGTTAACATTAGGGGCGTTTTTGCCCAGTAGTTATGAAGAAGCTCTTTCTATATTATTTGCCATTGATGAGTACTGTAGCGGATTTCCGTACTTGTTTTTCCCTGATTTCGTAGAGGTATATGGGCAGGGAGAAGAGCATTGGGACCTGTCCATGAATGCACTGGAGCGATTTACATCAAAATCCTCTGCGGAGTTCGCTGTGAGACCCTTCCTCCTGCGTGAACCAGAACGGATGATGCGGCAGATGATGACCTGGGCGGGACACCCCAGTGAACACGTCCGCCGTCTTGCCAGCGAAGGTTGTCGTCCACGGCTGCCTTGGGGACAGGCGCTGCCTGTCTTCAAACGTGATCCTGCTCCGGTATTGGCTGTATTAGAACTGCTGAAGGCCGATCCATCATTGTATGTACGTAAAAGTGTAGCCAACAACCTGAACGATATTGCCAAGGATCATCCCGATATTGTCATCGCAACGGCTCAACGGTGGAAGGGCGCACATCCTGATACCGACTGGATTGTGCGTCATGGCTGTCGATCCCTGATTCGCAAATCCATCCCTGAAGTGATGGCCATGTTCGGCTATGCAGATCATACGGATGGGGTGCCGCTGGTCACAGCAGCCTCTTTCACCACAGACCCTGCCGTATTAAAGATCGGGGATCACAGTGAACTGAGCTATGTGCTTCAGCTTCGAGAAGGTGAACCTGTACGAGTTCGCATCGAATATGGCATCGACTTTGTAAAGGCGAGAGGACAAGTTTCACGCAAACTGTTTTTGCTTTCTGACAAAACGGTCCCTGGAGGAACCCGTCTAACGGGTACACGAACACACCGGTTCGCAGACCTGACAACTCGTCGTCATTATGCGGGAGCGCACCGAATTGTGCTGCTCGTAAACGGGCAGGAAGCGGCTTCTACAGTGGTAGACATTGAGTTGTAGATTACAATAATAGTAAAGAAAAGAGTCTGTATTCAGGCTCTTTCTTTTTGTCGTTTGTTTTACAAATTTTATTTTTTTCCAAATAAATTAATTCTGGTATTAGAACCTGGTACTAAGACGTGTTATACTACATAAAGGAAGTTGCTCTTATCTTATGTATAAAGGGGAAGGTATAACTTGACTGATCAGCAACAATGGCTTGCGCCTGAATATTACAATATGACTTCGGAAATGGAACACCATGAGGCTGGTAAGACCGCACTCAAGTGGTTAAGTGAGACAGGGGAATACGAAGAAATCACCTACGGAGAGCTGTTGAAAAAGGCAAATCGGCTGGCTGGTGGACTTGCAAGTCTGGGATTTAACAAAGGAGATAGAGTTCTGGTCGTAGTACCACGGCGTATTATTGCATATGTCATTTATCTGGCATGCTTGAAGCTGGGGCTTGCTGTCATCCCATCTTCAGAAATGCTGCGGGCCAAGGATATTGCATATCGCCTTCGCCATTCGGAAGCGCGTGCAGTCATTGCCTGGACCGGAGTAACAGGTGAAGTAGATAAAATAAGTGATGATTTGCCTGCTTTGGCTCACCGCATTGTAGTCCCCGGGGACCACACAGCAAATGCACCTGGTTGGCTTGTGCTGGATGAGCTGATGGAAGGACAAGAAGATATTTTTGAAGCTGTGAAGACACACCGTGACGACATGGCCATTCTGGCCTATACTTCGGGTACCACAGGAAATCCTAAAGCTGTTGTACATAGCCATGGCTGGGGATATGCCCATCTGCGGATAACATCACCATGGTTGGACATTCAAGCTTCAGACATAGTATGGGCCACAGCCGCACCTGGCTGGCAAAAATGGATTTGGAGTCCGTTTTTATCGGTACTGGGAAATGGGGCGACTGGATTCGTATATAATGGTTCGTTCCGTCCGGGTCGTTATTTGCAGTTGCTGCAGCAATACGGAGTCCAAGTGTTATGTTGTACGCCAACTGAATATCGAATTATGGCAAAAATGGATGGTTTGGATCAATACGATCTATCCCTATTGCGCAGCGCAGTTTCTGCGGGGGAGCCGCTCAATCAGGAGGTTATCAACAAGTTTCAGGAGCAGTTCAACATTACGATTCGTGATGGCTACGGCCAAACCGAGAGTACGTTAATTATTGGAAATCTAAGAGACACACCTCTGCGCACAGGCTCGATGGGCAAATCTATTGCACCGGGACTTGTTGAGGTCGTAGACGAGGATGGTATTCCGCTGGCTCCAGGGCAAGTGGGCGATATTGCAGTGCGTGCTGATCTGCCGGCATTGTTTCATACGTATTATCATGATCCAGAACGCAAATTAGCTAGTGTGCATGGAGATTATTTTGTTACAGGAGACCGGGCTCGAAAGGACGAGGATGGATATTTTTGGTTTGAAGGACGCGGTGATGATATCATTATCAGTTCTGGCTATACCATTGGTCCTTTTGAAGTAGAAGAAGCGCTGATGAAGCATGATTCTGTGCAGGAATGTGCAGCGGTAGCCAGTCCGGATGAAATCCGTGGACATGTTGTAAAAGCCTTCATCGTGCTCAAAGCCGGAGTAGAAGGATCACCGGAGTTAGTGAAGGAACTGCAACATCATGTGAAAACATGGACGGCACCTTACAAATATCCACGAAAAATAGAGTTTATCCAGGAACTCCCTAAAACCAGCTCAGGCAAAATACGGAGAGTAGAGCTGCGTGATTTGGAGAAGCAATCCGTACTATAGTGATGAAATCATTTAGTGTAATCAAAACGGAATAGGAGCGTGGAAAAATGAGTACATTTGAATCATTGTTGGAGCAATACGCAGAACTGGTCGTAAGAGTAGGGGTCAACATTCAGCCGGGACAGGCGTTGTTGGTAACTGCACCACTGGAAACTGTTGAGTTTACACGCCTGATTGTCAGCAAAGCCTATGAAGCAGGCGCTAAATATGTACAGGTAGAGTTTGAGGACGATTCCATTACACGCAGTCGTTTTGAACATGGTGACGAAGCCAGCTTTGATTACTATCCTGCTTGGAAAGCAGACATGATGGAGAAATTCGCCGAAGAGGGTGGAGCTACGCTAACGATTAAAGTGCCGAACCCGGATTTATATCAAGGTATTGACCCGGAACACGTTTCACGCGCAACAAAGGCGGCGGCTACGGCGAGAGAAGGCTATGCTCACTATACGCGGAATGCTAAGATTAGCTGGTGCCTGATTAAAGCGCCGACGAAGGCTTGGGCAGATAAAGTATTTGCCGATATAGCAGAAGAGGACCGAATTCGTGTCATGTGGGATACGATTTTCCAAATGAATCGTGTAGACGGCTCCGATCCAATTCAAAATTGGCAGGGACATTTAAACAATCTCGAACAGCTACAAAACAAGCTGAATCATAAAAACTATAAAAGCCTCCATTATCGTGCACCAGGAACAGATTTGAAAATTGAATTGGCCGAAAGACATATTTGGCGTGGTGGTGGCGGCGAAAACGCCCAAGGAATTTATACTGTGGCAAATATGCCGACAGAAGAAGTGTTCACAATGCCTAAGCGTACAGGTGTCAATGGCCACATCACAAGTACCATGCCACTTAATTTAAATGGGCAACTGGTAGATCGCATTACGTTTACCTTTAAGGACGGTAAGGTCACCGAATATACAGCAGAATCCGGCGAGCAGCATCTCACTCATTTGCTCGCTACAGATGAAGGGGCCTGCTATCTGGGAGAAGTTGCCCTGGTGCCGCACGATTCACCGATTTCCAATCTCAATCGCATCTTTTATAATACAGGTATCGACGAAAATGCCTCCTGTCACTTGGCCCTAGGCAGTGCGTATCCATTTAATATCGAAAATGGGACACAAATGAACCGGGAGGAGCTACTCCAGAACGGTGCCAATGTCAGCCTGACTCATGTTGACTTTATGATCGGCTCAGCCGAGCTGGATATTGATGGTGAACTGCAAGACGGAAGCACAGAGGCTGTGTTCCGCAAAGGAAATTGGACAATTTAGTTTAGTCTTTTCTTAATCTCACTTCACTCAACCCGCAAACGATCTGATTCGTTTTGCGGGTTTTTTCATAGCCTAATTCTCATATCTTTACTTGTTTTGTGAAATGTAAAGTGCTAAGCTAAGTTCAAACAATAATTTAAACAGTGTTTTAAATATCGTTTTAATTTTTACTTAAATTGTTGTTTTGCTTAAAGTAGTCCGTTTCATTTGTCCTTTAGGATTAAACTAAACAGGAGGAGGAAAAAGATGAGTCACCCAGACAAAAAACAACAGACCAAAGAAAAAATTCTACAGTCTACGCTGGAGTTTATCCAAAAGAAAGGTTTCGAGGCGGTTACAATCCGAAAAATTGCTGACCTGTCTGGTACTAATATTTCTCTAGTTAATTATTATTTTGGCTCCAAAGAAAATTTGCTCAGCGAAGCTATCGAAGTGATCCTAAACAGCTTTCAGCACACATTTTCTGTTTTGGACAATACAGCGATGCCCCCGCAAGATAGACTGAAACAATTTTTACTTAACTATTTACAGGTCATTCGCCAATATCCAGAGCTACTATCACGAATTATTGTGATGGGCAGCACGCCCTTTACATCTCAACAGGAATACGGAAGATTTTTAAACATGATGGGGTTTCCAAAGGTCCAGAACACAATCAAGGAGCTAACAGGTGAGCAACAGCCAGAGCGGTTGTTAGCTATGATGCTGCAAATATTCGGAGCCATTTTTCTGCCTGCACTGATGAGTCCAATTCTTGAATCTGGAGCAGTTGTGGAAATGCCTACAATAGAGGAACAATTAAACCTGCTGTTTGAAAGATATTTTGATCAAAAATAAATCTCAGGGGTGAATACCATGGAATTTTTGAGAAAATATTGGCAAGATGCAGGAGGCATCATTGGAGTGGCTGTATGTATTGTTTTGCTTATGAATTCAGCCATCTTATCGGATCTATCAGGCATACTGTGGTTAAGCTTTGTGGCTATTTTGTTTCACCAATTTGAAGAATACCGCTGGCCCGGATATTTTGCGGGTTTATTTAACAATGTTTTGTTTAAAAGTGAAGCCCCGGATCATTACCCCTTGAACACTCAATCAGCGATGATCATTAATGTGGCAATTGCCTATGTATTTTATCTACTCCCCGTCTGGTTTCCCCACGTAATCTGGCTTGGACTCGCACCTGTTTTGATGGGATTTTTTCAGGTCATCTGGCACGGAATTGTTGTCAATCTCAAAGCAAAAACTGTATATAATCCCGGTTTGTGTACGGCATTTCTCCTGCATGTCCCTGTCGGAATCTGGTATATCCATGAAATTGTAAAGCGAGACATTCCTACGGCAATAGACTGGATTGCAGGCACAATCTACTTTGTTTTTGCTATATACATTTTTATTGTGAAAGGGAATATATGGTTGAAGAAGAGTGACTCCCCTTACGCCTTTTCTAAACAACAGCTAGGCGCTTACGATCGCAGGTAGGATGTATTAGAGATTTATAACGCTATTGTTTACAAGTTGGATACAAGTAGAGGTATTCTCGAAACGAGGTTCGGTTACACTTGGTTTGTACTCAAGAACAAGGAAAGAGTGATCTCATAATGAAACCTATACATCAATCTCGCAATCGTAAAAAGTTAGCTTGCAAGCTAGTCACTACCAGCGCTTTATTAGCAATCGGTTTTGCTGTAATGACAGGATGCGGCAATAGTGGAGAAGCAAGCTCAATTGCTCCATCTACAACAAAATCAGCCACACCATCTGCCAGTAATTCAACAGATCAGAACACAGATATCAATACTAATGAGCAAGATACTCCCAATAACAAGACGAATACAGATATCAGTAAGCCTAGTGCGGATGCAGAAAATTCCAAGAAACCTGGAAAAAAGTCTGATCAAGGTTCAACCTCGACACAGCAGAAACCTGCTAGTAGTACAGCCACACCTGACAGTAAACACAGCTCCGCAGCTGCTATAATGAGCGCAGCCAAGCAGGGGACGTTGCCCAATCTGCCTAAAGGTCTTGGTCTAGGAACGAGCAGCGATCTGTTGTTCGAGCTATGGGGGAAATCCGATTCTGGTTCTACAGGCCCTATGAGAAGTTACGCTAAATATCATACAGATCTCATACTGGATGGAAGTGACAAAGTTACAGAAATTACTTCTTACGATCCACAATATAAGAAGTTGCTTATTAAACAAGTTATTAGCGAACTAGGCCAGCCCACAGAAACAATTGACACCTCTAAAGACACATCCGGCACAGCAGAAGCTAATTATACGATCAACAACACGTCAGATCTTAGTTATTATTTAGTATTTTCTTATCAAACCAAAACGCAAAAGGTCAATTATGTTCGGTTTTACTTTAACACGATGACGCCATAATGGAGTGTGCCAAAAGAGTCGTTTCCATCATGATTAGGGAGGCGACTTTTCTGGTTCATTGCATTTTTAGAGTGTGACATTTATACTATTTAGTAATTGATTAATCACTACTAGGAAAATGTGATAAACAAAGGATGAGAAAATATGGCTAAAGCTACATCAACATCAATAAATCGCCAAAAGGAAATCATATCTGCTGCTATCGAAGTCTTTGCGGAAATGGGTTACTACCGAGCTACAACAGCCAAAGTTGCGGAACGGGCAAATATTTCTCAGCCCTATGTTTTCCGCTTTTTTGCTACCAAGGAAGCTTTGCTTATTGAAGCGTTGAAGGTTTCATTTGCACGCATCATAAACTCTTTTCACCAGGTTATTCAGTCGGCTTCGTCTGAGCAGTTAGAGCAAGAACTGATTGCAGCCTATTCGCAAATTATGATGGACTATCGCAATGAAATACTCTTACAAATGCAGGCGCAGACGATCCGTGAGGATGTGGTTGTAACCGTGATGCAACAGGGGCTACGTGAGATCCATACGACGGTCTATAATGCTTTCCGGCAGGCAGATATCGAACATGCGATGGAAAAAACGATGCTTTTTCTGGCCAGAGGCATGCTATGTAATATCTCGATGTCGCTGGATCTACCAGAACTGATGAAAATAGACGATTAATTTTATGTATGCAGTAGAGTCGCGCTTTTGTGCGGCTTTTTTTTGTTTGCTTTTAGTTAGTACAAGGCATAAATTCGTTAGTTTCTGAGCGAAAGGAGCTAACTAGGTTGACAAGGGAAGCGAGTCTCGTTATTCTTATACCCATAGGGGTATATGTATAAAGAAAATAGTGCTAGACTAACCCAACAAAAAAAGGCGGAGGTTATAGAATGTCATCAACTAACAATATCCAAGCAGATCATATTCTTGATTGCAAAGGGCTAGCTTGTCCTATGCCTATTATAAAAACAAAAAAGGCTATGAATGACCTCGTTCCCGGAAAGATTATGGAGGTTCAAGCGACTGACAAAGGTTCATTAGCCGATTTTCAGAGCTGGGCTAAAAACACTGGACATCAATATTTGGGCACTCTCCAAGAAGGAGATGTAATGCGACATTATTTACGCAAAGCAAATCCGGCTGAAGTGAAGAAGGAGCAAATATTTTCTTCTACGATAAGCCATGAAGAGCTACAAGCAAAATGTTCTTTAAAAGAGAACTTCATTTTGCTCGATGTTCGTGAACCCGCCGAATTCGCGCTTAAACATATCCCTGGATCTAAACATATCCCTCTTGGCGAACTGGAGAACAGACTTTCTGAACTTAACTTGGAAGAAGAGATCGCAGTGATCTGCCAAGCTGGAGCACGCAGTGAAAGGGCCTGCCGCTTGTTGGCAGACAAAGGAGCTAAAAACGTCAAATCTGTGCTTTCAGGCATATCCGACTGGGCAGGAGAAACAATGGGGAGCGATTCTATATGAGTACAGCAGCAGGAACTTATGCAGAGAATCAAGAGCAAGCTCAGCCCAAAACAACGATTATATTATTCAGCGGTGAGCTGGATAAGGCACTTGCTGCATTCATTATTGCGAATGGAGCGGCGGCATATGATCATGAAGTAACTATTTTCTTTACATTTTGGGGACTAAATATATTGCGTAAGGATGAACTCATACGCTCCAATAAAGGAATGCTCGAAAAAGCCTTTGGCTGGATCATGCCTCGTGGACCCAAAAAGCTTGGGCTATCCAAAATGAATTTTGCCGGACTCGGTCCACAGATGATCAAGCATGTCATGAAAAAGCACAATGCGCTTTCCTTGCCGCAGCTTATAGAGTTGGCACGAGAGCAGGGCATCAAGCTCGTTGCTTGTACCATGACAATGGATCTATTAGGACTGCAGCAAGCAGAGCTAATAGATGGTCTGGAGTATGCTGGAGTGGCCGCCTACTTGGGGGATGCTTCACAGGGGAAGGTGAATCTATTTATTTAGGGTATTCTATTTACTTTTTTGGTTTATAATATACCTATACGTGTATATGGTAAGTCAGAAAAGGAGTGCATTGCTTATGGATTACAATTACAGTGATGAACTGAAAACGCGCTTGAGAAGGATTGAGGGCCAGGTGCGTGGGGTGCTTCGTTTAATGGATGAGGGAAAGTCGTGCAAGGATGTAGTCAGCCAGCTATCAGCTGTACGCAACGCATCAGATAAAGCAATAGCCCAAATTGTAGCAGAAAATCTGCAACGTTGTATATTGGAAGAGCGAGAAGCTGGAGGAGATACAGATAAGCTGGTTAAAGAAGCAATTCAGCTGCTGGTGAAAAGTAGATAATTATGTGAATACACGAAAACAAAGAATATATAATAGCCGTAATTAAAAAAAGTTCGCTGCCTATATCTGGCGGCGGGCTTTTTTTCGGACAACTTTAGGAATGGAATAAGCCTCTGTTTATACAGAAGTATACGAGTGTAAATAACCCATAAGAGAAATAACTTCTTTCGGAGGGTATATATATGGAGGTATTTGTTACGATTGGTGTCAAATTGATCATCAGCTTTTTTGGCCTATGGCTTATTACTTTTATTACAGGCCGAAAAACACTCAGCCAGTTAACACCACTTGATTTTTTGACATCATTGGTATTAAGCGAAATTGTAGGGAATACGTTATATGACGACAAGCTGACGATCTGGCATCTTTTGTTTGCTCTAGCACTATGGTGCGCGCTGGCCTACTTTTTCGAGAAAGCGACGACCCATTTTGTGAAATTTGGATATATGGCAGAAGGTCGAACAGTGTTGCTCGTAGATAAAGGGCAGGTTAATCAAAAAATGCTGGAGAAATATGATATAGAATTTACACAGCTACTCTCCATGCTACGCCAGCAAAATATTTTTTCTCTGCGTGAGGTCTGGTACGCCACTCTAGAGACGAACGGCTCATTGTCAGTCATGCGCAAACCCGAATACGAGCCACCCGCCGCTCAGGATATGGGAATCGATGCACAGCCTGACCTTTTTTCTGTTACTGTCATTGATAAGGGAAGGTTGCTAAATGAATCTATGCGTGGGAAGTCAATCGATATTGAACAGATTAAAGTAAAGGTGCGAGAGCAGGGATATGATAGTATCGACGAGATTGCCTATGCAGAGTTTAGCGAGGATGGGACACTTCACATCGTGCCGATGAAATAGAAAAAGCACAATAAAAGAGGCTGAATACTTGAATGATAGGCATACTATAGTTCTGCTCTTCTTACCGTGTATGGTGTAGCTGCTGAGATAGAGGCATAACTTCGGAGTATTGAACTACCGTATCCTTATGAAGAGGACTGTTTATTTGTCTTTTTTCTTTTTTTAATAACAATAAAGGTAAACAGTAACAAAGGAAGGAAAATTTGAAAAATAGGAAACCAGGAATTAAGAACAAATTTTCGGCCGATTACCATATGATGAATATAGTTAGGCGACAAAAAAGAAAGACCATAAATAAGTGCTGCAAGGGGAAGAATCCATTTTTTAAATCCGACTCCGGTTATTTTTTCAAGTCCTATTACGGCACCATTAAAAAATAAAGACATTTTGATGATCAAGCCAAGAAAAAGAAGCAAGGTGAAAAGGGCATCCATTCGTTCGAACAGATCTGCTAATTCAATCAACTGAACGGTCTCCAAAAGAGGAAGTGTGCTATTTGCGGCGATCTTGGGTCCGAGAACAAAAATATCCAATTGATTAACAAATGTTAGAGCAAGTGCGGTCATTATATAAGCAAAGGAAACGGGTTTTGTGAGATTCCGGCCTTTATGTACAAGCGGATAAAATACAAGAAATAACACAGTTTGTCCGAATGGAAAGGAGATAAGCTCAGGAATAGCGGCTTTAAATATGGGGTTCCATCCTTCCTCTAAAACCGGAAGGGAATTTTCCAAGTGAAAGAGACCAGTTGCCGGAATTAATATACTAATTATGGCGTATCCAAGTACAAAAAAAGGGAAAAGGAACAAGCAAAATAAGAAAAATGCTTTGTAGCCGTAACGAACCGTGTTGGATACAACCACGATTGTGATCAAGATGATGATCCACAAAGGGGTTTGGCGGAGCAGAGTCATTACGGTCACCTCGCCTAAATCGCGTATGTTCCGAGAAGCTTCATATGTAAAATACATCACAAAAAGTAAATTGATGAGTGTACCGACATATTTCCCTGTGTAACGGCGAAACAACATGAACAAATCTAATTCAGGATCTTGATGGTGAATAGCAAGATGGAGCATTAGCAGAAGAAGTCCTGCTAATGTTCCTATCAACATGACTAACCAAGCATCTTGCTTTGCTTCAGCCCCCATTAAAAACAAAGTTGTACTTCCAACTTCAAATAAAGACATACAAATGATCAGCTCGGATACTCGGATTGTATTTTGACGCATTACTTCATTTCACCTCTCCCTGTTTATTTCATTTCAACAGTTCGTTAAAAGATTTTTCGAATAATCCTGGACGTGCAAGCTTCATTTTTACACCTATTTTTATATCCATGTTTGCGAACTCTTCAGGCCATGTCTCTTTTATTTTTTTCCAGTCTTTTGGGTACTTGTGATGAATTTTATTTCCAACACCAATAAGGTCGATATTCTTTTGCTGTAAGGCTTTCCAGCCTTCCTGAATTTGCAGTTTGATCGTTTCTGCTGCTTGCATCTGCAATTGACCTACACTTTGCATATCTTTCATTTCTCTTTGCGAAGAGGCTGACAGAAGATCCCCGGTAGCTTTAACGTCAACGTTGAGGTAATAATGATTTAAATTCTTGATTGGCGTAACCTTAACCTTGGCTTTCCGGATGAGAAAAGCGGACGTAACATTCCCATCCACATAGTTTACAGTAGTGTTTTTAATCTGGTTGTTTAACCATGAAACCCCTATACTTTCCTTTTCATTTAGGAAGCCGACTCTCTTGTCTTTCTGAAAAATGCTTAAGCCCGATAACTTGAGTTTATTTTTGGCGGAGGTTTCCTTGAAAACATCAACAGATTCTAGTTTCTCCGGCTCGGAACCCTCAAGAGATATTTCTGGAACTCCGGCTGCACTATCGGAGCTAATTTTCGAAATGAATTCATACATGGATATTGCAGGGTAAATTGATGCTAATTTGCTATCTCTTTCTATAATCTTTTCTAAAGCTTGATCAGGAATTTTCTCTGGTGGTACAAGCTTTTTTAAAAAATTACGAGCCTCTCCGTTGGCAATGAATACTTTTACAGTTTCTCGTGAATCAAGGTTGCGGAGGTAAATATCAATAATCTCTTCAATGCCTTGTTCTGCTGCTTTTTTTCCAATAACGAGTATATTATTTTGGGCAAAATATAGTTTGCGTGGGTATTCCAGGGTACTCTTCGTAACGGTCTCTCTCAATGTTTTTCCGTGTGTAGAAAAGGTATGTACAGCGCTTTGCGATGCCCCCGAGGAAGTACCACCTGAGCCAGTCGTCATGGCTGATGGAATGATGATTTGATAAGTATTGATCCAGTCGCCCTTATGTCCATCAATTCCAGTTGCTGTTGTGATGGCTAATTCGTTCAATTCTGTTCGATCTACGCACCCTGTAAGTAAAAACCCTGCAATAAACAGAACATAACTAACTCTTAATTGCCGCACCATTGATCTCTCCTATTTTTGGGTATCAGGCTTATGACCACCTTCAGTATCATCCGAACTAGCAGGGTATTGGTGAGCTGCCTGTCTTGTCTGGTTATGGCCTGACTTTTCGCTAGGTCTGGTTTTCATAGCCCACCACGGAACTCTGATGATAAGGTCCTTCATATTAGTTTTAAAGGTGGGGCTATAGGGAACAAAATAATCAACTCCGAATGACTTGAGAGATACAAGGTGAATTAGAAGGGGGATAATTCCTATCAGAATACCAAATAAGCCTAGAGCCCCCGCCAGTAGCATAAGTGCAAAACGCAACAACCTGACCGCTGAAGCCATAGCAAAATACGGGATGACAAAGTTCGATATAGCTGTGAAGGCAACAACGATCACCATTGCACCTGAGACCAGTCCGGCTTGCACCGCCGCCTGTCCTATAACCAGAGCTCCTACAATAGAAACGGCTGGTCCGATGACCCGTGGCATTCGCACACCTGCTTCACGAATCACTTCAAACATTAATTCCATCATTAAAGCTTCCAATAATGCAGGAAAAGGAGTTCCTTCCCGTTGAGCCATTAGCGTAATCAACAGCGTGGTGGGGATCATTTCCTGTTGGAAAGTCGTCAAGGCTATAAATAGAGAGGGAAGCAACAATGAGACTAGAAAAGATACTACACGAAGAGCCCTTAAAAAAGTTGAAATGTCATATCTCTGGTAGTAGTCTTCCGCCGTTTGAAAGAAATTAAAGAAGGTTACAGGTGCACTCAGAGCGAATGGCGTCCCATCAACCAGGACAGCTACTTGTCCGTCTAAAAGGCTACCTGCGACTGTATCCGGACGCTCTGAGTTTAGCATGGTGGGAAAGAGACTAAGTGGTTCATCCTGTATAAATTCTTCGATGTAGCCACTTTCAAGTATGCTGTCTGTATCAATGGATTGCAGCCGTTTTGTAATTTCCTGTATGACTTCTGGATTAGCGACATTTTCAATGTAAGCTAACATGACTTTGGTTTGTGTATATCGCCCAATAACATGACTTTCAAATTTAAGGTCAGGTGTCCGCAATTTTCTTCTGATCAGTGTAATGTTGGTTGAGATATCCTCCGTAAATCCTTCTTTAGGACCCCGTACTACGGTCTGAGTACTGGGTTCCTGAATAGCCCGTCTTACTCCGCCTGCGATGGAAACTACCAATGCATAGTTGTTTCCGTCGATGACAATGACAGCATTCCCGGAGAGGATGGCTTGATATACTTCATTTTGCGAATGTATCATTTGAATATTTCCAGACGGAATTGTGTTTTTTAACAAAGAAGCTGCAGTATTTTCCTTAAACATAAAAGTATCTGCGGAGCCCATCTCTGTAATCAAGCTCTCCATTAAATCGGAAAGCAAGTTTTGGTCAATCAGTCCTTCAATATAACAAACGGCGAGATGGCCAGCATGTACAGGACTTTCGGAAAAATCACGAATGACAAAATCGGGACCTTGCCCAAGTTTTAATTTAAGTAAAGAAAGAGTATGGGATAACGATGAATGGATTGGATCGGTAGCGGTTTGCTGTTTGGATTTTTCGATATCCTGTGTGTACCTTTTTCCAGGTTTCAGAACACTTCTAATCCAACGTGTTAACACAAGTGAACCCCCTCTTTTTTGATAAAGCATATCTTTTCCTTGCAATCCAAAAATATACGCTATTTTTATGAATTGGATACTTAGTGAAAGACATGTGGAAACCTGATCAGTTTCGAAAATTAAACAGCACAGGTCTAAAGCAATTTGACTTATAGAATATTTGAGTCCTTGATTGAGGAGACTACCTTCATGGGTTTGGAATTTTTCAGAAAGTGGTGATCAGGTTTGAGTTTCTCAGATGAGCTCATCTGTTTTGGGTTTGAGGACAGACTAGGGTATTTTGCTAAGGCTGCTGTTCCTCCTATTTATGAGACTGCTCCATTTTTCTTTGATACCTACGAGGATTATGCTGAAGCAGCTAATCATGAAAAGGAGCATTATGTCTATTCGAGAGGAACCAATCCTACCGTTCGGATTGCAGAACAAATGATTGCTGCGCTGGAAGGTGGGGAGGACTGCAAGTGCTTTGCCTCCGGAATGGCTGCTATCAGTGCCGCTCTAATGTGTAGCTTATCCGCAGGGGATCATCTGATTCTGGTCGGACACATATATGAAACTTCCGTCAGCCTAGCCAAATACTTAACGAAGTTCGATATAAACTATACCATTGTACATTCGACTTCTACGAAAGCAGTTGCTAATGCCATCCAACCGCAGACCCGTGCTATTCTTATGGAGTCTCCTACCTCGTTTACATTCGATATGGTAAATATTCAGGAAGTAGCTTCGCTTTCCAAAGCTAAGGGTATCCGCACAATCATAGATAATTCATGGGCTACACCCCTTTTCCAAAAACCATTAGAATGGGGCGTTGATATCGTCGTTCACTCCGCATCGAAGTACTTGGGGGGGCATAATGATTTAATTGCAGGGGCAGTAATCGCTTCTAAAGAGATAATAAATCGTATGTATGCTGAAGAATATGAGTTAATTGGCGGTTCGTTAGCCCCTTTTGAAGCCTGGCTACTCATTCGGGGTCTAAGAACACTCCCGCTTCGTATGGAAGCCCATCAAAGAAATGCTCTGTTGGTTGCTCGTTTTCTATCAGATCATCCGGCCATTTCTAAAGTAAATCATCCTGGACTTCCTTCTCACCCACAGCATGAGCTGGCATGTAGACAGCTTAAAGGGTATGGTGGATTATTCAGCTTTGAACTAAAAGATTCGGGTTATGAGGATATATGCAGAGTGATCAATAAACTGCGACTGATTCGGATCGGTGTATCGTGGGGGGCTATGGAGAGCCAAGTAATCTCACCAAACTACGGGTTCAATAAGCTGAGTCTAAAAAAACAACACATGCCCGAATCGCTAATCCGCTTGGCTGTGGGGCATGAACCTGCTGAACTTTTGATAGAAGATCTAGCTACAGCTTTAAGCTAAGCGTTCATTTCAGGTTTTCATATAAAAAAAGCGAAAGCAGCAGCTCCAGCAATAAAGAGCTACTGCTTTTATGATTTATAACGTTTATATCTTCGGTTGTTATAGACAAAGCACTATGTGTAGGCGAGGTTCAGTAAAAAATTGCACCGAGTAGAAACACAAATTATTTTCTGGTAAATATTACAACTTGTTTGTTGGGTATACACGTGATAAATTATATATCCAGCCAGTTAAACGGCTGTTGATTTGATCTTTGAAAACTGAACAACGAGTGAGTACGGATTTTATTTATAAAATCCAATGCTGAAATTTTGGTACATGCCATCTGGCTGTATGAAATGGAAGCAAAAATGAGATGTTTTATCTCGTCAGTTTCAAAATGAGCTAATCGCTCTTTCTATATTGTTTCATCTTCGGTTCTTCTCATTGGAGTGGATGAAGATGAAACAGGTTGACGTTACTTTGTAACGTCTTTAATGGAGAGTTTGATCCTGGCTCAGGACGAACGCTGGCGGCGTGCCTAATACATGCAAGTCGAGCGGGGTTAATTAGAAGCTTGCTTCTAATTAACCTA
>NZ_AMQU01000030.1:0-62918 GCF_000307675.1 Paenibacillus sp. ICGEB2008
AATGGCTGTTTTGTTTTTAAGTTTCCTATCCAGTCTCCTCCTTATCACTATATAACGTGGTTGTGCATCTGAGCACATGGTTACATTATACTAGGTTAAACCCCTTGAACCAAACTTCGCCTGATGAGACATTATGTAGTAGCCTCCTATTTGGAAATATCAATATCCCCTGAAGTGGTTTCGACCTTGATCACGCTCGCGGCGCCGGGAACAGATTCGGGAGTGTTTATGCTTCCAGAGTCAGAGTGGACATTATAGACACCTTTAAAATCGAGAGCCTGCTTAATATTTACATCACCGGAATCAGAATTCACTTCCAAGTTGGATACGGTGCGTTGCGTAATATTAGATTCCCCTGAGGTTAGGGATAGAAGGCCGTTACCGCTATAATCGCGGATGGTGACATCTCCTGAAGTAAGCTTTAGCTCCATATCTGCTGTAAGCTGATTGGCTATAAAGTTACCGGATGTTAGATTTGCGATCAGGTGGGTACTTCGGAGGTTTGTAATCTCGGCAGTGCCTGAGGTAGCAGTAATAGAAGTATTCTCCACGGAGGCATCTTGAAGTTTTACATTTCCTGAATGTGTATCTACCTGCAGATCAGCTAGTGTTTCCCCAGCAGGCATCTCTACAGTAATCGTTTGATCCAAATCAGGGGTAAACGAAAGGAATGACAAGGAAGGGGCCGGCTTCGATTGAATGGTAAGCTTACCGTTCTCAATTCGGGCATTATGAATCTGGTCGGCTACTTTTGTCTGAACTTCTCCGCTGATGCGTATCGTACCTTGGTCGCCAGAGCCAGGAGTGAACAAAATAGAAACATCATCAGAACTGTCCACTTTCAGGTTTTGAAGCTGACCACGTGTGAATGTCCATTTTTTATTTATAGCTGTTGTTTCTTTCATTACTTGTTGATTCCATGGAGCACCGTAGACCACCATTCCGGCTACACCGATGACAATGCACAATCCAGCTGCAATAAACCACATTTTATTCATGTTGTTAGTAAGCTCCCCTCAGGGTAGTCTGATTCCATTTCCAGTATCGCACTGTGCCCTTTACCATAAGGAGTAGGAGATAACGTACCCCAGGCAGCAGCAATAGCCCCATACCTGTTAACGTGATGGAGAAGAAGAATTTGGTCGGGTAAAAGGTGCTGTTGAGCGCATAATCAGTGACGGCGAGTAGAGGGGCTGCAACGAAACTGACCGCCACTGCGGTTAATGAAGCCCATACCGCCCATAGGGTAGCTAGAATCGGGATGGAGATCAACAAGTTGAGAAACAGCAGCCCTAAGAAAGTAAAAAGATTGCGTGCGAAGCTTCCTTGGCGAAGTGGAGGGGAAGCGTTCCAGCCTACATTGGGAACATCCAATGCTTCTCGGGCAATATCCTCTGGGTTCCCCAACTCATGGGCAATTTCAGTTTCGCTTTTTCCATTGGCCAAGCCGTAGTCAAAATGCTGGCTCAAATCACTAAGCAACTCATGGCGTACCTCTGCAGGGAGAGGAGATAGGCGCTGCTCCACCTCTGTAAGAAACTGTTTTCTATTCATCAGGATCTCCTTCCTTCAGTAGGCTTGCGACATGATGGACAAAATCATTCCATTCCCGTGTAAGTAATCTTGTATAATGGCTGCCGGTATCGGTCAGCCGGTAATATTTACGGGGCGGGCCCTCGGTCGATTCCTGTAAATACGTCGTGCAGTATCCCTCGGATACCAGACGGCGAAGCAGTGGATATAGGGCTCCCTCTGCTACTTCGATATGACGGGAGACGGCTTGAGCCAATTCGTAGCCATAGCGGTCTCTACGTCCAATTAGAACTAGAACGCATAGTTCCAGTACCCCTTTTTTGAATTGGATGTTCACATTCACGAGCGATGCTCCCTTCCTGATGTAATCATAATTCATAGGTGTCGTTCGGAATAAGGGGAAGAAACGTGTGTTTGTGCATAATTTGTCACGGGTACTAATTATAAATCAGTAGTCAGGTATAATTTAACATCATGTACTGATTAATGCAAGGTACTAAATTTTTAATAATAAAATCTTCGGGTCAAAATGGGCCGGTTTTCTTTCTTGAAGGCTTACACGAATAGCAAATCTTGTAGAATAAAGTAGTTTTATTTGGAAATTCCTCGATTTCTGGCTGGAAACACCCACAGAATGTTACTTTAATTTCATTCATTAAAATGATAGATTGTAAAGTGTTCAATAGAGCTAAAGATTACCTATTATAAAGAGGTGGATAAAGGATGGACTGGAAGCACTGGTATAGGGAATTGGAACAGGATGATGAGACTTGGGATGTGTCGGAGGAGGTTGTACTGCGTGGTGTGGTACATCTTGATTTTTGCGGGCATCCGTCGGAGGTAGAAGTCGAATTTATCGTGGGAGCCGACTCTGAAGAACAGGCACAGGCTATAGAAGAACCTACGGAACCTCAGAGAAAGACATGGGAGAAGTATATGGCATGTTCGTCAGCGATCCATCCTCAAGTATTGGAGTCCATATACCATCATTATGTAGACATCGTGGAAAAGTATCGGAAGGCATACAGCTTATGGGGAGAGGACCCTAATGAATATGCGCCTTATGTGGAGCGACCAGAGCAATTGCTGGATCGAATGCAGCTTATATCTATACTGATTTCCGACTCATCGGAAAAGGATGAACTATATTTGAATTTTAATTGTTCCTGGGATCGAGAGCATGGCTTAGGCGTACATCTGAAGCAGCTAAAAATCGAGCATATTCAAGGTTTATATACATTATATGACTTGGAATAAATAACTCCCTTCCGGTCTCTAATAGAAAGACCGAAAAGGGAATAGGATATGATGGATATAACAACGTGATTGGATACGATAAAAATATTAGTTGGATACAGACAGCACGGCTCGGGCTGCTTGAGCCGCCTGTACCATTTGCCGCAACGCGGCGACAGATTCCTCCTTGGTGCGGGTTTTCAGCCCACAGTCTGGATTAACCCAGAACAAATCTGCTGGCAGTACGCGCAAGGCACGCTGAATCATGCTTAGCATTTCTGATTCATCAGGAATGCGCGGGCTGTGGATATCGTACACGCCCAGACCGATGCCTTTGTCGTACACCTGATCCTCAAAGCTAACAATCAGTTCACCATGACTACGAGAGGTTTCAATAGAAATCACGTCGGCATCCATGTCTGAAATGGACTGGATCATATCTTGGAATTCGGAATAGCACATGTGTGTATGGATTTGGGTCGCAGGTTCAACAGTGGCCGTGGTCACAAGGAAGGCTTGAACCGCCCAATCCAGATAGGCCTGCTGTTGTTCTTTTTTCAACGGGAGCCCTTCGCGAATTGCGGGTTCATCCACCTGAATCATGCTAATACCCGCTTGTTCGAGTGCCTCTACCTCTGCCCGTAATGCCAGAGCTAATTGCAAAGCAACTTGCCTGCGTGGAATATCATTGCGTTCAAAGGACCAGTTCAAAATGGTCACAGGGCCTGTAAGCATTCCTTTAACTGGTTTGGAGGTTAACGATTGGGCAAATGCCGCCTCTTCCACAGTCATTGGTTGATCGAACGACACATCTCCGTAAATAATCGGCGGTTTAACACAGCGGGAACCGTAGGATTGCACCCATCCGTTTTGTGTAAAAGCAAAGCCTTTCAGCTTTTCGCCAAAAAACTCCACCATGTCGGTCCGTTCAAACTCCCCATGTACAAGCACATCTATGCCAATGTCCTCTTGAATATCAATCCATTCCTTGATCTGCTGCTGGATGAATGTCCGATATTGCTCGGCAGACCATTCTCCTTTGCGATAGTGCAGACGGGCCTTGCGAACCTCAGCAGTTTGCGGGAAGCTGCCGATGGTCGTCGTAGGCAGTGGGGGTAACTTCAGCCTATTTTGCTGAATTATACGGCGCTCGGCGAAAGGAACGCTGCGTGATAGTGGCTCCTTTGCCAACAGGTTGGCCAAATCGGCAGCTGTCTGTACCCTTGCCGCTGAGCTGTTGAAGCGGGCTACCGCTTCCGCACTTTGCTCAAGCTTGGCAAGTGCGGATGGATCATGCTTACCAAGTGCAGCCGTCAAGACTGCGATTTCATCCAGCTTTTCATCGGCAAAGGCTAGGGCATGCACCAGCTCTCGGTCCAGCTTGTGCTCTGCTTCCAGACTGACCGGCACATGCAGCAGACTGCACGATGGCTGCACGATAAGCTGTTCTGCATTGATTTGTTCTGCTAACTGGCCCAACAGCGCAGCCATGGCATTCAGGTCGCTGCGCCATATATTGCGCCCATCAATGACACCAGCACCCAGCGTTTTCCCTTTGGGGAAGCCATGTCGCGATATATGCTGGAGATTTTCGCCATCATCATAGACAAAATCAAGACCCAGTCCCTGGACTGGAAGTTCAGTCAGACGCTCATAATGATCTAGGCTACCAAAGTAGGTTTGCAGCATGATGTTTAAGGAGGGAGCAGCTTGGGTCAAAGCTTCATAGACCTCCTGAATAATATCCAGATCCTCTACTGGGAATGAGGTGGTCAGGACAGGTTCATCGATTTGGACCCATTGTACGCCTTCTGCTGCTAGTTCGGACAGGACTCGGGCGTATAAAGGCAGGAAGGTTCGTATAATAGAGGCCAGATCCTTACGATCATAGCCTTTGGATAAAACAACAAATGAGTAGGGACCGATGAGAACCGGTTTACCGTCAATACCTAGCTCCTGCTTTGCTTCACGATAAGCGAGTAAGGGCTTATTTTCAGTGAGCACTGGAGCCGCATTTTCCAATTCGGGAACGATGTAGTGGTAATTGGTATTCATCCATTTGGTCATTTCGCTGGCGGTAGCTCCCTTCTGCCCACGTGCCATCCCGAAATACACAGACAGAGGAACCGGACCTGTAGGACGATAGTTGAACCGTTCGGGTACGAGACCGAACATCACAGATGTATCCAGCACATGATCGTAATAGGAAAAGTCTCCGACAGGAATGCGATCAATCCCTTTGTCACGTTGCTTGCTCAGATGCTCCAGCCGCAATCTTTTCATCTCACTATGCAGTTCACTTTCGTTAATACTACCCTGCCAGAAGCGCTCCAGTGCTTTCTTCCATTCCCGGTTCCCGCCGATACGCGGATATCCCAGATTACTGCTAGTCAAACCGGACAATGTAGATCGTTCGTTAATGGACATGTAGGTTTCCTCCTAAGTGGTAGCCAGTTTATTTTTACGTACCAAAAAAGGCATTCTGTCCCCAAGGCTAAAAATAAGTAGGGGAAAGAATGCCTCCGCGATTAAAATTCAAAAATACGGCGACTGCTCTTAACACCTCCCTATCTTCCGTAGGTACTGCGATGTTGTTAAAATAGGCAGGTCTCCTGACTTACGGATCATGACGTTCAGCATCCCTTCCCGGTCTGTGGACCAGTGGGTGTATGAGCAGCTGAACATTCCCCGTTTACAGTGGCGGGACCGTCCCGGATTTGCACCGGCTTCCCTTTTAAGTCTGATCTGAATAGAACAGACACCTATTTCCAAACTATGCGATTAAGGTATGACGAATAATTATGCACTCGTATACTTGTTCACCATCATAAGTGAAACTCACAGGATGTGCAATAGAAACAGTAATAGAAACTGGGGTGCAATCTGTTAGTTATATGCAAAAAAGACAAGCCCAACCCATCGTGGGGAACTTGTCTTTGGTATAGCATCTTGCTAAGTAGAACATCGCCTTTAAGCTAATGAAACGGTGTAACCTGCTTGAGTACTGGCTTTCACATCTACCAGGCGCTGATTACGGCTGCCCCGAAAGGGGAGGGTCAGATCTTTTTGCTGTTCAACAAAACGGCCATCTACAATCACGTCACACAATAGCGCCAGCTCCTGTCGCTCCTGATCCATGAGCAGATCTTCGTAAACAAAGCCTGTGTAGGCCCAGACGGTTCGGTCGGGACAAGCCGCACGGAAGTCACGTACAAATTGCGAGCATTCTGCTGCTGAGAAAAAAGGGTCTCCCCCGCAGAGAGTCAATCCGTCCAACAGCGGATTATCCATGATATCACGGATGACCTCCTGTTGACGCTCGGGCGTGAATGGCTCCCCTGCGCGAAAGTTCCACGAAGCTGGATTAAAGCAGCCGGGACAGGCATGGCGGCAACCGCTAATGAATACGACGGTGCGCAGGCCGTATCCTTCATTCAGAGATTCCGGAATATAGCCGCACAAATTCACTTATGCTTCACCCGGTCGCGAACTTCGGCTTGCTTGGCAGCATTAAAACGAACGGTATAATCACCTGTCAGATATCCGGTTACCCGACGTAAACGCTGAAAGTGCGTGTGTTCCTCATCCGTGCCGCATTGAGGACAGCTTGTCCCGATAATCCCTTCATAGCCGCATTCCGTACAACGATCCACCGGATGGTTGATGGAGAAGTAGCCAATGTTCTGATGCAGCGCGTATTGAACAATTTTAAGAAACGCCTCCGGGTTATTCCGCGCATTACCGTCCAGCTCGATGTATGAAATTGCACCCGCATTACATAGATTATGGAACGGAGCCTCCAAGCTGATTTTACGAGCAGCCGGGAGCTTGTAATACACCGGAATATGAAAGGAATTCGTGTAATATTCCCGGTCATTTACTTCAGGAATAACTCCGAAGTCACGTTGATCCAGCAATGTGAACTTGCCCGACAGCCCTTCGGCAGGTGTCGCGAACAGTGTAATATTTAGATTGTGATGTTCACTCATTCGATCACAATACACGCGCATGGAGGTGATGATTCGCTGTGCTTCACGGTATACAAAATCATCCTCTCCGTGGTGTTTTCCGTATAATGCTTTCATACACTCAGCCAGCCCGATAAATCCGATCGAAAGCGTACCGTGCTTTAGGACGCTTCCCACCTTCTCATCAGGTGCCAGTTCTTTTCCGCCTTCCCATACCCCTTCGCGCATCATAAAGTCCGAGGCTTTGGCTGGCTGGCTGGTCTGGATATGATAGCGATGGATTAGACCGTCTACTGCAATTCGCATAACCTCTTCCAGTCTCGCGTCAAAGCGGTCACGGTCAGGTGTCAGACGCTTGCCTGTGCAAATACCATATTCAATCCCGAGCCGTACCAGATTAATAGTATTAAATGAGAGATTACCCTTGCCGCTCTGGCGGTTTCTGCCGAAACGGTCAGAAATGGTACGGGTACGGCAGCCCATCGTGGCAATGATGGTATCCGGGTCATCTGCGCGGTAATAAGGCAGATTGAAGGTAGCATCCACATTCACAAAGTTGGGATACATCCGCTTGCTGGAGCATTCTACCGCTTTTATGAACAAATCGTAGTTGATATCGCCCTCTGCCTGGTTGACTCCTTTTTTACATTGGAAAATATGTTGTGGGAAAATAGGAGTTTCCCCGCTGCCCAGTCCACGAATCGTGGCTTCCAGCAGCGATTGCGAAACAAGCCGACCTTCAGCAGACGTACACATCCCGTAATTCAGTGAAGTGAACGGAATTTGCCCCCCTGCCCGACTGCTCATCGTGTTCAGGTTATGAATGAGCGACTCGGCGGCCTGCCGGGTTTCTGTTTCCGTTTCCTCATAGGCAAATGAGTATGAACGAGGGCAGACTTCTTGCAAATGGGTATTGGCTAAATGCAGTTCGTCATCAGACCAGTTGGAGTCTATTTCTTCCTTGAACAACCGGAGTCCTTTGCGCAGGTGCTTGCGGAAGGAACGAGCAACGTATGGAGCTAGATCCCAATCTATTTTATTGGCAGAGACACCACCAAATTGGCTATTTTGTTGAGACTGGAATATGATGGCGACCAGTGCCATAGCAGACATAATTGTTTGCGGTGTGCGTACAGAGCCATTGCCTGTATTGAAACCGTCTTGTAGCAAACGACCAAATGGGATAAAGATACAATTTGTAGTTCCGAGCGCATATTGGTCCAAATCGTGAACATATACATACCCATGGTCAATCGCGTCTGTTAATTCAGGCGGAAGTACACGCAGGCGCGCATACCATTTGGCATATTCCGAGCCAAGCTTGCTCATTTTGCCGCTAAACGATTCTCCATTTAAATTTGCATTCTCCCGCAGCATGTCCAGATCTTGTGCCCCAATGACTCGCTCACCGATGTCGTATAATTGATGTTCCTCCAGCACCTTCATCGTAAAACCCTCCATATAGTAAAAAATATATATTTTTCACAAAAACAACATATTGATGATATCTAGTGATAACCAATTGTTTCGATCTATATATTGTATATACGTAGACATTGAGAGTATGTGACTATTGTCACATTGATAGAGGCGAGAAGCAGGAAAAGGCCAGGTATAGAATAAGGGACACATCCACAGATATGCACCTTACTCTACACCTGGCCATTGTAGTTACAGTGAAATAAGTAGGTTTTCGAGTACATCGTATATGATATTGGGAAAAAAATTTTTAGAAGGTTTAGAGCAGCTTTTTCAGTTGGGACACACGGCCTTGGGAAATATCGAGCATTTCTGCATACACTTTTTGTGGCAGGTTCGGATGTTCCTGAATCAGCTTGCGGAGCTTTTTTACCATTTCACCTTGTTGCACTCTGGAATGCTTGGGCTGCCAGGTAGTGTTGGCTTGGTTCGATTTGGTATGTTCTTGAGCCTGGATGGCATCGTTGCTTGTGGCATGTACATGTTCATCGTTCTTTAATAACTGGATGCAATCAGCGCAAATAAAGCTGTCCCGAAAATAAGTTAAATGATCCACTGCGCCGCAAAATTTGCAGGAGACACCCGTGTATTTCCTTAATACAAATCCTTCTTCATCTACGAAGAATTCAAGCGAATCACCGATATTGATATCCATAGTGGTGCGCATTTCCTTAGGGAGTACAATTCGCCCCAGCTGATCCAGAGGCCGTGTCATTCCGGTATTTTTCATCAGCGCTTCCTCCTTCAATGATATATCCTGATTATACCAAAAAATATCATTTTTAGCTTTATATAAGAAAAAGAAATTGCAACTTTTTTTTCTCGTATGCCGCGGTTTGTATTTCATCCAATTTAGGATGTTTTCGGTATTGTTGCTGGTGTAATCCTTTTTCGTTATGATATATTAAAGCGCTTTCGTGCATAACTTTTTATCATCTTAATGAAGCTAAGGAGATGACGGATTTGAGTCATGAAACAACGGGTATCGAATATTTATTTCAAGATCCGAAGATTCAACTAGATGAGCGTGTACGGGATCTCGTGTCGCGACTAACCTTAGAGGAAAAGATCGAATCTATGCTGCAATACCAGCCGGCCATTGACCGTTTGGGAGTTGCAGCTTACAAGCACGGTACGGAAGCAGCACACGGGATAGCCTGGTTGGGAGAGGCCACTTCATTTCCTCAGCCTGTGGGTTTGGCCTGTACTTGGGATACGGAGTTAATGCGTCAGATCGGCTCTGTTATTGCAGATGAGGCGCGTGTCTACTATCGTCGTGATCCAAAATTGAACGGTCTTACCCTGTGGGCGCCTACAGTGGATATGGAGCGTGACCCAAGATGGGGAAGGAATGAGGAGGCCTACGGCGAAGACCCGTATTTGACGGGAGAATTGTCGAAGGAGTTAGTCAAAGGGATACAGGGTGATCATCCGGTATATTTGAAAGCGGTTGCGACGTTAAAACATTTTCTAGGTAACAATAATGAAGTGGACCGGGGTATTGGCTCCTCCAGCATAGACCCACGAAACCTGCGAGAATATTATCTAAGAGCATTTGAGAAGCCTTTTACGGAGGGCGGAGCCCAGTCGATGATGACTTCTTACAACTTGATTAACGGGACGCCTGCTACGTTATACCATGGTGTTAACGATATTGTCAGAGGCGAATGGGGAATGGACGGCTTTGTCGTAAGTGATGCGGGTGATGTGATGGGGATTGTAAACGACCATCAATATTACGTTTCCCATACGCCGGGCGTGGCTGAATCTATTCGCGCTGGAATTGACAGCATTACCGATGATGCAGAGCTCTCCAAGCAGGCGATTCGAGAAGCTTTGGAGCAGGGCTCGCTACAAGAAGAGGACTTGGATCGGGCATTGTTCCATACGTTCCGTGTTCGTTTTCGTTTGGGGGAATTTGATCCGGCGGCAGACAATCCATATGCCTCCATCGGGGAAGAGGCTTTAATGACAGAGCAAGCCCGTGCATTGTCGTTGCGTGCGGCGAGGGAGCAGATCGTACTGCTCAAAAATGAGCAAAAGCTTCTGCCATTGAACCCTGCCCAGTGCGGCAAAGTAGCGGTCATTGGTTCGCATGGCAATGAGGTGTTCCGCGACTGGTATTCCGGTACGCTGCCTTACCGGGTTACACCGCTGGAGGCGATTCGTGCCAAGCTGGAAAGCGGGGGCGCGGAGGAACGTGTCGTGTACTCCGATGCCAAAGATCGTGTGACCTTGACGGCATCGACTGATGGCGCGAAGCTCATAGTTAATTCTTCTGGCGATATGCGCCTGTCCCAGGGTGGAGAGCCAACGGTATTGACCATGACAGATTGGGGCTATGGCAGCGTGACACTGCATGATGAACATCTGGGTACCTATGTGACGAGCGATGAGGAGACGCTTCGTGTGACAGCTGCTGAAGCGTATGGCTGGTATGTTAAAGAGGTCTTTGGACTGACTCCTGTAGAACAAGGAGAGCATCTGTGGACCACGTGGAATGGTAAGCCAGTGATCGCAGGAACGGAAGGCTCCTTAAAGGTGATGGAATCCGCAACTCCTGCATCTAACGTCACAGACTCCGACCGTACGACTTTCCGTATTGAGACGGTATCGGATGGCTTGGCGGAGGCGATAGCCGCTGCGCAAGCGGCAGATACAGCGATTGTATTCGTTGGAAATCACCCGCTCATTAACGGAAAAGAAGAGAATGATCGCCCAGGCCTGGAACTGGCTGCTTCCCAGCAACGACTTATCGAGGAAGTATATCGCGTCAATCCGAATACGATTGTGGTTCTGACGGGCAGCTATCCATTTGCGATTCCTTGGCTTCAAGAGCATATTCCAGCGATCGTATATACGTCTCATGCGGGACAAGAGCATGGTACAGCCATAGCGGATGTATTGTTTGGAGATTACGCACCCGCAGGGCGTCTGAACATGACCTGGGTTCAGAACGAGGATCAATTGGGTGATATCAGGGATTATGATATTATTCGTGGCGGTCGTACCTATCAATATTTTGAAGGTGAACCGTTATATCCATTTGGACACGGGCTAACGTATTCGCCATTTGAATATAGTGATCTGCATACAGACGCCCATAAGGATAACGTTAAATCTATGGCTACACTTGACGCCGCAGATGCTATCCAGGTGTGGGTAGATGTGACGAATCGAGGGGGAGCTGCTGGTGAAGAGGTTGTACAACTATATGTACGCTCTGAAGCCTCGCGCGTAAAGCGCCCGTTGAAGACACTGTGTGGATTTCAACGCATTCGCTTGGAGCCAGGTGAGACGCGAACGGTCTCTTTTACGGTTCGGGTAAAGGATTGGGCGATTTGGGATGTCACACGGGATTATTATTGCGTTGAATCGGGTGAATATACACTGCTGGCAGGTGCCTCCTCAGCAGATATTCGATTGGAGCATCCTGTGTACGTTCGAGGTGAAGTTATTCCACCACGGCAAGCTGGACCAAGGATACGAGCTGAAAACTTTGATGATTGCTTCGACATCCTGCTGGATGAAAGCAAGGAGCAAAGGGAGGCCTGTGTACGTCCCCGTTCACCGCAACGTTCTGGTTGGATTGCTTTTCATGGCGTAGACATGAATACGGTGAGTGTAGCCGAGTTTCAGTGCCGCGTGTCAGGCAACAGCAGTGATGCAGCCATTGAACTGCATTTGGATGGGCCAGACAGCCAAGCTGTGGCACGCATCAATGTGGGTAATACAGGAGGGGCACAAGCATGGGTGACACTCTCGGAAAAGGTACAGTCAGCCTCCGGCATCCGGGATGTTTATCTGTCACTTAGTGGAGAAGTACGACTAGGTCATTTTACTTTGGGCGCTAGGGATCCAGAGGGTTCCGGCTTTCAGGCTTGAACTTACATCTGACATCACGTACAATGCATTCAACGAAGTTTCTACAGCTTAGGGGTGTCATCTCATTTGAATAGTGAAAAAAGACTACGCACCGCAACGCCCAAATGGCTTGGAATTGCGGTAAAGGCGCTTGTCTATTTGGAAAAACACGGGGAGCTTTGTGCCAGCGGCTCTATTGCCCGCTCCATTGATTGCGAAGTCACTTTGGTGCGCAGAGTGCTGACACGGCTTGTGCAGGCTGATTTGATTGCAGCACGTGAAGGGCGCGAGGGAGGTTATGTGCTTACCCGTTCAGCGGATCATATTACACTTGCTGATATATACCACGCCATTGAAATATGTGATCCCATTTTCCCGGGGATGATGCATGAACCGGAGACGAACCCTTTTTGCGGGGAGTTGGCGATCGCCGTATCTGAGATTTTAGCTGAGAGTGAACGTCGTATGCTGGAAGTATGGGAATCTCATACGCTTGCTTCGCTCGCCAAGCGTACATCCCTTGTGGTGGGGAATTGCAATCATACTGAAGATAAGGATGCCAAGTCACCTTCCCCTAGGGATTAACATCTTTTCTTTTTAAAAGGATAATAGCCGATACGATCCTCAAGAGAGGGTTGTATCGGCTATTTCTGTGTAAGGGTCATGCCTCAAGTTATATTTCATAGGAGCAAACCCGATTACGTCCTGCTTTTTTAGCTTCATATAATGCTTTGTCCGCCTGTTCCAGCAGGGCTGCTCCGGATATATCTTCTCCTGTACCAGGGAAGGTGGTCACGCCGATGGACACGGTGACTTTAAGAATAAGTCCGTCCGCTAAAACAAACTCGTACTGATTTACTCCGCTAAGAATCTGATTAGCTATGCGTAATGCTTGCCGAAAAGCACAATTCGGCAATAGTACGGTGAATTCTTCTCCCCCGCTGCGAGTGACTACATCATTAGTACGGCACTTTTCCATTAAAATCTGCCCAAGCTGACGCAGCACTGTATCGCCTGCGGCATGTCCGTAGGTATCGTTGACTTTCTTGAAGTGATCAATATCCAACACCAGTACAGATAAGTGCTCATGACGTTGACGAGCTTGAGGGAGCTGTTCTTCCAATGAGAACTCAAGCTGTCTTCTATTGCTTAAATTAGTGAGATGGTCTGTGTAGGAGGTATGCTCCAGTCGAAGTAACAGCTCATTGGATGTGTTGATAGATTCAGCAATGAGGTACAGAAGACATCCGCCGACCATGGAAATGAAGAATTGGAGCGGATACACGTGCAGAACATCATCGAGATTTTTCAAATTTATCATAAGGGGACAGAATATAATGCCCAAAGCAAAAACATTCATCATAATCAGCTTGGGTAAACGCGACCAGGACAAATGTGACAGTACAGCACACCCCAGACCAGCGAGCAGTATAAAAATGGCGCCTACGATGGCTTGAGTGTTGATACCAAACAGCAATAGTCTGCCTAAACATATAAAAAGCGTTGCCATAAGCGCAGCTGGGGCGCCGATATAAGTTGCGGTAGCTACGATAGCCAGATGTCGAAGATCAGCGATGGTATTAAATCCTACTGGAATGGAGTAGTACATGATAACAATGCCATAGCACCCAAAAAGAGCGCCACCAATCCAATGTACCTTATGCGTTAAGGTGTGTAGACGGATTTTATACCTTTGTGAAACAAGACCGGTTATGTACAAAAAGGTGACAAGGATACAGGTATTTACAAAAAACGTACTAAACAAGATGTTAACCCTCCCGAGAGGCATATTCCTTCATTTTATCAAAAAGAACTGACATTAGGCTTAAAAAATTAAAAATTTATTCAAATTTATTACGCTGGGTTTGCTTAAAACGTTTCGATCGAGTGCTTGGTGCATAACTGGGAACAGATTGAGCATACTCCAAAGATACATTAATTAGGAAATAGGTAGTGTACTGTTGCCATTTGGAGAGGAGGTTTGCTCATGATTCGCTATCCCTATCGCAAACATAATAGAAAATCGGGTGTGGATAAGAAGAATGGAAATTCTCCGCGCTATTTAAAAATCGAGGCTTGTTTGGAAACCAACTTGCAGCAAGTTAAGGAGTTGACGTCAGATAGCCCAGACTTTCTGATTCGCCGCTTTAAAGTGGGCCTTAGGGCGGATGTCCCCGCCGCTATTGTGTTTCTAGATAGTATGGCCAAAACGGATACGGTGAATGAACTCATCATGAAATCCATGCTTAGCCGCCCATCTGCTGAGGTAGCTGTGGAGGTGGAGAGCGCAGAGGCGCTGTACACAAAAATACAGAGTCACGCGCTTGCACTTGGAGAAGTGAAGGACTGTGATGATTGGAATTCCATGATGAAGCAATTGTTAATGGGGGACACAATCATCTTATTGGAAGGCTGCGAAAAAGCCATTGCGTGCGGTACACGTGGGGGAGAGACACGCGCTGTCAGCGAGCCAACAACCCAGACAGTCGTCAGAGGACCAAAAGATGGATTTGTGGAATCTCTGTTCACGAATATTTCTCTGGTTCGGCGACGGATTAAAAGCTCTGATCTTACACTGGAAATGTTTCAAGTGGGAAGCACGTCTCTCACGAATGTGGCCATGCTATACATGAAGAATATTGCGAATCCACGTGTCGTAGAGGAGGTTCGTAAACGGATAGAAAGCATCAACATTGACGCTATATTTGAGTCCGGCATGGTTGAGGAGATGATACAAGAAAATCATTTCACACCCTTCCCAACGATCTTTAACACGGAAAGACCTGATACCATCAGCAGCAATATTATGGAGGGCCGAGTGGCGCTCATTATAGACGGAAATCCGTTTGTATTGGTGATGCCCACAGTGTTTGCTCAATTTTTCCAGAACTCTTCGGATTATGAAGAGCGTTACGATATGGCGACTGTTGTTCGGCTCATTAGATATATCAGCTTCATTATTCTTATTCTAGGGCCTTCTCTCTACATTGCTTTAACAACATATCATTATGAAATGATACCGACTCCATTGCTGATTAGCATATTAGCTCAGCGGGAATCCGTTCCTTTTCCGGCATTTCTAGAGGCGTTAATTCTGGAGATCACCTTTGAGATTTTGCGTGAGGCAGGTATCCGAATGCCGCGTGCGGGTGGCCAAACGGTATCCGTTATAGGAGCGCTTGTGCTGGGTCAAGCGGCTGTGGAAGCCGGAATTGTCACCCCGCTACTCACGATTGTAGTAGCCCTGACGGGGATAGCCAGTTTCGCAATCCCAGCCTACAACATGGCAGTAGCCGGGAGATTGTGCCGATTTATTTTCATGATCCTGTCTGCGTTCATGGGCCTATACGGCATTACATTGGGGCTGATTGCGCTAATTGCTCATATGAACAGTCTGAGTTCCTTCGGGGTGCCCTACATGGCGCCTTTTAGTCCTTTTGTGCTGGAGAGTCAAAAGGATGCCGTATTGCGACTCCCATTCTGGATGATGAAGAAACGTCCTAAAAGCATTACGTCTAAGAACCAGAAACGAATGAAGGATGGAAGCGGAAATTCCCCTTCGGATAAAACCACGCCGATGCAGGAGGGGGGCAATCAGGGTGTATCAGGGGAAGAGGAATGAACAAAGTGCTGTAACCTTTAAGGGGAGAATAGGAGGACTGTGTTTGGTCTTGCTTCTGTTCGCTCCATTGTTATCCAGTTGCTGGGATTCTGTGGAGTTGAACCAGCGAGCCGTAGTAGCGGGAATAGGAATTGATATGGCGGGGGAGTCAGAATATGAGGTCTCCCTGCAGGTGATCGTGGCAGATGAAATCGCTGGAGCCAAAGCGAGAGGAGATACCCCTGTCGTTTTGTATCGGGAAAAGGGCAAAAGTCTGTTTCAAGCGATTCGCAAAGCTTCACAGAGGATCCCACGGACTATTTCTCTGGCGCATGCTAGATTGGTCGTCATCGGAGAAAAGCTGGCACGGCATGGAATTGGCGATACGCTGGATTTTCTGGAAAGGTATACGGAAACCCGTCTGACGATGAAAATGCTGATAGCACGCGGTGAAACTGGAAAGGATGTACTGGCAACCATGACTGCGATCGGCCGCATTCCCGCTAATGATATTTCAGGAAAGCTGGAATTATCTCAAAATTTGTACGCTGGGGATTACGCGGTGAGTGTCGATGATGTCATTCGCAGCATGTCCAGTAAAGGGAGTGGTCCTGTGCTTACGGGCGTAGAGGTGAGCGGCAATTTGGAGCAGGCCTCACGGAAGGACAATGTGGACAATGTCTTACCGGAAGCAGTTGTTCACATTAATGGGATGGGAGTATTCCAAAAAGATCGTCTTGTCCGCTGGTTGGACGATGGCCAAGCAGTTGGACTGTCTTTGATTAATAACAAAGTGAAAAGTGCGGAAACAACAATGAGTTGTGATAAGAAAGGGGAAACCGTTAGTATTGAAACCTTGTTCTCTAAAACCCATATAGACAGTCAGATGGAGCGAGGTGAGCCTGTTTTTGTAATTCATTTGAAGCAGACCGGAGCAATACAGGAAGCTGAATGTTCCATTAACCTGAAAAGTTCAGAGGTTATCAAACGATTGCAGGAGCAATGGGCAGAGGAAACGAAACGCGTCATTTTATCAACCGTCAAAGAGGTTCAGCGTACTGGCAGCGATGTGTTCGGCTTAGGTCTTGCACTTGAGAGGAGATACCCAAAACAATGGAAAAGGCTCTCTTCCGATTGGAGCCGTTATTTTGCAGAAAGCACCGTTCGTGTTCAGGTGACTTCGGTATTGAAGCATACACAGTCGCGAACCAACCCGTACTCAAGGGGAGAAGCCGACTAGTGAAATCAGGAAGGGGGGAAGGCGATGAAGAAGACACAGATAAGTTCAAAAGAAATGATCTCTCTCATGGTGCTGTTTGAATTGGGCACATCCATGATGTCTATTCCCGGTAGGGATGCGGGTAAGGATGCATGGATCGCCATCCTCATTTCCACGATTGTTGGGGCATTGCTTTTTGTTTGCTATGGCAGCCTGCACCGACGTTTTCCTGATTTGCTTATGACACAATACTGCAGAGCTCTTTTGGGCAAGAAAGCAGGGAGCGCGCTTGCTTTTTTATATATCGTGTTTTTTCTCTACGGCGGAGCACGGGATCTTAGGGACACGGGGATCCTGATTGCTGACCGTACACTTCAGCATACGCCGTTGACAGTCATCTGTGGCTTAATGGTTGTACTTGTCATGTATGTGGTGTATTTGGGAATTGAGGTTGCAGGCCGGACGGCCATTATCATGTTGATTTTGCTACTGCTGCTGGGTCTCGCTACTAATATGTTGATTTTGTTGGCAGGCATTGTGGATGTGGGCAATATATTGCCCATAGCCGAGCATGGCTGGCAGCGGATATGGCAAGTAGTTTATTCGCAGGCCGTAATGCTACCGTACGGCGAGATGGTTACGTTTGCGATGATTCTTCCCACCTTAAAAAAAGGCTATCGTGCCAATGGGGTAGGGGTCTCTGCTATATTGTTTGGAGGGCTACTCCTGTCTGTTGTTACGCTGTCCAATGTGCTTGTACTAGGAGAGGACGTGTTCAAACGGGCGACTTATCCCCTGCTTACTATGATCAGCAAGGTCGAAATATCTGATTTTATCGACAGAGTCGATGTGATCGGCGTGATGAGCGTTATAATTTTTGATTTTTTCAAAATCTTCATCTTTTATTATGCCGCAGTTAAAGCGGCAGAGGATGTATTGAGAATATCCTACCATAAACTGATTCTGCCATTTGGGCTGATCATGTTAGTCTCTTGTGTATTAATGGCACTGGGTTATCAAGATCACCTTGAAACAGGCGAGTTTGTACTGAAATGGCTGTTTCCGATATTTGCCGTGTTTTTTCCACTCTTACTTCTAATTGTATCGTGGCTGAAAAAGACCCGGAATAAAAAAATAGAGGAGAATGCCCCATGAGTCATCGTCTTGCCAATAAAACATACATCAGTACCGGACAAATGCTCATTCTGATGTTCCATTTTATTCTAGGAAATGCAGTCATTATTAATATGGATAGTGAATATGAACGGAATACTTGGATTGCTCAGACTATTGCTATGCTGGTCGGAATGGTATTGTTCCGGATGTACACCTACACGGCAGAGAGATTCCCCGGCCAAATGTTGACTACCTATGCTCGTCAATTGGTAGGGAATAAGGGTGGAACGGCAATAGGGGTACTGTACATTCTGTTTTTTTTGTATTTGACCAGTAGAAATTTACGTGATGAGACTGAACTGGTTCGTGTGTCTGTACTGGAAAAAACACCGAGCCTAGTCGTGGCTTTTCTGATGATTCTCTGTGCAATCTATGTCCTCTGGCTTGGCTTTGAAGTACTGGCCCGTACGGGGCAGGTGTTTTTTGTAGTAATCCTCATCGTTATGCTTTTGGGAAATACATTATTGCTCTTATCGGGCAGTGTTCATCTTGAAGAACTGATGCCCGTCATGAGTAAGGGTTTTAAACCTGTACTCATGTCAGCCCTAAGGGATCGTTTGGCTTTTCCTTTTGGTGAGCTGATTTGTTTTATGATGTTTGTCCCTTCTGTAAAAAGGCCTTCACAGATCACCAAAGCTGGATATATAAGTATTTTAGCTGGAGGCACTATTTTAGTTGAAGTCGCAATACTAAATGTAACCGTGCTGGGGACCGATATAACAGAGCGTTCTATTTTTCCATTATTAAGTACATTCCAGAACGTGCAGCTTTCGGAATATGTGCAGCGTCCAGATGTTATTGTACTGATGTCCATTATTATCGGAGACTTTTTTAAAGTGGCCTTGTTTTCTTATGCAGCAGTGTTGGGGATATCGGATATATTTGGTTTACCGTACCGAAAAGTGCTCTTACCTTGCGGTATTATTGTTTTACTATGGTCACAGATAGGGGCAACAAACCTGAGTGAGCACTTTGAATTTGGACGACTGTCCCTCATCTATGTTCATCCATTATTTGTTTACGTTATTCCTTGTTTGTTCTTCCTGCTGGCTCTCTTGCGGAGAAGCAGAGGAAGAAGTTGAAACTTTGAGGAAACGTGACCATTGTGAGAACAGGAAGCGAAATGCATTTCCTATTGGCTTTTTGCCTACATTTATAAGGAGCACCATGAGCATTCCCACCAGCACAATATATTCTGATGGTCGCATCGTGCGAAAAGCCAATGAAACAGGCTCCCAAGGATGATGAACACCAAAAAGCCACTTTACCGACACACTTGTCCCAAGCATTAGTAGCATAAAAAGTATGAATATCCAAAGTGTTTTCATCAAACATCCCTCCATGAGCTGAATGTATATCATGTATACATTGTGTTGCAAAGCGGCACAATTTATCCGATCTCATTGACTTGAAATAAATTAAGATTTATACTTATTCTAAATTAATTTTTATTGTGATTATAAGTTTGTAATAAATATAATCTGCGTTGGTTAAGGGAGATGCGGTATGAGAACTTTAAATTTAACTTCGCAGCGCCAAGCGGTATATGATGTGGTCCGTGAGGCCCACGATCATCCTACCGCTGCCGATGTTATGAATCGGTTGATGGAGCGCGGATATAATCTGGCCTATGGAACGGTCTATAATTCATTGCGTTATTTAACGGATAAGGAATTAATCCGTGAGCTGAAACTAGGGGAAGCTGCTAGTCGTTATGATGGTCGGATGGACGATCATCAGCATATTATTTGTCAGGTATGCGGCCGAGTAGATGAAGTGATGAGTGAAGTCCCACACGATTGGATTGATACGGTTGCGCATGAAACGGGATATACGATTGCCCATGCCCATGTCGTATTCGGAGGAGTGTGTAAGGAATGTCAAAGCAAGCGAATCAAGTAACGAATCGTATTAAAGTAGCTGACATGCCTAGACGGGTGAAGGGCAGTTGGACATCGATGTTGTCTGCCCCGTCTACACCTGCGGTGCAGACCGTTCCTTCTAATGAACCTTTGTATTGTCCGACCACGCGTCGCATCATCCTGATCAGTTCCGTACCGGGTGTAGTCCACGGTGTGGTGCGTACGTTGTCAGATGCGTGTTTTGACGTAATGGTCTTCCATCGCTGGGAGCCTGAAGTGCAGCGTCATTTGGGGAGCGACCTCTTGATTTACGATTTGACCGCCACTGATCCACGGCGTGAATTGCTGAGTATCCGCAATGATCTTGAGCATGAATATATGAAAGACACACCAGTCATGTATGTGGTTCAGGATCGGATGTCTTTACGTGCGCATGAGCTGCTTCCTTCGGAAGAGGTACTGATATGGCCACTAGCATCCAACCAAATGGTGCATGACATTGAGCGGATGATTGTGCGTCATCCGGTGATTTCCCGCCAGGCAGCGCAAACCAGTCAGCGTACGGTGTTCAAGGATATCTGGATTGACCGTGATAAAATGTTGGTATATAAGGAAGAGAATCTATTGAATCTAACCAAAACAGAATACGATTTGCTATTGAAGCTGATAGATTCTCAAGGAAAAGTGATCTCGCGCGAGCAAATGATGCATGATATCTGGGAAACCGATTTTGTCGGCGGCAGCAATGTTGTAGATGTGCATGTCAAAAGTTTGCGCAAGAAGCTGGACGATCGACCTGCGGAGCCTGAATATATAGCAACCGTAAGAGGTGTAGGATACAGATTGGCAGATTAAACGGAAAGTTATGAATATCGATAAATTCCGCCGGATGGATACCATTCGGCGGTTTGTATACGGTGCCTAAAGCTGACACTAGGTGTGACAGTTGACTTTATCAGGATACATACACTACAATCGGTAGTGTGAGGTGCTTCTTATGAAACGACTGAATTTTAAAGCTGGCGAAACCGGACTTAACCGATTTTTCGGGCCTCTGGAAGCCAAAATCATGGATATTTTATGGTCCACTTCGGATCGGAGTATCAAAGAAGTGCAGACCGCATTGGAGGGGGATCGGGACTTTAACTTCAATACGGTAATGACCGTGATGAACCGTTTAGTGGAAAAGGGGATTTTGAGCAAAAGTATACGCGGGAGAACGTCCTTATACCGTCCTGTTTTAAGCAGAGAAGAGTTTATGGATGAGCAATCCAAAGAGCTGAGTCACGAACTGGTGGATGAATTTGGTCCGCTTGCTGTTAACCATATGATTGATGCTCTGGAAGTAGCTGATCCGATTTTGATCGAACGTTTGGAACAAAAAATTAAACAATGGAAAAAGGATATGTAGACGATGTGGAAAACACGTTCTAAATTACTGTTTACAGCAGGCGCCTTGATTTCGGGTTTTGCCCTTATGCAGATGGGGATGTACGCCGGGCAGCATGTTTTCGGCTGGAAATTGAATTTTAACGTGTTTCAAATTTGCAGAAGTTTGTTGCAGCACTATGGAATCGGCTACATGGTGGATGCGCTCAGTGGACTGGTTTTTGTAACCTTCGGTATCGCCGGAGGAGAAGCAGTCAGACAGTGCATGGCTACCAGGGCAGCTTTCCGCAGACTGCATCGAATGCGCGACCTGCCGTTGACCGAAGCACTGGGTGAGCGATATCGCGAACTCGGGACCGATCGAATTTGGGTCATTGATTATGCCAAGCCTGCTGCCTTCACCATGGGTTTATGGAAGCCGCGAATTGTATTGTCCTCTGCACTGTTGTCCGTACTGGACAAGCATGAGGAAGAAGCGGTTATATACCATGAAGCCTATCATATGAAGCATTATGATCCATTGAAGACCTGGTTCCTGCAAATGTGCGCTACACAGCTGTTTTACTTGCCGGTGCTACGTCACATTACCAACCATTATAAGACGGCCCGTGAAATCTTGGCGGACAACGAAGCGATTCATCGAGCCGGTTCACCGGTTGGAATTGGGAGCGCATTGCTCAAGCTTCTGAGTATGACACCCGCTAATGCCCGTCTGGTAAACTCCGCCGCTTGTTCCTCTTTTGCAGAGACGTCCATTAATTATCGGATCTCACGTATTCTAGACCCTCAACAAAAGCCGACCATTCAGATGCCTTGGCGTTCGATTATGTTTTCAGGCTATGTACTCGTCATGTTAACGCTTATGTTTACACTGGCGTTAATCTAGTTTGGCAATATGTATCATAGAAGGTGGCGCCTTGTGCGCTACCGGTTCTTGATATGTATAACACTACATTTTGTAGTGTTAATTATCTAATCCGTATACAACTTAAAGGAGATGAGCTTATGAATCAAACGCTTGCGAATATTGGATTGTTATTGGTACGAATTTTTACAGGAGTTATTTTTATCGTTCACGGTGCACAAAAGTTTCAGGGACTAGACGGAACCTCCGGCTTCTTCCAGAGCCTCGGACTCCCTGGCTGGATGGCCCCTGTGGTCGCTACGGTTGAGTTGGTTGGAGGGATTGCACTGGTTCTGGGTATTGGAACACGACTGGCTGGAGCAGCATTGACCATCGTAATGATCGGAGTATTGCTGACTGCAAAAAAAGGACAACCTTTTGGCTCGATTGAATTTGATCTCCTGATTTTGTTCACTAGTCTTCAGCAAGCCCTGGTTGGTGGACGCTTTCTGGCGGTGGATCAGTTGTTTGGCCGTAAAAAGGCTGAAAATAGTAACGTGCAGGTCTAAATGTTCATATAACCGCGTCCTTAGTCTCATAGGACGTGGTTTTTGTTTTTCTCCTTTATGAAAATTCTTTGTAAATGTTTTGCTGCTTTCTGCCGATATAACTTCCATGGAATGTAATGAAATAATATCGCTTTTTGAGCAAAGGGGAAGAAAGATACATGGCAACAACGCGAAAAAGAAAGACCATTTGGACACTCAGGAACAAGTTAATTTTAGGTTTTTTACTTGTTTTGCTGATTCCGAGTTTAAGCATTTCCATTGCAACCTATAAATCGTCGTATAATGCTATGGAGAAACAGCTTTACAGCAGCGCAAATCAGGGGGTAACGACCGCTAACTCCGTGATTGAATATGCAATCGCCAGTAAAATTGAAGATGTGCAATATTTGGCGGAACGCCTCGACGGTTCGATGATTGATGGTCGAAATAGCCCCTTGATTGAGCCCAAGTTGATCCAATACAAGGGCTTGCACGAAGATGCTACAGATATTTTTGTCGGTACACCAGAGGGCTTGATGATCCGGGGGGTGCCTAAGGAGGATGAAGGAACATTTGACCCTCGCACACGACCATGGTACATAGAAGCGATGAAGCAGCCCGGTAAGGTTGCAATTACGCCTGTTATCATCAATTCATCGGGTATTCCTGTTGTTGTAGTATCTCAGACGCTTTCCGACCAGTCTGGAGTTATCGGGATCTCTCTGAATCTGGAAAGTGTACGTAAACTGGCCTCCATCAAAGTGGGCCAAGAGGGGTATATCATCATTTTGGATCATTCGAAGAAATTCGTGGTCCATCCTACGGCTAAAGCGGGTTCATCTCCTCAGGAGAATTCGCTTGATAAGTTGTATACTGCGCCGAGCGGGAATTTTAAATATATGCATGAAGGTCGCGAGAAATATTTGACTTATGTAACGAATGAGGATACCGGCTGGAAAATTGCAGGTACCTTCTATCAATCCGAGATTAACGATGCCACCGCTGCCATGCGTTATGTAACTATTTTCGTGCTGGCTGCCTCGTTGGTAATTGCGCTTATCGCGATTTTTCTAATTACCCGTTCTGTTCTGGTACCGATTCGTAAGCTGCAAAAATCAGCAGAACGAATCAGCGAAGGAGATTTGACGGGTGATTTGGAAACTGGAAAAACAGATGAGGTAGGTGAACTGTCTGCTCACTTTCAAACCATGGTGGATAGTTTGCGCACGATGATTCGAAGCGTACGCGAAACGACAGATCGGGTAAGTTCTTCAGCGGAGGAGCTGGCTGCTGGTGCAGATCAGACGACCCAAGCTATTGAGCATGTTACTATTGCTATTCAGGAAGTGGCTGTAGGCAGCGAACGTCAGTTACAAAGCGTCAAGCATGGCTCTGTGAGTATGGAGGGACTGGCTCAGCAAGCAGCGGATGTATCCGAGCGTATGGTGGGTGTATCTGAACATGTGAAGATGAACGCCGAGTCAGCACAGGAAGGTAGCAAGGCTGCTACGCAGGCTGTACAGAAAATGCATGATATCGACGAGACTGTTCATGATCTTGGACAAGCTATGGACTCCCTGAGTGAGCGTTCCGGTGAAATCGTGAATATTATCAGTGTTATATCTGGTATTGCCAAACAGACTAATTTGTTGGCATTGAATGCATCCATTGAGGCCGCACGCGCTGGGGAACATGGCAAAGGATTTGCCGTGGTTGCTACAGAGGTACGCAAGCTGGCTGAGGAATCTGCCAAATCGGCTACCTTGATTTCGGAGCGCATTGAAGCGATGCAGGTGGATATGAACCATGCTTTGGGCGCGATGCAACAAGCGCGGGCACGGGTGACGGAAGGTATTGATTCGGTAACCACATCCGAGCATTCCTTTGCGGAAATCAGTCAGGCTGTCGAACGCGCGATGGGGCATATCCATGATATTACTGGAGTGACTCAGGAAATGGCACGGGGGACTGTAGGCGTCGCAGATATTATGAGCGATATTTCCCACATCTCGGACGAGGCAGCGAGCAACACCGAGTCGATCTCAGCGGCGGCTGAGCAACAGCTGGCTTCCATCGAGGAAATTGCTTCATCCACAGCAGACCTGAGCCAAATGGCAGAGGAGCTGCGCGAATTGGTTGGACGTTTCCAGGTTGAAAAAAAATCCTGAAATGATAAAAAGCGCCCGGATACCGGAGGTTATATTCCGTATCCAGGCGCTTTTTTTGATGTTTTATCATAATTTTGGTTCGCAGGGTTAGAAGTCACCGTTGAACGACTTGCGGCGATTCAGACGGAAACGGGCACCCCGTGAGCTGTTGGACGGACGCAGAGAGCTTCTCTGAAACATATTGTTCAGAATAAGTGCGAAAATGACCAGTACAGTCCCGTACAGTTCAAAACGGCTAATGGCATAGCCTTGGAAATACATAAGTACCAGCGTGGTAATCGGTACAAAATTAATAAATAGAATACCGTTTAGCGGAGACAGCTTGCGGATTCCGGCATTCCAACTCAGCAAGGCCGCTAGCCCTGGAAGCAGGATCATAAAGCTCATTTCGTATTTGACTGACCATACGTGCTGCCAATCCGGCACTGCAATCCAGTTGAAAGCAGAGGCAAAGGTCACGACTACAAAAGAAACCAGAGTTCCAAGCAGGCAGGTCAAGGTTGAATATCGAAGAGTAGACCACCCTGCAAAATGACTGCCTCCCATGGAATATACGACCCAACCGACGACACCCACGAAAATAAGCAGCAGCGCCAATAGATGTTGTCCGGCAAGCGTGAAAAAGGTCCATTTGCCGTTCGTGATAACCAGTAATGCCCCAGCCAGCGCAATCAACATGCTGATTAATGTATATTTTGGAGGCATTTTACGGGTCATGATCCACACCATCGCAATGGAGATCATCGGCATTAGCACTTCCATAATAGCAGCTACAAGGGTACCTGCTGCCCCCATCGCGTGCTGTCCCTGGAAAACGGCCATATTATAAATGGTAAATCCCATAGTTCCGAAGAACAATAACACCTTGCCCTTGCCATCAAAGCGAAATGCAGTCCGTCCCTCTTTGAGCCACAATAGCACTATTAATATGAGTGTAACCGATAAATAGCGCAAAAATGAAAAGTACAGTGGATTAATATGCTGTAATGCAATGTGCGAAACCGGAAACATCGCCCCCCAGGACATACTGGCGATCAGGCATAGTAAAGATCCGGTCATGATCTGTTTGTTCATGGTGTACAGAAGCTCCTCCTTGCCGGTCTCAGCGGACATATCTTATGGACACATCATAAAGGATAGGAAGCTGTTGGTAAAATGATTGAAAATAAACATTATGATCATTTAAAATGATGATAAGTGACAAGGCGCGTCAATTTTGGTGGTCCTTGCCCTTCACAATAAGGGGGAACAGTAGTGGATCTGAACGATTTAAACATTTTCCAGACGGTGGCTGCACATGGCAGTGTCAGCAAGGCTGCAGCCGAGCTTAGCTACGTCCAGTCCAATGTAACGGCCAGAATCAAGCTGCTGGAAAAGGAACTGCAGACGCCTTTATTTTATAGACATAAGCGGGGGATGATCCTCAATGCTGAGGGCAAGCGTCTGCTGCAATATACGAAAAGCATTTTATCGCAATTTGAGGAAATGAAGCATGCGTTTCAGAACACCTCTACACCTTCAGGGGTGCTGGAGATTGGTATCGTGGAGACTGTCATTGCCCTTCCAGCCATTTTACATGCTTACTACAGTAAGTACCCGGATGTCGAATTGTCCCTCAAGGCCGGGGTTACGGAATCACTGGTGCAGGAGGTTGCAGAAATGCGACTGGATGGAGCCTTTGTAACCGGACCAGTCAAGCATCCGCTCATTGAACAGTTTGATGTATTTCAGGAAAAGCTGGTCCTCGTATCTCAAGGAAATGACTTTTCGGTTGACGATTTTACAACTCGTCCGCTCCTGGTATATAAAAAAGGCTGCGGATATCGGGGAAGACTGGAAACCTGGCTCAAAATGGAGGGGATTATCCCCAAGCGGATCATGGAGTTTGGGACATTTGAGACGATTATCGGCAGTGTAGCGGCAGGCATTGGAATGACCGTTTTCCCCGAATCCTCGATCAGCGGGCTGGTGGCTCAAGGTCTTGTGTGCGGTCATGCCATCCCTGAGCCTTACAATGAAGTGACAACGGTGTTTATCCGCCGTAAGGAGGCCTTCGTTACCAGTACCTTGCAGTCTTTTATAGATGAGATTACCACTCAGACAGAAGCGTAGCTTTATGGCTTGGGCTCGGGTACAATGAGAGGGATTTGATCTCATTGTTCATCCTTGAAGGAGGGCTATTATGTTTACAATATATCCGGCTGCTTCCCGATTCAGCTTCGATAAGGGATGGCTGCGGGGGAGCCACAGCTTTTCATTCGCGGAGTATCAGGATGAGAACAATACAGCGTTTGGTCCTATGCGTGTCTGTAATGACGATGTCATCGCACCAGGCCGGGGCTTTGGGGCGCATCCGCACAGCGATATGGAGATTGTCTCCATTGTGCTGTATGGGGAGCTGCGTCATGAAGACAACCGTGGACATGTGGCGGTGACCCGTTTTGGAGGCATTCAGCGAATGTCAGCGGGGCACGGCATCATTCATACGGAGCACAACGCTTCGCAAACCGAGGATGTCAGTCTGCTGCAATTGTGGTTCAGTCCGCACACAAGAGGATTGCAACCTTCCTATGAGACTACAACGTTCAATACGGAACGTCTGCAAGGTCAGCTCCTGCCTGTCGTTGCTGGAAAGCGTGTACCCGGCACGGAGGGTGAAATAGCTTCAATTAATCAGGATTTAACGATTTATTTAAGCAAGCTTCAGCCCGGGGAACAAGTAGAATTTACACAGGCCGAGGGTCGGCGCGTGTTCCTGTTCGTCATCGAGGGTTCACTGCGTGTCAACGGTGGACATCTTCTCCAAGGCCGAGACTCTGCTCGCATAGAGGAGGAGCCGAAGCTATCACTGAAGGCAGAGGATTCTGTTTTTTATATGTTGATTGATTTGCCCTAAAAGGAGGTGCGCACAATGGCGCAGCAGGAAACATGGCTGATCAAGCATGCCGTCACAGGGCGAAGCTTTGCTGACAGCCGCAAGCAGCGTTTCGATTGTCGTTTGGAATCGGCGGACGGCGTGTTTCGCTTCACGCTTCAAGAGTTGCCGAGTGAGGCAGCGGAGGCGATTGTGCGTTTCAGCAAGGAGCTGAACGTATTTCGTTTTGTAACACCCGCAGATGGCGGATTCGTGGTAAAGCATTGGTATTACGTCACCCCGGAAAGTGTACAATATCATGCTCAGATCGGCGAGCTTACGTTCGAAGCCGGTTCTGAGATTGAATACCATCCCGAGGAGTATTGGGGAGATTAAATCTTCTTGATCATAAATGTTCGGATGTATAATTGATTTTTGAAGGCTCTGCATCATTGCAGGGTCTTTTTGTTATGTGTTCAAGATGGTGAGTTCATTGGATACATAATCCTTTGCAGGCTGGTACATCCTATATGTCATATTAACTGATCGGTTTATTCGTAAAGGGGGGACTAACGATGAAGAAAGGGCGCTTTCCCAAGCTGCCAAAGCTACCGTGGAGCCGGAGAGCGGTTCCAGCCGCTGAACGCAAAACACGAAATGCTCGTGTGCCCAAAGGGCTGCCTGAGTCTTCATGGCTGGAAGAGCCACTGCGCAGCAGTCTGGAAGACAATAGGGTCGCAATGCGTGATATTTTCAAGGAATGCTCTGATATCGTCTACCGAGAGCTCATGATTTCCCCTGAACGAAAAGGGTTGCTGGCATATTTCGAAGGCACGGTAAAATCAGAGGATTTGCAGGATCATATTTTGCGGCCTGTCATCTTGGGTATGATGCTCAAGGACCCTGAAGTGAACGGCAAATTGGAGCCGCTGGATGAGACTCGTATCTCCATGTCCCAGACCAAAACGATGGACGAATGGAAGCAGGTATCGGCAGCGATACTGGACGGCAATGCCGCTCTGTTCGTAGATGGAACGGCTCGTGCTTATATTTTCAGCGCCAAGGGAGGCGTTCGCCGTGGCGTGGAGGAGCCGCAGACCGAGGCTGTTATTCGTGGGCCACGTGAGGGTTTCACAGAGACACTTCGCGTGAATACGGCACTGCTACGATTCAAGCTGAAGACCTCCAAGCTCAAGATGCACAGCATGACCCTCGGAACAGAAACTCAAACGAGCGTCGTCCTTACCTATGTTGAAGGGATCATAGATCCGAAGCTGGTGGAGGATGTTAAAAAGCGCCTCAGCGATATTAAAATTGATGGTGTTCTGGAGACTGGATATATTGAGGAACTGATTGAGGATCACCCATATTCACCGTTTCCGCAAATGGAATACACCGAACGTCCCGATACCGTCACCGCGCAATTACTGGAAGGACGGTTTGCCATTTTTGTGGACGGCACGCCTTTTGCCCTGATTGGACCAGTCACGATGTGGCAAATGATGCAAGCGAGCGAAGATTATTACGAGCGCTTCTTCATCAGTAATATGGTGCGCTGGATTCGTTTTCTTTTTCTCATCATGGCTCTCTTTCTGCCAGCATTATATGTAGCGGTGACGACCTATCATCATGATATGCTGCCGACGACACTCATATTGAGTATTGCGGCGGCTCGGGAATCCATCCCTTTTCCAGCCCTGGTGGAAGCATTGATGATGGAAATTTCCTTTGAGGCGCTGCGAGAAGCTGGGATTCGTCTCCCCAAAACGGTTGGTCAGGCCGTCAGTATCCTTGGGGCGCTCGTTATTGGTCAGGCCGCAGTACAGGCAGGAATCGTATCGGCGCCAATAGTTATTGTTGTGTCGCTCACAGGTATTGCCTCGTTTACCATACCGCGTTTTAATTTTGCCATTACGGTTCGTCTGCTGCGATTTCCAATCATGCTGATGGCTGGTTTATTTGGCTTGTTTGGCATCATTATTGCGACAACGCTGATTGCTACGCACCTAACCAAGCTAACATCGTTTGGTGTCCCTTATATGAGTGGATATAGCCCGTACAACCATATGGATCAAAAGGATATTATCGTCCGTGCACCTTGGTGGAAAATGACCAAACGTCCTTCATGGATTGGTAAGGACAACAACAAACGAGCGAAGAAAGAGATGAACGGATCGCCTAAAACCGAGGAGGGATGGTGATGAAGCCCACATCAAATACACAGCAAATACGTAAAGCAGCTGTACTTTGTTGTCTACTGCTTTGTTCTATTCTTTTGGGAGGATGTTGGGATCGCCGTGAAGTGAATGATGTGGCCTTTGTGATGGGTACCGGACTGGATAAGGAAGGCGATCAATACCGGGTAACGATGCAAATTGCTCTGCCCGGACAGCTCGGATCTTCGGGCAGCACAGGAGGAGGGGGGGGTACCAGTGGTACGAAGTCCTACTACCTGGAGTCCAAAACAGGTCCAAGCTTCCGGGGAGCAAGTACTGAGGAACAGCGAGAGGTTTCGCGAACACTGAATTATTCTCATCGACGGGTGCTGCTGCTCGGGGAGACGCTAGCCCGAGAAGGAATTAGCAAAATGATGGATGTCATTGCACGTATTCCGCAGAACCGCCTGTCTTCCCTTGTTGTTATTACAAAGGGGTCAGCGATGGAAATGCTTCAGGCAGATGCTCCGATTGAGCAATATCCAGCGGAAATGGTGCGTGAGCTCAACTTTTCCTATATGAAAAAACCTCGTTCCGTTAAGCTGCTGATGAATTCCGTCCTGCTGGAAGGCATTGACCCGATAGTTCCAGTAATGTCTCTGGTGAAGAATGGGCCTGATAGTCTTAAAGACAAGAAGACAAATATTCAGGTTGATGGACTGGCTGTCTTTCGCCAAGACAGATTAACAGGGATTATTGATAACCACCTCAGTCGGTTTCTGCTGTTGGGTATGGAGCAAGCCAAAGAAACAGAAATTTTTATCCCCCCTCCCAAAGGTAGAGGCTATATATCTGTGCATCTCATCGAAAATAAAGTTCATATCGAGCCTTTTATTCGGGGGGACGAAATTCGAATGACGGTTCATATGAACTGCAATGGGAATGTGAAGGAAAATGAGACGAGCTTCGATATTTCCAGGGAGGAGAATTTGAAGTGGTTGGAGCAGCAAACGGTCGAGGAAATTAAGAGGGAGCTGGGAGAGGCTGTTCATGTGATTCAGCAAAAGTATCATTCAGACGTGCTTGGCCTGGGCCGGGCTATTATTACGAATCACCCGGATGAGTGGAAACGGATTAAACCTCAGTGGGAGCAATTGTATCCCAAGGTGGAGGTCACCATAGATCCGGTCGTGCATATTGAGAATATCGGGGCGGTCACCAAGCCATTCGGGGTCAAAAAGGAGCAAATCCAGAATGAATAAAGTTTTTCTATTACCTTTATTGCTGGCTATGATCTTCATGTATCTGATTGACCGTAAACGTATTAGCAATGCACCTGCCGTCAATCGCTGGGTCTCCCGCGTATTGTATGTCATTAGCATTGGCATCTGGATTTATGGCACATCGACGAAGAGCACTGTTTATGTGGCTACTTGGCTGACCCGCTTTATTGACATGTGGCTCCCCCCTACGTTGTAAATCGTGTAATGGATGCCTGCGGGCAAAAGGAGGATGTACCTGCATGAAACAGTTCACAACCAGACAAATTGTGCTGTTTAGTGTATTGATGGAGGTCGGTATTACCCTTATACATGCTCCGGCGCAGGCAGCAGATCACGCGAATCAGCATGCCTACTGGACCTGTATAATTGCAGCCATTGTGCTCTGCTTGCCGATCTGGGCGATGTTGAAACTCAAACGCCGTTTCCCTGATCAGGATCTGATGGAGGCGATGGTAAGCTCTCACCCTGTGCTGGGACGTATGCTGCTTGCAGTCTATTTCATTTTATTCCTGATCATTTTTGCGCGGGATTTGAGGATTATTACCGATCTGGTGGAGGTGGTTCTTTTGCCGCTGACTCCGATTGTGGTCGTATCTCTTATTGTGCTATTGACTATGGCATTTATGGTTAAAGGGGGGATAAGTACCCTTGTCAATATGACCGAGATTTTTGTGCCATTGTTGATTGTGACACTGTTGACTATGCCGCTTTTTTTTGGAGGTAATATGGATTTTTCGATGCTGAGACCCTATTTACATCCGGAGGTAGATGGAGTGATCAAGGGGAGCTGGCGCATGCTCGGATATATGGCCGATATCATGATCGTTCCCTTTGTGATTTCTGGGAAGAGCTATAATGGACGTAGTGCGTGGTTGGGGCATTTACTCGGAACCGCTATTATAATCATGCTGGTGTTGCTGTCGGAGTTGGTGATTGGAGTTCCTATCTTGTCACGACTGTTTTATCCATCGTATGAACTGGTGCGTCAGTTGCAACTAACGGACTTCCTGGATCGGTTCGACTTGTTCGTGGCAGCACTGACCGTACCAGCCTTTCTTACGAAGATTGGAATTGATCTGTACGTTACCAGTTTGGCGGTAAAGCGCATGTTTGCCCATGTCTGGGGGAGTCTGATGGTTTGGCCCTTAGGTTTGTTAGGTTATGTCTGTTCGTTTATGCTGTTCTCCAACATCGTACAAATTTATGATTTCAGCCGGGAATGGACTGCGGTGATGGTCATCTTTTTTGTATTCATGCCCTTCTTGCTGTGGATGTTGCTCCGACCCAAATTTAAAGGGAGAGGTGATGATAACTCATCATCTGGCAGGGAGAGGGATAGAAGTGATCAGAAAGAAGGCCAGCAGGAAAGCGAAACAGGACACGCCCACTTATAAGATTACTGTATTTATCGAAAAAGTAATTCTTATTTGTCTTTTGCCTTTCTGATTGTATACTTGGTAGAAAGAAATACGACATCTACAAGGGAGGCAACAGCATGGCACAACGCATGGCAGGTAAGAGAGTCGCTCTTGCCGGTCCCCGTAAAGCAGAAGAAATGGCGTTGCTAGTTATGAAGATGGGGGGCGAGCCAGTAGAACGCCCGGCCCAGGGGACTGTTTTTCTGGATGATATTGAGCTGCGCAACGCTGTTGTATCGTGGGTGAAGAACCCTCCGGACTGGTACATCTTCACGACAGGTATGGGACTGGATGCTCTGTTCGATATGGCAGAGGATATGGGCGTGGCCGAGCAGATTATAGAGTTGCTGCAATCCTCCAACATTGCAGCACGGGGCTACAAGACGGTCAATGGACTCAAAAAGCGCGGCTTTACGCCAGCAGTACGGGACGAGGACGGAAGTTTGATCGGATTGACACGGGCTTTTGCCCCATATGATCTGAAGGGGAAGGAAGTACTGTTGCAACTGCATGGAGACCCGGCCCCCCGGTTGGTAGAGTGGCTGGATGAGCAAGGCGCAGTGACCCGCCAAGTACTTCCTTATAAGCATATCCCACCTGAAGAAGCAAAATTGCAGGCGCTACTAGATGATGTTATAAACCGTACGATTGATGCCGTTACGTTCACGAGTGGTCCGCAAATTCGATTTTTGGCCCAATATGCCAGAAAGCAAAATCGAATGGAGGATTTACTGGAAGCCTTTCGTGAAGATGTCATTGCTGTATCGGTAGGCAAGGTGACTGCACAATCCATTTTGGAAGAAGGGATTGAACGAGTCGTATTTCCAACTGAAGAGCGCATGGGTGCGATGATGGTGGAACTGGGCAAATATTTCGAACATAGCGATTCGGTGCATGGCTGTGGTCTGAAGAGCGTGAACGGTCATTTGAAATGAGCTGGAAATGATAAATGCAGTAAGCTAAAAATGAACTTATATTTACTAATACAGAGTAAAATAGAGATAAGGGCCTACGAGGTCTTTATCTTTTTTTGTTGGACATGCATCGCAAAGTTTTTTGTTATAGCGAAAATATTTATCTAATATAATGAATAAGTTTCGATGCATGATATTGAGGACAGGAGCTGAGACGTTTATGAATTCTATTTGTGTATTTGCAGGGTCCAGACCTGGACATTCATCGGTATATGTTGAGGCGGCAGGCAAGCTGGGTGAAGCTATGGCTCGCCAGCATATCCGTTTAATTTATGGAGGCTCCAGCAGAGGGCTGATGGGTAAGGTGGCGGATGAACTGCTGGCGGGTGAAGGTCAGGTCACCGGCATTATGCCCACCCTGTTATTCGATGCAGAGATCATTCATCGGGGAGTTACCGAGTTTATTGAGGTAGCAAGCATGCATGAACGTAAAGCGGCGATGAGCGAGATGGCCGATGCGTTTATAGCCCTTCCGGGAGGCTTGGGAACCTTTGAGGAGCTGTTCGAGGTATTGTGCTGGGCGCAAATCGGTATACATCGCAAGCCCATTGGGCTGCTGAATGTGAATGGATATTTTGACCCGTTGGTAGAAATGGTACGTCATAGCGTGCAGGAAGGGTTTACCGGAGCTGATCATCCAGCGCTACTGAGTATATCTGCGGACCCGGATGAACTGCTGCATATGTTGAAAAATAAAGCAGAGAACTTGAAATAAAGCTTTTTTCGTGCTTGCACAACTGATTGAGGCAAGGTTATGATAAGACCCATAATCAAATAGCGGACAGACAAGGTGCCTTTGCGGTTGAGCAAAGGGTAACAGGGAATCGGGTGCAAGTCCCGAGCGGTCCCGCCACTGTAAGGAAGAGGGTTCTTTTAAATGGTCACTCGTACAAAACGGGGAAGACGAGAGAATCCGTTGATGCCAAGCCAGGAGACCTACCTTGATCTGTATGCACCGTTAACCTTCGCGGAGAGGATGGGTGTACGAAATCAGGAAATCAGGCACACGTTGCTTTTTCCATGTTGGTTACAGGTTTGCGTGGATATGAACGTGCAGCAGCGTTTGAAGCGTAAACAAAACAGATGGAAAACAACGGCAGATAGGAGGAAGACAAGAACTGTCTTCTTACGCTGTTTCGTCTGGTGAGAGAGATACGTACATAGGAACCCCATCCGGGCAGGATGGGGTTTTTTGAGTTAAAGGATGCCACAAATTATTGAAATAGATAGTATAGCTGCCCTGAAAAGGATGATAGGAGGAGCACGATGAGCCCATTAGGAAAATTGCTGGTGATTGGATTTGGACCAGGAGATATGGAACATATCACAAAACGGGCGTTGGATGCGCTGGCCGAAAGTGAGGTCATTATCGGCTACAATACCTACGTTGATTTGATCCGTCCGTTGTTGAACGGACAGGAGATTGTACGCACAGGGATGACAGAAGAAGTGAGCCGTGCGCAGGAGGCGGTTCGCCAAGCAGAGATGGGTAAGAAGGTAGCCGTCATTTCCAGTGGAGATGCTGGGGTCTATGGCATGGCAGGGCTGGTGTACGAAGTGCTGATGCAAAAAGGCTGGCGTCGCGAGGACGGGGTTGAGGTAGAAGTTGTGCCGGGGATCTCGGCTATTCAATCCTGTGCTTCGTTGTTGGGAGCGCCGGTTATGCATGATGCTTGCACAATCAGTCTGAGTGATCATCTGACCCCGTGGGAAACGATCGTGAAGCGTGTAGAAGCTGCGGCTTCGGCTGATTTTGTGATTGCCTTGTACAATCCGCGTAGTGGTCGGCGTACCCGCCAGATTGTGGAGACGCAGTCCATTTTGCTCCGTTACCGTGATCCGCAAACTCCAGTTGGACTGGTGAAGAGTGCTTATCGTGAACGTCAGCAGGTTATTGTAACGACGCTGGAAGATATGCTGAACCATGATATCGGGATGCTGACGACCGTAATCATCGGCAATTCCTCGACGACAGTGTATGACGGGTTAATCGTGACTCCGCGCGGCTATCAGCGTAAATACACGCTGGACGCGACCGAGCAAGTGCTCAAACCGCATCAGCGGCTTCGCACGGAAGCGGAGCCGTGGTCGCTGGGCGCGCAAGAGGATCGCGCGCTGGATACACCGCAGGGAGGTGGAGCAATGTCTGCGTCTCCCGAGCCTTCCGCGAGCAGCGCTGCGGTTGCCACGCAGGCACGCCCGCAGGCGATGGCTACCGTGCAGGCTGCGCCCGCGAAGCAAACCGGAGCGGCTCCAGCATCGCTGGCAGCAGAGGCACTAAGCCGCCTAGCTGTCGGCGGCAAGCTGCCGGGCGAAGCCAATGCTCGCTGGAGCGGGCAAGCGCCTGCTGCCCAGAGCGCCGTCGGAACGGCAACGGTGGCTACCACTGGGAAGGCGTCAGGCGGCTTTGGCAAGCCTGCGCTGTTTGAGGTGGGGGTTTCCCCTGGCGTGGGAAACAAGAAATTCACTGCTCGGCAGATGGCACTGCTCGCCGAGGTAGCGGGTGATGATGGCGAGCTGGAATACACGCCAGATCATCAGATCGTGCTGCGCGTGCCGTGCGCAGACCCCGAGGAACTGGTCGGACGGCTTCGGGATGAACGATTCATTGTCATGCCGATCGGCGATGTGTTTAAGGTCAAGGCATGCGACTTCTGTAATATGGAGAAGGATGACGCAGTGCCTGTGGCTGAGCACCTACAGGTTGTGCTTGGCGGATTACAGGCACCCAAGGAAACGAGCATTGCTTTGAACGGATGCGGCATGGCCTGCTATGGAGCGGTACTGGAGGATATCGGAATTGTCTACCGCAAGGGAGGATATGATCTTTTCCTCGGCGGCAAAAAATTCGGCCGTAATGCTCATGCCGCTCAGCCCGTAGCGGAAGGAATTCCGGGTGATCAGATTACGGACATCGTGGAGAATATTATCGCTGAATACAAGGAAAAAGGGCATCCGAACGAGCGTTTTCATAAGTTTTTCAAACGTGTAGGCATCGTTGCGGGTTTCCGGCATGAAGATGCACCAGCAACAGTAGAAGTGAACGCGGTTTGTGGTGATTAAGTGGGTTGGTAGGCTTGATGAACAGGATACAAGCATATATATATAATAGGGCGTCATGTAGGCTATCCCTATCAATGAGGAGGAAAACACAGCAGTGGATGCAATATTGTTGGTTGGACATGGAAGTCGGGACCCAGAGGGTAATCAGGAACTACTGGAATTTGCGCAAGCAGTGGCAGATCGGGCGCCAGGTACGTGTGTAGAAACCTGCTTCCTGGAGTTGGCACGCCCAAGTATTGCCGAAGGAGTACAGGCGTGTGTGGACAAAGGGGCGACGCGTGTCGTTTTTATTCCGATTATTTTGTTCGCAGCAGTGCATGCCAAAATTGATATTCCGAAGGCAATCGACCGGGCAAAGGCAAAATACCCGCAGGTGGAATTTGTATACGGACGTCCGATTGGCGTTCACGAAAAAATCGTTAGCATACTGCTAAACCGCTTGAAAGAGGCCCGCCCTGTTGCAGTTCCAGCAGGGATGAATAGCGCTGTAGAGGCATCTACCGAGGTATCTGACGAAGAAACAGCGGTACTTGTATTAGGACGCGGAAGTAGCGATCCAGATGCGAACAGTGACTTTTTCAAAATCACTCGTATGCTGTGGGAGAAGCTTTCTTATACGTGGGTAGAAAGCAGCTTTATCGGTGTGACGCAGCCTTCTTTTCCCGATGGCCTAGAGCGTTGTGTACGATTGGGGGCCAAAAAGATTATCGTGCTTCCGTATTTTCTATTCACAGGTGTGCTGATTAAGCGCATTGGAGAAATGACTCAGGAATTCGCCGAGGCTCACCCTGCATTACAAGTGGAAATGGGCGGATATTTTGGCTTCCATCCTCAATTAGTTGAGCTGGTGCTGGAGCGAGCTAACGAAGGTTTGTTCGGCAAGGTTACGGCTAATTGCGATAACTGCCAGTTCCGTCTGGAAGCGCAGGAGCATCACCATCATCACCACGACCATGATCACGACCATGACCACGATCACCATCACGACCATGACCATCACCACCATCATGCACATGAGCATGATCACCATCACGAGCACCATACACACAGCCACGCTCACGATCATGCGCATGTCCATGCTCACAGCCATAATGACCATGATCACGATCATTCACATGCGCCGTCTGTAGTGAACGTAACCGGGCAGGTGAATGGCTCATGATTTTCATGCTATGCGGAACGAGCGATGCAAGGGAATTGGCGCTGCAAATCCGTGACACCGGCTTTAACGTATTAACTTCGGTCGTAACCGAAAGCGCGGCGGCCAGCTTGTCCGAAGCAGGGCTGGACGTACGTACAGGCCGAATGACAGCCAATGAAATGGGTGCAATGATTCGGGAGAAGGGGATACAGGCCGTTGTTGATGCCAGTCATCCTTTTGCAGAAGAAGCACATGCGAATGCGATGACAGCTGCTCGCGAGTCTGGAGTTCCTTATATTCGCTACGAGCGGACGGGACTGGTGTATGACAATCATCCATTGCTCCATATTGTGTCTTCTTATGAAGAGGCCGCATTAATTGCTAAGCAACTCAAAGGCTCTGTCATGCTTACGACGGGCAGTAAGACGCTCGGCACATTCACCAAGCATTTACTCGGAGACCCGGAGATTCGTCTGGTTGCACGTATGCTGCCGCGCCTCGACAATATGGAGAAGTGCGGCGAACTGGGGATGGAGCAAAAAAATATTATTGCCATGCAGGGGCCCTTTTCCCGTGAGATGAACGAAGCATTGTACAAGCACTTTGGTACAACCGTGATGGTCACCAAGGAAAGCGGACGCACGGGAGCAGTGGATGAGAAGGTTCAATCTGCTCTGGATCTGGGTATTCACGTCATTTTGATTTCCAGACCGGAAGTAGAGTTTGGTACGGTATTTGATCATTTCGACGGAGTAATTGATACATTGCGCACAGCAACAGGGAAGATTTCCATTTGAGTTGGTTCAAGTCCCTACGGGTTCAGTTAATCCATAACGACTGCTGGCATGTATCTAAAATATAGTCATCTTAAAATACGTGTTTTAATAGAAATACCTGTTATTTCAATACACGAGCAGTTATTTTTCCTAAACTAATTTTCCATAAGGGAGTGGTCGATACCATGGACTTTAAAACAGATTTTAAACCGCTAACGGTACAGCCGCAGGAGATTGAGGGTAAAAGCTTCGCGATGATCACAGAAGAATTGGGAGAGCATCCATTTACAGCAGAGCAATATCCCGTTGTACAGCGTGTCATTCATGCATCTGCTGATTTTGAGTTGGGGCGCAGCATGGTATTTCATCCGAAAGCCATTGAAGCCGGAATTGCAGCTATTCGCGCAGGACAGCCGGTGGTGGCAGATGTGCAGATGATTCAGGCGGGGTTGAGCAAGGATCGCATCCGTCAATTTGGCGGGGATGTTCATGTGTACATATCTGACCCGGACGTGATGGAAGAAGCCAAAAGGCTGAACACGACACGTGCCATTATTTCGATGCGCAAAGCGATTCAGGCGGGCGAAGGTGGAATCTATGCGATTGGCAATGCGCCTACAGCGTTGCTGGAGCTGATTCGTCTGGTGAAAGAAGGAGCGGCTAAGCCTGGACTGGTGATTGGTATGCCCGTAGGTTTTGTATCGGCGGCAGAATCCAAGGACGAGCTACGCAAGCTGGATATTCCGTTCATTACGAATATTGGACGCAAGGGCGGCAGCACGATTGTCGTAGCAGCATTGAATGCAATCTCCTTAATGGCTGTCCGCTAGATGCGGTTGTCCGTTTGCTGTATCATGAAATGAATTAGAGCATGATCAGCAGAAGAGGTTAAGGAGGAATTGGCATGGAAAAGGAAGCGGCGTCCGCCGACAGGCCCAAACGGATGAAAAGTGGTGAAGCTCTCGCGCCGGACAAGCCGATGCGGTCAGGCTTTACGACGGGGGCCTGTGCGGCTGCAGTAGCCAAAGGAGCGGTACAACTGCTCATTACGGGCATAGCGCCGAAGGAAGCGGTGATATCGCTGCCCGCGGGCTTCGATCATGCATTTGAACTGATCGAGCCTGTGTTGGATGCGGACGAAGCTTCCTGCACGACGATCAAGGACGGTGGCGATGACCCGGATGCCACGCATCAGGCGAGAATTAGCGCCTCTGTTAGCTGGCGCGAGGAGCCGGGCATTGAGCTGGACGGCGGCATCGGCGTCGGGCGGGTAACGAAGCCCGGTCTGCCTGTGCCTGTCGGACAAGCCGCGATCAATCCGGTGCCGCGCCGGATGATTACGGAGGCCGTATCTGGCGTGCTTGAGGAGCACGGATCGGCCAAGGGTGTCCGTGTCGTTATCAGTGTGCCGGACGGCGAGGAAATCGCCAAGAAAACGCTGAACGGGCGACTTGGCATTCTTGGCGGTATTTCCATACTGGGCACACGCGGTGTAGTCGTTCCGTTCTCCACGTCTGCTTATAAAGCCAGCGTGGTGCAGGCTATATCGGTTGCACAAGCGATGAACTGCGAGGAAATTGTCCTGACCACAGGCGGCAGCAGTGAAAAATATGCGATGCAAATGTATGATCAGCTGACGGAAGAAGCCTTTATTCAGATGGGCGACTTTGTCGGCTTTGCAGTCAAGCATGGCAAACGATTGGGAATGAAGAAGATTATTCTCGTCGGTATGCCCGGCAAGCTGTCGAAGGTTGCTCAGGGTGTCATGATGGTTCACTCCAAGAGCGCTCCGGTGGATTTTGGATTTTTGGCCCAGGTTGCGCGTGAGGCAGGTGTGGACGAGTCGCTTGCAACGGCAGTAGCTGAGGCGAATACAGCTACGCAGGTGGCGGATATGATGACCGAAGCGAATGCGCTGAGCTTTTTTGAAAAGTTATGTACCTATGGGTGTCAGCATTGTCTGGAGCATGCAGGTGGTGGAATCACCGTGGAAATGGTACTGGTAACGCTGAAAGGGAACGTGCTGGGGAGGGCGAGAGTCGGTGAGTAGAGTAATTTGTGTCATTGGTATCGGTGAAAATGGAGCGGCAGGTCTGTCGCAGGAGACGCTGGAACAAATTGAGCGTGCCGACCTGTTGGTGGGTGGTGAGCGCCAGCTAGCCTTTTTCGAGGCAGCCGCAGGAGAAAAACGAACATTAAAGAGCGGCTTATCCGCCGTGGTGGAAGAATTGGGACGGTTGCGTGAGCACAAGGATATTGTCGTGCTTGCGTCAGGCGATCCGCTTTTTTTTGGAATTGCAGGCTATTTGTCTGCCAAGCTGGGGGCTGAGCACCTGGATATTTTACCCCATCTCAGCTCGGTTCAACTGGCATTTGCGCGTCTTGGTGAAAGCTGGCAGGATGCGGTGCTGGAAAGTGTGCATGGTCGTCCAATGACCGGACTAGCGCAGCGGATCGATGGACAGAACAAGGTCGCGCTGCTAACGGACGACCGGAATGACCCGGCCGCAGTCGCTGCCTATTTACTGCATTATGGCATGACGGAATATGATGCCTTTGTCGGCGAGCATTTGGGAGGACCGGATGAGGCGTATCGGCATTATACGCTGGAAGAGATGGCGCAGGGAACCTTCCAACCCCTGAACGTGGTTGTTTTGCGTCGCCGTAAGGGAGAAGACGTGCCAGCAATTCGCCGGGGATTTGGCTTCGAGGATGCGGAATTTCACCAGCGCAAGCCGGAAAAAGGGCTGATCACGAAGCGTGAAGTGCGCGTATTTAGCTTGTCCGAGCTGCGATTGACCGAGCGAAGCATCGTATGGGACATCGGCGCAGGCTCCGGTTCTGTCGCTGTGGAATGTGCGCGGCTGGCCAAGTACGGGCAAGTGTTTGCCATTGAGAAGAATGAAGGCGATCTGGCCAATGTGGAAGCGAACAAGGTCAAATTCCGCACTGATTTTCCAGTGATCCATGCCAAAGCGCCTGCCGGATTGGACGAGCTGCCAGACCCGGATGCCGTGTTTATCGGCGGGAGTGGAGGAGAACTGGCAGAACTGATTCGTCTGTGCGCTTCCCGTCTGCGTAAGGATGGGCGAATTGTAGTGAATGCTGCAACCATTGAGACGCTGCATGACGGTATGAAGGCGATGCAAGCCGTAGGACTCGAAACCTCGGTGACGTTACTGCAAACAGCGCGTAGCAAGCCGATTTTGAATATGACTCGTTTTGACGGACTCAATCCGATATATGTTATTACAGGACAGCCGCCGGTAGACGTGGCTGACGGAGCAGCAGAGGAGTAAGCTGGTAAATCAAGAGGGGGAGAGACAGCATGAATACGGCGGCAGTAGGAACACTTTATGGCGTAGGCGTGGGGCCGGGTGATCCCGAGCTGATCACGGTCAAGGCGTACCGGATGATTCAGGAATGTGCAGTTGTGGCATATCCGAAAAAGCGCCGGGGAGGCAAATCGTATGCTCACGAGATTGTGGAATTATACGTTAACCCGGAGGAAAAGGAGATGTTGGGACTCATTTTTCCAATGACCAAAGACCCGGTTGTACTGGAGCGGGAGTGGAACAAAACGGTAGTTGCTTGCTGGGAAGCTCTGAGTCAAGGAAAGGATGTAGCCTTTGTCACAGAAGGAGACCCTAATCTGTACAGTACCTTTATTCACTTGGCGCGTCTGATGAAGGATCTTCATCCCGAGGTGCCGATTGTATCTATTCCAGGCATCTCTTCTGTATTGGGAGCAGCGGCAGCGCTTGAATTGCCTTTGGCTGACGGAGATCAGCAGGTTGGTATTATTCCGGCTACGGAGGATCGCGAAGCGATGAAGCGGGCGATTGAGAATCACGATACGGTCGTGTTTATCAAGGTTGCCAAGGTACTGGATTTGATTTTGGATGTGCTGGACGAGCTCAATCTTGGCGATCGTGCATCGGTCATTACCAAAGTCACTTCTCCTTATGAAATGGTATGGCGCAACGCTCGTGAGCTGCGCGGACAGGAGCTTGAATATTTGAGTTTAATGGTGGTGAGCAAATGACGTTGGAGCCAAAGGTATATATCGTAGGAGCAGGCCCTGGTGACCCGGAGTTGATTACGGTCAAAGGCTCCCGGATTCTACGTACTGCAGATGTGGTGTTGTACACTGATTCACTAGTGAACGATGAGCTGATTGCTACGGCTAAGCCCGAGGCACAGGTACTGCAAAGCTCAGGCATGGATTTGGAGCGGCAGGTCGAGATTATGAGCGAGGCTGTGCAGGCTGGGCGCAGTGTAGCCCGTGTACATACAGGTGATCCGGCAGTATACGGTGCGATTTTGGAGCAAATGGTGCTGCTGAAGCAGCGCGGAGTAGCCTACGAAATCGTACCGGGCGTGAGCTCGGTCTTTGCTTCTGCGGCCGTGCTGGGTGCAGAGCTAACCGTGCCTGACTTGACGCAGACGGTCATTCTGACGCGTGCCGAAGGCCGTACACCTGTACCGGATCGGGAAAAGCTGCGTGATCTGGCATCCCATCACTGTACAGTGGCGCTGTTCCTCAGTGCAACGCTGGCGAAGAAGGTAGTCGTTGAATTTTTGGCGGCTGGCTGGAGCGAAGACACGCCTGTAGCCGTTGTGCAGCGCGCAACTTGGCCAGACCAAAAAATCGTGCGCACGACGCTTGCCCAATTGCCAGCCGATCTGCGTGCAGCAGGCATTACGATGCATGCCATGATTTTGGCAGGGTGGGCGCTCGACCCGGGGTTAGTGGACAAGGACGCACATCGTTCCAAGCTGTATGACAAGTCGTTCACCCACGGCTACCGAAAGGGAGTGAAGCCTGGTGAGTAATCCATTTGCCGCTGTGGCGATCACGAAGCATGGAGTCGAGATGGTCCGCAATTTGGGAGCCAGCTTTCCGGGTACGGATGTGTATTACATGTCCAAGTTTGAGCGTGGAGACGAGCAGGAGCGTGGCATTCAATTGTTCGAAGGTTCGGTCAAACTGATTTTGCCGGATTTATTCAAACAATATAACGGTATTATTTTATTTATTTCCCTCGGTGCGGTGGTTCGTATGATTGCACCGATTTTGGTGGATAAAAAGGTAGACCCCGCCGTGGTCGTCATTGATGATCGCGGAGAACATGTCATTAGCGTACTGTCTGGGCATTTGGGCGGCGCAAATGAATTGACCCGTCATGTAGCCGCTGTACTGGGGGCACGTGCGGTAATCACGACTGCATCGGACGTGCAGGGCACGATTCCAGTGGATATGTTGGGGCGGGAATTGGGTTGGGTGGTCGATAGCTTCGATAAGGCCACGCCTGTGAGCGCCGCTGTTGTGAACGAGGAGCCCGTTGTACTCATACAAGAGACAGGCGAACGGAACTGGTGGCGCTATGACAAGCCAGTACCTGCACATATCAAGGTATATGCCTCAATGGCGGAAGCGGCACAAGAACCGTTCAACGCCGCGTTGGTCGTAAGTGACCGTTTGTTGGAGCCTGAGGAAGAGGAGAGGTTTCTTTCTAATGGCGTGTTGTATCGTCCTAAAAGCTTGGTGCTTGGCATTGGCTGCAATCGGGGAACTGCATTGGAGGAGCTGGAGGCTGGGGTGCTGAACACCTTGCAAGAGCTGCGTTTGTCTGTAAAAAGCGTACGGAATATTGCTACGATTGACCTGAAAAAGGATGAAGAGGGCTTGCTCGCCCTCTGCGCCAAATACGGCTGGGAGCTGGTGACGTACACTCCGTCAGAGCTGAACACGGTGCAGCTTCCCAATCCATCGGAAACTGTCTTCAAATACACTGGCGCCTATGGGGTCAGCGAACCATCAGCCTGTTGTCTTCCGGTGCGGACCATTGGCTGCTGGAGAAGAAAAAAAGCGGAAATATGACGTTGTCTGTAGCGCGGATTTCCTATGACTGACGATATGAAGCAGGCTATACAGCCAGACTCGTCTGCCACGGCACGCAGAAGTCGTATCGTTGTCGCCGGTACGGGCAGCGGCGCGGGCAAAACGACTGTGACTCTCGGGCTGATGAAGGCGTTCGCCGACAGCGGCCTGCGAGTGCAGGGGTTTAAGTGCGGTCCGGATTATATTGATCCGACCTATCATACGGCCGCGACCGGAACGCCTTCCCGTAATCTCGATTCCTGGATGACCTCGCCGGATACGGTGCGTGAAACCTTTATCCGCGCATCTGAAGGCGCAGATATCTCCGTGATTGAAGGCGTCATGGGGCTATATGACGGCAAGGACCCGCTCAGCAATATTGGCTCGACCGCCGAAATCGCCATGCTGACGGATAGCCCGGTATTGCTGGTCGTCGACGTGCGCAGCATGGCACGCAGCGCGGCCGCCATCGTGCTTGGCTTTCAGCGTTTGGAGCCCAAGCTGCGCATTGTGGGTGTAATCGTGAATCGCTGCGGTAGCCAGGGGCATTACAGCATAGTCAAAAGGGCAATCGAGCAGGAATGCGGCATCCCTGTGCTCGGCTGGTTAAAGCGCGATGACGGATTGGATATTCCCGAGCGTCATCTGGGCCTGGTGCCTGCTGTAGAACGCGGCGAGCTGGAGCCGCTCTTCCAACGGGCGGCAGAGCTGATTCGCGCGGGTACGGATCTGGATGCACTCCGGGCATTGGCGGATTCGGCTCCGCCGCTCAGTCTGCCCGAGCACCCATTATTTCCTCCAGATCAGCCTCCCACAGCAGGACATGAAGTCGAGACTGGGGAACGTCCCATCATTGCTGTCGCCAGAGATGCGGCGTTCAATTTCTACTACCCCGAAAATATGGATTTGCTGCGCCAAGCGGGAGCAGAGATTGTCTATTTTAGTCCGCTGGCGGGAGAACGCGTCCCTGAGCACGCCAACGGCCTATATCTGGGCGGCGGCTTTCCCGAGGAGTTTGCGGCAGATATCGCTGCCAATACGGGCTTTCTGCAAGATATCCGCAACGCAGTGAGCCGGGATATGCCTGTATTCGCCGAGTGCGGTGGTTATATGATACTGGCCCGGACACTTACGGATCGGGCGGGTCACGCCCACCACATGGCCGGGGTGATCCCTTCGGACGTTCGCATGCAGGAGAAGCGGGCTGCATTGGGATACCGGGAAGCAACCGCATTGCATGATTGCTTGCTGCTGAAGGCTGGAGAGACGATTCGTGGACATGAATTTCATTATTCGGTCATGAGCTATGATGAATCTGCCGCCCCCTATCCCTTTGCCTATCAAACCAAGGGGATGCGCGGACTTCAGAGTGAAGGTTATGCCAAAGGGAACCTTTTGGCAGCCTACACACACATTCATCTCGCTTCTCTACCCAAGGCAGCAGCACGCTGGGTTGAAAAATGTCGGGCTTACCACTAAAACACAAAAAAGCCGGGTCCCTATAAGGGTCCGGCTGTTCTAAATAAAATGAATTAAATCTTACATAACATGGAAGCGTATACATTGTTTTTTGGACGATTCGCCTACATAAGCTTTTTCAGTTGGGAAATCCTTCCCTGACTCACGCCAAGCATGGACGCGAGTTGTTTTTGTGAAGATGCCGGATGTTCTTCCATAAGCTCTCTCATTTTCTCCAAAATAACATCCGTGCGCTGATAAATCTTTTTCATATGCATGTTTTGCTTCAGTGGAGGTGACTGGGTTTCAGTCGCTGTGACTGGAAGTAAATCTTCCGTTTTCATCGAGGTGGCACATGCATCGCAGATAAACTGATCTTTAAAATAGGTGTTGGTATCAACCGAACCGCAAAATATACAATTGGTTGATTTGTACTTACGGAGCATGAGTGTTTGGCCTTCAATAAAAAACTCTAATGGATCGCCGATGTCAATCTCCATCGTCATGCGCAACTCTTTAGGAAGCACAATTCGTCCCAAGCTGTCCAAGGGCCGGGTCATTCCAGTCCTTTTCATTCATGCAACCTCCCCAGTGTTTTAAGATTTATAGAATGTATAAGCTTTGAGGCAATTCTTATCAATTCTATAACCGCAAGCATAGATTTCTTACGAAAAGCGGCCCCTCATTGCTAATAGAGCATGGACGCACTTTTTTTCTTACGAGTATACCATAAACGGGCGGAATCGCCAGCGTTCATGTTTATAAATTTATAATTAGTTTATTCCGAGCGAACATATATGCTATAATCTTCTGCTAAAGGATTTAATAGGCCGTCTGTAGAATTATTTATATATGCCGTAGCTTGGACAACGATGGCGGTGTTATGGGAAAAAGATGAGGGCCAAAGGAATTTTTTAGAGCTTTTTGACCCCACAAACAAGAGACCGTTGGCACGGGACCCGCCTTTAAAGTCCTTATATACAAGTCAGGCAAGGAGGATTTATGATGGAAAAAAGAAAAGCATTGCTGCTAGGAGATTATTCATATCCAGAGTTTCACCCGCTACAAGGGGTGGACGAAGAGATTAGCCATATTTTACAAGATTGGATGACGGTACAATGCAGTGAAAATCGTAAAATGCTGCTCAAGGAAAATCTAGCCTCATTCGATCTATGCATCTCGTATTGTGATAGCCGTAAGGAGGTTCTGTCTCCTCAACAAACAGCAGGACTGCTGTCCTACGTCAGCGGCGGAGGTGGACTGCTTGTGCTGCATAACGGAATCACATTGCAAGGACGTTATGAAATAGCACAGCTCATGGGAGCGCGCTTCCTGCGGCATCCGGCAGCGGAGCAGCTTTCCTTCAAGGTAACAGAGCCGGATCATCCAATTATGGAAGGGATCGAGCCGTTCGAGATTCAGGAGGAGCCGTATCGTTTTGATTTTGACCCATTCACCGAAAAAACACTGTTGATGGAATACGAGTATGAAGGTCAGTGGTGGCCGGCTGCATGGTCATTGTCCTATGGCTTGGGCCGGGTCGTCTACCTGATGCCTGGACATAATCAGCCAAGTTTCCAGCACGAGGGATACCGTAAGCTGCTGCTTCAGGCTGCTAAGTGGGCCGGACGCTTTCCGGGTTAAGTATAATCATTCATTCCAACCATTATGGGAGGGGAGCTGCGAGCTTTATGCGGCTCCCCTTTTCAGGTTATACTATAGGTAATCACAGGTAGGGGAGGATATATTATGAGCGATTTGTTCAAAAAAGCCATCTCATTGGGGTGGGGCCTCACCGTTGTCAGCAAAGAAAAGGTGGAGAAAGCCGTCGAGGATCTTGTAAATCGGGGAGAACTTGCGCCCTCGGAATCCAAAGCGCTGGTCGATCGTCTGATCGAACGAGGAGCAGAGGAGCAGGGACAATTCAAAACCATGATCCGCGAGCAGGTTAGCCGCATTTTGCAGGAACTGGAAGTACCTACCGAAAATGATGTCACAAGTTTGGAGCAGCGTGTGGCATTGTTGGAAAAAAAGGTAGCGGAGCTGGAAAAAGAAAAGGCGGCGCTTACGGGTTCGAGTGACGCTGAAGAAGCGAACCGGTTGGATTAAAATGGCCGTTCGCATGAAGCACGCCGGTCGTTACCGGGAAATTGCCATGGCGCTGGCGCGTCATGGCTTTGGTTATATGGTGGAAGAAATGGGACTGTTCCAGCTGCTATCCCTGCCCCGCAAGTGGCTGACGAGAGAAACCCCCGAGTCGAAAACGCTAGGTGAACGGATTCGGCTTGTGCTGGAGGACCTGGGGCCTGCATTCATCAAGCTTGGACAGTTGGCAAGTACACGTGCTGACCTGCTGCCAGAGCCTATTATTCGCGAACTGGTCAAGCTCCAGGATCAGGTACCGCCTTTTTCGCCTGAAACAGCGCGGGGCATTCTGGAACAGGAGCTGGATACGTCATTAGAGAACATACTGGTTCGTTTTGACGATGATCCGCTGGCGGCTGCTTCGATCGGGCAAGTGCATCTGGGCAAGCTGCACAGCGGCGAGATGGTCGCGATTAAAATCCAGCGTCCAGGCGTTAATCGCATCATTCGGCGGGATTTGGACATTTTACGGGAACTGACCGCAATGGCAGCCAAGCGCTGGGAATGGGTGGAGCGTTATCAGCTTCGCCAGATGGTGGAAGAGCTGGGGAGATCGCTCATTCAGGAGCTGGATTACAACCATGAAGCCCGTAACACAGAGAAGATTGCGCTCCAATTTGAGCAGGACCCACATATCTATATTCCGAAAATATACTGGGATCATACCTCCTCACGTATACTGACCATGGAGTTTCTGGACGGGACTCACTTGGGGAGTCGTGAAGAGTTATTACACCGTGGTTACAACTTGAAAGAACTGGCGCAGCGGCTGGTCAACAGCATGCTGCATCAAATTTTTATAGAGGGCTTTTTTCATGCCGATCCCCATCCGGGCAATTTGCTCGTCCTGAGAAATGGAGGTCTCGCCTACTTGGATTTTGGCATGGCGGGTAGGCTGAGCGAAGAGATGAAGAATCATCTCGCTTCCCTCATGATCGCCCTGATGCGCAAAAATACCGATGCTATGGTTCGGGCCATCGAACGACTGGGGCTGGTCGACCCGGATGCTGACCTGAATGCGCTGCGAGCTGATCTGGACAAAATACGCGAAGATTACTCGGATGTTCCTTTCTCACAGGTCAGTATTGGCGATGCCTTGAACGACCTGTTTGGCGCAGCACAGCGCCATCGGATTGGTTTGCCATCAGACGTCCTGCTGCTGGGCAAGGCGCTGCTGACACTGGAAGGGGTTGTAGAGCATCTGGACCCTGATCTCAGCATTATTGCTTTGGCCGAGCCTTTTGGCAATAAGCTGCTGAAGGAACGCTTCAGCGGTCGCCGTATTCGGGGCAAGCTGTTGGGGAGTGCAACCGAGCTGATGGAGACGCTGATGGAACTGCCGAGACAGACGAGGCATCTGGCCTCAATTATCAGCAAGGGTAAGCTTAAACTGGAAGTTACTGTACCAGAGCTGGAACAGCTTTTGCGCAAGCTGGATCAGATCAGCAATCGCCTGTCATTCAGTATTGTGCTGTTAGCATTCAGCATTATTATGGTCGGGCTGATTATCGGTTCATCGCTAAATCACCAGGCGACCATGCTGTGGAACGTACCTGCGATTGAAATTGGTTTTGTTGTAGCGCTCTTGATGGTTGCCTTTTTACTATATTCAATTTTTAAATCAGGAAGATTCTAGATATCGACAACAAAGGAGGCGTCATGGACACTCATAAGATGAACACTGTCTCAATGAATACTCTTCAAATTACAGATGTACCGTGGCACCGCCTGACTACTCCTTATGGTAGGGGCACGGAATTGCCGCAATTGATATCCAATAGGGAGTATGCAGCCATCGCTGATCTGATAGAGCATCAAGGTACATTGTGGCAGGTTACCCCATGGGCGCTACTATTCTTATTGCGGAATATGCATGCGAGAAGCCCGCAGGATATCACGCTGAGTGAGTTGGATTTGTACCATACGGTTGTTCAAGCATTGGACATGGAAAATCTACAAGCGGACTCACAGAAGTCTGTAGAATCCTTGACTATGCTGCTAGAAGAGAAATATTTGTGGCCGGTAGACAGCGCTCCAGAAGATGATGAAGTGGAGTGGGAAGAGGAAGAAGCACGTGGCTATGATCCGGTAGCTTTTTGGAGCTATTATGTCTATAGCTGTCGGTTACTAAAGCAAGCGCTGCCTGATTTTGAGAGTTTGCTCCAGCGCTATGCGGACTCAGAGATTGCTGAATCCCTATCAGAGCTTGTGCAGCAATTACGAAAATTTTAAATATAAGAAAACGAATTAGATAAAGAAAACGGGCGCTATTTCAAGTAAATAGACGTTTTCATTCTGTAAACAGCCTTTTAACTCATTCGTCTCTGCGAATCCCTTGCGTTATAATGATGGACTGGATGTAACGGAAGGGGTTCGTTTGAGAGAGACGAGCTGAATGATAGGAGAGCCTTAGTGTTTGACCGCTGGACGGATGCCCAAAGCAAGATCGGGTTGCGGGTCAAAATGCTGTTCTCTGTGAATATAGGAGGCTGGAACGAAACAGTATGAATCTTAGACAACAATGGTTCGGTAATATCCGGGCTGATATACTTGCGGGCATGACCGTGGCGCTGGCATTGATACCAGAGGCGATTGCCTTCTCCATCATTGCAGGTGTCAACCCTATGGTCGGACTGTATGCCTCCATCTCGATGGCGATTGTCATTTCTTTTGCAGGTGGACGTCCGGCGATGATCTCGGCAGCAACCGGGGCTGTAGCTGTAGTGGTTGTTGGTTTGGTCAAAGATTATGGCGTGGAGTATTTGTTTGCAGCTACTATTTTGGCTGGGATCATTCAGGTACTGCTGGGTGTTTTGAGAATTGGTCGCTTTATTAGCTTTATTTCACAGCCGGTCATGACCGGGTTTGTGAATGCGCTGGCGATCCTCGTCTTTATGGCACAGCTAACCCACTTTCATGGAGCCAATTGGATCATGTACGCGATGGTAGCGGGGACATTGCTCATTGTGTATATTTTACCGAGATTTGTGAAAAGCATTCCCGCCCCGTTGACAGCAATCATCATCATGACGATCATTACGTATGTTTTTGGATTGAATGTCAAAACGGTAGGGGATATCGGTACGCTGACCAGCTCGCTGCCTTCATTCCATTTGCCGCAAATTGAGTGGTCGTGGCACACGTTGCGGATATTGCTGCCATATTCCTTTACGATGGCGCTGGTTGGACTGCTGGAATCACTGCTGACAGCCAGTATTTTGGATGAAATGACCGAAACGAAAAGCAATAAAAACCGGGAAGCCCGTGGGCAAGGGATTGCCAACTTTGTAAATGGCTTTTTTGGGGGTATGGGTGGCTGTGCCATGATCGGACAATCCGTCATTAATGTAAGCTCAGGCGGAAGAGGACGACTGTCCACTTTCACGGCGGGGGTGTTCTTGGCTTTTCTGCTGCTTGTGCTTGGCGGTGTTGTAAAGGAAGTACCTATGGGCGCATTGGTGGGAGTCATGTTCATGGTGTGTATCGGAACCGTGGATTGGAAGTCGCTCCGAAACATCGCCAAGGTTCCCAAAGCAGATACGTTTATTATGGTGGTCACGGTCATCATCGTGGTGGCCACGAACGATTTGTCCAAGGGCGTGATCGTAGGCGTACTGTTGAGTGCCCTGCATTTTGGCTGGAAAATGGCTAAAATCCGTATCAGTGCGACTGAGGATCAGGAAGCAAAGGTGTACCATGTCAGAGGGCCGATGTTTTTCGCCTCAACGACTCATTTTGTCGATCATTTTGAACCTTCGGATGATCCGGAGCGCGTTGTAGTGGACTTTAGCCATTCACATGTGTGGGATCACTCGGCGGTTACTGCCATTGGCAAGGTGCTGCAAAAATACAGAAACGCAGGTAAATCTATTACCTTACAAGGGTTAAATGAGGAAAGTCGTTTAATTGTAGAAAAGCTCGGTGGTCCTGTAGTTACAGAGCCGATCGTGTGATGAATCGTATAGCATAAAGCAAAGCCTAAAATGGAATTCATCCATTTTGGGCTTTTTTTATTTATTTCTGAAATGAAATAACAGTTTTCTTTCTTAATCATAGATAAATATGACAAATTTTCAGCAAAGTATTGACGTAATAAATGGGCAGGAATACAATCATTGTTATTAAGCATAGCAAATACATAGGAATAATTGAAAATTGAAAGGTATGTACATATGAACTTAGACTGGGAGTTTATTGTAGAAAGCTTGCCGCTATATGGAGAAGCCATGTGGCTGACGTTGAAGATTGCCTTTTTTGCTATTCTGTTTTCATTAGTCGTCGGTTTGCTGTGTAGCATAGTGCTGTATTACAGGGTGAGAGGAATTAGTGGAATTATTGTAGCCTATATCGAGCTTTCCCGAAATACGCCGCTGCTTGTACAGTTATATTTTCTGTACTACGGGTTTACCAAAATAGGTCTGCATATGAGCGAAATGACATGTGCCATTGTGGGCATGACCTTTTTGGGCGGGGGCTATATGGCTGAGGCGTTCCGTGGTGGAATCGAAGCCGTGAGTAAAACCCAAACGGAATCCGGGCTGAGTCTCGGACTGTCCAAGATACAACTGGCGAGATATGTTATTTTGCCGCAGGCATTTGCCATCAGTATTCCGTCTTTGGGAGCCAATGCAATTTTTCTTCTCAAGGAGACTTCCATTGTGGGTGCCATTGCTTTACTAGATCTGATGAATGTGGCAAAGGACCTGATCGGTATGTACTACAAAACGACAGAATCGTTGATTCTGCTGGTATTGGCATATCTCGTTCTGCTTTTACCTTTGTCGATGCTGCTGACGTGGGTGGAAAGGAAGGTGCGATATGCTGAGTTCGGGGATTAATGTGCTTTTTGAGGGTTCGAATTTTGAGCGTCTGTTAGGGGGATTGCTCGTTACGCTGGAAATTGCATTACTCTCCATTATTATCGGTACGCTGCTAGGCATTTTGATGGGTCTGCTCCGCACTTTACAATCAAGACCGATTCGATTTGTGCTGAGATTTTATTTGGAGACATTTCGCATTATTCCGATTTTAGTGTGGTTGTATGTCGTGTATTTTGGATTTACGCCTTTGCTGAATGTGAATATCAGCGGGGAACTAACGGCCGTTATCGTATTCAGTCTGTGGGGAGCAGCCGAGATTGGTGACATCGTACGTGGTGCGCTGGAATCACTGCCTAAGCATCAGGTGGAATCCGGGCAGGCATTAGGGCTAACCTATTGGCAATTATACCGTCATGTGCTCATTCCCCAAGCGGTGCGCCGAATGCTTCCGGGTTCTATTAATCTGGCGACACGGATGATCAAAACCACGTCACTCGTGGTACTGATCGGTGTAGTGGAAGTGGTCAAGGTTGGGCAGCAGATTATTGAGCTTGGTGTAATCAAAGCGCCTTCGGCATCCTTTTGGGTGTATGGCTTTATTTTTATATTGTATTTTCTTGTATGCTATCCGTTATCCAGACTTTCCAAAAGATTTGAACGCAGATGGCAAAATTAGCAGGATGGGGTGGTGTCATGGAAGAGGCTGTGGAGGTTTTATTGGAAATTCGAGGGCTGGACAAAAGCTTCGGCGACCGAAAAGTGCTGCAGCAGATTAGTCTGGACGTAAGGAAAGGGGAAGTCGTGGTCATTCTCGGTCCTTCGGGATGTGGAAAAAGCACGCTTCTTCGGTGCCTCAATGGTCTGGAGCCAGTTCAGGGCGGAGATATCCGTTATAGAGGACAGGATCTGACGGATAGAAAAGTGAATTGGCGTGAGGTGCGGCAGCATATCGGAATGGTGTTCCAAAACTATGAGCTGTTTCCGCATATGACCGTCTTGGAAAATATATTGCTCGGCCCGCTTAAAGTTCAGCGGCGAAACAAGCAGGAGGCGCTTAAACAAGCGGAGCAGCTATTGGAGCGAGTCGGTTTGCTGGACCGCAAGGATGCATATCCGCGACAATTATCAGGCGGGCAAAAGCAACGGATTGCGATTGTGCGCGCCCTGTGTATGAATCCTGAAATTATGCTTTTTGATGAGGTCACCGCATCCTTGGACCCGGAAATGGTCAGAGAGGTGCTGGATGTCATGCGAGAGCTGGCCCAACAGGGGATGACGATGATTATCGTGACGCATGAGATGGGGTTTGCCAAGTCGGTAGGAGATCGTATCGTTTTTATGGATCAAGGACAGATATGTGAAATGACTACACCACAGCAATTTTTTACCCAACCGGAAACAGAGCGTGCCCAGCACTTTCTGGATATATTTCAGTACGAAACGATATGAGCATTTTGCATCAATCCCATGAGCGACTTCCAATCACAATATAGAGATCGAAATGTTTCTATTGGTCTCTATATTGCACCCAGAAGCGAAAGAAACCGAATGATGCAAAATGTTGACAAATAAGGGGATGAATACAGATGAGAAAAGGAATGAAGTTCACAACGTTATTACTGGCTTTGAGCTTGCTGATTGTCGGCTTGGCAGGATGTGCAGGGGCTGGCAATACCAACGGTAGTTCAGGCTCGGCTAAATTTGCTTCAATTGAGGACATTAAAAAGAATGGCAAGATTCGAATCGGTGTATTTGCGGATAAGCCGCCTTTTGGCTACGTAGATTCAGAAGGGAAAAATCAAGGCTTTGATGTGTATATTGCGAAACGATTTGCCAAAGACCTCTTGGGCGACGAGTCGAAGGTGGAGTTCGTTCTGGTGGATGCCGCCAGCCGGGTTGCCTATTTGGAATCCAACAAGGTAGATATCATCATGGCTAACTTTACTGTGACCGATGAACGTAAAGAAAAAGTCGATTTTGCTAACCCGTACATGAAATTATCCTTTGGCATTGTGTCACCCGACAGTGCTCCCATCACCACGATTGACCAATTGAAGGGCTCGGATCAAAAGCTGATTGTTGCCAAGGGAACGACAGCAGAGACCTATTTCACGAAAAATTATCCTGACATCAAGCTGCTCAAATTCGATCAATACACCGAAATCTTCTCGGCTCTCAAAGACAAACGCGGTGCCGCCATTGCGAACGATAATACAGAGCTGATCGCTTGGGCTAAGGCCAATCCCGGCTTTACCGTAAGCATTCCAGCCTTCGGTGGTCAAGATACGATTGCCCCTGCAGTAGCGAAGGGAAATAAGGAACTGTTGGATTGGATCAACAACGAACTGGCTACGTTGGGTAAAGAAAATTTTGTCCATCAAGCCTATAAGGACACACTGACCTCCGTTTACGGAGAAGGCTTTACGGATCAATTGGTTGTGGAGGGCGGCAAGGTTAATTAATCATCGTATAAATTGCTATTAAGTATAAAAAAGCGTTGGGCTTGCTGTCCCGACGCTTCTTTCATATGGGCAAAGGGAGATTCGCAAGTTTTTAATCGAGATAATACTTCCCCAAAATCTCTTGCATGCTCGTAAATTTCATTATATAATTTTAAATGATTATGATTCTCATTATCATTTAAGCCTTTAGGCGCAGACTCCCAATATGAGCCTAAGTGAATAGGATGGTGCTTTACACATGGCTAAAACGGATGTGGCTACTGCCAGAAGACAGCTCAGCAGTCCGAACAAGGTAACGCGCAGACGGGCTTTAAGAACGACCAAAGCTGCGAAGCGCGCGAAGTAACAAGCTTCAAGTTAACTGCAAATGGCAATACCAGTGTCAAATTTTTTAGTCTCCTCATTTTGATATTGCACCTGCCTTCCTGATGGTGGTATACAGGAAGGCAGGTGCCTTTTTTTATTTCTTTTGTGCAAACAGCCATTCAATCATATCCTGATTTTGTAAAGCCGGAACCCAGGAGAAGTGTCCTGTAGGTTTGATAATCCCTGCTTCGTATTCAGTGAAGTGAATGAGGTTTCCGTTCTGTGCTTTGATAGCAGCAACCATTTCTTCTGAGTTCTTAGGACTTACTGTGGTATCGTCCGCTGCATGGAAGGCCCAAATAGGAACGTTCTTCAATACTTCAACGTGTGTAGGGTCAACAGGGGCATACATGTTAACAGCTTTTTCATAGTTGGTCAGACCAGCAATTGGTACGCCAGCAGCGAACAGATCAAGATTTTTTTCTAACAATCTCCATGTCCCCATGGCACCTTGAGAAATACCTACGATATAGATGCGGTTGGTGTCGATCGGATATTTCAAGGCCGTTTCACGTACCAAATCGGCAACAGCACTGTTGCGCGGTTCATCTGCCCAAATAAATTTATGCTCTAGGTCAATCGGGCTTTGAGGAGCGATGACGAAGGATGGGTGCTTGGCTTGCTGCTCAGGAGAAGCCCAAGTAACGGCCCCGGCATTCGCTAACAGGTTAACCCCGTTTCCGTCACCACGTTCGCCGTTTCCGTGCAGGAATACTACCAGCGGATAGGTTTTGCCAGGTTCTACTTTAGGCTCAAACGTAAAGTAGTTCAGTTTGAAGCCGTCTTTATTTTCAAAAGTGTTTTTTTGAAAATCGTCTACGATGGGTGTCACTTTATCGGTTGCTTTTACAGTCTGTGCAGTCGCTGGAACGACTGTTTTCTTCGAAGTTGCAATATCTTTCTTTTGGCTAATGTAATAGTTCAGCGGATTAATACGATTGACTGCGCTTGTCGAATCGTAAGTAAGGGTGCTTGCATTTTTATCCTGTGTATCCAGCTCGATCACGACATATTTGCCATAAGTGCTGCGGTTGGTGATGGCACCAGTATCATTGGTGTATACACCAGTCACAGTTCTGTCTGCGTATACATCATTAAGCACAGATTGAACCTGAAAACTGGAAGTCGACAGGGATGATCCGTCAATATTGGTGCTGTATTTCAGTACAACGGCAGAAACAACCTCACCCAGAGGCTGTACCTCAGTAAGCAGGGTTGCCTGTGGTGCTGGAACATCGGCTGCTGCGGCAGAGCTGGAGGATGGATAAAAGATCGTAAGCAGGAGCACGAAAGATAGTAGAACAAGGGCGAAACGTCTTTTTTGCATAAGATAATCTCCTTTGCTGTTTTTTTAAAGCGCTTACTATATGCTCAGGATGCTTGACTGTATGCTGTGGAACTCATACAAATCAAAAAAAGGCAAACTCCGGGTACACAAGTGTACTCGGGTTTTGCCTTTTCAGTAACAATCCCAATTGAAGGATAGCATCCTCATTGGAATCTGACAAGTGAAAGCGCTACAATTTTGGATGTTTTTATAAAAAATTTTCCTTCTCAACCGGGATGAGATGGTATATAATCTCCTTAACTTAACACTGTTAACTTATATAACGACGTTAACGAGGGAGATGAAATCATGAACCAATATGATGTTATTGTCATTGGTGCTGGGCTGGGTGGTTTGTCTTGTGCAGCCAGACTTTCTGCGTTGGGTTACCGGACAGCTGTGTTTGAAAGTCATACTTTGGCTGGCGGCTTTGCTACTAAATTCACACGAAAGGGATATACCTTTGATGTCTCCTTGCACGGCGTCGGCGGACTCGAAGAAGGCAGCTTCGGTCGGATGTTAAAGGACTGCCATGTGGACCAGCAAATCGTTCCTCTCCGTAAAAAGCACCCTTACTCCATTCGCTGGGAAGGCAGATCATTGATATCCCATCTGATGTGCAGGAGTATGTGCAACTCCTCAAAGGCATGTTTCCTGCTGAGGTAGCAGCCATTGACAAGCTATTCGCGGGCATTCGCCGTTTTGAGACAGGCTTTACCGCTTTTTCTTCCCTTACTTCCTGGCGTAAGCTGGCGGGTCTGTTCAAAGCAGGCACCTTCTTCCGCTGGACGAAAATGACCACCTGGGAGGCTGTAAGTCAGTTTGGCTTGTCTGACCGATTCACGGAGTTCTTCACTGCACTCTGGCCCTATTATGGGCTGCCCCCGAAGCGGTTGGCGGCTTTGTACTTTTTTATTCCCTGGATCGGCTATCATCTCGAGGGGACGTACTACATTCAGGGAGGTGCACAGGCCTTGTCCAATGCGCTGGTCGAAGCTATTCAATCAGTTGGAGGAGAAGTTCACCTGCGCAGTCAGGTGTCTGAAATTATACTTGAACGCGGTAAAGCAGCTGGTGTACGTCTGAAAAAAGGGGATGTATATAAAGCCAACTGGGTTGTGTCTGGGATCAGTCCCCATCATACCTATGGCCGTCTGCTGGAGAGTCACAATGCCGCCCGTCGCGAGCTGGAGGCTGTAACCAGACTGGAAACTGGTACGTCTCTCACTCAGCTGTACCTAGGGCTATCATGCGAGCCTCATGAGCTTGGGATCAGCGAAGAAGACTTAATCCTGTGTAACGAGCCGGATTCGGAGACGGATTATGAAGTCATGATGAGCGGCCAGTATATGAAAGGCAACTGGATGCTCACAAATTATAACGCCATGGATCCTACACTCAATGAAGCGGGAAAGGGTGTTATCGCTGTTACATTTTTGGACAGATTGGAGAACTGGCCTAGTGCACGTCCCGAATATAAAGCCAAAAAGAAAGCAGTAACACAGCAGATACTGGAATGTCTTGAACAGCTATATCCTGGTTTTAGCAGCAAGGTCGTGGTGGCAGAGTTGGGCACACCACGCACCATGCAGCGGTATACTGCTAATCCCGGCGGAGCCGTTTATGGCTATGCACAAACGGTCCGGCAGTCCGGCATAAACAGACTGAAGCGCAAATCAGCAGTGGACCGTCTGTCATTAGTAGGGGCCTGGACACAGCCTGGTGGCGGGTTTCAAGGAGCTATGAACTCGGGTATAATGGAAGCTGATCGTATCGCCGCCAAACTGGGGAAGGCAGAAAGGGCAAGTATATCTACTCATGAAACATATCAAACGCCGAGAACGTGAAAGCAGTGAGATCCGCCGCAAAATCATTGAGGCCGCCCGCTCCCTCTTTTTGAACCAAGGGTATGCTGAAGTCTCCATGCGTAAAATTGCGGATCAGATCGAATATTCACCAACGACTATTTATCATTATTTCTCCAATAAGGAAGCGGTTGTTCGTGAACTGCTGTTAGAAGGGAATGCTTTGTTCCTGAAGGCTCTTCAGCAGCGCGTGGATGAAGCACAGGCAGCCGGACTGAACGCTCTGGACACACTGAAAACAGTGTCCGATGCTTATGTCCGTTTTGGCATGGCTAATCCCGAATACTACAACATCCTGTTTATCAGCAACCTTGAATCTGTAAGCTCGGTTACCCTTATAGACAGTGGGAGTTTTAAGGGGTTTGAGTTGCTTGAGGGCGGACTCAAAGCCGCTATGGAGGAAGGCTGCATCATTCAAGGAGATGAGCGCCTGATGGCTAGATCCGTATGGAGTATGCTGCACGGATTGACTTCTTTGCTCCTGAATTTTGAACTTCCTATGGCAAAATCAAATGATGAATTGATTTCATTTACTATAGATACTTTCATTCGGGGAATAAGCCGCTGATGCAGCGGCTCATTTTTTATCCTCACACCCCATACATGCAAGTCTGCATACGTCGATTCCAGTGTTAACGAAGTTCCAGATGTGAAAGCTGCTGAAGCACGGCTTCAATGCGACGTTTATCTTTTTTGAGCACCACGAGCTGTAAAGAAGCATGAAGCAGATTTGAGATGCTAGCCCAAGCGTCTGCTTCTAGAGTGGGCAGAAGATCGCGCTGAATCATGATATCCAGCGCCTCGGTTGCAATTTTCTGATGAAGCTCGCTACCGGATAGCCATTCAATCACCTGCTCATCTGTAGGACGTGAGTAGGCGAAAAGTACTGCCCAGCCATCAACCGGATGATTGACCTTATCTCGCATCCAGTCAATGACCTGGGGGGAATGAAAATGCTGTAACTGACCGCTAACGGTGTATCCCTCTAATTTGTCATCCTTCGCCCTATGCTGTATCAGATCATTGTAAACTTTTGTAAGCCCTTCCTGCTCGGGCAGGCAGCGGGCGGATAGATAGGCACGTGTCGAGATAAATGCGGCCCTAGCATGTGTGTTATTTGAAGCGGGAGGTCTCCATGCTTGCGCGGTATCCGTGTCCGGCTCCCATAAGGAGCGAACCCAATCAGCAGCCCCAATACCTGCGGTCTCCCCAACGAAAAATGCCCATGTAGCGAATTGGGCTGGGTTACACTGAATGCGCTGCTCCCAGGCAAGAAAAATATCCTTTGGATCATAGGCCTGGAAAGCCTGCAGTACAGCAGGATGATCTACGCCGTGCATGGTGGTGTAATGGATCAGTGTCTCCAACGACCGGGCATCCTCCAGCTTCATCGTGCAGAACATATCCAACCAGCGTTGCCACAGCTGCAGCGACGGGCTATTTAGCTGAATACCATGCTCGTCTAACACGTTAGACCAGTCCCACAGCCATAGTCCGTGCAAGGTAAGCATGGTTTCTATATAGGTAGGTAGACTTTCTGCAAGCAGCGTGAACTGGTCCAACTCATGCTCATAACAGAACACTGCTGGCTCTGTTGCGGATGTCGCTCTATCAAGCAGGATCGGATCACCAGCACCGTTATAGTTCAAAATAAGATATCGTTGTTCGTCCGCTGCTGAGTCGTTATCTTCTTCATAGGGTGTAAAATAGCTAATATCCTCATAATTCCAGCCAAATTCTCCTGTAATATCTTCAAGGTTAGTCGGTTCTTGTTCAAGGTCATGGCTGCCTTCATATGAATACTCTGATTCATCGACTACAATACAGTGTTGAGGGAGGCACCATAGCAGATGTAAGCTGCCACACCGCTTTAATAATTCAGACAGGGAGGCAGGCAAAGTGATCTGGAGCCGTTCCTCCAGCTCAGTCAGTTCCTCTTCGGAAATCCCCTTCGTGCATTGGTATGCCACGTCAGGCATTCCACCTTGTCTCAGACGATCAGCGATTTCTCCCAGCTTTTCTAAGGTATATGCAAAATGTACTGTCATTCGTATTCGTCCTCCTCTTACTCTACAACTCGGCAATGCTCTTTTTGCAAGAATGATAGAATTTCATCATGAAGTGCTATCGCCTTGGGTTCATAAATGATCGCCACTTCGCGTCCATATGCATAGTTGAAGCGCACATATCCGCCAAGAAGCTGGAAAAAAGCCATGCAGGTATGCTCGTTTTCGATCCATAGGTTTGTGTCAAAATGCTGTTTAAACCGCTGAGCCAATACTTGTATAGATGCCGGAGCTATTTCCGGAATTCGATCATTCGGATTGGCTGGATCGTAAGCTTTTGCCGTATCCGGGGGATTAAATAGTAGGAATGTCGCGGTTCTGTCCAGACTGACAGGTTCGAAATAACGGGGGAATGGCTCTGTTTTTCCGAATTCATCCCGTAGTATATGCTCCAGCGTATCTGTAAATGGGGTTTGAACATCTAATGGCTTCATAGTAATGACTTCCGAATGTCGCGGTAGCCAAAGCAAGCCTTCGACCTGAGGATGCACCGCTAGAAAATCACCATCTATGGAGCTGCCTATGACCACGCACTCGCCCAGCTGTTGCGCGGTGATCGGACAGTTATCATCATGCGTCCACAGTTCGTAATCTGCATAGGATTGCAAAAGTTGAGGATCAGGCGGTTCAATCACCAGCAGGCCGCAATAGGTGCCTGGCCCGTATTGGGTGAGAAATGAAGCATAGGGAGTTGGTAAAGTTATGCCATGGGTATGTTCGAAATTTGTCATTTCATCGGCAGCCACTGGCGTGTGTCGTGTGGAAACCCAATACATGAAGAATACACCTGCTTTCCGGCACTCTATCTATAGGGATGGAGCCCAAATGTAAATGAGAGATATGCTATAATCAGGAAATAAAATAGTTAAATATTAGTCTATCTCAATTATGTAAGAACTACAATTTGTGAGGGTACGAAAGGGGAACACATCGTATGACATCGGGGGTACAGGCCTACATAGATCCAATTTTTGAAGAGATTGACCAGAGATACGCTTCTGAGCAAAAGCGCATCGCGGAATTCAAGAACAAAAGCGTCCTTCACGAAGGGATTCATGAATACTTAAAAGTTACCTGTAAGAGAGATGGGGTATGGGTGGATACCTACGAACCGTTTGATTGGGATCATCGTAGACCAGACACAAAAATTCCTGGTTTTACGGAGGAAGTGACGCTCCAGCAGGTGCAGGATGAATGGATGCCAGTGTTCAAAGAACGGATAGCGGCTCTGTATAATTCGGAAGAATTTGGTCCTATGTTTTTTCGTTATCGGCTGGAATTTCATCTGGAGGTGGTCTTGGAGAATAAGGCCAGTCATTTTACATTCTCGCTGCTGAACGAAGATAAGCGGCAGTACCTGTTAGCCTCTATTGAACAGTTTGTGGAGCAGAAGCTCAATCCTGCCAGTAGAGCTATGCCAAAGGAAGAGGACGATTTTTTCTTAGTAAGGCACTTGCTTGATCCTCATTTGTACCCTGTAGACGCCCAGCGGGTGAATGAACTGCTGAATCGAATGGATGCAAAAGTGCAGGTCAGCCGCAAGCGAGAAGAAGCATGGAGGCATCAGCTGAGCAGAGGCTTAATGCATTGGGCTGAAGATGAATTTTTGGCTAAGTATACAGATCAGGAAAAAAGGTACGGGCTTGATTATACGGTGAGACCCGATATTCTTCCTTCAGATATTCCCGCCCCGGTTATGGAGATGTTCCTGCTGACCGCGATGCGAGTGGGTCTGACCGATGCCGATGCACGGCAGAAGTATTTGGAGATTGCTGCACAATTGGGTTCAGAGCAGGCTGTTCAGTGGCTTAAGAGCGGATCAGGCAGCATTCCAGCGTCATATACAAGCGAGCGTGTCACCTGCCAAGCGAATGATATTTTGCAAACACTAGAGGTTCAGATTCGTTCTGAGGAAGAAGAGAGCTACAGAGAAGCACTCATATATCTATGTGATATAATTACGGAAAGGCTTA
>NZ_AMQU01000031.1:0-60404 GCF_000307675.1 Paenibacillus sp. ICGEB2008
GTGATCAAGGTCGAAACCACTTCAGGGGATATTGATATTTCCAAATAGGAGGCTACTACATAATGTCTCATCAGGCGAAGTTTGGTTCAAGGGGTTTAACCTAGTATAATGTAACCATGTGCTCAGATGCACAACCACGTTATATAGTGATAAGGAGGAGACTGGATGGAACTTAAAAACAAAACAGCCATTATTACAGGAGCCAGCAAAGGAATTGGTAAGGCAATTGCCGAGACCTTGGCCAAGGAAGGCGTTAATCTGGGGTTAATCTCACGCACATTGACCGACCTACAAAAGCTGCAGGATTCACTGGGGAGTACATACGGTGTGAAAGTGGTGAGTGCTGTTGCAGATATATCGGATCGTACACAGGCCGCTGCTGCTGTAGCTTCACTGGAGCATGAGCTGGGTGCCGTCGATATTTTGATCAACAATGCAGGCATCGCCACCTTCGGCACAGTCGCAGATATGGACCCCGAAGAGTGGGAACGTATTATTCGCGTAAACCTGATGGGAACCTATTATGTTACACACGCCGCTCTTCCAAGCATGCTGGCGCAACAGAGCGGAAATATTATTAACATTTCCTCCACAGCAGGGGAACGAGGTTTTGCAACAGGCTCGGCATATTGCGCATCCAAATTTGCTTTGATGGGCTTCACGGAAGCACTGATGCAGGAAGTTCGCAAATCCAATATTCGGGTAACCGCGCTGACTCCAAGCACGGTCAATACAGAATTGGCGGTAAATGCGGGATTGAATATTGGTGACGAGGACCGCATGCTTCAGCCGCAGGATTTGGCCGATCTGACATTAGCTGCATTGAAGCTGCCGCCACGGGTTCAATTAAAAGTAGCTGGCATTTGGACAACCAACCCACAGTAATTCGACATGACATCTTAGATTCATTGGCTGCACCAAGCTCCGGCAGACGTAATTGTTCGTCATGCCGGAGCTTTTTTTAGGATAGCTATACCAAAACAAACTGTAATATAAGCGCTTTGTACTTCCAGCATACATAACATACAATTCCAGCAACCATAAGCGCATTCCAAGAAAGGGGAAAAATGATGAAGAATACAGGAATGACACGACCACTAGACCATTTGGGACGCATTGTGCTACCCAAAGAACTGCGCACTTCTATGAATATTAATATTGGAGATGCTCTCGATTTTTTTATTACACCAGAGGGACTGATGATTCGCAAGTATACGGGGGTTTCTTGTTATTTTTGTGGTGCCGTTGATCATTTAAGCTATTTCAGAGATCATCTGATATGCAAGAGTTGTATTGAGAACCTGAAGAGCGATAATCCCTCCAGTCATTTGAGTGAAGCACGTCCTGTCCAGCCGAAGAAAAGAAGGAGCTACAGAAATCAGAATGAGCTCCTGAATAAACTTAAGCAGCTCATGGAGGAATACCCTAATGTCTCTCAAAAAGAATTAGCCGAAATGCTGGAATTGTCTCAAGGTCGCGTCTCACAGCTTAAAAAGCTGCTCCTTTGAATCTATCCGTTCACCTCGTTTGTTAAAAATAATAAAAAAAAGAGCCTGTCGGCTCTGGAATCATTCATTATTACGCAATGTCAGACCGCTCCATAATCGGGACTCGATAGGCAAGCAGGGACTCGTCTATTACGGCAGAAATAAACGATGCTTCTATTTCAGGCACCAGTCTAAGCGCATAGTTCCATGCGTTTTCCTCAATTTGCAGCGCAAGCCGTTGCCGGGTCCCGATCATGTTCTCTTGCTCCATCGCATCGGAGAGACCCTCTAATTCAGTATCGGCGGCGTGCCCGATCTCATGCGCAAGCACAACCGTAAAATACTCCTCAACTCGATCCGCGCTGCCGAACATCTGTAAACATTGTGTTTCAATAACATCCGTATACATGGTAATGGCGTGAGCATGCATAGCATATTTGCCCCCAATCAGCCGTCCACCAGGAAAACGTTTCTCCAGCTTCACTGTTACGCCTATAGCAGCCCGTTCCAAAAGCTCAGCGACAATGCGCTCTGCCTGATTTCTCTCCAACTTAGCTTCGCTCCTCAAACCAAGATATATAAAGTTATATTTACGATATAACTTATGAAATTATAAATGTACTCATACAATACACAGTACGATATTATACCTTTTTACAAAGGAGAATACCATGCCAGAAGATTATTATTTAGGCTGGGGAACACTTGCCCTTATTAATGCCGGCTTGGCACAGTCCAAAAATCGGAGCAGACTTAACTGGTTTGCGCTCTCACTACTTATAGGGCCGATCGCGACCCTATTGATCGTTGTCGGGGATAAACCGGATTCCTGATCCAGCAATTAGTCTCCCGTTAGGTTAACCAGAATGAAAAGGACAACCTTGCGGCTTTTCCTGAACTCCAAAATTCGGCTTCACAAGCCGATTATCGTAAGAACTATGAAAAATATGTGTGGTTGCTGGGGATAATGGTGGGATCAACCACGTCCAATTACCTGTCAGTGCGCGGCCAGCCTTGGCTTCCCGTTCCTCAAACAACTTAAATTGGACCGCTGCGGTATGATGGTCAACAATGCTGACCCCTGCTTTTTTAAAAGAATGCAACACAGCAATGTTCAACTCCACTAGCGCCCGATCACGCCAAAGCGTTGTTTCACTCGTCGTATCCAGCCCCATCAGTTTGGCCACCTGTGGCAACATATTATAACGGAAGGTATCCGCAAAATTACGGGCACCGATTTCTGTCCCCATATACCAGCCGTTAAACGGAGCTGCTGTATAGATGATACCGCCAATCTCCAGTGTCATATCCGAAATCATAGGCACAGCATACCAGCGCAATCCAAGAGTGGCTATACAAGAGAGTTCTGGATGCTCAATAGGCACCTCCATCACCAAATGTTCAGGAATATCAAAGAGCTCGGGAGGCTGACCCCCCGCTTCCACAACCAGCGGCAATACATCAAAAGCAGTCATCGCTCCTTGCCACCCCATATCCCTACAAGCATTGGTGAAATCCACCGAGATTGGATCCCCGATGACCCCTTGAGCCGTTTCATATCCAGCGTAACGAATGAGTTGATGGTTCCAAATACGAATATTCGGCTGTCCCGGCTGGGAGGCGCGAAATACAGTAAGCGTTGGCTTAATTTTACCGCCGTTCGTTCCTATACGGATATGCTCCAGTAGCTCGTGAACTACTTGCGTCGCATCTGACGCTCCACGTGCATCCCTGACCAATAGCTTGTCCCAAAACAATCGACCGATACAACGATTGCTATTCCGCCAAGCCATAAGTGCCCCGTGTTCCAGCTCTTCGTAAGTATGATCGTATGTTCCAGTAGTCTCTATGTCGTGACGAATATGAAGAAGCCGGGCTTCCGCATCATCGCGGCTTCGACCCAGCTCCTCATAACATGTATATATAAACTGCTCCGCTTCATGCAAAAGCTGTTGTTTCACTTCCATAACCTACACCCCATCCCGGCAGCTCACTTCCTTATGAGCCTGTGGTCTTCCATGCTTCTTTGTCATTATACTCCAGTAGCAGGCCGGAACCAACGGGATGTATATCTTGTTCACCTGATCTCCATATCCGTGGAAAACACTCCCAGAAACTTATCCCAGATATGCGCTAAGCATCCAGATATGTTTATCCATTTCTTCTCTCAAGCCATTCAGAAGATCCTCTGTCGCTTTGTCCTGTGCCGCTTCTGCTGCTTCCATACCATTAGCCAGTTCAACAGTAATCGTTTTAAAATCGGCTACAACGGACTTCACCATATCTTCAGCTGTCTGCTCGCCTGCGGACTCCTGAATAGCTGACAGTTGCAAATGCTCCTTCAAGGTCGCAGCAGGACGGCCGCCAATAGCCAACAAACGTTCAGCAATCGTATCTAGATTAGCTGTTGCTTCATTGTAAAGCTCCTCGAATTTAGCATGCAGTGTGAAGAATTTAGGTCCTTTTACATACCAGTGGAAATAATGCAGTTTTGTGTACAATACAGACCAGGTAGCCACGTGACGGTTTAAAGCCTTGTGCAGTTCTTGAATAGCCTCTTGTGTAGGTGCGTTCGTATGATTTAATGTACTCATGTGTAAAATCCCCTCTCGTTATGATTCATAGTATAGTTGAGTGATGCTTGATACTCGCTAGCAGTAGTATCTGATTTTCTTCTAAATCCCATGCTTAAAGCTAAAAAATATTTAGCGATTAATTTAGACTTAATCTAAATCCTGTTTTAATTATAACACTATGTTAGTGTTTTTCAAGCACTTTATTAGAGTTTAATCATGAAGATTATGTGAAGTTGCCAATTGATTAATATTCATCAAGTACTCCCAACGCATCATAAATAGGTTACAACAATTAGCCTCTACAAGATGTTAATTTTGTCTGCTACATAATAAAAAGAGCCGACCCACAATGGATCAGCTCTACTTTTATTCTTATATTTCAGAAGGTTCCACGATTAAGGATACAACTTTGCCTGCATTTACATCAATCAAGCCGTGATCGGTAATTTTCAAAGCCGGGCTAACTGGCAAAGAATGAGTACTGAGCGACATGATTGGATTGTAATGGCGATAGCCCAGCGACAGTAAGGCTGAACGCAGTTCCTTCACATGGGCAGCAACCATTTCTAGTGGTCCTTCTGTTAAAATTCCGCCCACCGTTAACGGTAAATGGGACAGCACCTTGCCATTTTCAACTACGCAAAAGCCCCCTTGGCTGGATAAAACCGTATTCGCGGCCAATATCATATCTTGCTTGTTATGCCCCACGACCAACAAGTTATGGTTATCGTGCGAATAGGTGGTTGCCACTGCCCCGCGTTTAATCGTATCTCCCCCGATCAAACCGTAAGCACGGTTGCCGTTCTTGCCATACCGCTCAAACGTAGCAATGAGTCCATGTTCACCATGTTCCCATACCAGTTCACCCTGCTCTACTTGTGCAGGTGCGATCCGTTCGCTTGTAAAAGTAGATCCATCCTTGACCATCATAATACGGCATGGATGTGCGCCATCAGCTACATCCAACTTTACAGTAAAGTCCTGCTCCGTAAGCGGATTGAGCTTCACACTTTGATAAAAGTGGGCGGGAAAGCAACTTTTTACCGGTGCCTGATGGTATTCCTCGAATTTATCGAATACCTTGAGTCCGTCCTTATAGACTTGCTCTACATCAAATTGCTCCAGATCCGATAGCAGCACGAAGTCGGCTATTTTCCCTGGCGCAATGGTCCCGCGGTCATGCATACGCATCCGGGCAGCAGGAGTATACGTCGCTGCATAAATCGCATCCTCAGGCTTCATTCCCATCCCGATCGCTTTACTTACGATGTGGTTCAGATGCCCTCGCTCTACGAAAGAGTCCGGCATCACATCATCCGTTACGAAGCAAAAATGTTGTGCCACGTCTTCCTGAATGAGATAGTCCATCACCTCAGGGGTCATGGATTTTTCCTGGATCTCAATAAACATCCCGGCGGCCATTCTGGCCTTCATACCCTCAATGCTTTGATGGGTATGGTCTGAGCCTATTCCTGCATAGATCAACTGATGCAGATCCAGATCAAGCAACTGCGGCGTATGGCCTTCAATGATCAGCTCTGGGTAGTGCTCACGAACGTGGCGTAAGATGCGGTTCGTCTTGCTTTCCGGATCACGAATGACATCCACATAATTCATAATTTCACCCAGACAGATCATCTCACCCGTTTGCAACAAAGCATCAATTTCGGGGATGTCAATTTCACCCCCTGAGGTTTCCAAAGGCGTCGCTGGAACAGAGCTAGGAATCCCGTAAAACATATCAGCCACGCAATCTTTGCTGGCCTCCATCATTTCCTGAATGCCTTCCAGTCCGAAAACATTCGCCATTTCGTGCGGTTCTGGTACAATCGTCGTGACCCCATTGCGAATGAGTCCATAGGAAAAGGTTGCTGGTGTCACCATTGTGCTTTCGATATGCAGATGGATGTCGATTAGGCCGGGAATCATATATTTCCCGTGCCCCTCCACAATTTCAGCAGCCTCAAAAGACTCCAGACCGCGCTGACCGATATACATAAACTTGCCGTCAAGTATAGCCACATTGCCTTCCTCGAACGTCTTGTAGTAACTGTTATACACCTTAACTTGTAAAATCATTTTGTCTGCACGCATGATGTATCTCCTTCATCGAACCCGCTGATTATTGGACCAGCACCATTTTGTCTGCCGGAAAATGCAGGGTAACCCGTTGACCACTCAAGTAAGGCGTATCCATTTCCTGATTAGCCGTAAAGTTTCCTTTCGCTGTCTCTACCACATACTGATAGCTGCGTCCTAGGTACGTACTTACCTTAATGACACCGGGAAGCTCATTTTCTCCTGTCTCGTTGCCTTCAGTTCGAATGACCAAATCATCCGGGCGAATAGCGCCTTGGCGAGCACCCGGTTGGACTGTACCCTGATTACGCACTACGCTAAACGAAAGGTCGCCTGTATTCAGTCGAATACGTTCCCCTTCTTCAGTGCGCTCGTCAAAGCTTAGAAAATTATTAAACCCAATAAAGCGGGCGACAAATTCGGTCGTCGGATATTTAAAAATGGTCGATGGAGCATCTAATTGCTCGATGTTCCCCTTATTCATAATCGCAACCTGGTCAGAAATCGAAAAACATTCCTCCTGATCGTGCGATACATATACGGTAGTGATGCCCAGTTCCTGTTGAATACGGCGGATTTCTACGCGCATATTCACACGCAGGTTAGCATCTAAGTTACTCAGAGGTTCATCAAACAACAGCAGATCGGGTTCAATTACAAGCGCTCGTGCAATCGCCACACGTTGACGCTGCCCGCCTGATAATTCGCCGGGGAAACGTTTTTCAAATCCCCCCAGGCTCACCGTATCCAGCATAGTCATAACGCGTCGTTTTACATCATCTTCTTTTACTTTACGCAAGCGTAAACCAAAGGCTACATTATCAAAAACTGACAAATGCGGGAAAAGCGCATAACTTTGAAATACAAAACCGAAGTTCCGTTTATTCACTGGAACCCGGGTATAATCCTTATCACCAAACAAAAATGTTCCTTGTTTAGCTTCGAGAAATCCTGCAATAAGACGAAGTGTAGTCGTTTTGCCACAACCACTCGGTCCGAGCAACGAGAGCAATTGCCCCCGTTCGAGCTGCAAATCGAAATCCTGCAAGATCAGTTGGTTGTCATAAGCGACCGAGACGCGATCCAGAGTAAGCAGTGCCATAAGGTTGAAGCCTCCATTACCTTTTAGTGAAGTAAGACAATCCCATCAGTCGTTCAATCAAGAACATCAGGATACCCGTTAAAATCATCAGCATAACCGAGATCGCTGCAATCGTCGGGTCAAAGTAATTTTCGACGTAAGTCAGCATTTGAATAGGCAGAGTGCTGAAGCCCGGTCCTGTCATAAAGACGGAAATGTCGACATTGTTGAATGATTCCAGAAAGGCAATCAGGATAGCCGCAATAATACCTGAGCGGATGTTGGGTAGAACCACCTTGAAAAAGGTTTCCAGCCGTCCAGCTCCCAAACTAAGCGCTGCTTCCTCAATCGCAAAATCAAAGTTAGACAAACTGGATGCAATGACTCTAATAATGAACGGCAGCATAATCACCGTATGCCCGATCAAAAGTCCAGCGTATACCGGTAAATAGTACACAATGATCAAATAACGCAGCAGTGTAAAACCAAGCACAATACCTGGTATAAGCAGCGGGGAAAGGAACAAGGCATTCAGCGCATCCTTCCCGCGAAAGGAAAACCGACTAAGTGCATAAGCGGCTGGCATACCGATTAACAACGCCAAGATATTGCCCAGCAGAGAGACGACAATCGACGTTTTGAACGTGGACATAAACAAATCCACTTCAAAAATATTTTCATACCAGCGCAAGGAAAAGCCCTGCGGAGGAAATTTTAATACCGTGCCCGGCTCGAAAGAAGTGACCGATATGATCAACAGCGGACCGAGCAGAAAGATGAAGACCAGCAGGCTAAAGAAGCCTAGTCCGTAATGTTTCTCCCGCATATCCACCTACCCCTTCGGATTGAGTTTATGGGCCGCCTTATTTAAGAGACCGACCACGATAAATGTAATAGCAATCATAATTGTCGCGATAACAGAAGCTAAAAACCAGTCGTTAAGCGTCATCGCATTTTGATACAAAAATGTAGCGATAACCCGCTGTTTTCCTCCCAGCAGTGCTGGGGTCGTATAAGCTGTCAGGCTGCCCACGAAAACAAGAATGCTTCCAATGATCAGACCCGGAACAGACAGCGGGAATACAATTTTACGAAATGCGCTGAATCTGGAAGCTCCAAGACTCTGCGCAGCATGGACAAGGTCACCGTCGATATTTTCAAGCACACCAATCAGTGAAATGATCATCAGCGGCAAAAACAAATGAACCAGACCAATAATCATCGCTGCCGGAGTGTACAAAATATTCAGCGGCTCATCGACGAGTCCTAAACTCATTAGCACATTGTTTAATAAGCCCTTGCGGCCCAAAATAACCATCCAGCTGAATGAACGCACCACCGGACTCGTCAACAAGGGAAAGATAGCCAGCGCCAACAAAATCCCTTTACGACGCGGGGCCTTTTGTGAAATATAATAAGCCGTCGGAAAACCGAGCAATACGCATACGAGAGTCGTTACGACACTGACCTCCAGCGTAGTCAGCAATATTTTCAGAAAATAAGGGTCCTTGAAGAAATGGAGATAGCCTTCTAGGGTGAATGAGCTGTTCTGTACGAAGGTCGAACCGATCGTCAACACAATCGGAATGACCATGAACACCGCCAGAAAAAGCAGACCTGGCAGCAGCAGCCAATACAAGTATGTTTTCTTCATGGGTAGCTCCTTGCGGTTATCAAAATGTTATTCCTTGTTCAGCACCTGGATAAACAGCTCCAGAAAAGCTTTGCTGTCTACCTGTTCGCACACATTCATATTGGGACTATGATTGAGGCGGTTCTGTACATCGCCTACCGTCTGTCCGTCACATATGCGACTGGAGGTTTCCACGTCGACATATAACAGCGAGGTATCAACTATCCTCGAATTCAATGCCACACCTACGGCAAGCGGGTCATGAAGCGCACACGCTTTTACGCCGTTGCGTTCTTCATAACGCTTGGTATACACGGCCGTGCTTTCAGCTACATAATTACGAATCTCTGGACGGGTCAGACGAGCAATATGATCGGCAGTCAGCAGCGCCTTCCGTGTTACATCCAGCCCCACTTGTATCAATCGACCAAATCCTGCGTGAAATACGATCCGTGCGGCTTCCGGATCAGCGTACATGTTATACTCCGCTACAGGTGTGATATTGCCGCATCCGTGAATAACGCCGCCCATAAAAATGACCTCATGGACGTGATCCGTCAGATCGGGACACTTCAGCAGCGCCAACGCCAGATTGGTGAGCGGTCCGGTGCAAACCAGCGTTACTTCCCCCGAGTGAGCCATCACCGTATCAATGATGATATCCGGTGCGAAACCTTCGGATGCAGAGATGGCTGGGACTATTCCACTCAATGCGCCTCCGATGCCGTCTTCTCCATGAACACGGTGCTCGTGCAGGCCTTTGCGTATTAATGGAGCCTCTGCCCCCCGATAGACCGGAATATCCGGTCTATCCAGCAGGTTGAGGATTTTGCATGTATTCAGTGTTGCTTGCTTAAGTGAAACATTACCGCATACTGTAGTAATCGCTTGGATATCCAGCTGACCACTTTTGGCCGCAAGTAAAATACCCAACGCATCATCAATGCCTGTATCTACATCTAATATGATCTTTTTCATTATTGTGCAACTTCCCGGTTCCAGCGATCTGTCCATGCCTTGATATGATCGTTAACGAATTTCATATCCAGCTTGGTCAGCTTATTCACTACATCTGCACCGTACGTAATTCCCTCTGTATCCGCACCAGACAGTACCACCTGTGTATTCACCGGAGAATCGACCTTTGCTTTGGCGGATTTTTCTTGAACTTCCTTGCTCAGCTGCCAGTTGATGAACTCCTCAGCCAGTTCCTTCTGATCAGACCCTTTTACTACATTAACTGTGTTCATTACTGCGTAGGCACCCTCGTTAGGAGCCACGAATTTCGCCCCTGGCACAGCTGCCTGCAAATCTTTGAAGTACATTTCCATAATCGGACCGCCCGCAATTTCCTGCTGGCTAAACATGTTTACGAACTCAGACGTTTTACTATAAAACTTAACAATATTCGGACTCAGCTCTTTCAGTTTCCCAAAGGCTTGGTCTTCATTAAATTCCTTGCTACCCGCTACCTTGGAGGCCGCATCCACCATCATCGGCCCAGCCGTTGCCGTAATATTCGGCAGAGTCACGTTTCCTTTGAATTCAGTGCCCCACAGATCAGCCCAGGAGGTCACATCTTTTTTCACCAGCTCCGGATTATAGGCAATACCGAGGCGTCCAACTGTATAAGCAGGTCCATATTCCTCACCCAGCGGTGCTTTGGCAATATCATAAATTTGGTTCAAGTTTGGCACTTTACTGCGATCCAACTTCTCGAACAGCCCTTGCTGAATCCCCTGTTGGGCATAATAATCAGACAGATAAATCAGATCGACATCCGTGCTGCCTTGACTGATTTTGTTCAATCGCTCCGCATTATTTCCGATTTCTACAACAATATCAACGTTATGCTCCTTTTCAAAAGGCGCGTACACTTCTTTATTAAAAAAGTCCTCGGAGAAGCCCCATGTGGAAATAACTAGTTTCTTTTTCCCATCAGCTGAGCCATCTTTTCCATCTGCCTGACCACCAGTAGCATTGCTGCCGCAACCTGCCAGTACCACAGATGCCAAGGTCACAGCCATAAATCCTTTAAACCACTTTTTCATATGAAACTCCCCCTGTTTTTTATTCTGCACACCTTATGACACAAAAAAGAAAAGTACTCTTGTAAAACAAGAATACTTTTCTTCGTAAACAAAGAATAAGTTGATCCCGCTGCGCGTTATAACAGGTTCTCCCCTCAGATAGATCCGAAGCGAAAAGCCGAATATCCAATTTTATTAGGATTCTTTCAGTATGATGTTCGTAATGGCCCACTGCGTTGCTGAATCATAATCGCGCAGTAAAGCTTCTATATCGAGCTCCATATCCTCAATCAGCTTCTCGCGAAGTCTCTTCTTGTACAGCATGGACATTCGGAAATCCACTTCCAGCTTCAAGCCGGGGGCTTCCACTTCCAATGCCGCCGAGCGTGGAGAACGCCGGTGCTTCGCTACAAAGGTAACAATGTTGTTCTCAACGGTGGCCCGCAACAGCGTGGTCCCGAAGCCGAACAGTTCCTTTGAAACTTCATTGTAAATCTGGCACATCCGCTTCTTGCTTTCGTTACTGTCGAGCAGCGTCATGAACCCACCCTCATCAGCATATTACGTACAATCAATCTTTCAACACGATAGATTATACATAAATATGCGATAAATAGCAAACTAAAATCCCTGATTCAATAGTATACATCGCGAAAAAGCGAACAATATGTCGAACTTTGTAGCTTTAGAACATTTTTTACACTTACCGACTTCAAAAATCTCGGTTTAGATCCATCCTACCAAAGGGCTGATAACAACGAAAGGAAATAAGTAGCTATTTCCATTGATCAGATGAAACTTACATTAACTGTAGCCCGTACAACAATGCTCCAAAATAACAGCAACTTCAAGCTACAGACTCCAAAGATGCTATTTTCGCATTTCGGGAGATATTTTTTCTTCTACTATATATGTATTTTTTATGTACACACCATTAAACCGTACCCCGCAGAAGTCCCCTAGCGATAGTACGGTTCTTTTAAGTTATGTAGCTGGCACAACAACATAAAGTTAGCTATGATATACGCCTAATCACCATTGTGCTGCTCGTTTGCGCTTTTCTTCCCGCCGATCAGCTTCTTCCATTTTGCGAATATAACGTTTCAACTGCTCTTTATGCTCATCCAACTCGTGTATCCGTAATGTGGTTCCTTGGAGGAACGCCTCCATTTTGCGTGTTAATTCAGCAGCTGATTCACCCCGCCAGTCTTGCAGACGACTATATATAGTTTTCATCTGTTGCTCCTGATGCTGAAGTCTTTGCTTTAGCTGCTCGCACTGCTGTACAGCCCTCCGCAGATCCCCCAGGCTCAAAGATATTCTGCTCATCTCTTTCGCCTCCCGTTGTGTTCTTCCAGCTGCTCTTTCTTATTGATCCACCATCGTAAATTCCTGACCCTTGCGATCGATGTACTCTGCTATCTCTGTAATCGATTCCTGATACCAGCGATTAATTCGATCCAGTGTCGCCGTAGCACTATGCGCAAGCGGGGTCAAAGACTGACTTTCACTTGTTCCGATATGAGCCTGAAATAACTGAATGGACGCACGGGTATCACTAGAAAATCCATGCAAGCTAGAGCGCATCTGATTAGCCGCATGCTTTAGCTCTTCAGGTGTTAATTGAATTGTACCCCCATTTTTGTTGCCTACAAAATAAGCTCCACCATTAGCGCGGCCATTTTGTTGGCCTGCTCCCATCAAATTCACACCTAGGGCATTAGCAGCAAACTGACCGAAGGCACCCAGTTGTCCACCGTAGCGTTCGACCAAATCGCCCATAACTTGCTTGAGCTCTGCCTGCGCAGCCAGCATTTGCTCGTACGCTTGGACCCGCGGATTTCCTTCTACCAATTGTCCATCCATGGTGTACAGCGGATTGCTAATATTGCCATTTTCATCAAATGTGAAATGATCCATGCTATGCGTTGCTTCACCCAATACCGAATTATAGAACTTGGTAATTGCATCTTGCTGCATCATGGGCAACGTAATTGGGACATAAACAATGGGAGTCCATTTGGGTCCCAAAAAAAAAGTTGGCCCATTTATTTTCTCTTTCGACTGGTAATGAAACAGGAACAGTGATTTTGGCTGCATTAGCTGTCTTATAATCATTGTCTATAAAGTAGGTTGCACCCACATGTGGCTGTGCATCATTAACTCCCGAACCAATAGTATCTTTCGGGTTGACATAAGCGACATTCGTCTTTCGAAAATCGCCATTTTCTACCTTCTTTTGAAGATCATCCGGTAATAGATGTACAATGCTTGGTGGATTATAACTGACGGATGTCAGTCCATTCCGCACCGCCACATATTCTGCCTCCGCTCCTCCTAAAGAATGGCCTGTGGTCGTTATCTCAGCAGAAGGATACTCTTTTTTTACAACATCATATAGATTTTGAGCTTGTGTAAATTGATTATTCTGATACTTTTCCTCATATTGAAGAAATGCAGTTTGCACTTGTGGTGGGAGTTTAGCCACCTCTTCCTTATTATTTTCATAATAATGATGGACTTCTTCCAACGTTTTTGCGCGTCCTCCGACGACATCGCTGATGTCCGTCCCCCAGTCCATCGCCACGCTCCACTTGGGCCGATCTGGAGGTTCTGTCCCCCTATAACCGATGATCACCTGATTGGTTTTTTCGTTATGGAATACCGTCGCATCGAATCCAGAACCGTTTGTGTCATGCAGCATAGCACCTTCAGGTTCAACAATCTTCCAGTCAGGAAGAATTCTGCTCTTAGCATCTTTAGCAGTCAAATCCCGGTCATACACTCTATCTGCAATGGTCCAATATGTTTTGTCGTTAATGTAGGTCAAGTTATTCCCACCTTGTCTATTGTGTAAATATATTATAGAGTTATGAAAAAAGGTGATTACCAGAAAAGGAGAATTGTAACTTGAACAGAAAAATCCAACTGATTCTGGCACTTATTTTAATTATTATGTATTTAGGAGGTTGTTCCAGCTTGTCCGACAAAGAGAAAAAAGAATTAGTAGACGTCGCCACTCCGATCGGCGTGGAATTTATTAAAGAACACTATAATGCTGATTTCATACTAAAAGATTATGTTGTGGACGATCCGGCTATCCACTCAAGAATATATCTGTATGGGTACATTAAAGGTCACGAAGACAGCAAAATTACTATTTATTACAGTTATAAAACCAAAGAAGTACTCGACGTCTCTGGGCCAGATTGGTTTATCGACAGCGAAGTTCCCAAATACAAGACCCCTTCTTCCTGAGAAGGGCTATTATAAATGTTAACGTCTAATTTTTCCCAAATTAAGAAGTAGTATAATTATAGTGCATCCTATTTACGAGTGATATAGTCGAGAGGAAAAATAAGTATAAAGTCATTGAATTCAGTATTTCTGGTCATAGTACATAGCTTGGGCGGAATAGGTCTTTGTAACTGTATGTTAGGTGAAAGTTGCACAGATGAACATAGAAATAAGGCTCCTAAGGAGCCTTGTTTACTCGTTGCCTGACACATTTACCGTTTTTCACTTTGAGCGAGAGGCTGATTTATATAAATAAAAGGATATTCGCCTTTGCTTATTTTACGTTTCCATTCTTGAACCATATCTTCCTGGGTCGGCGTTTTCTCATTCACGATTGCTCCTGTAGTTACTTTAGCCATGCTTTTCCCCCTCCCTTGGTGGTTTTATTTACTGCGTCTTTATCTTTTCTCCAGTCATTTTGATGTTTCCGTCCATTTCGACCAAACTCGTTTTACATTTTAAACCAATGGCATCTTTGGCTGTGACTTGTATGGTGTTACCCGCATTGAGTACTAGGTTTCCATCAGCCTTAACACGGATGTCCTTTTTACTCCGCAATTCGATGCCGTGGTCATCTAGCAGTCGAATCACTACTTCATCGTCGTTCCCCGTGATTAAAATTTCATTTTTCTCAAATATAATGGCTTTGCGGTACTTGGTCATAAAGATCTTCGTGGACGGGTCCTTAATAAAGTCGCCCCCTTTGGATCTCTTGCGGATTGAATGAGTTACGATGGCGTCCTTTTCTTTAGCGGTCGGAAAGTAAATGTCTACAAAGTCAAACAACTCCGGCATACAGTACCATCCTGTATTTCCTTCCGATGTATAAAATGTAGCCGTTGGAAAAGCGTAGGTTTCCTTTACGTTCGGCTTGACCTTGTCCATTTCGTAAAAGAAAACCTTCACATGATCCTGCTCGATTCCAATGACCTTGGACTTCAACGAGATGCCACGAATGCTCTCATTTACAATCAAATCCTGCTTCATTCCATCCGCTGTAGTCAGCACATACTCATGCCACAAAGCACTATGACGTATAAACGCCACAGACTGCAGGACGTATAAAGTTTTCCCTTTAAATTTAACCTCAGCCCCAATTTGCAGTAGGACATCTTTGGCTCCTGTCGTTTGCACTTTATAATACAAAAGGTTGTCGTCCTTGCCGGAACCTGGTTTGGTTTTTCTGGTCATGGAGTAGTTATACTGTTTCAGCTCGCCTTGATTCACACCATCCGGTAATCCAAAATAAAACTGAGGTTTTTCTCCAATCGGATCAGGTATCAGTCCCCAACCGAGTCGAGACGCTATACGCTTCAAAAACGACCAGTCTGTTTCGTCGAATTGCATCGTAAATTCCTGTAAAAGCTGATCTTTTAAGCGGCTCGTACAATTGGCTTTGGGATAGGATTTGAGCACATGTTCGAGCAATACTTGCAGCTTCATCTTTACATTTTGAAAAGTTTGTCTATGAAGCACTTCATCCAGCTGGCTTGTATAGGATAGAGCTTCGACGACCAAATGGGCTACATTGGACACCAACTTGATTCTAAACTGCGCGACTAATCCTCGAAATAATACAATCTGTTTATGATCATCATTCACATAAGATACAACTAACTTCGCCCCTGCTTCCATATGATCTGTATATTCTTCCATTTGGGCACCCGTTAACACACCTGTCAAAAAGACTTTCACATGCTCATTCATTTTCTGTACAACTTTAACTTTCGGGTTTTTAAGAGATAAAACCGTCCCGTTATACTTGATGATTGGATATCCCATGTTACCGCTCCCTTTTGTCGGTTAATTTACGTTTATCCGTTGTTTGCTTACATATTGAACGACATCTTGAATGGTTTGATTATGTCCCTGATCGTTAAGAGTCTCATCTAATGCAGGGAGCGTGGTAAAGGTTTTATTTGTTTTCTGAAAATAAATATCCGCTATAGGGAATTCATCAACTCTACCAGGCCCATGAATCCCGTTGTCAACATCGGCAATGATGATAACATCCTTCAATCCATCCTTATTCACATCCTTGAAGGCCACTGCTTCTACTCCTCCGTAACGTGCAACCCACTCACGGTTCCCGTAGAAATTGGGGAATGGATATAGAATATGTCCTTGGTCATCCAGTAGGAAGAAAAAGAATTTACGAAAACCTTCTGGATACCCATATGTGGATACAAAACGTACTTTTCCAAAGCCTTCGAGAGTAGTTTGAAAAGACTGCGACTCTTCAATTTCATATTGGTCGGTATCCAATTTTTCACCGCCAACTGTGGAAACAGACTGATCCTCAACAGAACTTAGCTCACTCCATAGTTCCTCATTCTGCCTGATATTCTCTGGAATTTGTGCAAAATGAATTTCATACTCCGCATGGTCCCCTACTACATGAGCCATAGGTACACTCATCCCCAACGAATCATTTGTGAGATAACTAAACGATTCCATTTCTACTTCCGCAAGCGAACCTTTGGTTACATCTGCGTTTGCTAACAATTGCACCAAATCATCTTTTGTGAAATCACCGATTAATCCTTGTTGCTCCGGCTGAACAGTTGTAATCTTCCCGCTTTTTATAAGCTCAATAAAAGGTTTTTCGACTTTTATCAGATCTCTCAATCTTATTCTTGAAGCTTGCTTCATATCCAGGTTCGTCGTATAAAACATATGAGTAGGATAGGCTGCGTCCTTCACATAACGAATACCCGTATATTGAACGCTCAAGAATCGTTCACTTTGTCGTTTGATCTCATAATCAATTTCGACATGGACTCCAGAATTGGAATCCGCATAGTCGTGTAATCCTCCTAAAGCTTCGGTCTTAAGAATTTGGTTTAAAGATTTTTGCTTTGCAATATCCTTGAGTTTTGTAATTTGAGGGTATTTAATCACGATCCCATTTTTGGAATGCTTCTCTCGAGTGAGCTCATAGCTTTGCAGTTCACCATGAGTATTCGAGGCGATGCTATATTCGGAATCAATACGGACTTCTCCACTTTTGGAGAACTCAATGATAAGGTTTTGTTCAGAATCATCACTGTTTATTAAGAAACCATCACCGTGGTCTAAAACCTCGATACTCATGCTATCATGTTGTCGATTCTCGATAATAATAGGCCCATTCATATCCTTGTTCAGTTCCCACGCATCCGGGAGCTTTATCTTACCTACATCTATACTTTTCTGCGTCCACTTTTGTCCAGACAACTCCCACAAATCAATAAATACGGGGTCTGGATGATAAATGGAAACATGTCCCCCTAAACACAACTGTATTCCTTGGTCTGAATCTCGAACCACAAAGTCTGTAGTCAATTCTGGCCCGCCATCCTCAATCATCAGGGCGTGTACAAGTTGCTTCGAACTCCACCACTGAATAAATGTGTATTTATCTCCGATCGTACCTGTCAGCGTTTTAGGTGCTCTATAATTCACAATTCTAACGTTTAGCTGCCCACTTTTTAAATGAAACGATTTTGTTAAGATAGTGAAATTGTTATCGAACTTTTCTACTAATTCTCCATCCTTCATCTCTACACTTTCTGGCTCGTTTAACAACAAATTAAGTTCCTGTGTGAACTCCTCAAGCTTGTTTTGTCTGATATCAGAATCCTTATTCTCATCGTTGACTATACGAAGTTTTTGAACTAACGCATCCAACATTTTCGAATAAGAAATCGTTTTAACGTCATTTTGGAGAGAAAGTGTATGATTTGTTTCTGTTGCTGGAGGATCCTGTCCCTTCATGCATCCATTCAGCACTACACAGGAAATGAGTAATAACAGCACGTAACAAATTCGCACATACTTCAAGTAACTCATGCTGGAGATCACGCTTTCTACAATTTATCGTTCATCTCTATACTCATAATCTTCCACTTGCCTGACTGCTTTTCTAACGTAAACGTAATTTCCTTTTTCGCTCTTTCTTCTAATGAATTATCTTTTACCAAAAATTTTTTTCGGTTATCATCGCTACTAACCTCATTAATACTCAGTTCCAACACCGGGTAAGATAAATATGCTAAACCGGATAAATCGACAGCATCCTCAAAATCATACGTTTGCCTTGCTGCCGGATCAGTGAGCTGGTCCATTTCAGGAAAAGGTAAATCAAACCACTTCATAAGATAATCAACTTCCAAGTAGTTCAGTATCACAGCCTTAGGATCGGTTGGATATACAAACTTTTTACTTTTATTTGTATACAAAATCTCATTTTTTTCAGGTCCTGTTCCATCGTATTTTTGATAGACCACGATGGTATGCTTCTGAGTGTCGCTAAACTCGTAATAATCGACACTTTCAAAGACACCGTCATGATCGGTATCTTTTAACGTCCGAATCCCTTGTCCTGTAGCATTAGGAAAATCAGAATTTATATTTTTAATATGGTTATTTTCCAAGGCATATATGGAGAATCCTTCTGAATACGCCCCTCCGTCACCTATAGAATATACAACCATAAATTTTTGATCTGTTTGATCCAGCTTCATGATTTTCACATCTGTATTTAGATGCACAACTATAACCGGGTCCTCTAGTTTATCAATGATGTGATAGCCATCATCATCCTCCCGGACTACAAATATGTTGTAAATCTCCTCTTTTTCTAATCCAAAAGCAAGCACATATTCCAGCTTTCCATCACGGTCCAAATCTTCTTTTAATACTTTTTGAAGCTGCTCATTTGGGGGTTGAATTTTTTTTTATAAACTGATCTAAGGTGTTAGAATCTTGCACATTAGTTTTCCCAGTATCCTCCACAGTAACTTTACTAGTACCTTCCGTTGTCTCAGGACTAACAACAGTTGATGTAGATGGTTTAGGAGCGATACTTTTTACCTCGGTCTCTTTATTCACACCACAACCACTAAGAATTAAAACAACTAAAACGAGTGCAAATAACTTATCACTAATCACACTTTCCCTTCTTTCAAAATGCCTATTTTATACTAGCTTGATTACCTTGATGAAGCCTGTGTAGGTTCAGGACAAGCCGTTGCAGGCATATTCTTATATACGGGTATTCTAAAAGTAAGAGGTGCATCTACGGTTTTAAGACCCTTGGAAAAGCGATCCGATTTTACATAAGCATCCATAATATTCGTGGCATACTGCTTACTAACAGTTCCGTTACTCCTAAAGGAATTTACATTCCACTTTAAGCTATAAAGCGTATCTTGCCCTGTTTGAATATAATTCCTATAAATCCATTTACCTCCGCCAATTATTGCACTATCGACAGAATTCCAATTCTCTGACTTAGCTTTTTTTGCACCATTTTTGAGCGCACTCCCATCGTTTGCGCCAATGCCATACATATTGTACCATCCGATATATCCCGGAACCTGTCCCTTACCTAAAGTTGAAGTTCCGCCTCCTGATTCAACCATAGCTTTTGCTGCTAAAAATACTGCACTCGCTTCATTGCCACCTGCCTTTAAGAATACATCCCCTTTACTAGCCAAGCTCTTGCTTAGCACTTTATTAACAGCTTCTTTATTTTGGGTGTTCTTATCATACTTTCCCGACAAAAATTGAAATACACGAGACTCAGTCAAAAAATTACGCGGGTCTAAAAAATATGAAACTGCCTTAGGAGAAGCAGCGTTATATCCTCTATCATATTTGAACTTAGGGTCTCTCCAAGATGGTGAATATCCATATTTGTCTACTTCCGTACACACCAGTCCATTTTTCATTTCTGCCTTGAGAAAACTATTAAAATCTACATTTGTTTCTTCTGCTATAAAGCGCCAAGAAGGATGCTGCTTGTGTAATTTTAATAGAGCTGGCCTGTATGATTCCGGAAATTTAGCAAGCTCAGCTTCAAAGCTATCATTTCCTGATTTATCAGGAGGTGCTTGTTCAGTTTTAGAACCATCCTTTGATTTATTGGTAACTGGTTCTTTTGGTGGCTCTTTAATACTAGTATCAATCAGCCCCAACTTCTCTCGAATGGCTCGTCCCGCCTTCTCAGCAGCCAGCTTTTCCCTGATATCTCCGCTTGCCTCCGCAGTCATCCAACGAACGGTTTCTTTTTGCATCTGTTCTTGAGCCCACTTGGGGAATGTGGCCATTTCACGTAATTTGCTTCGCAGCCCCTCTGCTAGCTTTTGTGCTTTACGCATGCCAACCTCATCACCGTTGGCTTGAGCAATGTACCAGTCCTCTTTGTATTTACGCAGCCAGGACTGGGCCCAGTCGGGGTAATTCAGTTTCTGTTTCTTCTGTTCTGCCACCAGATCAAAAGCCTGTGCTTTTCTGTGTGCATTAGCGGTTGTTAAAGCTTTCAACATAGGGGTTGCACCAAACGTTGGCTCTTTCCATTTCATAGGCTATCTCCCTTTTGTAAGAATGCTAGAAAAGCCGTATATCAGAAATGCATGTATCCTGATATTTTGTTCCACGTTCAACTGATAAAATCGTAAGTTTGATAAATGAGGTATGAATAGGCTCCTTAAATTTTTTACGTGTGTTAAAATCATTCATTTCTAGAGAGGAACCATCCGAGAATTCCAGTTTTAGTTGTTGAACTCTATTATTCTCCCGATAACTTTTTCTAGATTTAGCATATCCATTAATAATTTGGATGCCATTTACCTTTTGTAAAGAGCCCAGGTCTAATACTATTGTTTCTCCTTCCCCGTTGCCGTTCACGCCTTCACACCATGCAGTAGATGAATCTCTATCTACCAAATTTTTGGCGTCATAAGTTTGCGTGCCTTTACTTGGCAGAGTCGATGAAGCTTTAATTTGATGCACTTTTATCTCACTTTCATACTTAGAAAAGTCATTAGCAGTGTAAAACCACTGCACAGGTGTCGCCATATTTTCATTAATTATAGTGATAGATGCGACTTTACTTTCTAAACCTGTATTTATATTCAGTTTATAGTTGGATGGCGAATCTAACTTTTCGAACCATACCTCCGAACCATCTCCAGACATTAAGGGCTGTTCCATCCCCTTGCCTAAAAGGCGCCGCTCTCCACTATTTAAATTTAACAAGTACGTTTTATTTATAGACATGGAGTCAATAGAGTAGATTAATTGATTCTTCTGAGCCCATTGGTTGACTATCGCCATACCAGAATCTATATGGATTTTCTTAAGGATTCTATAATCTGATACATCAAATATGACAAGATTCTGCTGGCTGTCGGTAAAACAAAACTGGGTACTATCTGGTGAAAATTGTCCTTGATGAATGTCATCTATATCTATAGAACTTCCATTTAAATGAATAGCTGTTGATTGTTTTGTTACCGTATCATATATATACGTTTTATCTTTATCTTCATATAAATACTTGGTTAAATCAGGAGAAATTACCGGACGGTTATATGGTAGCTTAAATTCATTGACTTTGTTACCCGAATCCAAATCATAAATCTGTACTATTAATTTCGTTTCATTAAATAAATCTAATACGAATGCGACTTGACTCCCATCTTCTTGGATTCTTCCTACATCCACATAGGAATCTCGATATTTCTCTCTATCCTCTTTCGACTGTAGGAGACTAATCAGTTTCTCGGCACTTAAGAACCGTTCGACTTTTGCCCCTTCCAGCTGAACTAGATATGTTACAGGATCTTCTTTGCCTTCTTCTACCGTTAAAGCCCACTCTTTCTTGTCATTCTCTTTAGCAAGTTCCGCTTTATCACTTTTATTAGATGATGCCACCATTTCTGAAACTACACCTTCCGTTTTCGAAGAAAAGGAAGTGGGGTGGTCTTTTGGAGAAGCATTACATGCTGACAACATAATTAAAAAAAAGAATGACTAATATGCTTCTGATTATCTTCACTTTGTTCTATCCTTCCGATCAAGAATAGCTAATCCTTCTACAGGATTAGCTTTTTCATTTAATGAGTTCTTCACCACGCCTACTGAACTCAGAAATCTGACATACTCGTCTTTATGAACCGTTATACAAGCTGTCGAAGTTGGTTTAGGCTTTTTATCAGCATTATAGCCCTGGTGTATATTTACACCTTCTGCTGTGCACTCCTTTTTTTGACTTCCTTTGGTTGCTGGAACTGGTGCACCATTCCGAATACGCAAAGCAGGATAAGTACTCAAATGCAACCCGCCTACAAACTCATATACTCCATCTTTAACCGTTTTATACTTGCTCTCATAATCAGGAAGTGTGCTGGCATTTTTGCTTGTATACTTAATCTCGCCGTCTATCACCACAATTGCCATTGCTCCATATCGACCTTCCGGGTGGTCTTCTTGTTTATAACTATAAGAACCATCCCCTTCAAAGAAAAACACAAGCGGTGCTTTACGATTCGAGGACAGCTTCTTTTGAATGATACTGTTATTGGTATAATCGTTTACTCTGTACAGAGCCCGGGCTTGATTACCTTTTATGCCTTTACTACTTATATAGCTTTCAATCTTTTTCACCGCTACCAATCCATCTTTATAATCCTTAGGATCTAATGGCTTCGTTTCCTCTTTCGACGGTTTATCAGGAGTAGTCGGCGTCTTCTTGCCCGGTTCCGTTTTCGTTGTTGGAGCTGCTGGCGTTGCAGCCTTATTAACCTTAGGCCATGGAAGAATGCCATTGGCTACTTGATGCAGGTATACGGCCAGCACATCCCGACCATAGCCCTTATTCTCCAGGCCGTATTTTTTCGCAAAATCATGCAGTGCGGCGTTAAGCTCTTTATCCCAATCGCCTGTAGTTGGTAGCTTGTACGAGAAGCTGTCTGGATACTTCTTGGCAAGCTTGTTCAAATTCTCTCTGGCAAGCTGACTGTTCACCCCGTACTTACTCCGCAGAGCGGCCGCTTCCTTAGCAATAGCCTTTTGGTCGGCAACGGTCAGCTTATGGGCCGCATCTGCGTATTGCCCGGACAGTTCCTCCAGCCGATTCGCATCCAGATAGGATTTGGCTGAATGACCACGAATCAGCTCGTTGATTAGCACGTTGTCACGCAGTTGGTTGGCGAGAAGATGCATCTGCTTTTGCTTGGCCTTGTCGTTTGCGCCATGCGCTTCCCACCATTGGGACGTGTATCCATGCATTTGCGCTCTGGCCCAGGCAGGCATACGATCTATTTCTGCCACCTGCTGACGCAATTGCTTGGCCTTGGCTGCTGCTTCCTTGGCCCCCTTTTTGTCCCCTGCTGCCACGGCCTTGTAGTAGTCGGCTTTGTACTGAAGCAGCAAATCCTGTACCCATTGTGGATATCCCTTCCCCTTCAATTCTTGAATCAGGGATTGATAAGCTTTCAATTCGGCATCAGGCATCTGATTTTTCATGAACTTACTAGCCTTGATATGAAGTGTTCCATCGGTTCGGATATAGCTGGTTTTGCACGTCAGAGATATTTCGCGAGTAGCGGTCATCTGTACCTTTTTGCCATGCAGCACCAGGTCTGTATCGGCGTGAAAGGTAAGATCGTGATGACTGTACACGTGAATACCAGATGCAGGATTTAAGCGTACAAGTATCTTGTCTTTCTGGGTGGAGAGGGCCAATTCCTTATCATCAAATCTCGCCACTTTTTGTGATTTGGTATGAAGCAGCTTTCTGGATGGCTGGCTGATTTCATCCCCTGTGTAGTCTCTCTTACGCAGGGATTGAACTACACGAGCTTCCTTTTCTTTGTTGGATGGAAAATACAAATGGACATGATCCCCAAGCTCGGGCATGCAATGCCAGCCGATCCCATCACCGGTATACATAGTAGGGTAAGTAAACCAGCGCCCTTCAGCCTTGGACTGCGTGGAATCTACGGACAAGTGAAGTTTAACGGATTCGTTTTCGCTATTTAATTCAATAACTTTCCCTTCAATAGAAGCACCTTTGATAAACTGATTATGTATAACCTCCCTCGGAATGCCCGCTTCTGGAACGAGAACGTAGTCATATGTCATAATGCCCTGCTTCATCTCTGCATGAATCTGATCAATAACCCAATGCTTTCGTCGAAACAAGACCACATCTCCAAGTTCAAAACGTTTCGTGTCCTCCACTTCAGCATACGTATACTGAGGGCCTGACTTTGTTTTTTGGAGGGAAAAGTTAATGCTGCTCAGTTCACCTTTCACCTGTTCTTTTGAGGTACCTAACCATAGCCGCGGAAATACGGATGTAATCTCGGCAATCAGTCCAGTGTGCAGATGAGAGGCCATCCTTTTCAGAAACTCCCAATCACTCTCCCCATACTGAATAGTAAAGCCGCCGAGCTTTTGGTTGCTGTCTGTCAGGTCAATAAAATCGCCGTGTGGATAGCTATCTATAAGCTCCCGAAACAATTGATAATACGTCAAGCTGCTGTTTTGAAACGAACGATTTTTCCGTTGTCGATCCAGCATATATGTAAAAGAGGCCGCCTCTATGTACATGTGATATACACCATTTTTGAATCCAATTCTAATATGGGTGACGATTCCTTTAAAGATGCTTACTGTGCCTCGATCTTCATCCATCTCGTATACCTCTAGCACATCCTCATCATGCGCTAAACCATCATATTTCGCATGATCTTCATCCGGTATGAGAGCAGTGATGTACACTTTGCCGTGCTCATTTACCTTCAGTGTCAATTGAACATCCAGTAGACGGACAATTTCATACGGCGCATTCACTCTAATATTTCCATAAGTCAGCACAGTTCCTGCCAGTCCCATCTTACTCCCCCCATTTGTCTTAACATGTGATGTTTCTACAATGAGTAGCTATTCCTGCCCATCTGACGTGAATGAAATTTTTCCGCACCACATGCATAGGTTCGTGGAGCAGCTCATCAGAGCCGGAGATTGATCTACGTATACATCCTTCTTTCCATTCAACCAAGGCATAGACACGCTGGGTATGCAGGGTTGCGGAATGATTCTTCCAGAATTGCCCTTGTTAGCAGAAGAAACTGTAGGATTGTGCATACTACGGCACATGCCGAAAGATGGGATATGCGTCTGCGGGTGAAAATCCTGAATATTCCCCTGCAATTTATCACCAATACTAATCCCCCTGTTAGCTGAAACACTAAACCTGCCCGAATGACTTCCATAGGTACACTGTATCTGTGCCCCGTCCACTACATAGCTCTCACTCATGATTGGACTCTCCTTTATATAGACGGCCTCTCCGTATCGACCTTTTGTAATTTCAAGCCAGCCAGATTAAACTTCAAAATACATTCAGCTACATCTAGGTCCACAATGATATGCTGATTGGCATGCTGAACCCTGAATATCTTATGATTCTCGACTGCATATTCATCTAAAATGATTTTCTTCAGTGTACCGTCCCTATGACATTCGCTAAGTGGTGATAAACACATCAGGCTAGGCGGATGAGCCAGCCAATACCTCGTTTGCTGCATACGCTGCATATCAGCAAAAACAATCAGCTTCCAGCGTAATCCGGCTTGGTATATATCAAAGATTTCCTTTAGTTGCTCAGAAACAATGGCTACTGGTTGCTCTATAAAATCAATATAGTCCGCATCGCCTGATACATAACATTGCAAAATAGACTCTTCATCAGTACACAATGAGCGTTCTGCCCATTCCAACATTTGTCTACGATTTGTCTTTACTGGAAACATATACTCTGTAATACGATTATCCTGTTGAATCATGTAGTACTCCATAAGCTGTTGGATACACCACCTCACTGATTCCTTTATACTCTCCTATTCTTATTTCCAAATCGTTCTCGCATTTCAATGCTTGGAATTCAGGGAGTTGTACAGCCTGCTGTATAGCGTCTTTAGCTAATTTCAAAATGTATTGATGAAATTCCCACGCAACCTGAAGGACATATCGCTCGACATCAGGCTGAATAACCTTATTCATATAAGGTTTTCGAAGCTGATTCAGTTCGTCCTCCAGTTCTGCCAACAAGCTGAACGCCCAGCCTGCATCATAGGTTCCATGCCAAGGTTGAGGGTCAAAGTACCAACCCTTACCATACACCTCGATGACATAGTTATAATTGCGCTCCATCAGATATGTGCGCCGCATAGAATAGGTAATATATCCGATTCTTATTTTGGCCATTTCTGCAGAATTCGCTTGCAGGCAGATCAATTGAAAGGACTGGATAAAAGAGAAGATGAGCTCTTCTTTTCTGTGCTCATACAAAGACGCCACCTGATGTAATTTCTGATTCAACACAGCTTCCCCATAGGTCTTATGGAAGTGATCTAGGGCTTCCAGTCTATTCATAATTCCACCTCTGAACCTATTATATAGAATATTTACATGATTTTACTGGTCCTATCCTCCTATTTAATTACACTTTTTTCATATGATGAGATTGCAAACGAATGTATAAAAACCCAAAAAAATCATTTTATGATTTCATAAATGTGTACTCGCATACCCCATACCTCTTAGAAAAACTGTAGACTAGACCTAGGAGATGAAGGTTTGTGCAAATGAATAGGTAAATCGAAGTAGAAAGCTCGGTTTATAATGAAATAATCATGTATAATTAACGATACGCTCCAACAACACTTTCAGAGAACCAGGAATGGGGTACACAAACTACTAGAGTTTTGATAACCACCACTTTGCATCAGGATTGGAGACACATGACTACTTCACCTACAGGTTTTTATAATAGTATTCAAGAAGCTACCGCACACGTCATTGATGTGCTGAGTGATATTTTACATGTAAATACCATTTTTATTGCCGCTAATGATGGGGTTACCAATGTGATTTTAGATTCATTTAACCGGGAAGAGGTACTGGTTCGCAATGGTGAGGAGCTTCCTTTTGAGCTTAGCTATTGCAGTCTGGTGCTGAACCATTCCGCCGATTATCTCACCATTTCGGAAACGTCTACTCACCCGCATACATGTGGTTTAGATGTGACTAAAACCATTGGGAACCACTCATTTACAGGAATTCCTATTCGCATGAAAGATGGTCAGGCTTACGGAACCATTTGTGTTTTGGATGCGCCATCTGCCCATTTGACAGAAACGGAAATAAAGGCTCTTCAGGCTATGGCTGTATTTCTGGGTTATGTGGTAGAACTGGAAAAAGACAAGTTCGATGCTGAAGTCTCTTCTATGAACAAGCTGGATTTGATTGCTTCCCTGAGTAATAAAATTCGGTTTTCGCTCACTGAAATTTGGGGAGCCACGGATCTCATGCTGACCACGGAGTTAACAGAAGAACAACAGCAATATATGAGTATCATGGAGTCGAGCAGTCGCTCACTTTTGATGCTGCTGAATAATATTTTGGATTATAGCAATATTGAATCCAGACAGATTGATGATCTTGAGGACCCGTTTGACCTGAGAACGATGATGGAAAATGTGTTGAGCTTGTACACAGAAGTAGCTGTGCAACGGAATTTAGAATTGAAGCTGGATTGGAATCTTGCCAGTTCGCCTATTTTTATCGGGGATGAGGCTAAAATTCGGCGTATGCTGATTAATTTGGTGGATAATGCAGTGAAGTTTACAAGCACAGGATCAGTCATCTTATCTGCAACCACTCAATCTGTGGCCGATGCACCTGAGGTTGAATTGGAAGTACGGGTGAAGGATACCGGAATTGGTATATCTCCGAATAAGCTGAAATTGTGGCTTGAGCATGACCATGGGTACTCTCCCTCATATGACAATCCCGGCTTGGGTTGGCAGATTACCAAACAGCTGTTGAAACGAATGAATGGTAAAATGACAGGGATTAGCGAACCTGGCAGAGGGACGGAGATCACGCTCCAGTTTACCCTGAAAATATACCAGGAGTCAGCCTGAACAATCGGTAGGCCTGCGATCATATTGGGCCAATTAATAAAACCCGTGACGGATAACGTCACGGGTTTTATCTATGCATACGCACTAGGCAGTATGATCACTGTATGCCACACGTTTGTGGACAGTTAGTTGGGCTTAGTAACGCTTGGGAGCAGCCTGCTTGGCCAAATCCGCCATATACGTAAAGAAGGCTTCCGGGTCTGTATCATATACCAGGTTCACAGGGCGTCCATCCGCCTGTTCCACCGTTCTGCCCTGACTTGGGCCTTCTGCGATAACGCTGCAATGCACGGTCTTTTTCTTGACAATATCCGGGCGTCCTACAGATGCAGTGGTCAGTACATCCCACAGGTAATATGTTGAGTTGGTCTCGCTATACACGAGCGGAGGACATCCTGCGTAGCAATTGCCCAGGAAATCAACGCCTTCATATCGGCGCTCGGCAGCCCAACGATTGCGTACGGCTGGAGTTAAAGGCACTTTGCTTGTGCTTTCCAGCGCTACCAGATCAATTGTGATGCCGCTTTGCCATACTCGATAGGCCGCTTCCGGGTCCCAGAACACATTCCACTCTGCGGTACCGTCATGCTCCGGCTCCTCCACATTCCCTTTTTCAAAGGTGCCGCCCATCCATACCAGCTTTTCAATCTTGGCTTCAATATCCGGTGCTTCATCCAGCGCCCGTGCCAGATCGGTTAGCGGTCCAGTGAATAGCAACAGCGTTTTACCTTCAGCTCCGCGTACCTTTTCAATTAGATGCTGATGAGCTGGCAGGGATGAAAGCGGTGCTTCCATTCGCCCCGATTCATTCAGCACAGGTAATGCATCTACATAGAAGGAATGTAAACGCCAAGCGGCAGGAAACGGATTTTTACCGCGTGAATTAGACTTGGCGACTTCAACAGGCCCTTTATTTTGTCCAAAACGATCAATAATTTTACGGCTGGCATCCGTCGCCGGCTCCAGGTAACCATCTGCTGGAATAACCGATACTCCGGTCAAATGAACCTGTTCCATCTGAAGCAGCATAAACAGGGATACTAGATCATCCACTCCACCATCATGATTAAAATAAACGTTTGTCTGACTCATCTGTCTCTTCCTTCCTTTATCCCCGTAAAACAGGCTTGTTCTTTTATCGGCAACCATCCTTCATTATGCCTGATCGCTACACAGGAGTAAATGTGTGATAGTACGTGCATCAGGGATTTTTTTTATCTGCTCCATGCTTAAAAAAGGTAGAATTGTGTGTAATAACAGGGTAGAGGCATGGGTCCTAATCGGAAGCGTAGGAAGGAGAGATGCATATGACAGTCCGAACAATAGAAGAGTTGGAGCAGATCCGCAAAGAGTGTAAATCCATGGTGACGAAAAGGGCCGCAGCTTCAGGGGGAGCTGTATTGGTCCCCATTCCAGGGGCTGACGTTCTTGCTGATGTCGGCATTTTGATGCAGCTACTGCCTGCCATTAATGAAAAATTCGGATTATCTGAGCAGCAGTTGGAGGGTTTGGATGCAGAAACAAAGTCGATGGTGTATGGCTTTATCACTTCAATTGGCAGCAAGCTAATCGGACGACTCATCACCCGAGAAGCCATCGTGAAGATTTTGCAGAAAATGGGCATTCGCATCGCCACCAAGCAGGTTAGCAAGTTTGTCCCTCTACTGGGGCAAGGACTAGCCGCAGCGATTGGCTTTACTGCAATGCGGACCATTGGCAACCGGCATATTGATGAGTGCTACGAAGTGGCCAAACGCCTGCTGGAGCAGCAAACTGCCGCAGATACGGCACGCAACTGGACAGTACCACAGCAGCCTCTAGATCCCGTGGGAGTTGATCAGTTGCCAAATCAAAATCCGGCAGCAGCGATTCCGCTACTGCCGGCATCCCATAAAGAATAATTTTTCAGACTTAGTATTCTCCAATTCTCCAGCACGGGGTAACACAGGTCGAGACAGCCCCTGTATCTCCGTGCTTTTAACCATCTACCTTGGCTCCATAGGAGCGGGCCACTGCTACGGCCTGCTCGATATCTAGCTTAGCTCCGGTGATGTCCAAATCTTTAAAATTCACGCCATCCATCTTCGCACCGCGCAGGTCTGTTCCTTGAAGGTGGGCTTTGTGCAGCCTTACCCGAGTAAGATCCGCCTCCCGCAAATCTGCCTTTTCCAGATGGCATTCGGATAAATCAGCTTCCTTGAAGCGTATTTTTCGCAAATCCTGTTTTCTTAAATCTGCATGACGTAAGTTCGTATAGGACCAGTCTCCGCCCGTAATCGTGATCCCATCCATATTTGCCCCTGCAAAGTCTGAACCTACCAGCTTACAGTTATCAAACCGGACTACAAACAGATTCGTGCTGGTGAATAGACAATTGGTAAAAGCGGACTCCTTGTAGTGAGATGCATTCAGGATGGCTCCGGTAAAATCACAGTCCACAAAGGTACAACCTTCTACAAGAGACTCATTCATCTCTACACCCCGAAAGCGACAACGGGTAAACTCGCAATTTCTCCACTCGCCTTCTCTGGCATCCATTGAGCCAAAATCACGGCCTTCATAGACCTCATCTGTATAAAAGAACATATTTCCCTCTCCTATTCCTTATCCCCGACATCAGGGATTCAGCTTTTCGGCAACGACCGCTCAAAACCGTTTTTCATTTTTCCAAGCAAACCCTTCATCATCTTATGATCCTGTGGCGTAAACTCAGACATGCATGACCGAATCAGCTTCGTATAATAAGGGACTATCTTACTTAATAGCTCTCGTCCTGCCTCTTTTAAGCCGACAGTCACCATCCGTCCGTCACTCTCATGAGCCACACGTTCAATCATGCCATCTCGCTCTAATCCGTCGATCAACCCCGTCATGGTTCCACGCGTGACATCCGCTTTTTCCGCTAACTCCGATGGTGTCATGCGATGCGGCGCATGGCAATGCAACAGACTAAGAACAATAATCCGGCCCTGAGAAGCCCCCAACTTGGTCAAATCTGTATCCATTTCCCTGAAAATACCGTTAGCCAAGCGCGCAAATGTCACAAAAGTCTCTATATTATCTACTTCGGCATCCTCATGTCCAAAGCTACGCAGCACCCCGCGTATGGAATCATTATGAAAATTAAAATTCATAGTCCATCCATTCCTTCCTTAATCCCGCTTGTTCCGTCAAACGGTAGCTTTTCCATTCGTCTGGCAGCAAAGAAGCATATGGCTCCTTGGCAAAACGATCATCTACCAGGATCAGCAGCCCTTCGTCATGCTCTGTGCGAATAAGTCTGCCACCTGCCTGAAGAACCTTGTTCATCCCCGGATATACATACGCATAGTTGAAACCATTTCGTCCCTGTTCCGAAAAATAATCCCGCAGCACGTCCCGCTCCGCTCCAATTTGCGGCAAGCCGACGCCGACGACCACTACCCCGTTTAAGCGATCACCCGGTAAATCGACGCCTTCAGCAAACACACCCCCCAGTACGGCAAACCCAAGCAGGGTACGCTCTTGCCCAGGCTGGAAGGTGTCCAGGAACCGATCACGCTCCGGTTCGGTCATACCTGGACTTTGTACCAACGTATCTGCAGACACGTCCCGAAGCATGAACTCCTCGTATACCTCACGCAGATACGGATAAGACGGGAAAAACACAAGGACGTTCCCTTTCCGCTCCGCAACCAATCCAGCCAGCATATCGGCAATCGCCCCTTTGGAACGCTCACGATCCCGATAACGGATGGAGAGCGGCAGCAGGCGTACATCCCATTGCTCCTGATGGAAAGGGGAAGGGACCTGTAACGTATAGTCTTCCTCGCTTGCTCCGAGCATGTCCCGGTAATAAGCAAGCGGTGTCAATGTCGCCGAAAAATATATAGTTGAGCGGTAGTTCTTTACAGCCTGTCCCAGCAAATGCGAAGGATCGAGGCAGAACAGCTTGATCCTCACCTCACTGCGCCCCGCTTCAATATAAGTAACGTAACGTTCATCGTATAGAGCAGCGATTCGCAGCATATTTTGAGCGGTAAAATACGTATCCAGAAGCAATGCGTAGGCCGTCCCCTCACTGCTTGCGCGGCTTGTACTGCTCCCCGCCACCAGTTCACGTTCAGCTGCCTCCACAAAAGGCACTAACAGCTCTAGCACCCCTTGCGGTGCTGATGTTTCCACTGCTTTTCCTGTATCTGCATGCAGCTTGCGCAGCGTAATCATATGTGCGTTCACTGCACTCGCAGCCGCAGCAATCTCAGGGCTAAGCAACTTAAATTCTCTCTTCAGTTCCAGAAAAGAAGATTTCAGGATTTCCGCCGAAAACATGTCCCGACCGCGTTCCACCAGATTATGCGCCTCATCCACCAGCACAACACCTTTTCGCTTGTGCTCCTCCAGCAATCTTTTCAGAGAAATCCGTGGATCAAAAACATAATTATAATCACTGATTATACCATCCGAGGCATACGCCACATCTAGCGAAAATTCAAAGGGACATACCTTATGCTTGCGCGCATAATGCTCAATCACCGCCCGCGTCATTAACGTCTCATTCGCCAAAATATCGGACACCGCACCGTTAATCCGGTCGTAATAGCCCTCGCACATGCTGCATGCTCCTGCATCGCAATCATTTTCATGCTTGAAGCAAATTTTATCCTTCGCCGTCAACGTTACCACATGCATGTGCAGCCCTCGGGCCTGCATTCGGGCATATGCCTCTTCAGCTGCTGCCCGAGTGGTGGTACGCGCCGTTACATAATATACTCGCCTAGCCAGTCCTTCGCCGATCGCCTTAATCGCAGGATACAAAGTGGATACCGTTTTACCGATACCTGTGGGTGCTTTGGCAAACAGGTTAACCCCTTCGGCAATCGTCTTATACACCGAACCCGCTAGAGTTCGTTGACCTGAGCGATATGTGTCAAAAGGAAACTCCAACATAACAATACTGGTATCCCTCTTCTCCGCATGTGCTCTCAGCAGGAATGCATACGGTGCATAACCAGCAATCATTTCCTGAGCGAAAGCCTCCAGCTCTGCAAAAGCTAGCATCCGTCTAAAGCGGCGAATATTTTCACTGTGTGCTTGTACATAAGTAAGTTGAACTTGCATGGAATGATGCTGTTCCTCACGAGCAATCATATAGGCATACAGAAATGCTTGTGCCCAGTGCACCGGCTGGCCGTCCCCCTGAATATCTTCGAGGGGCTGAGAGATTGATTTAATTTCATCAACCGTCCATACGCCATCCAGCTCAATCAGTCCGTCACAGCGGCCTTCAATGATAAACAATTCACCCTCATACAAAATTTCTGTACGTAAATGCACCTCTTTGCGGTCATGCTCCTTGTAACCTTTCTGGATAACCTGATGCACGCGAGTTCCTTCCTGCATACTGCTATTCGAACGAAAGCCGCTCTGAATGCTGCCACTTCGATGCACATATTCCACAAGTGGACGCACCGAAATGTGAATTGGTTCCTTCATACGATCACCCGTTCCGGTCATAGTCCTTACACTGTACCACGTAGATCAACGAAACGTAAGGGACATAAGCATCGTTTGTGGTCGATTGGTATTCATTCATATCTAATTTTTACCGAAATATAGAAACGAGGCCTTTTTCTTTATTCCCAACGATACTACAACTCACATTACAGCATAAAGGACAGGGATATGTTAAAAGAATTAATTAACAATTTTGCGTTATTAACGAGCTTCTTATTCTTTGGAAATTTATTTTCCCGGAAATATGAACGTTACCTGAAAAACCACGCACTCATTCATCGGGTAATGAACGGTTTAATGCTGGGTCTGTTTGGCATTCTGTTAATGATGACCGGTTTATGGATCCGTGGGTACATTGTGGTTGATCTGCGCCAATTGGCGATTATCATATCTGTTTATATGGGAGGATCGGTATCTGGACTACTGACCACTCTGATCATAAGCCTGTACCGTATTTACATCACTGGAGGTTGGACGGATATTTCTTTGACTGCTACTGTCAATTGCTTCATGACATTAGTCGTTTCACTTATCTTTATTCGAGAAAAAAGGCTAACACTCAGCAAATGGATGTCAGCCGTGCTTGGAGCTGTTGTTGTGTCGCTGTTATCTACTTTCTTTGTGGCTAATCCTCCGAATTCGGAAACTATTATAATAATCACAACCGTTAAGATGCTTGGCGGCTTGTTCACTTATTTTATGATGTCCCATATCAAAAAAACAGAACGGGCTATTCATCTGCTGGAAGAAGCTGCAAACCGGGATCATTTAACCGGGTTATACAGTCCGCGTGCTTTTGATGCGCTGTTCGAAGAGGTACTTCATGCTTCCAAGACTACAAAAAAACCCTTTGGACTCGTGATGCTAGATATTGACCACTTTAAAAAAATTAATGATACGTATGGCCATTTGAACGGAGACACCGTCTTAAGCCAACTGGGAATTCTGTTAAACCGGGAATCTACAACAAGAGCATATCCCTCCCGTAAGGGCGGAGAGGAATTTGCAATTTTACTCGGAGATTGTGATACCGAAAAGGCGACAAGCTTTGCCGAGAAGATTCGGAAAGCTGTGGAAAATGAATGTTTTCTCTTGAATGACGGAACCATAATCTCTTTAACCGTATCCATCGGAGCAGGCAGTTCTCCTGTCATTGCATCAAGGCACTTACTCGAAAAAGCAGACGAAGCATTATATGAAGCTAAACGGTCAGGACGCAATCAGGTAAAGTTGGCAAAACCATAATTATTAGTCGCTAAATGTCAGGAAAGCTGGATTAATGTTAATAAAAAGTGGTAAAATGGAAATAACATCGTTATCAAAAAAACTTCTGCCGCTAGTGGAGACATGCCTTACAATCGACATGGGGGGTGGGCTTTGTGAACCTCGAACAATTGGAAAAACTCATGGAAAAAGAACGCCGTGAACTGAATCGCATGGCTGACTTACACGGATTAAGAGATGAACGTGTATTGGACAAATCCTCCAGGCTTGACCGTATTATGGACAAGTACCTTCACACCAAGCGCGCAATCAACCAAACACACTCATAAAAGCAAGCTACTTCGCTGCCCCTCAGGGCAGCTTTTTTATGATGTAAGCCACTTCCGTCCTTCTCACCGACGACTTCCGCCATATTCTGTCCGCAACAATCGCTGTGTGAAGGATATCCACTCTCTGGCAGCAAAGGACAGATACCGATCGTTCCGCCAAATCATCCCCAAATGCCAAGGAATGACAGGGTCCACCAGCGGAAGAACACGCAAACGTTCGGAATCCAAATCCCGGCATATCGCCTCCGGCAATAACGCTACTCCCAGGTTGGCAGCAACCATTTCGCTAATCAAATCCCATTGAGAGCTTTCGTAGACTACACGCGGCTGAAAGCCGGCACGAACACATTCGGCAATGATACGGTCATGCAGCGTAAAATCCTCACGGAACAGCACAAACGCCTCCTCTGCTAACGCAGATAGCGGCACCTCCTTGCACTCAGCCAATGCATGTGTAGGATGAACGAGCAGATTCAACTTTTCCTCCACAAATAGGAATGTCTCGAACATATCTCCAACCGGTGGCAGCACAATCACCCCGATATCCAGCGCGCCAGCTTCTACGTCCTGCTCCACTTTCTTCGCTCCATCCTCGAACAATTGAATCGTCACATCGGGAAAGGCCTTGTGAAATTCACCAATGACACGCGGAAAAAAGCTCGATCCGACCATAGGAGGCAGACCAATGCGGATATGTCCTTTTTTCAGGTTCATCAAATCACTCAGTTCCGAGGACAGGCTCTGAAAGGACTTCACAATCGCTTGGGCCTGAAGCTCAATGACCTTGCCCGCATCCGTCAGTTCGATTTTTTTGCCAATCCGATCGAACAGAGTAACTCCCAATTCTTCTTCCAGGCTTTTAATCGTCTTACTGATCGTCGGCTGGGTAATAAACATGCTCTGGGCTGCCTTCGTAAAGCTGCGCAACCGCGCGACTTCCAGAAAATATTGCAAATGTCGGATATCCAAAGCTACACCTTCTTCCATAGACAAACGGAATAGACTTCATTCTTTATATGCATTTTACTCATGAAAGCTTGTGATGTAAAATTTCATTACAGTTTGAAAATAACGGATCTCGAAGATAGGAGACTTTATATATGAAAAGCTTCATACGCGGTGTCCTTCAGATCGCCGTCCTGATGGCCTTTTCGCTCATCCTGAACGCGGTGGTCTCCTGGCTCCACCTGCCTGTACCCGGTAGTATCATCGGTATGCTGATTCTCTTTATTCTGCTGCAAACGGGCGTGGTTCGACTAAGCTGGATCGAGGTTGGCGCTAACTGGTTGCTGGCCGAGCTGCTATTATTCTTTATTCCCTCCGCTGTTGGTGTTATGAATTATTGGCCGATGCTGGAACACGACGGCATGAGCATTATGCTGGTCGTGCTGCTCGGCACCTTCCTGGTGATGGCCTGCACAGGTATGATCGCCAGTCTGCTTGGCAAACGAAAGGAGCATAAATCATCATGACCGGTCTTCTATGTATTATATTAACACTTGCTATTTACTGGATGGCCAAACGCATGTACCGCACATTGCCCAAGGTGTATTTGTCCCCATTGCTCATTACACCTGTGGTTATCATTTTGATTTTGACGCTGACGGGTGTGAACTACCGTTCTTATAATTCAGGCGCTCATTTTCTATCCATGCTGCTACAGCCAGCTACGATTGCATTTGCTGTCCCTTTGTACCGATATTTCCCTGTGTTAAAGAAACACGCGGCTCAAATCGTGCTTAGCGTGTTATCTGGATCTGTCGTAGCCGTGCTGTCCTCCATGGCGCTCGCCAAGTGGATGCACCTGGACTCCTCGCTGCTGAGCAGCCTGATTCCTCGCTCCATTACGACACCTATTGCGATGAATGTATCGCAAACGATTGGCGGTAATCCGACGGTCACGGCTGTATTCGTTATTCTGACCGGATTGAGCGGTCTTATTATCGGCCCGATGATTGTCAAACTGTTTCGGATTGAAAATGAGGTTTCACGCGGGGTATTGCTTGGTACCGGTGCTCATGGTACGGGTACTTCCAAAGCGTTCGAGTTCAGTTCGTTGACAGGTACGATTTCCAGCATCTCGATGGTGCTCGCCGCTCTCTTTACCTTGGCGGCTGCCCCATTCCTGTTCCACCTGATGCTGTAAGCCATCTGTATACAATGAAGCAGCGATTCTCTTATGAATAGAGAATCGCTGCTTTTGTTTTGTTAGGACCCTTTTTCGCTTAAAGCAGTGGTGAGAAACGAAACGATTGTAGAGAAGCGGAGCGGTAAAGGATACGCATCCCTCACGTTGTATCAGATGGCTTTAACAGCGCTGGGTTCCGCCTCTACCTCTACAGGTGTCACAGCTTCATACAGATAAGCATCCAGCTCAGTCGTATATTGGCGTTCTTGCTCGGCGCTCCAGCCTGCGTACTCGGACATCCATGCAATGACAGCCTGCTTCCAGCGCTTCACCTCGTCAATCTGAAAGAACAGTGCTCCAGTGCGACGTATGAAAAAGTCAGACGGTGTCACCGTCATTTCCTGTTCCATCGCGTACAATAGCGGAACACGCACTTCTATAGGCAACGCCGCTTCCGTCTCGGTGGCGTTCTTCATGCTCCGTGTCGCTATGGCGAACAGTCGCTCCACATTTGAGCCATAGCGAGCAGCCCATGCTCTGGCGGTTTCTGGTGACAGACCGAGCGCGGCACCCGCTGCGGCTTGCTTGCTCACGAAAGCGTCCCAACCCGCCGAACCGCCTACATTGCCGCCCGAAATCAGGATATGCCTCGTGCGGCATGCCCGAAAGCTTTGCCCATGCAAGCGGCCCAGCCCCCGCACCGCGCGATCCACGACGAGTTCGGACATTTTCCGGTAGCCTGTCAGCTTGCCGCCTGCAATCGTGATCAGACCTGAACGGGATTCCCAAATTTCGTCCTTACGTGAAATTTCCGAAGGGCTTTTACCATCTTCATAAATGAGCGGGCGTACCCCTGCCCAACTGGATTCCACATCTGCAACTGTCAGCTTCACATCCGGGAACATCCCGTTGATCGCTTGAAGCACATACGCCCGGTCTTCGGCGGTCATCCGGGGATGCGACGTATCCCCCTCATATACCGTATCGGTCGTACCTGCATAGGTTTTGCCATCACGCGGGATCGCGAATACCATGCGTCCATCCGGTGTATCGAAGTACACTGCCTGTTGAAGCGGGAAGCGCCCAGCATCGAATACCAGGTGGATACCCTTCGTCAGGCGAAGCACCTTGCCCTCTTTGGAGCGATCCATTTCCCGCAATGTATCTACCCATGGCCCGGCAGCGTTAATGACCAGCGAAGCCCTGATCTCGTAGGGCTTTCCCGTGATCCGATCGGTTACACTGGCGCCGCTTATTCGTCCGCTGTCATACAGCAGCTTATCAGCTTGGCATAGTTCACGGCCAGCGCCCCTCGTGTAACGGCTTCCTTCATCACCTCAATCGTTAGGCGAGCATCATCTGTGCGGTACTCCACATAACTACCGCTTCCCTTCAGTCCTTCTCTCTTCAGCAAAGGCTCGCGCTCCAGCGTAGCCTGGATGTCCAGCATGCGGCGACGCTCACTACGCTTCACGCCAGCGAGGAAGTCATACACCAGCAGACCAATCGAGGTGGTGAATGCATTAAATGTGCCACCCTGGTGAAAAGGAAGCAACATACGCTCCGGAATGGTCACATGAGGGCCATTTTCAAATACGATAGCTCGTTCCTTCCCGACCTCGGCTACCATCTTAACCTCAAATTGCTTCAAATAACGAAGACCGCCATGCACCAGCTTGGTAGAACGACTGGATGTCCCTGCTGCAAAATCCTGCATTTCCACCAGAGCCGTCTTCAAACCACGATCCGCAGCGTCCAGCGCAATTCCCGCCCCTGTAATGCCGCCACCAATTATTAAAATATCAAAATGCTCACGCCCCATACGTTCCAAAACAGCCGTTCTCTCCTGTGCAGCAAATCCCTGTTCTCCCATCATCTATCCCTCCAATTTCGTACATGTCTGCTTTGCCATCTGACACCGAATCACCAAAAGATACAAAAAAAGACCACGAACATCGCTGCGGCGGATGCCGAGCGGTTCATGGTCTCTCCAAGTCTCCTGACGAGTATTAACTTATCTATATCGTAGCATACACAGTACACGATGAAAAGGGGAATCTGCCTGTTGTCAGCTGACTGCCTACTGTCGTAAAACCACCTTTACTTGAACGCCATCGCGGCATGGACTGCCTTTTTCCAGCCGCCATATCGTTCAGCCCGCACTTCTTCACTCATGGTCGGAGTGAAGGTTCGGTCACTCTGAGCATATCCCCGGACTTCATCCAAACTGTCCCAGAAGCCGACTGCCAGCCCTGCCAAATACGCCGCCCCCAGTGCCGTTGTCTCGTTCACAGCAGGTCGTTCCACGGGCAGATCGAGAATATCGCTCTGGAACTGCATCAGGAACTCGTTCATCACTGCGCCCCCATCTACACGCAATGAGCGCACAGGTACACCCGATTCGCTCGCCATGGCGGTTAGAACATCTTTGGTCTGGTAGGCCAGCGATTCCAGTACCGCTCGTATAAAATGCTCCTTGGATGTTCCCCGTGTTAAGCCAAAGGTCGCGCCGCGCACATCACTGTCCCAATACGGGCTGCCAAGACCCACAAAGGCTGGGACAAAATATACACCCTCCGTTGAGGTCACCCGCGCCGCATACGCTTCACTGTCTTTGGCCTCGCGGAACATACGCAGCCCGTCACGCAGCCACTGAATAGCAGACCCGGCTACAAAAATGCTGCCCTCCAACGCATACTTCACCTGACCGTTCAACCCCCATGCAATGGTCGTAATCAGTCCATGCTTCGATTCACAGGGTTCATCTCCGGTATTCATCAGCATAAAGCAGCCCGTACCGTATGTATTTTTAATCATGCCTTTGTCAAAGCAGCCCTGACCGAACAAAGCTGCTTGCTGATCGCCCGCCGCTCCGGCAATGGGAATTTCCTGTCCAAAAAAATGATAATCCACCGTATTCGCATATATTTCGGAGGATGACCTCACCTCCGGCAGCATAGACGCAGGAACGCCGAGAATATCCAGCAGCTCCTCATCCCATTTCAGCTCATAAATGTTGTACATTAGCGTACGAGCAGCGTTGGAATAGTCCGTTACATGCGCTTTACCGCCAGACAGTCTCCAGATCAGCCAGGTATCGATTGTACCGAACAACAGCTCTCCGCGTTCCGCCTGGGCTCTCGCTCCTTCAACGTTGTCGAGTATCCATTTGACTTTGGTACCCGAAAAGTAGGGATCAATGAGCAGCCCTGTTTTGCTATGAAAAGTTTGATCAAGTCCACGGCCTTTCAAGTCCTCGCAAATCCCGGCCGTTTGCCGTGACTGCCATACCAGCGCATGATATACCGGCAGGCCTGTATGTTTATCCCACACCACCACAGTTTCCCGTTGATTGGTAATGCCAATTCCAGCAATTTGACCGGCTTTCACACCTGATTCCGACAGACAAGAGGCGATGACAGCCAAAATAGAGCTCCATATTTCATTCGCGTTGTGCTCTACCCATCCCGGCTGGGGAAAATACTGCGGAAACTCCCGTTGTGCCTTGTACACCACTTTCCCCTGCCGATCAAACAAGATGGCCCGCGAACTAGTTGTGCCCTGATCCAAGGCAAGAATGTACTGTTCCATCATTTTTCAGTCTCCTTGCTTTATGTATGTTGCCTACTTGATTCAAATAGAAGCTATCGCTTATAGTGCTCAAACAGTTGTTTATTGGAGGTGGTAACTGCTGTAGCTCCCGCTGCCAACGCCGCCTCCACATCCTCAGGGGTACGTATAAGTCCGCCAGCCAAAATGGGAATCCCTGTACGTTCACTGACCTCCGCAATCATCGGTGGCACAACACCAGGCAGCACCTCAATATAATCGGGGCGCGTTTTTTCCACCAGTGCGTAGCTTTTTTCCAGCGCAATCGTATCCAGCAGGAACACTCGCTGTACAGCAAGGATTCCCTTTTTTTTGACGGTTGCAATCACCCCGGAACGGGTCGAGATAATCCCAAATGGCTTAATCTCCTGACACAAATACTCAGCGGCATACTCGTCATTCTTCAAACCTTGCACCAGGTCGGCATGCAGAAGCATCTGCTTGTTGCGGCTCCTTGCCATCTGGTACAAGTTGCGCAACTGCGCTACATGCGTATCCAGAAAAACAGCATACTCATAAGAGCTGTCCAAAATATCCTCCAACTGCTTCATGTGCTTAGCTGCAGGTAAAATGCGTTGTCCCTGAAATGGCATGGATATCCTCCTTAGGCCGAATGGCGGTCAAATTCGTTCAAATTTTATATTATCACTCTGGTCGACGAACGTGAAGCGGTTCCATAAGAATATCCCTTTACACTCCATATATTCCTTTATTTATAAACCACATCCATGGATCATCTCATGTTCTTTTTTTGTACTTTTTGGTTGTCCGTATGTCTATTACTTTTTCAGAGAATTCGCATAGATTGATATTAATCTTTCATAGAATGGAGTGAATAGAATGGGTTTTTATGTTCGTAACAGTACGTCTAACCCTATTTCAGTTGCCGTTGGATACTATGATTCTGGTTGTAGTCCTATCACCTATGCTAAGAGAGGGTGGTACCGTATAGAACCCGGTAGACGCGCATTTCTTGTAGCTGGATCAGCCGCAAACCAAACGTTTTATGTCTACGGACATGACAGTTTTGGTAATTCGTGGGGTGGTGATTTCTACACAGATGTTCCTAGAGAGGCTTTCACAAGATGCTGGATAGCAAGTTGCCAGGGCCAGGGCTGTAGAAGTGTGGGGTTCGAGGAGATCAATGTTGGCAATTTTGAAAACTACACTCTAAACCTTGTAGATAGTACCCAAAGTGCATCTAAGTCAAGACGTACTCTAGTGGCGAAAAAAAGAAAAACCAATTTTAAATTAGGGAAGTTCAGCTTTATAAAATCACCTGGAAAATTAGGGAAGTTAGGCAAGAATAGAAAACCGCTATATGGTAAACGCAAATAGAATTATATAAACAGAACCAAAAGAAGCACCTCCCGCCATGAGCTGGGAGGCGCTTCCTTACATACTAACTGTGTATTCCTTCACTCGTCTATACAATTAGCCCCCAAACCCTTGGCGCAGCCACGAGGTAGCAAGCGTGATCGCACCGCGCTTGGCCGCGGTTTCCGACAATGGGTTCAGCATCACAAAATCGTGTATGATGCCCTGAAAGCGTACAGCGGTTACATCTACCCCAGCTTCACGCAGCTTGTTCGCATAAGCCTCCCCTTCATCACGCAACACATCGGCCTCGCCTGTAATAACCAGCGCACGCGGTAGCCCTTTGAGCTGGTCCGTGGTGGCACGTAACGGGGACGCCGTGATCTGCGCTCGTTCGTTAGGATCTGTCGTATATTGATCCCAGAACCATTGCATCCCTTCACGGCTCAGGAAATACCCTGTGGCGAACTCATGGTACGATTCCGTATCAAAAGAAGCGTCCGTCACCGGATAGAACAGCAACTGTTGCCGAATGGCAGGGCCACTGCGTTCTTTGGCCAGCAGAGTTACAGCTGCAGTCATGTTACCACCGACACTATCTCCGGCGATCGTCAGCGTATCGGACTTCAGCCCATGCTCGCGCCCATGCTGTGCCACCCATTGAACGACCGCGTAAATTTCCTCAATCGCCGTCGGATATTTAGCTTCAGGTGACAAGCTGTATTCAGGGAATACAACAGCTGCCTGTGAGCCTACTGCCAATTCACGAATCAGACGGTCATGCGTATGAGCATTACCGAATACCCAGCCTGCTCCGTGGATATATACAATGACCGGGAGATCACCTGTCACCTGTTGTGGACGGACAATTCTGACCTTCACCTCACCGCCAGGGCCACCTGGAATCGACAGATCCTCCAGATCTGCGGCAGGTTTATCTGCTGGACCGGATTGAACCTCATTGACCGTTTCACGTCCTTTTTCAGGACCCAAATCATACAGAAACGGAGGCTTGGCATTATCGTCTGCGAATTTTTGCGCTGTGGGCTCCAGCTGTACTTTTTTACTCATATCGTTTCACTCTTCCTTTCTTATTTGCGGTCTACATGTATTCAATATAGTTTACATTTATTCATTCAGTATCACCTTATATTTAAACGAGTTCCTCTCTTTCCAATCGGAGGACTCTATTTTGCCCAAAGAAGAGCTTGACTTTTATTTTATGTTGTAACTATAATAGTTACATATTAAAGTTCAAGTATGAACATCATACAACGCATGAATTAAGCCAATAAATCATCCAAATTATTTTTTAGGAGGCTATTCTATTATGAAAATTGCAGTTATTGGTGCAGGCGGTAAAGCAGGAAGTAATATCGTAAAAGAAGCATTAGACAGAGGGCATGAAGTAACCGCCATCGTCCGTGACCCAGCTAAAGTAACGGATAATCGTGCAGCTGTAGTACAAAAAGACGTTTTTGACCTGAAAACAGATGATCTGAAAGGTTTTGACGCCGTTGTTAATGCTTTTGCCGCTCCGTTCGGACAAGAGCATCTGCATGTAGATGCAGGTAACGTGCTAATTGAGGCTCTCCGCAATGTATCCGGTACTCGCCTGATTGTCGTAGGTGGTGCAGGCAGCTTGTTTACGGATGAATCTCAGACACTCTTGGTCAAGGATACTCCCGACTTCCCTGATTTTGTATATCCAACAGCTCATAACCAAGGAAAGAACCTGGACATTCTACGCGGTACCAGCGACCTGAACTGGACGTTTATTAGTCCTTCCGCGGAATTTGCTCTCGGCCAACGTACAGGCTCTTACCAAGTGGGCAAAGACACACTACTGGTTAATTCCAAAGGTGCAAGCTATGTCAGCTATGAAGATTATGCAGTTGCCGTAGTAGACGAAATTGAAAAACCACAACATTTGAATCAACGTTTCACCGTCGTATCCGAGTCCTAATTCTACGACCGAACCGAACATTCCAACATAAAAAGACCCTTCGATCACTTTCCATCCTGCTTGGAAAATGAATCAGAAGGGTCTTACTGTATGTCTGGTTCGTCCAATCTTCTACTGTTTAACTCGGCTTACAGTCTTCCTGTCACTAAAACTTAGCTTAAGAATTGGAGGTGCAGCCAAAGTCGTCAAAATAACGGCAATGATGACTGATGTAAAATACTGTTGTGCCAGCAGACCTGTTTGCAGCCCGGTGGCTGCGATAATAAGCGCAACTTCTCCGCGAGATATCATGCCAGAACCAATCGCAAGCGAGGAACGGGTATTAAAACCTGTCAGCCGCGCGCCGATGCCTCCTCCGACCAACTTCGTCACCAGTGCTATCAGGGTCAAAACAACAACAAACCCAAGCTGCTGCCCCACTCCCTCAAAAGATACATTTAAGCCAATGCTGACAAAAAATACTGGCACAAAGATGGAATAAGCGATGGGCTCTACCTTTTCTTCTACGACATGCTTAAAACTTGTTTGCGAAATGGCAATCCCGGCAGCAAAAGCTCCGATAATACCCGCCATACCCATCAAATCTGCAAAATATGCAAAACCGAAGCAAATGACCAACGCAGAAGTAATCACAGCTTCGGTCACTTTGAGGGGGGCAAGTATTTTCATAATCCATGGAACAACAAACCAGCCACCCAGAATAGCCCCTACGAAGAAGATCAGCTTCTTGCCAACAAGAAGTCCCAGCGAGGTTTGCCCACCCATGCCGAATATACTCATCACTACCGCAAGCAGCACTACGACAAGCACATCATCCAGTACGGCTGCACCTAAAATGGTCGAGCCTTCTCGAGTATTCAGCTTGTTCATATCCTTGAGCACCTGCACTGTAATGCTTACGGAAGTAGCGCTCAAGACAATCCCCAAAAACCATCCTTCATGTACTGAAAATCCAAAGGCTTCACCGACTGCAAAACCACAGAGCAACGGCAAAATAATCCCCCCGACCGCCACTGCTACCGCAGGCTTCCAGTTGCGCCGAAGCTGATCCAGATCCGTCTCCAGCCCGGCAATGAACATCAACAGCAACACGCCGATTTCAGACATATTATGAATCAGCGAATCATTTTGTACCCATCCCAAAACTGCCGGGCCCAGCACGATACCAGCGATCAGCTTCCCCAATACCGCAGGTTGACCGAGCTTAACCGATAAATGACCGGCTACTTTTGTAAACAACAGAATCAACAGAAGATACAATATAAATTGCATAGGTTAATAACCTCCTTTTATTTAATCCTTGACCTCATTTGCGCATCATCTACAACATTAAAGAAAACGGATAATCATAAAATGCAGAACAATCGTCCAAAATATGTGTCTGACCTTAAACAGACCACAACTCGCAAAATAAAAAGGGAAACCCGACATACAGCACAGGTTCCCCTAAAAAGACATAAAGGAGCCTTGGTGACAGGCTCCTCCGATAATTCATATATTCATTTGATGTTGTCGGTCATCCTTGCGCAAACAAGCAACTTTATCTTTTAATTATACCTCTTCTGCAAACCCATGTAAACGTCATTGAGTCAACTCTCGGCTTTTTCCACGTACCGTGCACAGTATTCATGCTGCAGCATACTCATCAGAATCGAATCATGGTATTCATAATTGTAAAATAAAGCATCCCGCTGCACACCTTCACGTTGAAAGCCTACTTTTTCATAGCAACGGATGGCCTGTTCATTAAAATCAAATACATTCAGCTCAATCCGATGCAGGTTACAAATACCGAATCCATAGCCTAGCATGAGCACAAGCGCTTCGGTGCCGTAGCCTTTGCCTTGATCCCCATGCTCATTGATCGCAATACGGATATTGGCGCTGCGATTCAGGCTATCCATATCCTGTAGCGCAATATCCCCGATGACACGATCATCTTCCTGAAGTGCAATGAGCAGCAGCAGGCTTGAGGAATCCTGTCCTTTAGCTTCTATATAACGAGCAATTTGCTCTTTGGTAAAGCTTCGCTGTGTGCCCGTCAGCCTCCGCACTTCCTGATGAAACAACGTATTATAATACAGCTCGGTGTCCTCCACGTTAATGGGACGCAAGTACACTCGTGATCCTTCAAGCAGTCGTGCCACTGGCGTTGCGGGCGAATAATTTTGAGTCAACGTGATCTCTCCTATGCTAAAAATATTAATTGCTACAAAAATATAAATTGTCTTAAATGGAAGCAAACGATTACGCTAGATCGACATTTTGTTCAGTCGAAGGGGTAGGATCAGCAAGAGACTCGCGCCAAATTACAGATTGAAGCAGAAGTCCTGCCAAACCCAGGATTCCAACAGACATCCCGATCCAGACAAAAGCCGTTCCTGCCCCTGCTATTCGGATCAATACTCCCCCGGTAAGCGGCGAAATGACCATGATCGCTCCAATCACGGTACTTTGAATACCGAAGACACGCCCCACCATATCAGCAGGGGTTTTGGCTTGTAATATGTAATTCTGGGTGATAATGTACAGACCATTCCCCACACCTAGCATGGCCCCGATCGTAAGCAGTACGGGTAGTCCTGTCCCGGGCTGCGCCCAGCCTAAAGCGGCAATCGCTCCGCCAATCAGCACATAGCCTCCACCGAGTCCCCAGCCTGCGCTTATACGATTCAAGCGATTAAGCACAAGCATACAACCAACAGCGCCAGCACCTATGGCGGAAACCAGCCAGCCAAGCAGCGATTCGTTGCCCGGAGCGAGCACTCTCAGCAACGTAGGGAACTGGTAGTCGATCATAAGAATGGCGATCAAGCCGAACAGCCCGAATATGAGCGTATGCAAAAGCATTCGACTGCGCCAGAGGAACGCCCAACCTTCCCGCCACTGGCTGAAAAAACGGGATACGTGAGCAGGCTCTCCCTGCACCTTGGCATCATCAGCCCCATGCGCTGTAACCGATGTCGATTTTTCTAGCTGCTCGTCAGCAATCGCTTGCTGGTCTGTGCTGGCCAGCGCAGGACCGATTCCGCGCAGCGGCCATAGCAAGAGGCCGGAGCAGAGGCGCAGCAGTGCATTTAGGATAATGCATGCTTGCGGGGACAGCACAGTCAAGGTCATGGCGCCCAGCAAGGGTCCCGCCACTTTTGAAGCCTGATTGACCAGGCCATTCAGTGAGGTTGCACGGAATAGGTCGCCACTGGCGACTACTGTACGAGTCAAACCTTGCTGTGACGGCATTTGGAATACGCCAGCCGCCGCGCGCAAGCCGAGCAAAGGCAACAGCCACACCGGACCAGGGACGGCGAGAATCGTCAGCGTCAATAAGGCGACAGCTACATCGCAGCCGATCATCAGTCGGGCCTTATGTACCCGGTCGGCTAACGTGCCTGCAATGGAACCGAGCAGCAGACCCGGTAGCGCCATAACTACCGGAATCAGCGCAATCAGCATGGGATCGGCTTCCCAGCGGTAAGCTACAAGCACCTGAATGGCGATAGCATCAAACCAATCACCAAAGGAAGCAGCGGTATGTGCCGCAAACATCCGCCGAAAACGACCATTACGCCAAATGCTAGGCGTGGATTGCAATTCTTTATTTTCCTTCATTTCTACTCACCCTGCTCTCATTTTCTGCTTCTTTAGCAATAAGAACATTCTAGCGGGCCTATATCAGAGGAAAATCAGACAGCTAAGGAAGTCAGGCCTAAGAAAGGATCTGCTCCAGCCAGTGCCTTAGCACTGAACGATGCAGTGTTAAACTGTTGTCCCGGTCAAGCTGATCATACTGAGTCGCATACTTCTCTTCCAGCCTTGGATACGGGCTGCAAAGCTTTAAAAAACTACGAATTTGACTTATTGCTTTGATTTTTAATAGCTCCTGTTTCGCCATATCAAGGGTGACCAGCCCCTCATCCATGAGCCGCTCGGCCTGGTCTACATCTCCAGTACGCAACAGCATAAGTCCGCGCAGCAAGCGATAACGGCCCAGTTCGCGCAAATACGGAGCCTCTGACAGCATGCCTTCCAGACGATCAGACAGTTCGGCAGCCTTTTCCATATGATTGGCGACCAGATGCATGTACATCTCCATGAGCGCAACTGGCATCACAAATTTATCAAGATCATCCCGCTCCATAACCATGAAGGTCAGTGGTAGACCTTCCTGTGCGCGTTCAGGTTGTCCATTCTCCACATAAGCCTCCAGAATATTGAGGATACGTAATTCCCGCTCCTGATCACTGGACAGCAATCCGCTGGCAAGCGCTCGCTCACATAGGGCAAGCCCTTGATCCGTTACCCCTGCGGTGCACGTATAAAGCAGCAACATCCAATACAAACGGTCTGCGGGTGCAAAATCCTCTTGTTTCAAAAACCAAGCTACATCCGCCTGTACAAAACGGGTATACATTTGATAATAGGCAGACATTTGGAAACCCATCTGCTCCTGCTGTTCAGCCAGCGCTACGATGGAATCGCCTTGCCCCAGCAGGTGATACTTTCGGAAAAGTCCATGAACGGCGTCCTGTACTTCCTGATCGTGCAAAGAAGGATGATTTCGTGGTTGTATGGCAGTCAGGGTCAAGCTGTAGCCATATCCTCTGACCGTATGAATACGGAGTCCATTCCATGACTTAAGTTTTTTGCGCAATCTATAGATATGATCATCCACTGTACGCTCCACTGGATATTCCAGTGGCCACACACGATCCAGCAGTTGTTCCCGGGTGAACACCTGATTCCGGTTATCGTATAAAAAGCGCAACAATGCAAACTCTTTAGCCAACAACATAACACGATCTGCATTATAGACCACACTGTAGCCATCTGCATCAAATTGCAGCCTGATCATCCACCTCGCCTCCGACATATCGTTTCTTGGCTGCACCCAGCCCTGTAAACATAAGCAGAACACTCAGGCACAAGAGTAAAAGCAGCGGAATTGTCCAGCCTTGTGTCGCATCATGCAAATAGCCGAACAGCGTCGGCCCAGTCGCTGCTAGCAAATAACCAAAGGATTGCGCCATACCTGACAGCTCTGCTGCCTGCTGCGGTGTTCGCGTCCGCAAATTAAAGAACATCATAACTAGCGGAAAAGCAAAACCACCCGCTATACCCATACAAATGACCCAAATCACACTCCACTGTGTAGCCCCGAGCAGAAATCCACCCAGACCTATAAAATAGAGCGCAGCCATAATCAGAACCAATATCCGTTGATCCTTCACTCGCGCCGCCCAAATAGGCACAATAAAAGTAAATGGCATTTGCGAGAATTGCATCACAGACAGCATCCATCCCGCAGTCTCTGAATCCATTCCCTGTCCGCTCATCATTTCGGGAAACCAGGCAGCAGGAACATAGAACAGGGCAGATTGCAGCCCCATAAACAGCGTTACCTTCCAAGCCAAAGACGATTTATACACATTCACCGTTCGGGCAGATACTGCCGCTTGACTAGCCGTTCGACGCGCCTTAAGGAGCTGCGGCACCCAGAGTAAAATACCTAGGACTCCGACAATCGCCCAAATCCCCAAAGCACCGCGCCAGCCCATTCCTCCGTTCAGAGCCAGCGGTATACTCAGACCGGATGCTGTTGCAGCGACCACATTCATGGATACGGAATATACGCCGGTCATTAGTCCGCTGTTACGGGGAAATTCCTCTTTGATCAAACTGGGCAGCAAAACATTGCACACAGCAATAGCCAGTCCCAGCATCGCAGTCCCGACAAATAATGCAGTCACCCCCAGCGTCGAGCGCACTACAATACCTGCGGTCAACAGCAGCAAGGCCGCAAAAATAATAAGGGAAGACCCGAAGCGCCGCGACAGTTTGGCTACAAAAGGCGACAACAGTGCAAAAGCAAGCAGCGGGAACGTCGTTAACAGACCACTTAGTGTATTCGAAATATGCAAAGAATCCTTAATCAAACCGATAAGGGGTCCTACCGAAGTAATCGAGGCGCGCAGATTGGCACCTACCAGGATGATCCCTGCGGCAAGCACCCAAGGACCTGCATGCCACAACGATTTGTATACCAAAGCTCGTTGGTGTTGCTGTGAACTCATCTCTCCATTCTCCAATCCATTCTGTATTATGCTCAAAGGCTCCAACCAAGTGTAACGGCTGGAGCCTAGGCAATTTTTATCTCATTAAATTATAAAGGCATTCGTGCCATATGCATAGGACGGATCGACACAACGCCCCAAATCTTCATATTCAGCTTACAGGTTCATCAAACAAATAAAAGCTGCCTGAAAGGACAAGTTCCTTTTGAGGCAGCTTTCAGTTCATAGCTTCGATGTGATTGGCGCTGATTAACGTACCAGCCAGCCGCCATCCACCGCCAAGATATGACCATTCATGTAGTCCGAACCCTGACTGGCGAGGAAAACAACAACCCCCATCAGGTCAGACGGATCACCCCAACGACCCGCAGGAATACGTGACAAAATCTCTTGATTGCGATTCTCATCCGCACGAATTGGAGCCGTGTTCGCCGTAGCAATATAACCAGGGGCAATCGCATTAATCTGAACGTTATGAACCGCCAGTTCGTTCGCAAATGCCTTGGTTATGCCAGCTACTGCGTGCTTGCTTGCTGTATATGGCGGAACGAACTTGCCGCCCTGGAAAGCAAGCATAGAAGCAACATTGATAATCTTCCCGCTTTTTTGCTCTACCATTATCTTCGCCACTTCCTGGCTCAAATGGTATACAGCATTCAGGTTGATTTCCATAACAGCGTCCCAATCTTCATCTTTATACTCCAGCAAAGGAGCGCGGCGGATCGTACCCGCGTTATTGACAAGGATATCAATTTTGCCAAATTCCTTGACACACTCTTCTACAAGTTTTTTAATGGATGCTTTTTCAGTCAGGTCAGCCTGGTGAAAAGCAATCTTCACACCCGTTGGCTCCAGCAGACGTCTTGTTTCTTCATAATCATCATTGTTAGCTACAATGAACAGGTTTGCGCCTGCTTTGGCCAAAGCTACGGAATATCCTTGACCTAATCCACTGTTGCCCCCTGTTACAATCGCCGTTTTACCTTTTAGACTAAAAAAATCCAATGAAAAATCGTCCAGACCCATGCCTACGCCTCCATCACAAATTAGTATAAAAACCTATATTTTCTGAAGCCTACAACGCTGCACGTACTTCTTTGTATTTAGCCACATAACGCGCTGCATTTTCTGTGATCAAGTCGTAGCGACCTTCCTTGGCTGGAGCCGTCAAATTGCCTCCAATTCCCACGGCCACACAGCCGTTACGCAGCCAGGTTTCCATATTATCCAGATCAACGCCACCGGTTGGCATAATCTGCACGTGAGGCATTGGCCCTCTCACGGCCTTAACAAAGTCCGCCCCCATCGTATTGCCCGGGAACAACTTCACAACATCACTACCCAATTTCATGGCTTCCTTGATCTCATTCAGCGTCATGCAGCCAGGCATATAAGGAATCGCATACAAATTGCATAGCTTCGCTGTTTCTTCTTCAAAAGAAGGACTTACGACAAATTCTGCTCCGGCCAGAATAGCAATTCTTGCCGTCAGTGACTCCAGTACAGTTCCTGCACCAATAACGGCCCGATCCTTAAATTCGTCTCTCAATCTTCGAATGACCTGATCCGCATCTGGCGTGGTAAACGTAAGCTCAATATTATCCAAGCCGCCTTCAATACAGGCTTTGGACATTTGATACGCTTCCTCTGCTGTGTTTCCCCGAATGACTGCGACAACACCAACCGAAGTAATATGTTCCAAAACTTTCTTTTTCGTCATGTTCCTGATCCTTTCCACGAATGGGATGACCATGGTTCCTCAGCCGCTTGCAGGTCTACGTTCCAATGCAATGATTAACGCAACTCGCTCATGGCTACCTGATCCATGTCCTTGTATGTTTTATTTTCACCGGCCATGCCCCAAATGAAGGTATAGCTGCCTGTAGCTGCACCGCAATGGATAGACCAAGGCGGAGAAATAACGGCTTCATCATTTTTCATGACCAGATGGCGTGTTTCGTTCGGCTCACCCATCAGGTGGAACATTCTGGCGTTTTCGTCCAGTTCAAAATAGAAATACACTTCCATGCGACGGTCATGAACATGTGTTGGCATGGAGTTCCACACACTGCCGTTCTCCAACGTGGTCATCCCCATAACCAGCTGGCAGCTTTGAATGCCTTCGTCATGGATAAAGCGACGTAACGTACGGTTATTGGCTGTTTCTTGCGAACCCAGACTTTCAGACGGCACATCGGCAAAAGACTGCTTCGTCGTTGGATACGTGGTATGAGCCAAGGCTGAAACGATATAAAATTTCGCAGGCTTTTCGCTGGAATCGCTTTCAAAGATCAACTTCTTAGCACCTTTACCTACGTAGAGACAGTCTTTTGTGGCCAGCTCGTAAGTTTCACCATCCACCTTGACCGTACCGCTGCCGCCGACATTAAAAACACCCAGTTCACGGCGTTCCAGGAAAGTTTCCGCTTTGATTTGATCGCTACCTTCCAGTGCAACAGATTTATTCACGGGATGAATGCCCCCGATAATGACACGATCTTCATGCGTATAGACCAGCTTTACTTCCTCAGGTACAAAAAGCTCCTGGATCAGATAGTGCTGACGCAACTCTTCAGTCGTAAAATGCTTGGCATGTTCGGGATGAGTTGAATAACGCATTTCCATAAAAACATTCCTCCTGTTTAGATAAACTTTTTTATCAACGGAATTGTTATAAAAGCGGTTTCTAACTCTACTTCTTAGCTAGAATTGTAATAATTATCTAAGAGTGTGTCAACCCAAAACTTCATCATTCCTAGAAAAAGCCTTAATATTCGCGGATTTTTACACGATTTTTACCTTTTGATAAACAAAATCATATTTTTTTATCTACATTGCCCAAAAAGTTTTTAGCAAATATATCAACTTACTCATTGTGAAAAACCGATTTATGTGATAATTTCATTTTATTCAAGCGGTGCATACGCTTATAGATTTAGTTTACTAAACATAAGGAGGAATTCAAATGACCGCAACATTGGATGCTGTTACCTTTGGAGAACCCATGGCTATGTTTTACGCCAATGAAGCAGGCTCTCTGGATGAGGTGCGTTCATTTACCAAAGCGCTGGCCGGGGCGGAGACGAATGTTTCGGCCGGTTTGTCGCGTTTGGGGCTACGAGCTGGACTCGTGACCAAGCTTGGCGAGGATACGTTCGGCAAGTTCATTGCCGATGCACTGCGTCAGGAGAAGATTGACACCCAAAATGTCATGTTTACCAAAGACCACTCTACCGGGATGCTGATTAAATCCAAAGTTACCAGCGGCGACCCTGAGGTCGAATATTTTCGCAGGCATTCCGCCGCTTCCACACTAAGCATTGCTGATTTTAACGAAGCTTATTTTGCCGGGGCTCGCCACCTACACTTTACAGGTATTTCTGTCGCACTTTCCCCTGAATGCCGCGACTTCGCTCGACATGCGAAGCAGTTTATGAAAAAGGCAGGCAAAACCGTATCCTTCGATCCTAACCTCAGACCCAAGTTATGGCCTGACACACAAACGATGGTGGAGGCGATTAACGAAGCATCCGAGGGTTGCGATTGGCTGTTGCCAGGCATCCATGAGGGTAAAATACTAACAGGCTATACTTCGCCTGAAGACATCGCTTCGTTCTACCTCGATCGCGGCACCTCGCTGGTGATCATCAAGCTGGGAACCGAAGGCGCCTATTACAAATCCGCAGATGCAGAGGGATATGTCAAGCGTTTCCGCGTAGATCATGTCGTGGATACTGTCGGCGCAGGTGACGGCTTTGCCGCAGGTGTGATCAGCGCGCTGCTGGAAGGATTACCCCTGGCTGAAGCGGTCAAGCGTGGTAATGCACTTGGTGCGCTGGCTGTCATGTCGGCTGGAGACATGGACGGCTATCCGACACGAGCCGAATTGGAATCTTTTTTGCTCAGCGCCAGCACGAATTAGTCTGGGCTCATTCCCCGCATAACCTTCACCGCTACGAGCGCAAGCTCAACAAGGACGCATCCAAGTCAGCCTTAACTTCCAATAGCCCGTATTCACATTTGTGTGACCTGAGCAGCATGCGCATACTCAGGTCACACAAAGGAATACGGGCTATTTTTATAATATGTGGCATGGTGCTCATCTACAGCGTTTTGACAGATTCTCCTCGATTGATATCCGGCACAAATCGGTAAATAATCGGAACCGACTCGCCGCCTTCCTCAATGCTGGACAACAACGTTTTTGCCGCCTGTTTCCCCATATCCGCAATCGGTTGTGTAATGGTCGTAATTGGCGGATTGTAAATATGAGCAAACTCCGCATCGTCAATCCCGATAATGGACAGCTCTGCCGGAATGCGTATACGGCGAGCATTCACATACTTCAACACCTCAGCCAACACGATATCATTCCCGGCCAACAGTGCAGTCGGCGGCTCCGGCAGTTGGAACAGCTCCTTCAGCGTCTGCTGGATTTCTTCTCTCGGCACGCTGTGCATATATTCTTCACGAAATGGCAAGCCATGCTCCTCCAGCGCCTTCTTATATCCGCTGAGCCGCTCCACTCGTGGAGTAATCCGATTCAAGCCAAGAGGCAAGGTAATCAACGCAATTCGTTCATGCTTGTGAGCCACAAGTTCCTGAATCGCCAGCTTAATCGCCATTTCGTTATCCAACAGCAGGCTACGTGTATTGACACCGTCCACCAAGCGGTCCAAAAACACCAATGGATATTTTTCACGAATGAGCTGGTTGTAAATGTCTGCATGCTTTCCTGTTGGGAAGATGATTAGGCCGTCCACTTGACGGGCCTTGAGCATCTCAATATACTGACTTTCCTTGTCAGGGTTTTCATCGGCGTTGCAAATGATCACCTGAATGCCAAAGCGCTGCAATTCCTCCTCAATCGCACGGATAGACTGAATCGACAGCGTATAATCAATGTTGGCTACAATGACTCCCACCATAAACGTCCGGTTTTGCTTCAGGCTGCGGGCTAGTCCGTTAGGCTGATAGTTCAGCTCTTGAATAACCTCGGCGATCCGGTCTTTGGTTTGGTCGCTCATATATTTATATCGTTTGTTCAGAAATTGCGAGACAGTGCTTTTAGACACTCCCGCCTTCTGGGCAACATCTTCAATCGTCGGCTTCTTCATCGGTACACTCCTTGTCTTTCATGTACTGCGTTAGTGCAACAAAAGTATATCTTTCTTTTAGTAAATTTACCATACTTCTATTTATGAATGCCATTATGATATATTCTGAGCTTAAAACTTACCTGTGGCGCCACTGCGCGTTTTTTTCATAACAGTTCCTGGTTCTCTGCTATTTCCTCTCTATGCAGCAAAAAGAGGCAGCTCAAGATGTTCTCTTGAACTACCTCCACGTATACAACTCTATCGAAAAGCTAGATTCTAGCTAACCCGAATTATTACTTGGATTAGTGCGCCGGAACAGGCGTTGCAGGCTGATCTGGTGTATCGTGCTCGACCAGCGAATGCTTCTCCCATAACCGGCTTCTCCAGCGGGCATACATGATGACAGCACGAGTCCATTCATCAGCAGCAATCGCCAGCCACACACCAGCCAGTCCCATATCCAGCTTGAATACCAGCAGATAACCCAGCGGCAAGCTCATGCAGACCATGGAGATCAGACCCATAAAGACCGGGAACTTGGCATCTCCAGCAGCACGCAACGAGTTAATAATGACGATATTCGTCGTCCGGCCAGTTTCCAGCAGAATGCTAAGTAAAATAACCTGTGCACCCAAACGAATAATCTCAGGGTTTTCCGTAAACAAACCGAGCAGGGGTACACGGAAAAAGATAACTATCGCATCAATGATCACAGTCACGAGCAGCGCCCATTTCACACTGCTCAATACACGTTTATAAGCCGTATCCTTCTCTCTGGCTCCCACGAGTCTTCCCACTACGATAGCTGTTCCCATACCAACTGCCATACTGAACAAATAAATATAGCTCGAAATATTATTGGCATATTGACGTGTCGCCATTGCTTCTGCGCCCAGATAGGTCACGTACAGTGTGAATATGAGCTGACACGACTGATACATGATGGACTCCAGCGCGGATGGTACACCAATACGCAATATTTTTGAGATAAATTTTTTGGATAAATGGACGTAATATTTCCACTCGACACGGACCTCAGTTACCCGGTACATCAGCCAGAAGAAGATCAAGAGACAAATAAAGCGGCTACCTACTGTAGAAATAGCAGCACCCTCTACACCGAGTGCAGGCATTCCCCAATGTCCCAAAATCAAAACATAGTTGCCGACCACGTGGATCACGTTCATAAAAACCGATACATACATCGTTTCTTTGGTAAAACCGTGCGTACGAATGGTCGCCGCCAGCGAGTTAATCAATGCCTGAAGGAAAATGGCCCCCCCGACGATACTCATATAGGATTCCGCGTAAGTCAGAATATCACCCTGGACATTCAGCCATTGCAACATATGAGTACCAAACACAAGAAAAATGACGCTTAGCAAAAGACCTACCATTAAATTCAGAGTAATGGCCGTACCCGTCACCTGGGCCGCTTCGACTAGTTTCTTAGAACCGATATATTGAGCTACGACGATAGCAGCGCCGTTGCCGATAACCTCCAGTACAAGGATAGCGATTGAAATAATTTGATTGGATGCGCCCACACCCGACACTGCATTATCAGATACAGAGCTGAGCATGAATGTATCGACGCTTCCCATTAGCATAAACAGGAACAATTCAAGGAAAATAGGCCATGTCAAACGGAACAAATTCAGTTCCTTGGCTTCGGACAATACCGAACCATTTTTTAGTGCTCTGGTTGTCATTCATTCACCTTTCTTCATAGAATATTTAACGATCAAAGGGTATGTTAGCACAGTCATTCTGAAAATACATCCCGTTTACGTAAAATGATTTGAAAAATGCGTAAGAATTCATTTATCACTCTCTTTATAATTGATTATCGAACTTTATTGAAATAGATTGTTGCAAGAATATATCCATAATCCGGTATTTTCGACGTAATTCTAAGCTAAAGGGTATAATAGATTAAGAGCTTGTGAGCATTGCCGCTGACAGGCTGTGCAGATTGTTGTATGCTGCATAAGCATAATTTGTATATTAGAGATGGAATATATAGACCATTCATAAGCTTAAACGGTAATAAAGGAGGCTTTTACAGATGACTCAGTCATTTCATGCCCTTGTCGTCGATCAGACGCAGGACGGTGAAGTTCAAGCAGAGGTTCGTTCTTTGGAAACTGGCAGTTTACCTGCTGGAGAGGTATTGATTCGTGTCGCTTATTCCAGTATCAACTATAAAGACGGGCTTGCCGCCCGCAAGGATGGCAATATTGTCAAAGCCTATCCATTCGTACCCGGCATAGATTGCTCGGGAACTGTCGTCTCCTCGGAGGATAGCCGCTTTAGCGAGGGACAAGCGGTACTCGTTACAGGCTACGGGCTGGGTGTGTCTCAATTCGGAGGATTCAGCCAATACGCGCGTGTGCCTGCGGACTGGGTAGTTCCGCTTCCAGACGGACTCACGCTGAGAGAGGCGATGATTTTCGGGACAGCCGGATTTACCGCAGCCCTGTCGTTATATCGGCTAGAGCAAAACGGCGTTGCACCGGAGAAGGGCAAGGTACTCGTCACCGGAGCAACGGGTGGCGTAGGCGGTGCAGCCATTGCCTTGCTGCACAAGAGGGGCTACCATGTCGTAGCCAGCAGTGGCAAAGCCGAATCGCATGATTACCTCAAGACGCTCGGAGCAGCCGAGGTTATTTCGCGTGAGGAGGTCTACGACGGTGCCGAGAGCATCCGACCGCTAGGCAAGCAGCTTTGGCAAGCGGCTGTAGACCCTGTAGGCGGAAAGCCGCTCGCTTCGCTGCTTAGCCAGATCGCCTACAACGGCTCTGTTGCCGTGAGCGGCCTGACAGCAGGCACCAAGCTGCCTACGACGGTGCTGCCGTTTATTTTGCGCGGTGTAAATCTGCTAGGCATAGACTCTGTCTTTTGCCCCTATGACACCCGCGTAGCGATCTGGAAGCAGCTCAGCAGTGACTGGAAGCCGGAGCAGCTGGAGCAGCTCGTTGAGCGCGAAATTGGCTTGGCTGACCTGCCAAGCGCGCTCGAAGACATCCTGGCAGCCCGCTCACAGGGTAGAACGATTGTACGGCTAGCTGATTAAGCGGGATTATGCCCGCAAGCTATCCGTTAGCGTGTTTTTGCCCCGAAGGAGTGCTCATCCCGTAGGGGCTAGCAATGAAACATATAAGAAGCCTGTAAATCTGCAGTTTTGAGATTTACAGGCTTCTTTTTTTGTGTGGTACATTGGATAAAAAGTGGACACATTCGAAGCGGACGATCTATTTTTCACAACCAAATGAACCTTTTGAGGACTCCAGTTGTTATATAGGTAAACTGCACGAGAAAGGAGAGCCATCATTGCAAAGTAATCGAGAGTTGTTTGATCTGTATCAACGGGATGTATACCGAACCTGCTATTACATGGTCCATAACGCCTCGGATGCAGAGGATTTAACGCAGGAAGTGTTTATTACTCTGTTTCGGAGCAATCGCGAGCACATCGAGCAACTAAAAGCCTGGATCATGAAAGTTACGGTCAATCATTGTCTGAACCATATTAAACGCCAAAAAAGCATGCATTTGAAGGTAGCAGCTAACCCCCATCTCTTTACTGGAACAGAAGGCAAGCCTGTGGACAGGCAGGTGGAGGAACGCGAGTCGGCTGAGGAATGGGCCATTTACATGAACCGCCTTCCGGCCAAAATCCGTGCTGTGCTGACACTTCGCTATATGCATGATTTCACGCTAGCGGAAATATCGAAACTGCTGGAAATCCCGCTGGGAACCGTCAAATCCAGGACACACAAAGGACTAAAGTTAATGGAGCAAATACTGCGGGAGGCTGGTGCACAGATTCCCAAGCTGGAAGGAGAGAACTATGAACAACGTAGAAAAGGTATTGAAGCGTAAGCTAAATGAAGATTCGGAAATAGCCTATCCTGACTTCGATGAGATGTGGAACCGGATGGAACAGGTAGGATATACTGCCCCTACGCTAACCGATGCTTCCGATTCATTCACTCCACACCAACATAGAAATTGGCGCAAAATAGCCATCGCTGCCTCCCTGAGCGCACTTCTCGTTGCCGTTCCCGTCTATGCCGCCATTCATTATAATTGGGGCAATCTGCTTCACGGAAGAAGTGGAATTGAGACAGCATTAGCTCAAGACCTGGGACAGCCATTAGAACAGTCTGTAACCAAAGACGGAATAAAGCTGACGTTGCATACCGCTATTGTCGATGAGAACCGGACTGTAATTCTGTACAGCCTGGAGGTTGGAAAACGCGCAGACAACGAGTTTTGGAATGTCAAAGGGGTATCGCTTAAAAATGCTGCGGGAAAAAGTAGTGAAGGGGAATATAGCTTCCAACAATGGGATGAGAAAAACCAACGCTATAACGGCTACTTTGAAAGCGATTGGACACCGCAGCAAGAAACAGAAAACGTGCGGCTGACCGTGGATCATATTGAGCTTACCAGCGTTCAGGAATTGGATTTGCCGCTCGATATCACATCGCCTCAGAAACAGACTTTCAGGCTAGATCGTAACGGTCTACAAGATATGAAGGTACAGGTATTCGAACAAGGTAAGGACAAGCTGATGCTGTCATCAGCAATTACCTTCGATTCCTCCATACCAAAAGAATGGGACAATCCGCAAATTATTGCCTACAAAGATGGGAAGCCTGTGAACCCCCAATCTGGGGGGACATTTGGTACACCCGGTGAGAACGGAGAATACACAGCCCAGCAGTATTTTACTAAAGGGGATATACCAGAAGGGCAGACTACTTTTAAACTGCAATATGCACAAACGGAGAAAAGTATACATGAACCCCTAAACTTTGACCTGCAGCTAAGCAAGAAGAAAATGGAGAGCGGGACGATTAAAAGTGTGCTGAATACCCCCTTGGAGAACGGTAATCCGAATTTCATGCTGGAACAAATGATTGTCACACCGACACAAATCCGTGTCACGATCAGAAGCGAAAAGAAATTCGCCATGTTGCCTTATCAAAAATATTTTCTTTCTGTGAACGGCACAACGTTAGAGGGTAATCGTTGGTCTTCACCAGATCAGGACCACGATCTGAATACGATCCGTTTTGAACGGCCGGCCCATCTTGCGATTACCCGAGATACTCCCATTACTTTTACAGGCAAATACAAGGTTACGACTCATTCGGATGACAAAACGCCGCAGCATTTGACTGATATTTCTGAGCAAAAGCAGACGATAA
>NZ_AMQU01000032.1:0-7541 GCF_000307675.1 Paenibacillus sp. ICGEB2008
TCGGATCTCCCAGTTCTGTGCCAGTTCCGTGAGGCTTCGATATAGCTAATGGTCCCGGGCATGTACCCCGGCTCGTTCCAAAGCCGACCGGATTAGCTCCCCTTGAGCAGTCGGGTTAGGCACGGTATACCCGTTGGTCTTGCCTCCATGGTTGATGCTCGTTCCCCGGATGACCGCATGGATCGGGTCCCCATCTGCTATCGCCTTCGACAACGGCTTCAATAGGACTACCCCCACGCCTTCTCCTGGGACAAAGCCGTTGCCTCCCTTTCCGAAGCTCTTGCACTGTCCGTCTACGGACAGCATCTGATTCGCACAAAGTCCGACATAACTCAGCGGATGCAGATACAGGTTCACTCCTCCTGCCATGGCCAACTCGCATTCTCCGCGGTACAGATGCTCACACGCTTCATGAATCGCGGTCAATGAGGATGAACACATCGTATCCACTGGCATGCTCGGCCCCTGCAAATTAAACAGGTACGAAATCCGGTTGGCTACTGAGCTAAAGGAAGTGTGAGGGAATATTTGCGCTCCCTTCCTCCACAGATCAAGACCATATAAATCAAATCCTGTTTTGGTAATTCCCGCAAACACACCTACACGGCTGTTATGTCGTACCGCAAGCTCTTCTCTGGTGTAGCCCGCGTCCTCCATCGCTTCCCAGCAGGCTTCAATAAACAGCCGTTCCTGAGGGTCCATGCTAAGTGCTTCCCGCGGTGCAATATTGAAAAACAATGGGTCGAATTCAGCAAATCCCTCGATAAAGCCCCCCCACTTGCTATAGCTTTTGCCATGTGAAGCCGCTTCCTCTTTATCAGGATGGAAGAATCCTTCTAGTTTCCAGCGTTCCTGCGGGATTTCGCTGACACAATCCTTCCCTGCCTTGAGATTTTCCCAATATTCATTCATATCCCTCGAACCTGGATACTTTCCTGCCATACCAATGATGGCGATCGGCTCTCGTGTTTCCTCTGCGACAGACTCCGCACAGCTTCGAACAGGCTTCACATAGCTACGGCTGGACTTCGTTGCCACCGTCTCCGCAACTGGCGTGCTTTCTTCTTCAGCGTACCGGGCTGTCGCAGCCGTTTCCTCTACCTGTTCCTTGTCCAGACTCATTCCAACCCACTGCATGCACTCCGGTGCGTATTCCGACACCAAATATTCCGCCAAGGCACGCAAGGTCTGATACTCATAAAACAGCGTCTTGGATAGCTCGCCAAAGGATTCTGCCAGCTTGGCATTGAGCTGGGTAATCATAATCGAATCAATCCCATAACGCTCTAGCGGTTCTTGGGCTTCAATGCTACCGACGCTCAGACGGGTCACCTCTCCCAATAGCGCCTTGAGATGATACAAGGTTTTATCGTACAGTAAACCCGCATCCAGCTTCGGCGCAGATGCCTGTATCGCACGGATACCGGCCTGCGAGACGGCTTTCGCCAGATAGGCCTCGATTTTCTCAGGCTCTCCTTCCAAGACCATCACCTGATCCTTGCTTGAGGTCAGGCATTGGTACAACGCCTGAATGCCCGACTCGGTCTGTAGAGGCGTAAGGCCCATGTTCTGTCTCATGAGTTTTTCTGTGTCCGCGTCAATCCTCATCCCGCCTTCTTTCCACAGCGGCCAGCGGATGGATAGCGTCCGGCCCCGCCGTTGCTGGGCTTCCACCAGGGTATTCCGGTATGCTGCGTACGCATCCATAAAGGCGTTGGCGGTGGCATAATCGGCCTGTCCCGGATTGCCCATACTGCCCGAGATGGAGGAAAAGAGCACGAAGAAGTCCAGATCCTGACCGCTGCTCGCCTCATCTAGATGGACCAGCCCTTGGACCTTCGGTCCCAGCACCTCGATAAATTCTTCCCTGCTTTTCTTGAGAATGAAGTTATCGTGAATGATCCCAGCGCAGTGGATAATCCCGTGAACACGCCCGAATTCTTTCTGAATGCTTTCCAGCAGGCTGGTAACCGTGTTCCTGTCGGTGATATCCCCCTGCTTGTACACTACTCTGGCTCCTAAGGACTCCAGCTCCTTCAGCCGGGTTTGTCTGTTGCCGTCCAGTGGCGAGCGGCCTGTCAGGATCAAGGTTGCTGCTTGGGTGCGCCGAACCAGTTCTTCGGCAACAAGCAGCCCCAGGCCGCCAGAGCCGCCGGTAATGAGATACACGCCACCGTCTCTCCATGGCAGCTTCTCTTCTGGCCGAGACGACTCGAACCTGCTCCAGCAAGCGGTTTTGCGTTGACCACCCTCATAGCGAATCCATCCATCCACCGGACTGCGGCTGTTTTCCTCCAGCTTCGCCAGCATGCTTTCCGCAGATTCTCCCTGTTCCACTTCGATCAATTGGCCGATGAGTTTTGGATTTTCCAGTCGGGCGGTCTTCAGCAGACCCGAAAGCCCTGAAAAGAGCTGTCCTTCTCCAGCCGCCGTCACGACAAGCTGAACCAGCACCCTTCCGGCAGGCTTGTCTTTTAGAATGCTTTGGATGCTCTCAAAGGCCTGAACGGCATAGGCCTGAAACCGCTCATCCACCCGGCTCTTCCCGGATGAGAAGGCCAAGATCTGTGCTGCTCCGTTCAATCGCGCTTCGAGCCGTTCAGGTAAAGCCTTGTCCGGCTCACACAGCAAGATGATACGGCGGTCGTAGGTAGGTGCTTCCACCTCTGGCGATACGTCCTGCTCCTTCCAAACTGGCTCTAGCAACAGGGTATGACTAGCTGTAGCCACAGGTTTTGCCTCTGCTCTGGAAATCGTTGATTTGGTTTCACTTTCTATACTTATGCTTTTAGCCACTTGGGTTTCATTCCTAGGCGCCCAATACCGCTCTTTTGCAAAAGGATAAGTCGGTAATGGGATTCTGCAATACGGTTCATTTGAAAACAAACGCTCAAAGTCTAACGGATATCCCTGAACATATAAATCCGCAATCGTAGTTAAAAGCTCCAAATACTCGCGGGCTTCACCTGCATTTTGACAGTTTTGAATACATTCATTTCCATATCTCTTCAATGACGTTTGAATGCGTTGGTCTTTTTCGTGTAGTTCAGAATAATAAACTTGAGAAGAATTGCCTTTTTCCAGCCACCTTTTAAGGGACATGACAAGCTCACCTTGATTGCGGGCAACACATGCAAGCCGATGATTGCAGTGCTTTCTCCCAAGCAATAATGTATAACTCATGTTACCGCAGTCTGCCTCAGGCTCCTGTTCGCAATAGGCAATCAGTTGCTCCACCTGACGGCGTAATTGTTGTGAAGTCCGGGCGGACAGCGGAATGAAATAAGCCGGCTTTTCGCAATGTCTTCGTTTCGTATGTGGAGCCTCTTCGATGACCAGGTGGGCATTAGTACCACTGGCACCAAAGGAGCTGACCGCAGCACAGCGTCTGGCTTCAGGCTCAATCAGCCAATTCTGCAACTGCGTATTGACATAAAAAGGACTGTCCGCAAACTGAATATTAGAATTGCCTGATTGGAAATGAAGTGAAGGCGGAATCTGCTCATGCTTTAATGACAATAACAGCTTAATTACTCCTGTGATTCCTGCCGCAATTTGCGTATGACCGATATTCGTTTTGATGGACCCGATCGCGCAAAATCCCTTCTTGTCCGTATACTTTCTAAATGTTCGTGTCAATGCCTGATATTCAATTGGATCTCCTAGCTTGGTACCAGTGCCATGTGCTTCCACCAATTGGATTTGCTCTGGATGGATATGAAAAGTATCGTACACATATTGCTCCAGTCGCTCCTGAGACTTCTGGCTTGGTGCAGTAAGTCCATTCGTGGTACCGTCCTGATTGATTCCTGAGCCTAAAATTACCCCATAGATGTGGTCACCATCGGCAACTGCTTCCTCAAGCCGTTTGAGTACAACAGCGCCAACAGCCTCTCCTGGAACCATTCCGTCTGCCCTGTCATCAAAGGTATAACAGTGCCCTGTGTGAGACAGCATTCCTGCTCTGTCACCGTATAAATAGCAACGAGGGGTTGTATGAATATACACCCCGCCAGCTAAAGCCATATCCGTTTCTCCAGACCATAAACTTTGGCAAGCAAGATGGGTGGCAACTAGCGAACTCGAACAAGCTGTATCTACAGCTATCGCCGGCCCATGAAGATTCAAGTAGTAGGAAATTCTGGCGGGAATCACGGAGCCCATATGTCCCCACAGTGCTTGCGGAGGCAGGTCTTCACCCAGCAATCGCTGGTAATCGCCTTCGGCACAGCCTACATAAACTCCGCACCGACGCCCATCCATCCCTGCACCCGCATAGCCCGCATCCTCTAGAGCATGCCATGCTTCCTCGAGAAACAATCGCTGCTGCGGATCCATGTAAGTTGCTTCCAGTCCGGAAATATTGAAAAAAAGCGGATCGAACTTATCAATATCCTCCAAAAAGCTTCCATAATTGCAGTAACTCGCATTTTTTTCCTGGTATTTTGAAAGATCCCACCGAGTTACCTCTTTTACTAAATCGTCGCCATTCTTAAGGTGATTCCAAAGCTCATCTACATTGTCAGACCCGGCAAACCGCCCGCTCATTCCAATAATCGCAATCGGCTCTCTTTGCGCCAAGCTTTTTCCTGTATTCTCCTGTTTAGGTCTTTCTGGCTCAATCGATGCACTTGCCGTTTGAACCGGATTAAACATATATTCCTTTTTCTTAGGCGCTTGGGTTTCACGGCTTGTATCTTTCCCATCCTCTATGGGATCAGCATTGTGTCCCAAAACTGGTAAAACGATGTCGCCGAATTGGCCTAAAATGTATAACGTCAGTTGTTTGACCGAACTGTAATCAAAGATGTCTGTAGTCTGCAAATGAATGCCCAGCCCCTGATTAACATCCTGTACAAAGTTGACGCCAAGAATAGAGTCCAGGCCATAATCTGCGAATGACTCATGGACATCAATCATTGAAATGTCCACATTCAAGGCCTCTGCCAACTTCTCTACAATAAGTTCCCTGACATGCTCTTCAGCCATCTCATCGGTTACATCAGCAGCTGATTGAGTCCCTGTGTCACGCTGTTCTAATGGAGGCTTGCCCTGTTCAAGCTTCTGTTGGTCCCGAAGCATCCCATCGCTAAGCTTACCATCGCTTTCAGCCACAATAATTTGCTGGCCTATTTCATGCGCTTCCTGAGCGGGGAAGAAGACCGACCGGAACCCCTCGCTTTCCAATACCTCCTGCCAACGTTCAGGGTATAAACCGGGAGAGCCTGGAATACGCAGCTCGGGGTCATTATAAAGCCACCATCCCTCCAGCAGACCAAAGGTTAGGTGGTTTAACAGCGAGTTTCCACTGATTTCATTGATAAGAATCAGGCCGTTTTTTCGCAGCGATGCTTTGACATTGCCTAATGTCTGCCGAATGTTCCTCGTAGCGTGCAGGACATTGGTGGCAATTGCAATATCATATCCGCCCGTGTCGATATCTTGTCCCACAGCCGACTCTTCCACATTAAAAATTTTATAAGTCAGGTAAGGATTTTGCGGGCCGTACTCTTTTTGCGCATGCAATAAAAATGCTCTTGATTTATCGGTATAACAGTATTCACGAATATGCTCCTGATAAGGTCGAAGCTTCCGGAAGAGCATAGCGCTGGTTCCTCCAGTGCCTGCACCAATTTCAATAATTCGAATCGACCCTGACGGGTCATGCTTAAGCCGTTCATTCAAGTAGGAAACTACAATATCCCCCAGCACTTCATTAAAGTAATCTGCTGCAGGACTATTTTTATATATACCTTCTACCAGCTTCATAGAGGACTGAGGAAAAACAATGTCAGTGGCAGGTATGTTTCCGGTCAAAATTTCCGGCAGCTTGCGCAATGTTGATTCTACGAGTACAACCCAGGCCGAGAGATCCGGATTTTTCAGCCATTCCCCTTTCTTCAATTCCCATTCCTTCCATACAGCCTGCAGATCAACCAAAGCTGTATCCGTTACGCTATAAGAGTCTCCTTTACGGTAAAAATAATGATTCCGCGCCAATACCTCTATGCTTTCTTCAAGCCAGCGATCATATAAATTCAGCAATGCTGTTTTGGTTTTAAAATCATTAATCATAGCTTTCTTGTCCATATGTGCATAGGGGCATAATCCCATCAACTGCAAATAACCCCATAGCAATTTGCATAAGACATCATTCATTTCCTTCATCTGTAAGCCTCCTCATCCGATTAGTCCCTCGCGTCGTCCCATCCTGTTCCGAGTAAGCTTGGTTGTCGATCATAGTCGAAGGAATTCTTTCGTATTCAGCCGCTAGATAAGAAATATCTGGCATCTTCTTCATTTTGACACTGGTGGAAATATGGCTCTGAATATTCTGGATATACGAAGGAATAGCTTCGGAATTTGGATCTTCGCTTTCTTTTCTATACTTTTGCGAAATATTTGCCGCTGTCTCAGGTGTTCTTTGATCAACAAATATATCTGTTGACTGTACAGATTTGGTAGATTCAATGGAAGCCTGCTTGGTTTTAATATCTGTGATCCAATACCGCTCCTTTGCAAAAGGATAGGCTGGCAAGCTTATTCGCTGCGGCTTGGCATCTCCATAAAGCATGCTCCAGTCCATCGCCAGTCCCTTCACCCAAAGATCCACTATCTTCGCGTATTTCCGTTTCCCGATCCAGGCAGCGATCGTTTTTTCCATATCTTCATCTTCTAACAGTGCGGACAGTGCCTCTTTGTTTCGCTTGACCTGTCCTCGATACAGCTCGGAAATCCCGTCGTGGCCTTCCAAGAATCTTTGCAGCTTTTCCACCAGTTTCGGCATCGATTCAGCAATGACCGCTAGGCGTTCTTCCATCGCTTCACGTCCTACCTGGAGCGTGTAGGCTGCATCGGCCAGATTACCCTCTGTGACCTCTCCTTTCCCGATCACGGACAGCAATCTCTCGACCTGCTGTTTCAGTCGTTCCTCATTTTTGGCTGACAATACGATAATCACAGGATGGTGAGCTGTTACACGAATGGGCATCTTCTCTTCCGGAACGTACTCTTCGATGATGACATGGGCATTGGCGCCTCCTGCTCCAAACGATGAAATCCCTGCCATTCTCGGGTATTCCCTTGTCTCTCCATCGAGCTCAACCACCGGCCGCTTCCATTCCTCCAGCTCCTGCTGGACGACAAACGGCGTCTGCTCAAAAGGAATGTTCGGATTCAGTTCCTGGGCATGCAGACTGGGAACCAGCGTCCGGTTTTTCATCTGCAGGACAATTTTCCCAATCCCTGCGATGCCCGCCGCCGCCTCCAAATGTCCGATGTTGGACTTCACAGAGCCCACAGCACAAAATCCCTTATCTGCTGTATCCTTTCTGAAGGCCTGGGTCAGACCGGTTACTTCAATCGGATCTCCCAGTTCTGTGCCAGTTCCGTGAGCTTCGATATAGCTAATGGTCCGGGCATGTACCCCGGCTCGTTCCAAAGCCGACCGGATTAGCTCCCCTTGAGCAGTCGGGTTAGGCACGGTATACCCGTTGGTCTTGCCTCCATGGTTGATGCTCGTTCCCCGGATGACCGCATGG
>NZ_AMQU01000033.1:0-32940 GCF_000307675.1 Paenibacillus sp. ICGEB2008
TAGCTATGTACGGAAGGGATAAGCGCTGAAAGCATCTAAGCGTGAAGCCCCCCTCAAGATGAGATTTCCCAGTATGTAAGACCCCTTGAAGACGACGAGGTAGATAGGTTGGGGGTGGAAGTGCAGTAATGCATGGAGCTGACCAATACTAATCGGTCGAGGGCTTATCCTAAAGATAAGACGCAATGAGTTTCGGATCCAGTTTTCAAGGTGTAACCTTGAAACAAATGTTAATATTCCCTGATAGCTCAGTTGGTAGAGCACTCGACTGTTAATCGAGTTGTCACAGGTTCGAGTCCTGTTCGGGGAGCCATATGGAGAGGTGTCCGAGTTGGCCGAAGGAGCACGATTGGAAATCGTGTAGGCGCCAAAAGCGTCTCGAGGGTTCGAATCCCTCTCTCTCCGCCAGAATTATTTTATAGTATGGCCCGTTGGTCAAGGGGTTAAGACACCTCCCTTTCACGGAGGTAACAGGGGTTCGAATCCCCTACGGGTCATAAAAAAATAATCACAAAAGGTTGCAATAAAAAGTTTGTTGTGGTATAATATGAAAAGTGTTCTGTTGAGGAGGCTTAGCTCAGCTGGGAGAGCATCTGCCTTACAAGCAGAGGGTCGGGGGTTCGATCCCCTCAGCCTCCACCATTTAAAAAGTAAATACTTATTACTGTCGCGGGGTGGAGCAGTTCGGTAGCTCGTCGGGCTCATAACCCGAAGGTCGCAGGTTCAAATCCTGCCCCCGCAACCAATTTAAATCTATTATGGAACTGTGGTGTAGAGGCCTAACATGCCTGCCTGTCACGCAGGAGATCGCGGGTTCGAATCCCGTCAGTTCCGCCATTAGTAATACATTGCTTGGTAAAGAGTCTTATTGTAAGGCTCGGTAGCTCAGTCGGTAGAGCAGAGGACTGAAAATCCTCGTGTCGGCGGTTCGATTCCGTCCCGAGCCACTTTTAATTGAATAGTTTTTGTGCCGGTGTAGCTCAATTGGTAGAGCAACTGACTTGTAATCAGTAGGTTGGGGGTTCAAGTCCTCTCGCCGGCACCATTTTGGAGGATTAGCGAAGTGGCCAAACGCATCAGACTGTAAATCTGCTCCCTTACGGGTTCGGTGGTTCGAATCCATCATCCTCCACCAGTTTTATAGGGGCATAGTTTAAAGGTAGAACAACGGTCTCCAAAACCGTTGGTGTGGGTTCAATTCCTGCTGCCCCTGCCAATTACTTCTTTTCCTGTGGCGGTCGTGGCGAAGTGGTTAACGCACCGGACTGTGACTCCGGCATTCGTGGGTTCAAGCCCCATCGGCCGCCCTTTCTTATTGGGGATTAGCCAAGCGGTAAGGCAACGGACTTTGACTCCGTCATGCATAGGTTCAAATCCTATATCCCCAGCCATATTATGCGGACGTGGCTCAGCGGTAGAGCATCGCCTTGCCAAGGCGAGGGTCGCGGGTTCGATTCCCGTCGTCCGCTTTGTTATACTCTGGCGCCATAGCCAAGTGGTAAGGCAAAGCTCTGCAAAAGCTTTATTCCCCAGTTCAAATCTGGGTGGCGCCTCCATAATTAAATATGCCGGCGTGGCGGAATGGCAGACGCGCTCGACTCAAAATCGAGTGGGAAACCGTGGAGGTTCGAGTCCTCTCGCCGGTATATAAAAAAGGATGATAAAATGCTTTAGTGCATTTTATCATCCTTTTTTATTATTCGTATTCCATAATTTTGGCAACAAGATTAACTTGAATCCAGATGAGTGGAAGATAAGAACTTTGCAGAGATTCTTTTTAATTAGGTTTATATTTGACTGTGACTTTGATGTTGTTGTAGGATGGTGGTACTAGAAAAACATTTATAGTTTATTAAGTGTAAAAGAAATGAGGAATGCATATGCAAGAAAGAATTTTGGAAGCTTTTGTAGAGGAAGTTCATGAGAATGGATTGAAATTTACTATGGATGATCTTGCGAAAAGACTTGCCATCAGTAAGCGTACGTTGTATGAAAATTTTTCGTCTAAGACGCTTATTTTAGAGACACTTATTGAGCGTACAAATGATGATATGATTCAAAAGACGGAGCAAATTATCCAAAACAATGAATTATCTTTGTTAGAAAAGATTAAGCAGTCGATTAGGGTTATGCCGCTGTATTATAAGTTTTATGATTTAAGAATTTTGGATCAGATGAAAAAGTATTATCCTGAGCAATGGAAAAGAGTACATGCTGATTTAAATGATTGGTCTCCGATCAGAACATTAATTCAGGAAGGTATTCGAGAAGGAATTATTGTGAATAAAAATGAGGCTCTAATCATGAAGCTAATTATTGATTCAGTGAATTTAACGCTTGATCAGCGTTTCTTTCTGGATAACAGTGTGACGGTAGAGGAAGCAACTTATTCCATTGTAAATATATTGTTATTTGGGTTAGTCGAAAAACAAAAATAGCCTAATAATATGTGCCTATTAAAAGAGGCTATTTTTTTATGTGAAAACTAATAAAACAATTAAAGTTTTTTTGTTTTTGAAGTTGGAATATTGAAATTTATTACTGATAAATAAAAGGGGTTCTGAAAAGGAAGGGTGGAAATATGTCTATACTGACAAGAAATCGGGGAGCAATGCTGTTATTGATGCTTAACATTTTTTTAGCATTCATGGGGATTGGATTAGTCGTTCCTGTTTTACCTAAATTTATAAGTGAGCTAGGGATGAACGGTTCTTCAATGGGACTAATGGTTGCAGCCTTTGCGCTGACACAGCTCTTATTATCACCTTTGTCAGGAAAGTTGTCTGACCGTTATGGACGTAAAAAGTTGATTGTTTCTGGGATGTTTATTTTCATGCTGTCAGAGCTTGTTTTTGGATTGGCGGGTTCCGTTCCTACCTTGTTTGTTGCACGAATCATGGGCGGGGTAGGGGCTGCGTTGCTTACTCCCTCTATAATGGCCTACGTCGCTGATGTGACCTCATTTGAGGAAAGAGGCAAGGGTATGGGCATGATTAATGCAGCGATTAACACAGGCTTCATAATCGGGCCAGGGATTGGCGGTTTGCTTGCAGCCTATGGAATACGTATTCCCTTCTTTGCGGCGGCAGGTGCTGCAGGAATAGCGGCTATTTTGTCTCTGTTCGTGCTGCCTGAGTCTTTGAGCAAGGAAAAACAACAGTACAATAGAGAGCTTCCGCGTGAAAAAGAAAACCTTTTACAGCAATTTGCCAAGTCCTATCAATCTCCGTATTTCATGGGCTTGCTCATTGTATTTGTCGTTGCTTTTGGATTGGCGAATTTTGAAACGGTATTTGGACTGTTTGTTGACCATAAATATGGTTTTACACCGATGGATATTGCCATCATTATAACGACAGGATCTATTTTGGGGGCAGTTGTTCAAGCAACTATATTTGGTTGGATCATTAACCGTTTTGGTGAGAAAAAAGTAATTCACCTTTGCTTGGCTATTGGAGGACTGTTTATTTTCCTAACTTTATTTGCCGAGCAGTACGTGATGATTATGCTGACGACTTTTATCATTTTTCTGGCTATGGATATCCTTCGCCCAGCAGTAAGCACTTCTCTATCGCGGCAGGCTGGGGATGAGCAAGGGTTTGTAGCGGGTATGAACTCGTCCTATACGAGCTTGGGGAATGTAATTGGACCGTTAGTTGCAGGACTGCTGTTTGATGTTCATATTAATTTGCCTTATATGGTGGCAGCGGTAGCCTTATTTGCTTGTCTCGTCCTTTCACTACGCTCTAAGCATGCAGGAAAGCGACACTCAACAACCCTTGCAGCAGAGCAGCGTAGAAGTGGTTAGCCGCAGGTCTATATTCACCCCCGACTTAGGTCTAGGTTCAAAAACCGTCTGGGGTCCGTTTTGTCAAACGTTAGGTCAGCGTACAATAAGGACATAAGCAAGACACAGTGAAAGGCGGTGAGAGATGATGAGAGTTAACAAAGGGAATGGGTTAGCCATTGTACTGATCGTGTTGGGTTCGATTATGCTGCTCGGTAAGTTTACTCCGTTTTTCGGTCACTTTGTAGGACATCTGATTGGTTACTTAATTCCGATAGCGATGATTATGCTGGGGTACTACGGTGTGAAAAGAGGAAATGCGCTCTTCGGTTGGATCGTGCTTGTGCTCGGGGTACTGATTTTACTGGGCAAGCTGTCCTGGCTTATTGGACCACTGCTGGCAATCGGATTAATCATATTTGGTGTATCCATGCTGAGTGACCGTAGAAGACGCTACTGAATGTGACAGTTTGAGGATGAAGAAAAATGTACGAAAGCAAAGAGCAAGAAATGATGAAAATACGAACTTGTGAAAGGAGTAGACGCCAATGAGTGTTTTTCGAAGAATGCGTGATATTACGGTAGCAACCTTCAATGAGCATTTGGAACAAAGTCAAGATCCGGTACAACTCATTGACCAGTTTCTATATAATACCCGTCAGGAAATCGCCGAAGCGGAAAAGCTTCATCAGCAGTATGCAGTGCATACAAGACAAATGAAGCAGCAGTTGGATCATGCATTGTCCATGCAGGCCAAACGGGAGGAACAAGCGCTTCTGGCTTTGAAAGCAGATGAAGAACACGTCGCAAAGCTAGCCCTTCAGGAAAAAATGCTGTATGCAGAAAAAGAAGAGCAGTATAGAGAACTGTGGGAGCAGAGCCGTGAATCATTACGTGAATTGGAGCAACAGCTGGATTCATTAAAGACAGAATACCAAACGGTACACAGTAAGCGTCAGTATTACGCTGCACGTGTACAAACGTTGAGACTCCAGCAGCAAATGAACGAACGGGCAGGTACATACGGTGGACGAAATGTTCCCCGAATGTTCAACCGCTTGGAAGACCGGGTAGCCGATATGGAAGCAGAAACGATGAGTCTGCGTGAATTGCGTCGGGGTGAGGAGTATACAAGGGATGCTCACAGCGGTGGATCGCTGCTCGAACAAGAGTGGGCGAGATTGAAAAGCAAGCTGAACAACAGCGGGAAGGAGTAAGTAAATTATGACCCGAATTTACCGATCAAGCCGGGATAGAGTATTAACTGGAGTATGTGGCGGTCTTTCTGACGCAACAGGAATGGACTCAACTTGGATACGTATTCTGGTTGTGATCAGTTTCTTTATTACAGCAGGCACCACATTTATGATTTATGTGATTGCAGCGTTGGTTATTTCCAAGGAACCAAGATCTCCTTACGATGGAGGATTCGGTCCAGATAGCGGTCCCTATACCCAGCAAGATCCGCGCTATTATGGCGGTAGTAATACTAGAACACAGTACGGACAAGGAACTGGTTACAATCAAGGCGGAGCATACGGCAACTCGAACCCGTTTGGTCAGGATGCCCGCTATTCATCCAAATTTAATGCAGGACACAACAGTGATCTGGATTCCATGATGGAAGATATCGAGAAAAAAGCAATGAAAAAGGAACTGGAAGAGTTACGTAAAAAAGTGGAGCAATTCGAGAAGGGAGAACGTAAATAATGGGAATCTTTAAAAGAATGAAGGATATGACAAGAGCATCGGTGAATGAAATGTTGGATAAAGTTGAAGATCCGATTATCATGTTAAATCAGTACTTGCGTGATATGGAGGCAGAAATTCACGAGGCTGAGGTAACAGTCGCCAAGCAAATGGCAAATGAGCGTCGTATGAAACAGCGCTTGGAGGAGGCTGTACGTGTATCCAATGAGCGCGAAAAGCAGGCCGAATCTGCATTGCGAAATGGTCAGGAAGAAGTAGCCCGCAAGCTGCTGGGCGAGAAGATTTATTTTGTGCAAAAGCAGGATGAATACCGTGACTTGCACACTCAAGCTGAGCTTCAAGCGAAAGAACTGGTACAGCAGCTTCATGGAATGAAGGATGAATTCTACAAAATGCGCAATAAGCGTAATGAGCTGGTATCCCGTGCTCAAATGGCAAAAGCCAAAAAGCAAATGTCGCAAATCAATAGCTTGCACACGATTGAAAGCGGGTCTGCTTCGCTGGGCTTCCACCGCATGGAGGAAAAAATCATGCAAATGGAGGCGGAAGCTGACGTACTGCGTGCCCCTTATCGTCAAGCACCGGGAGAGGCATATGTTAATCCCGCAGAAGCTGAAAAACAATTTAAAGTGGATGAGCAGCTTCAACAATTGAAGTCCAAAATTCAGACAGGTGCTAAACCTGTAGATATGAAGAAGGACTAACTACTCGGAACCCAAACATTATGATATGCTGTATAGATGGACACTGACCAATAACAGTGCTCAATCTGTATGGTTCGGGAAGCCATATGGCCATAAATTGCGCCACTATGGCTTTTCCTTCCTGTATAAGCAAAAAAGGGGGTGCAGCATGGAGAGAAGAAAATCAGCCTTGGCACTGGCAGGGATTGGCATCGGGATTATTATTTTATTCGGTCAGTGGATTGGGTTCCTCTCCGTGTTTGCACTGATCCTAATGTTGGCGGGAATATATAAGATTCGCAATTCTAAAATCAAAAAGGGCTATACGATGCTTGCCATCGGTGCTGGTCTGCTGGTGCTGGATCATTTGTTCTTGTTTGTGGTGATCACATTGGCTTCGCTGGCTGTGTTCTATTCACGTTCCAGGAAGCTGCATAAAGGTCAAAGCTCCATATTCAAACACAATTTCATATCCAATCACAAATGGGATGAAGTGCCGTGGAGCTTGCGCAGCACAAGTATATGGCATGTGGTTGGGGATGTGGATGCTGACCTGACGCTGGCTCTTCCAGAGGAACGTGAGCCCGTCATATTTTTACAGGGGATCTTCGGTGACATTGACATCACGCTGCCGGATAATTACGGTGTAGAGGTGGAGATGTTCGTATTGTTCGGGCAGATTCAGTTCGACCGAGATCATGAGGCGGGGATGCTCAACCGACTGGTGTGGAAGTCTCCTCATTTTGAGCAGAGTGAATATAAAGTGAAGTTTGTCGTTTCGTACCTGGCGGGCGATGTCCGCATTCGATTTTATTGAATCAGGAGGAACCGGGATGAATCATAAAAAAACGTCCAACATGGTAACCCGCAGTATGGGTGAAGGTATCCTCCTGTGTGTTGTTGTGGGCGTAGTTGTCTTTTATATGCTGTATACATATGGATATGTGAAGTCGTTCCCAACCTGGGGAATGATACTGAAAGTAGCAGGAGCCGTTATACTGGTGTTGATTGGTACAGGCGCAATGTACGGATTTTATGAAAGTTATCGCTTTAAAAGCAGACTGGAAATGTTAAGAGAGACATTGCTAATGTGGGAAAAGGGCACCCCTGCACGTGAGTTGCCACCCCTAGGGCATGATGAGCTTGGCAGGCTAGGAGAGCAGTTGGAACGAATCGGGCGTAAATGGCAGGAACAAGTTACGTCTTTACAACGCTTATCTACAGATAATGCTCAGCTGGCAGAACAGGCACGAATGACTGCGATCGTAGAGGAACGGCAGCGGCTGGCCAGAGAGTTGCATGATGCAGTATCGCAGCAATTATTTGCTATTTCAATGACCGCAACGGCTGTGGGCAGGACACTGGACAAGGATTTTGATAAAGCGCAGCGTCAAGTTGCATTAATTGAAGAAATGTCTTCCGTGGCACAATCTGAAATGCGGGCGTTACTCCTTCATCTACGGCCTGTCTATCTGGAAGGAAAACGGCTTGAGCAGGGTTTGCGTGATTTGGTACAGGAATTACAGGCAAAAGTACCAATGGAGATTGATTTTGAGATGGAAAGCGGAGTACAGTTGGTTAAAGGCATTGAGAATCACTTGTTTCGCATTGTTCAGGAAGCGATGTCTAATACATTGCGCCATGCTAAAGCAACTCGTATGGAAATTCGTATCGTGCAGCGCCCGGATTCCATTAGGCTGACGATTCGGGATAATGGTATTGGTTTTGAAATGGATGAGAAAAAGCAGACATCATATGGATTATCCACCATGCAGGAGCGGGTTAGTGAAATTGGGGGAGCTATTCAGTATATAACGGCTCCGGGAAAAGGGACACGGATCGAGGTGTCTGTGCCAGTTATTTATGATGAAAGCGGAAGGAACGATGATCATGGAAACGGAATTACCGATTAGCGTGCTGCTGGTAGACGACCATGAAATGGTGCGGATCGGGCTTGCGGCAGTGCTGGGGACAGAAGAAGGGATTGAAGTGGTCGGCGAGGCTGGAAGCGGAGAAGAAGGCATACGGTTAGCATCAGAATACAAGCCAAATGTGATTTTAATGGATTTGGTCATGGATGGCATGGATGGTATTGAAACGACACGCCAAGTGACACGCCTGCTTCCAGAGACAAAGGTGATTGTACTGACGAGTTATTTGGATGATGAGAAAATGTACCCGGTCATTGAGGCAGGTGCATTCAGTTATTTGCTCAAAACGTCTCGTGCTTCCGAGATTGCGGATGCGATCCGTGCAGCTGCACGCGGACAGTCCGTACTCGAGTCACAGGTGGCCTCTAAGATGATGAATCGATTCCGCCAGCCACAGGCTGAAGCGCCCGCGCATACAGAGCTAACAGATCGTGAGATGGAGGTTCTTCGCTTGTTGGCACAAGGGAAGTCTAACCAGGATATCGCAGATGAACTGATTATCGGGATTAAGACGGTAAAATTCCATGTCACGAACCTTCTCGCCAAATTAGGAGTGGAGGACCGCACACAGGCGGCAATCTATGCCTATAAGAACGGCTTAGCAGAGTAGATTATAAAACGACAAATACAAAGAACCGGAGGCGATGAATGGTCCTCCGGTTTTTTTGTGTTCTGAAATACGGCGTTTAGATAAGGAGGAATAGAAAGGCGATTAAGGCCAGATCTAGTGCAAGCCCTCCCCCGTATCCATATCTGCCGCGATAGCCTGCTCTGCCATTTGCATAATTTCCATTTCCGTTTGAGCCAAATTCGCCTACGTTATAAGGAAAGTATGGATTTAGAAGTTCGTCGGGCGGTCTATTAAAGGCATTTAGCTTGGCAGAAGGGCGAGCTTTGTTTTTGGAATTCCTTTTTTTCTTTTTAGAGGAGATTTTTTTAGCTTTTTGTTTTCCTTTGTTACTGTAGCTTCCGGCATAGAGACTACCAGGAAAGGAGGATGGATATCCGTTCAACATCAGCTTGCCTTTGCTACACCCGCTTAAGATGCCGATGTGTCGTGTACCATCACGCATGACGGCACAGACCATCCGTCCGCCATGAGGTGCCGCACTGGCTTCATTTACTGGATAAATGGGAAACATGATTTCACCTCTTTTGGTGTAAGATGCGTTGTGATTATAGTCTATTCTTATCGTGCCTACGGTGTATGGTCGAACACCCAGTAGGCGAATGAATATTTCTGAACGGTTGTGCTGACTTCCTCTGCGTATAAAACCTCTGGCAACGGGCATGCTATTGATAGATTCATAGATTTCAATCGAGCCGAAAAAAAGAAGCATTCTATCGTGGATATGCGGAGAACGTATGGTTATGGAGGGGAAGGAACGCCCATGTTAAAAGCAGAGATGATTAAAAAGGGAGTTATTGCGATTTTGGTATTAGGAACGGTGTTGGTACTGGCTGGCTGGCGTTACGGAACTTTTCAGGCCAACGGAACTGATTCCCGCGAGGCAGAAACGGCTTTACGCTCGTTGTTATTCCTATCGGATCAAACCCCGGGTACACTGGATAAGCTAGTTGTAAAATGGCAAGGCGATTGGATTCCTAATCATGAAGATCCGGCAGATATAGCAGCACAGATAGCTGATCAACTGAATATACCCACAGCAAGTAAACTCGTGGAAAATGGACATACACTTTATCGTTCTGTTCGTGATCGTGAGGATTTGAAAATTCGTTTAAATGTGATGGAACGTCAAACTGGACAATGGTATGTAGTCGTTCAGCTGGAAAGCAGTGACACAGGACGTGAGCAATTGATTCAGCTTCATAAGCTTTGTGCTGAGCAATTAAATTCTATAGGGGTTCAAGCGCAGTGGAACACCTCCGTTCAGCGTTCGCTGCAAGCAAAGGAAAGCGTGGATCAACTGATGAAACAAACAGAAGCGAGCTTAGCGGGGACCATCTCCATGCAGGCTAAAGAGAGATACACAGATGCAACCACAGTAGCTGTATCTTATGAAGCTCCAGAACTGCCATTAATGGTGCAAAGCGGTGAGCATCAAGTCCAGATGCAGATGGCGGTACATGAAAATAGAGCGCAGCAGAATAAACGTATAACACTCGGTTTTCCGCTTATCACAATTGAATACTGACTTATAAGGTGAATTTATGATTCATCGGATAGCTTATCCATGTAGAATATGTTAAAATGTCATCAAATCTTTAGTTCCATGTTTTTCGAAAATCAAGTATGATCTTGTATAAATATACACAATACTACATGCGGATTTCGAGGATTGTGGATTGCGGAATCTTGACATGGGAAGAATGAGGTACTTCATGGCTGACATACCTGTTAAAGAATCTCTTGTGACACAAGGTGCAGTTCTGTTTATTTTTGGTGCTACGGGCGATTTGGCTCGCCGCAAGTTATTTCCTGCTATCTACAGCTTGTACCGCGAAGGCAAGCTTGCTGAAGATTTTGCTGTAATTGGTGTAGCAAGACGTCCTCGCACGGAAGCAGAATTCCGTAATGACCTGTACGCTTCCATACAGGAGTTTAGTCGCTATAAAGCAGAAAATGATCAAGAATGGCAGGCATTTGCCGAGCATTTTGAATATAAATCGCTGGATATCAACAATGTCGATGGGTTTCATGAGCTGAGACAGCAGACGGAGGCTATAGAAGGTAAGTTTAACATACCGGGAAATCGGCTGTTTTATTTGGCCTTGGCTCCTGAATTATTCGGAAGTGTGTCGAAGAGCTTGAAAGAGGGCGGCATGTTGGACGGCAAGGGCTGGAATCGTCTGGTTATAGAGAAGCCTTTCGGCTACAACCTCGAATCTGCACAAGAACTGAACATTGAAATTCGTGAAGTATTTGCCGAAGAAGAAATTTATCGGATTGATCACTATCTTGGTAAGGAAATGGTACAAAATATCGAGGTGATCCGCTTCGCTAACGCTTTTTTTGAACCACTATGGAATAACAAGCATATTGCCAATGTGCAAATTACGCTGAGTGAAACGGTAGGGGTAGAGGAACGCGGAGGTTATTATGATCATTCCGGTGCCTTGCGTGATATGGGACAGAACCATATGCTGCAAATGCTTACGATGATCGCGATGGAACCACCTAGTCGTTTATTGCCAGAGGATATCCGTGATGAAAAGGTAAAAGTGCTGCGTTCACTACGACCTTTTGAATCGTCTGAGGATGTGAAGACCAACGTGGTACGTGGTCAATATACTGAAGGCAGTTACCGAGGTCAGCAGTTGCCAGGGTATCGTCAAGAAGACAAGGTTGATCCACAATCGAATACAGAGACTTATTTTGCTTCACGTGTGTTTGTAGATAATTTCCGTTGGGCTGGTGTACCGTTCTACATTCGTACAGGCAAACGTCTCCCTGTAAAAACTACGGAGATCGTTGTGGAATTTAAGAGCATGCCAACCAATGTATATCTCGGTCAAAAGCATAAGCTGGAACCAAACTTGCTCGTCATTCGGGTCAATCCAATGGAGGGCATTTACATTAAAATTAATGCCAAGAAACCCGGTTCGGAATCAGATATTGAGCCGCTGGCTATGGATTTTTGCCAAAGCTGTATGGTGGGGATCAACTCACCGGAGGCGTATGAACGGTTGCTGATGGATGCGATCGAGGGTGATTCGACATACTTCACGCGCTGGGATGAGGTGGCTACAGCGTGGGGATTCGTTGATCGAATCGCCAAAGCATGGCAGCAAACCCCGGATACACTGGAAACCTATGCTGCAGGCTCATGGGGACCTGATGGTGCTCACAAGCTGTTGGAGCAGGATGGCTACAAGTGGTGGCCGGTTAGCGGTCAGGATGAAGATAATGTCATCTGGCGATTAGGCGGCACTCAGTAATCCCGATTTGTCCAGCATCCCCCTATGTCCTGTTCAGGATGTAAGGGGATGCTTTGCGTTCGGAGTATGCTATAATAGCTTAGTCTCAGGTTTTCAGTTTGCAACTGATTATACGTTAAAGGCAGGCTAAAACATGTAAATAGATCGTATTTATCATGAATATGGTAACGGAGTATGCCGAATACTGGAGCTAACGGCAATGAGCCGATGAACTTATGAACATAGGCGTGCATCATGGCCTTTTTATGAATAGCTTGAGCAGAAATGCAATGGATTTGATCATGAAGGGATATGTGAAATGAGTAAAACAACAGATATACTTCAACAGGAAGTCGACAAACGGCGTACGTTTGCGATTATTTCTCACCCGGATGCGGGTAAAACGACACTGACGGAAAAGTTGCTGCTGTTCGGGGGCGCTATTCGTCTTGCAGGTACAGTCAAAGCTCGTAAAGCTAGTAAGCATGCGACGAGTGACTGGATGGAGATTGAAAAACAGCGGGGGATTTCGGTAACATCCTCAGTAATGCAATTTGATTATAATGGGCATCGCGTTAATATTCTGGATACCCCAGGTCACCAGGATTTTAGTGAAGACACATATCGCACATTAACAGCTGCAGATAGTGCGGTCATGCTGATTGACGTAGCGAAAGGTGTGGAAGCGCAAACGATCAAGCTGTTCCAGGTTTGTGCGAAGCGCGGAATACCGATATTTACCTTCATTAATAAGCTGGACCGTGAGGGACGCAGTCCCTTTGATCTGATGGAAGAGCTGGAACAGGTGCTTGGTATCCGTTCGGTACCGATGAACTGGCCGATTGGTACAGGGCGTGATCTGTGCGGTGTTTATGACCGTGTCAAAAATCAGGTTGAGTTGTTTCAGGGAGATGACCATTCCACGATCAAAGTACAAAAAGTGGAAGGTTACAATGATCCGATTATTCGCGAGATGGCGGGCGAATATTTGCACGACCAATTATGCCAAGATTTAGAGTTGCTTGATGTCGCAGGTGACCCTTTTGATATGGAAAAAGTACAGCGTGGAGAATTAACGCCTATATTCTTTGGAAGTGCGATTAATAATTTTGGTGTGCAAACATTTTTGGAAAACTTCCTTCAGCTTGCTCCTAAGCCGGAACCGCGCCACAGTACAGTTGGAGAAATTCAGCCAACGAACGAGAAGTTTACTGGCTATGTATTTAAAATTCAGGCCAATATGAACCCGGCTCACCGTGACCGTATTGCATTTTTGCGTATCGTGTCTGGTAAGTTCCAACGCGGGATGAGTGTTAAACATGTTCGAATGGGTAAGGAGATTAAGCTGTCCCAACCACAGCAGTTCTTGGCACAGGACCGTGATATTGTCGAAGAAGCATTCCCTGGGGATATTATAGGCTTGTTTGACCCAGGTATTTTCCGCATTGGCGATTCACTGAGTCAAGGTGGCGAGGTTGTATTTGATGAACTGCCGACCTTCTCACCTGAGATTTTTGCCAAGGTTACTGTAAAAAATGCTTTGAAGCACAAGCAGTATCTGAAAGGTATCGACCAGTTAACCGAAGAAGGTATGATTCAGGTGTTCCGTACGGTAAGCTTTGATGATACGCTACTAGGTGTAGTCGGCCAACTGCAATTTGAAGTATTTGAATACCGCATGAAGGGTGAATATGGGGTAGATGTACAGCTTCAACGTATGCCGTTCCAATTTGCACGTTGGATTGTGGATGAGCAGATTGATCCGAGCAAGTTCCGTATCAACTCTACGCTGGTAAAAGATAAGAAAGGCAATTATGTAGCCTTGTTCGAAAATGAGTATGCCATGCGTACGGCTATAGAAAAAAATCCGACCGCTAAGTTTTTGGAAATGGCTCCATAAAATTTTATATGCAGTACAGTCTGATTTCAGTCATTTGATATATACCACGAATAGTCCACTCGACATGAATGCGAGTGGACTATTCTCATTTTCGAATACGGGTAATAATAATGAGCACAATTAAAGCATAACAAGAAGTTGAATCGCTAGGGTTAGGTTAAGGGCACGGGTTTGATTTTATCGATTTGTTCGTGTGCCAAATGGACGAAATCCTGCTGCTGGTTTGGACTCATATGCTTCCATGCGATTTCAAGAATGACACCTAATCCAGGCAAAGCGGCTTCCGGTCCATCCACTGACCCAATAATCATATCCGTAAGATCAGCCTCTGATTTGCCGTGAACTTTGTGAACAATCGCTTGTCGTAAATCCATTGTAATGGGCATGTGTACCTCCCGTATGTTGTAATAGTGATCGAATGTATTATGGCTTGGGCTGTGGTCCAATATACATGGAGAAGCATTTGGAATAAGGATGCCAAAATTTATGTTTGTAGCATGATATGCTATACTATGACGGACAGTATGGTGAGCGGGAGGTAAAGAAGGAATGGCGAAAAAACAGTATGCGGTCATTGGCATGGGGCGCTTTGGCTCCAGTGTTGCCAGCGCGCTGAGTGAGATGGGTTTTGATGTGTTGGCTATCGACTCGGACGAGCAGCGTACACAGGAAATGTCGAATATTGTGACGCATGCGGTGTCTGCCGATTCGACGGATGAGGAAGCACTGCGAGCACTGGGTATCCGCAATTTTGACGTAATTGTAGTCGCAATTGGTGAAGATATACAAGCCAGTATTCTAACAACATTGATTCTCAAGGACATGGGTGTGCCCGCTCTTGTGGTCAAAGCACAAAATGAACTACACGGGAAAGTGCTGCAAAAAATAGGTGCGGATAAAGTGGTTTATCCTGAACGGGATATGGGACTGCGGGTAGCCCATCATCTAACATCTCCCAATATTCTGGACTATATCGAGCTGTCCAAGGACTACAGTATTTTGGAGATGCGAGCCGCTGATTCCATGATTGGCAAAAATCTGAAGGAGCTAGACATACGTGCACGCTTCGGCTGCAATGTAATGGCGATTCGTAGAAACCAGGAGATGAACATTTCACCTTATGCTGAGGATCGTCTTGAAGCGGGTGATGTGCTGGTCATTGTGGGTCACAAGGACGATCTAACCAAGCTGGAGCTGGCTTTTGCAGCTTAGAGAGGTTTAATGTTCAAGTACAAGTGATGCATCATTTATTTTTAAAGAAACGGACCATAGAACGGAAGGTTAAACGAATGGAAATCATTTCACCGAATAATGCGCGTGTAAAAGAATGGTCGCAATTGCTGGAGAAAAAGCATCGTACACGGCAGCATAAATATATTGTTGAGGGTATTCATCTAGTGCAGGAAGCGTTGCGTTCGAACGCGGCAGTAGAAAGCGTCGCCTATGATTTGGACAAGGGGATTCCTGCCGAGCTGAATGGTCTGGATTCAGCCGACCAGCCGGTGGAATGGATTCCCGTGTCGGCGGCGGTCATTGCCAAATGCACCGATACCAAGACGCCGCAGTCTGTCTTTGCTATCGTGCATAAGCAGGAGCAGAGCGCATTCGCAGCATTACTGGAGCAGCCAGATGCGCTGGTGATGGTGCTGGACGGGGTACAGGACCCCGGCAATGTAGGCACCATTATCCGCAGCGCGGACGCTGCTGGAGCCGCAGGCGTTATATTGGGTCATGGCTGCGCCGACCTGTACAACCCCAAAACGATCCGTTCCACGATGGGATCGTTATTTCATCTGCCGGTGATCGAAGGCAGTCTGGAGGAGCTTTTGCCGCAGGCCAAAAGCAAAGGGGCCCGCTTGCTCAGCACCTCGCTGGATGCAAGCTTGTCATGCTATGCTGTGGATTTGCGTGTATCCACCTGGCTCGTGATTGGCAACGAGGGCCAAGGTATTTCTGCTGCTACCGCTAGTATGGTGGATGAATCAGTATTCATTCCAATGCAGGGACAAGCAGAGTCACTGAATGCAGCCATGGCCTCTACGGTGTTATTATTCGAGGCGATGAGACAGCGAAGCTAAGAGAATGAACACGGATTTTGTGGGTTATAGCATCAATGATTACTAAAATGAGTCGGGTCATAGAGCCCGACTCATTTTTTTAGAGAATGTTATATCTGTCATGATCTTGATCCCTTTTAAGGGTAGGTCTTCATTTGGGCATAATACATATATTACTGTTGAGCTGTTTTCTATATACCTTACAACAAAGTAAGGTTTTTGTAAGCTTTGACTGTTGTTTGTGATGTATAGGCTAGTTAGTATGTTTAATAGCTAGGCAAGGAAAGATGTGAGCATATGAAGTATTCAAAGAACAAAATAAAAAAGGTAATCAAATCAAAAAAAGACTTCGATGAGACGATAAAAAAATATAAAGGGATCATTATTACAGTAACAGTTATCGTTATGATGATTATAACGTTAACTGCTCTGGTGCTTGGCACAATGCATATTATTCGAGACTCAATCTATATCACAATTGAATCTTCCTAATTACAATTAAAGAAAATGGATTGTTGTTATTGCTTGGACGATTAAATCAAGGCATTATATAGAGAAAATCATGTTATTAAAAATTCAAGCACTAAGAAGGTAGAAAACACAATGCATAAAATATTAATCGTAGAGGATGACCCTCAAATTAGCTCTTTACTCCAATCCTATCTTGAAAAGTATGGTTATCAGGGAGTTGTCGTTTCAAATTTTGATCAGGTATTGAGTACTTTTCAGGAAGTAAAGCCTGATTTGGTCATACTTGATGTGAATTTACCTCGTTTTGATGGATTTTATTGGTGTAGACAAATTCGCACCCAATCTACTTGTCCTATCCTTTTTGTGTCCGCGCGGGATGATAAGATGGATCAGGTCATTGCTTTGCAGAACGGGGCGGATGATTACATTACTAAACCGTTTCATCCCGAAGTACTGTTAGCCAAAATAGAAAGTAATCTGCGACGTGCCTATGGTTTATATGCAGTTGCCCAAAAATCACGCTCCATAACAGTGTCAGGCTTGACTCTATACCCTGACATTATGGAGCTTGTGTTTCATGACAAGCAGGTAGAAATGAGCCATAAAGAAGCTGCGCTACTGGAGCTACTGATGACATATCCTAAGCAGGTTGTAGGGAGAGTTCATCTCTTAGAAGCTTTATGGGATGATTACCAATATGTAGGAGAAAACACACTGAATGTTTATGTTACGCGTGTCCGCAAAAAGCTGAGCGAACTGGGGTTGGAGGATATTATAGAAACGGTTAGAGGAGCTGGATACCGGCTGCACTTGACTGAGGAGGAAGAACAGTGAAGCTTTTTTGGCGTGACCATTTCTCAATGATCATATTCAATATCATTCAGCTTTTTCTTGTGTTAAGCATTTATTGGATGGATGGTTATCATGAACTGTCAACGGCTCTTTATTCCGTATTTTTTGGAATCTCCCTATTGCTAATCTATTTGTTGTTCCGGTACGTCATATATTCTGGTTTATATCGATTATTATCCACTGCAAACATTAGAGATCTAGATGAAATCATTCAGATGAAGGTACTTAATCCGCTTGCCTCTTCATTACAACATTTGCTTTTACAATATTATCAATTGTATCAGTCCCGAATCCATCAGTTAGAGCATCAGCAACGCGATCATATTACGTTTATTAACCAGTGGGTTCACCAGATGAAAACTCCTCTTTCTGTTATCCATTTAATCCTCAAAGGAAAAATAGATCATGAATCTGATCAGATTCACGATGAGATTGATCGAATGGGCAAAGGGCTGGACATGATTTTGTATATGTCGCGACTGGAGTCCTTTGAACCTGACTTTCATGTGGAGCCTGTTGTATTACGAAACCTGGTTAGTGAAGTGATTTATGATAACAAAAGATTATTGATTCGCAACGAAATTTATCCTTCCAATGGAGTGGACGAGCAGTTGAGTGTAATTACCGATGCCAAATGGCTAAGATTTATTATTAATCAATTGGTGATTAATGCGGTAAAGTACTCTTCAGGTCATGCCCACAGTCTGAAATTAATATCTGATGTAAGAGATCATGGAATTATGCTAAAAGTACAAGATGAAGGGATTGGTATCCCTAAAAAAGATATAGAGCGGGTATTTGAAGCTTATTACACAGGTGAAAACGGACGGAAGTATAGTGAATCCACCGGGATGGGGCTTTATTTGGTGTCAGAAATCTGCAAAAGGCTGAATCATGATATTCAACTGAAGTCGACGGTTGGTGAAGGAACGACGGTTGTGATCTTATTTCCAATTCACAAATGAGAACCTTACAACACATTTAAGGTTTCTGTAATGTTAATCGATCGCTTCATTCGTCTAGATGGATTATGATCATGACATAGGAAAAAGAAAGGAATGAATGATGGAGATTGTACGAATGGATCAAGTCACCAAAATATACTATGGTAAGGTTCCACATCGAGCTCTCAACAATATCCAGTTAACGATTCGACAAGGTGAGTTTGTCGGTATTATGGGTCCGTCTGGTAGTGGGAAGACAACATTATTAAATATGATTTCGACTATTGATATGCCGACTTCTGGCGAGGTTAGCATTAAGGGGGAAAATCCCCATCTGCTCAAGAAGGATAAGCTGGCTTTATTTCGCCGCAAAGAACTGGGGCTTGTATTTCAAGATTATAATTTGTTGGAAACCCTCACTTTGGGAGAGAACATACTGTTTCCTCTGATGCTGCATAAAAAAGGTCTAAAGGAAATGGAGCACAAACTGGAAGAGGTAGCGAAAAAACTGGAAATTACAGATGTTTTGAACAAACGACCATATGAGGTGTCAGGGGGACAAAAGCAACGGGCAGCCATAGGCAGAGCTATGATTCACTCTCCTTCGCTCCTGCTTGCAGATGAACCAACTGGAAATCTCGATTCTAAGTCTTCGCGTATTGTAATGGAAATGCTGAGCGTTGTTCACCGTGTAGACTATTCTACAATTGTGCTGGTAACACACGGCGCCTTGGAAGCTAGCTATTGCGACCGGGTAATTTTTATTAAAGATGGTGAGTTATATAATGAAATCCGTCGTAGTCATAGTCAGCAAATATTTTTTCAGGAAATCATAGATATGCTCTCCTTTTTGGGGGGAAGTAGACATGCACATGAGCTTTCGTCTGTTAGCATGGAATAATCTCAAACGCAATGCGCGTGCTTACGTTCCTTATTATTTAAGCAGCTCCTTGATGATTACGATTTTTTTTGTATATGCGGTATTTATTTTTCACCCGGATGTCTCGAATGTAATCACAGCAGCTAATGTAAAAAAGGGATTACAGGTTGCGGATCTGTTGATTTTTGTATTTTCCTTTTTTTTCGTATTATACACAAATAATATCTTTGTTGCTGCACGTAAGAAAGAATTTGGTATACTCACCATTTTAGGAGCAAGTCATAGGCAAATTTGTTTTTTGGTAGCTTTTGAAAATCTAATTATAGGCTTTTTATCATTGGTGACCGGGATGATCGGAGGATTTGTTTCAGCGAAGTTTTTCCTGCTTATGGGTTCCAATGTCATAGGAATGTATTTAAGATTTTATTTTCCCTGGAAGGCACTGGCTTTTACAGGAATCGGCTTTATGTTTTTGTTTATATTGATCTCACTTGTGTCTGTTTTCTTTATCCGACGTTTTAAACTACAGCAGCTTTTTAGCAAGGCTCCTCAGCTCAACAATGAACCTAAAGCTTTTTGGAGTCTGTCCATTCTTGCCATAGTATTCATAGGAGCAGCTGTATGTTTAATGAAGCTTGATTTTTCACCATACATTTATCTGGCACCGTATCGTTTAGGGACCCTTTCTTTTTATATATTGCACTATTCGGTCGGAGACACCTTTAAATATACAATTATAATGGGATCTCTGGGTATTTACTTATTTTATAATCAATCATGTGTACTATTCATCCAATTGCTTAGAGCTAACAGGAAATGGTCTTGGAGCGGATCGCGTTTGTTATGGTTATCTGAGATCACATATAAAATGCGAAATAATGCCGGGCTTTTTTCATTGATTACCCTCATTTCTATCATTTCCTGTGTAGGAGCAGCGTCAACCTTTGACTCCATGCAGCAGCAAAAAAGATTTCTTAGGGAGCAGTCTTATTCATTCGCATTTACATCTGATGTTGTAAGTTCTAACGAGCTTGAAAAAGAGATTGACCAAAATCTGTATACGGCTGGGGTAGATTATGGGAAAGGTGAAGTGTTAGTCTTCCCCTTTCGGGAACAGGTCGCGCTAGTGATGAAACAATCCAACTACGAAGCACTTGCTTCCAAGTTTAAGAAGCTGAAACAGGTACCTACGCTTCGGGAGAATCAAGGTTTTTTCCTTTTCGATCCAAACGGGATGTCTTTCGAAGAAAAGAAAACCTTTTTTGAAAAAAAGCTAACTTACAAGCAAGGGAAATCTCATATGATGAATCTTCAGATTATGGATACTAAGATAATAGATCATAACCTGAAGTTTGATGGAAATATCGTCTCTGAACTAGGAAGCTTACTTGTTGTCTCTGATCGAACTTACGACTATTTAATTGAACATCGGTATTTCAATGATCCGTTGGCATATAAATCTATTTATTATTTTGTGCCCAAATGGAAGAATGGCCAGCTTTCCTTAGAAACTTCTGAAACTCAACAAGAGGTATGGTTGTATTCTGTGTTGGCCAACAAGGTTAATAAAGGAGTGCTTAACTCTAGGGCCGTAGACTATTTGACATCGGAAATGGATCTGGTTATTAGTGAATTTATTGGTGGATTTATCGCCATTATTATGTTGGCGAGCACGGTAAGCCTGCTGTATTTCAGATTGTATGTAGATCTTCAGCGGGATGAGGAAATATACCGAGCTTTATCGAAAATTGGACTAAACTCAAGGGAAATGAGACAAGCTGCCTCCAGACAAATTGCATTTCTGTTTCTTCTGCCATTAGTCGTATCATCTATAGGAATAGTGCTTTGTTTAGTGATGTCAGAACCGTCTGGAATATATGGATTACCCGTTCATCTTACGCTGATTCAGATTATGCTGTGCTTCTGGGCAATCCAATTCCTTTCCTTTCTTATTGTACGTTTCCTGTATCTTCGTCAATTGGATCTAAAGATACTGTAAGAAACGGTAGGTCGTGTAGAAAAAGTTGCAGAAGGGTAGGATTGGGTTCCTCCTTTCTGGAATTTTGCAGCGAATAAAAATAAGATCTCAATCGAGTGACAGCCTTGATGAGCAAGTAACAGAGCAAATATGGTTCGAAAGAAAACATGTAATTCTCATAACAACGAGTTAATTAAGTATTGAATTTGATGAAAATTTTTAAAAAGTGGGGATATCTATGAAAAAACGTATGTTCATTTTATTGCTGCTCGCCTTGTCGGCCAGTTCTTTATCAGAGTCCTTTGTTCAAGCAGAGGAGGCGCAGCAGCAGGTTACCAAAGCAAGCGTGAAACTAACACTGAGCCAAGCCCAGCAATGGGCGCGGTCTAATAGCTTTAGCTTGAAGGAGGCCCAGCAAGCGATAGATCGTAACCGGATTAACCTAAAAAATGCAGGTAAGAATCTCGATTTTATTCCAGCAGGGACAGGCAACGGTGAAGAGGATGCGGCTAGTAGTTCAGCATGGAAGGGGTATGCCTCATCGACGGTTTCTTATCTGGAATCCAAGAAGCAAATCGAACTTGCCCAAGATCAGACAGACTACGCTGCAATGAAAAACTATTATGATGTGCTTCTGGCTGATAACAAAGTGAAGAATAGTGAGGATGCACTTTCGCTCGCGTTATTAGAGGAAAAGGCTGCTGAAGCGAAGGCCAAACGTGGAAAAATTTCTCCAGGTGATCAAAGTACGATTATTCAGACTCGTATAGAGGCTCAAAAGAATGTAGACATTGCAAAGACTGCATTACGAAAAGCGATGGATTCATTAAATACGCAAATGGGGCAACCTCAAGGTACGGTATATGAACTGGTTGATCGCCCTGTTTACCCCAAAATAGACAACACGAATTTGGATACGTTGGTGACGCGTGCAATCTCGGCGAGTCCTTCGGTGTGGAGACAGGAGGAAGCTGTCAAGCTGGCCAAGATGGAGGTTAAATATTACACCTGGAACTCAGGAACTGATGATTATGAAATTAAGCAGATTGATGTAGATTCAGCAGAAGGCGGACTGGAAAATACCAAGGATCAACTGGCAGAAACCTTGAAGAGTATGTACTTTAACTTACAGCAAAATGTTGAACAATACGAGCAAATGCAAAGTAATCTACAGAACGTAAATAAAGTATGGGACATTTCTCGTAAAAAAAAGGAACGTGGTTTTGCTACGGGTACGGAAGTCGCTACGAATCAATTAAAAGTGAAGCAAATCGAACGGAATATGGATGAGCTGATTGTTCAAATGACGTTGCTGCAACATGCTTTGAACAAACCGTGGAGCGTATAGGATTTAGAAAAAATACTTTTGAAGGGGATATAACATTGTCAGAAATAGAAAAGAAAGATGCATTGCAGGTAGTAAGAAAGAAAAGAAGGCTGAAAAGAATTATAGGCATTTTTGTCCTGATCATTATAGCGGGGATTGGCGGTACTGTTTATATGAACAGGAGTAAGGAAAAGCCTGTGGAGGGTCCTGCAAACCAGATCGTACAGGTACAGAAAACAAACATGACCGAGTCGCTTAAAGTCACTGGAACCGTTCAGGCTTCCAAGGAAGTAAACATTAATTTTACAAATGTCGAGGGTGCCAAGCTCGTCGCTGTCAATGTCAAAGCAGGAGATAGCGTCAAAGCAGGTCAGGTTCTAGCACGATTAGATGATTCGGATGCCAGGCTGCAAATCAAGGATGCCGAATCGAATGTGGCGATTGCAAGAGCCAAACTGGAGGAAGCCAAGCGCGGACCCAAAACGAATGATATAGAGTTGCAGAAAGCTAATGTCTTAAAGGCACAGATGGCGATTAAAACAGCCAAGAACACGATGGAATTAGAGGAAGCCGCTGCTCAAAAGGAGTCGGCCAAGGTGACTTTGGATAAGGCTCAGAAGGATTATGATGACCAGGCTTATCTGGTTCAGAATGATGCGGCAGCAGAAAGTGACCTGGCAACAGCCAAGCAAAATCTGGATAAGGCAAAATTGGATATGAGCAATGTGGAGCTGCAGTACAAGAAGGCACAGACCAAGCAAACTGAGGCGATCGAAGAGGCGGTAATGGGCTATAAAACAGCTTTAATACAATTAAAGGCTGCACAGTCCCCGCCCGAAGCTTCCAACATCCAATCCGCACAGGCTTCTTTATTGCAGGCTGAAACGGCATTAGAGCAGAAGAAAAGTGTCCTGAGTAAATTACAGGTTACGGCGCCGTGGGACGGGATCATTTTGAAGGTCAACGGCGACGTGGGTACCAGTCCTACTGCACCTTTTATTGTAATGAATAATTCAAACACAGGGGCTATGAAGGTTCTTGCCAAGGTTAACGAAAGTGATATTGCTAAATTGAAGACTGGACTTCAGGCGACAATGCACTCGAATTCATTTCCGGACAAACAATTTAAAGGCGAAGTCCTCTTTGTTTCTCCAGAGCCGGTTACCGAATCCAATGTGACTACATACAAAATCGAATTGTCTTTGGATAGCCAAAAGATAAGGCTGCAACCAGGGATGAATATGGATGTATCCCTTCTGTTAGCTGAACACAAAAATGCGTTATCTGTGCCGTTGTTTGCACTGAGATCTGAAGGCGGTGTGGATGGAGTATATGTGGCGAAGAACGCGGCGAATCCGGCGGATTATGAGTTTAGACCAGTGAAACTGGGTGTCTATACAGCAGATCAGGCGGAAATCAAGTCTGGTGTCAAGGACGGTGAGACCATTGTGATCCCACCTCAGGGTGGTAGTGCTGGTTCGAATGGCAGTCCAGAGGGTCAAGACCCTGATGGGGGGCAGGCACAATGAGTGAAACTCAATCCCATAAAACTGTAATCGAAATTAAAGAACTGAAAAAAATGTATGAGGTAGGCGGACAGAAGATTCAGGCTCTGCGCAGTGTTAATTTATCTATTAGCGAAGGGGAGTTTGTTGCTATCATGGGGCCCTCTGGTTCGGGCAAGTCTACCATGATGAATGTCATTGGCTGCCTGGATCATCCCGATACCGGAGAGTACTACCTGGATGAGTACTCCATATTGGATGCTAGAGAGAACGAGCTTTCGGAGATTAGAAACCAGAAGCTGGGTTTTGTATTTCAGAAATTCTATCTACTTCCCCGAACTACAGCATTAGCAAATGTAGAGCTGCCTATGATGTATGCAGGTGTACCTGCCAAGGAGCGTCGGGAAAGAGCCGTAGAGGCACTACGCAGCGTTGGCCTTGCAGAACGGATGTACAACAAGCCTAACGAGCTATCTGGTGGTCAGCAGCAACGTGTTTCCATTGCTCGGGCATTGGTGAATAATCCTGTTATTCTGCTGGCGGATGAGCCTACGGGAGCACTGGATACGAAGACGAGTATCGAAATTATGGAATTATTTCAAGGCTTGAATGAGCTGGGAAAAACCATCGTCTTGGTCACGCATGAGCTGGAGATTGCTGAATATGCCAAACGGTTGATCAGCTTTCGGGATGGTAATATTGAACGAGATGAGCCTATTGCAAATAGACGAATTTCATCAAGGAAGGTAAGCCTATGAATGTAATGGAAACCATCCGTGTATCCATGAATAGCTTAATCACTAACAAGCTACGCTCATTTTTAACGATACTCGGTATTATTATCGGGGTGGCAGCAGTTATTGCCATTATGGCGATCGGAAACGGATCTACAGCCCGCATAAAGGCGGAAATTAATAAATTAGGAAATAACGTATTGATGGTTGCGCCGGCTATGACAATGGTCGATGGTGAAATAGATTATGACCACACACCATCATTTACTTGGGCTGATGTCGAGGCGTTGGAAAAGAAGAAGTCTATAGATGCATTAATGCCGAATATAACGAGCAATTCAAAAGCTACGTGGGGGCGATATAACTATAACGCCACTATTGTAGGAACTTCCGCTTCATTTTATAAGGTCAAAAAGTTTTCCTTTGCCGAGGGTAGAACATTTACCAACGATGAGATGGACAAACGCATGAATGTCGCCATACTTGAAAGCCAAGCGGTTCAACGTCTTTTTGGTGGAGATAGCCAAAATGTATTGGGACGGACGTTTCAAATTAAGCAGATCCCTTTCAAGGTAGTCGGAGTATTGGATACTCAGCCAGTTACGAACTTAAGCTACAGTAGTAATGAACAAATTTACATCCCTGCTACAACCATAATGAACCGTCTGGGTGAGGAGAATATTACCAGATTGGACGTGTCTGCCAAGTCACCAGCCTTGATGGATCAGGCTCGCTTAGACATCTTGGAAAGCTTGCGTGTGACACACCAGCTAAAACCTTCGGAACCAGATCAATTTGAAATTATGAGTCTATCAGAGGCAGCAGGTGCAGCTTCTGGTGTAGATAGTATTATGACCAGCCTATTGGGTGGGGTAGCCGCGATATCCCTCGTGGTAGGGGGAATCGGAATTATGAATATTATGATGGTCTCAGTTATAGAGCGTACAAAAGAAATCGGTATTCGGAAAGCCATTGGTGCCAAGCCGAGAGATATTATGATTCAATTTCTGTCTGAAGCGATCATTTTTGGTCTGTTAGGAGGCACAATAGGAGTTGTTACAGGTATAGGAGCTTCCAAAATACTTGAGGCGGCTGCGCATATGACCATTGAATTTACAATCTCGCCGATCATATATTCGTTTCTTAGCTCTGCGGGCACAGGCATCCTATTCGGAGTATATCCGGCTTATAAAGCAGCAAGTTTGAGGCCAATAGATGCATTGAGGTACGAATAATTGAATGGGCACATGGTCGCAACATAAAACGTGAACTGCTTCTAGATTTTGGAGGAACAAATACTATGGAAAAAAGCTATGTGCAAAATAGAACCACAGCTCATCGAATGAAGAGGAAGAGAAGAAGACTACTGTTTATAATTATCATTTGTATTGTTCTAGTTATTATAAAACTCTTTGACATCTTCAGTAGTAAACCACAGCCAGTAAAAACGATTGAGTATGCAGAAAAAATAGAATCCGTATCAACCGACAAATTAAATAACGAATCCAAAGGGAGCGAATTCCTTGTAAAAAATGTTTCGGGTGTTGAGGATGCTGCATTTGTTGAAAACTACTTAAATCAGCAAATCCAAGGTCAAAAGCCCGATGGGATAGACGGTAAAAAGGTTGTCTATTTATCTTTTGATGATGGGCCATCAGTAACCGTGACGCCTAAGATTTTAGATGTTCTTAAAGAACAAAATGTAAAAGCGACGTTTTTTGTGGTCGGAAAAGCAGTCGAAGAAAATGAAGGTACTAAACATTTAACCAAAAGAATAATTAAGGAAGGGCATGCTATCGGAAATCATACCTACTCACATGATTATGGTTATTTATATCCTAATCAGACTGTGAATTCGAGCATTTTTATGAGCGATATTGAAAAAACAAATCAAATTTTAAAGCAAATTTTGGGACAGGATTTTTCCACAAGAGTGATTCGATTTCCGGGTGGCCATGTGACGTGGCAGAGAAAGGATCCCAAAGGTATGGAAGCGTTAGATGAAATTTTACATGATAAGGATTATCATCAGATTGACTGGAATGTGTTGCCTAAAGATGCGGAAGGTACCTCTAAGAATGCCGAGGAATTAATACACGAATTTATGAAGAGCATTGGGACTAGAGAAAAAGCAGTGGTACTCATGCATGACACTTACGGGAAGGAAGAAACAGCTAAAGCCTTGCCTGAAATCATAACATATTTAAAAAAGCAGGGATATGAATTTAAGACTATAGAATAGCTAGTGTATTTAAGTCAAGGGGAATACCGTAATCCATCGAAACAGAAAGGATAAGCCATAATATGGACATTAAAGATCTGGAAGATCTATATTTATCTCATAAATCAGAACTCCTTGGCTATCTTTTGAGAATAGTGCATAACAAACAGGATGCCGAAGATTTGTTGCATGAATGCTTTATTCGGTTTATAAGAGCTTCCCCTGATTTGCCCGAAGATCGTATCCGATTTTATCTTTTGAGAATTGCTAAAAATTTAGCCATAGATACAATAAGAAAGCGAAAAAAGATGGAGGAATATTTCTTACGTAAGGAGCACGTCTACTATCACTGGGATACCCCCGATTTTGAAATTCAGGATGAGGTCGATCGAATTCTTTTGATGGCAAGTAATACCGAGCAAAGGACGGTACTTAAATTGCGTGTAGTCCAAGGATACTCCATAAAAGAAACGGCTAGAATTTTAAATAAGAGTGAAAATTCAGTGAAATCTTCGCTTCACAGAGCTTCCAAACGTATTAAATTGAGATATATTTCCTGACCACAATGGAGTGCTTGCTTTTTATAACAAGAAGTAAGACAAACAGTCCCGATGAGAAATCTCGATTGCGGGGCTGTTTGTACGTTGTACATAGTAGTTGAAATGATGAAAAAGGCGGTAAGTAATCACGGTTATTTTCTTATGCCAATCAGCAAGACATCAGCTTCAAAATCATGCATCCCAATGATCGTGATTTGCTCTTGCACAGAGATTGAAGCTGTGCCAAAACGACGATTCTCCAGGTCAATGACCGTGAAGTCGTATTCACTCAAATCCACGTTTAGCTTCAGCACCGTGTTGATTGGAACGTAGATGGCGACCTTGGTGTAATCGGTGCTTACAGCCGCACGAATTTCTTCCGTATTTTTCAGCACTATGTTCCAAGGCTGCATATCTGTAATTTCATATATCCCGAAGAGCCATTTGACCAATCCATAATCCCATGCCCCTTCAAACTTAAGTGCAGACTGCCAATCATATGGACTGTCGAATCCCTCCCCAGTTACACCGAACCTTTTGCCTTTTCGATGCCAGCTCCAAATACCGTGAGCTCCATAGGTTATGCCCGCAGACGCCCCGGACAGAAGACTTTGCCAGGCTGCCTTACGAACATCGGCGCGGCTGAAGCGGCCATAGACTTTTCGACTGTATCCCATTTGTTCATAACAGGGCTCCGAGTTGAGCACCGGTCGGGTGACAGGCTTATTACAGAAATCCAGTGCGAGTGTATACGCCGTTGGTTGAAATTGTGAATTATGTCCTGACTGGTACATGTAAAAATCCAAATGGGGATCATCAATAAATTCCTCTGGCAGTGCCGCTAATCTTCCTTGAATATGCAGGGTAGTCAGACACTGCGGGCTGTGCTGTTTTATGGTATGGAGAGCAAGTCGGTAATATTGGTTGGCACGCTCGGAAGGGAAATCAGTGTCACCACTTATAATATAAATAGGGTAGAATTTGGAGAACCGATCGGCAATGTAACGTACATAAGGTTCCACTGCCCCAAGTGGCATTTTTTTCTCCTCACGAAGCTTGGCAGCCCAGGTATCCGGGATATAATTACACCATAGTAGAACCAGTGCAGGAACAAAGCCTCTGTTCACAGCCATTTCGATCATCGTCTCGGCTCTGGTGAAGTATTCTTCGTTCAGCATATAAAAATTGTAGCTGCCATCCTCGGCATATGCAAAAGGCTCATAGTTCAAATCGCTGTCACTTGCATCCCATTGGCGCAGCAAATTGATTTGCAAGACATTGAAGCCCTGACTTTTCCGGTAATCCAGATAATAGGCCCATTCCTCCAGCGTAATGTTGGTAAATGCGCTCCAAACCGTATCCGCCAAATAAAAAAAGGGGTTCCCCTCATTCATGAAATATCGTTTGTTCTCAGCGATACTCAGTTGAATCAAAAGCTTCCTCTCCTAACGATTGTAATGGCAGAAGCGGCGACCATGTATCCGTCCGCCGCTTCTGCTTTTTTTCTATTATAGAATAACAGGACTTGCTGTAGCTTCACTTGCTTGCTTGTGCAGTTGCTCCTGCGCTTCGTGTTCCTTTTTTAGAGCCTGCTTATCCAGCGCTCTAAAGAACGGGTAGTAGATCAGCATACTGATCGGAATGAGTACCAATTGTGCGGCGGCTAGTTTCCAACTGCCCTCAATGAAGCCCAGAGCAAAGATAGGGGTGCCGAAAGGCGGGTAAATTCCGATGGGTGCAGGCAACAAGCCGATGTTGGTGGCAATATAGCCGAGTACCGCACAAATGATGGGAGCAACGATAAACGGAATGGCTAGCAACGGGTTCAATACCATTGGAATTCCGAAGATCAGCGGCTCGTGAATGGAGAAAAAGGTACCCGGAAGACCAAGCTTGCCGATCGTGCGAAGCTGCTTGCTCTTGGCCAGGAAAACCAATAGCAGAGCAAATCCAAGCATCGGTGCATAGTTGCAGTAGATGGACCAGAAGGCCAGACCGATCGTGTTCGGAAGTGGAGCGCCTGCCTGGAAAGCGTCAAGGTTGGCCAGATCCAGACTCATCCAGATGGGTTTAACGATAGCGAGTATAACAATTGCACCGTGAATTCCGAACATCCACAAAGCCTGCATAATGATTAGCGCGATAATTAAAGCGCCGAGTGATCCGCCCAATCCTTCCAGTGGTATTTGGAGATAAGTGTAGATAAAATCGTGAACTGTACCAAATGGGGTCTGCATGAACAAACCAGCAACGATAACAAACACAAGGGCTACTAAGACAGCTGGGATCAAGCCTGAGAAGGTTTTGACAACGGTAGGCGGGACCCCGTCAGGCATTTTAATCGTCCAATTGCGGTCAACAATCCAAATATACAACCGTGCAGCAATCAAACCGACGATCATGGCAACGAACAATCCCTGCGCGCCGAGCCATTGAAGTGGCAAGGCACGAACTTTATCAAAGGTTTGGATCGGTGTAACGATAAGAAAAGAGAGAAGAGCGGTTGCCGCTGGCACAAGGGGGTCCTTGTCAAAAGCTTGCGCCAGTCTGTAGGCGATAAAAAAAACCGCATACAGTGCAATGATGCCAGTGGTCATTGTCGATGCCAACCCGATTATAGCCTTTACGGGTGCAATAAGATTCTGGTAAGGCTCCCAAGCAAGTGCAGAGAAGAGGGTTGCAAATGCTCCGATAATCAGAAAAGGAAGGGTGGACATCAGCCCGTTGGAAATTGCGCTCATGTAACGGTTTTGCTGAATTGTACCCGCCACTTTTTGAAGCTTATAAGAGAATTTTTGTTGGTTAGCCATATTTATTCAACTCCTACGATAGGCTTTCATCCACCTATATAATAACTTAGAGAACGCTTTCATTTGGCGAAACACCATGCAGAATATCATATATCGTTGCCCGATTTGACCAACCTTCTTGTTCGGTCTGGTGATGAGCATCTGACTCTGAGCTTTACAGCTTAAGCGCGTCTCCTAGCACTTTTTCGCCGTTCATCATTCCATAGTCTACTATATTGATAACACTTACCTTAATGCCTTTAGGTTCATATTTTGCCTTGAAATCATCCTGCAGGTAGCCGACCTGTGGTCCAATTAGCAGTATATCTGTCTTGTCGGCATATTCTTTAAACGAACTTTCGGAAGTAGCCCTGATTTCAACCTCAAGGTTTTGTGCTTGTGCCGCCTTTTGCATTTTCTGTACCAGCATACTTGTAGACATTCCTGCAGCACATACGAGTGTAATTTGTTTCATCCGTTGTTCCCTCCATTGGAAGTGTGATTTGTGATATCTTCATAGCGATTCAATCTGTTATAAAGCTCAATCATATGTCCCGCCAGATCTTTAGTTGTGATGGCTGACATAAGGTGATCTTGAGCATGTACCATAAGCAGTGTGACTTCGTGGGCGGTTCCGCCAGCTTCCTGTTGAATCAGTCTCGTTTGTGATTTATGAGCTTTAACCAACTCGGCTTTGCTTTCTTCAAGCCGCTCTGCCGCCAACTGGGTGTTACCCTTTTGAGCAAGAGCGATTGCTTCCATCGCTTTACTCTTGGCAACACCTGAGTTGGTGATAATTCCCATAATGATTTCTTGATACTCCTCCATCTCGTTCACCTCATGCTTTTTTCTCTTTAACTTACAGATTCAGTGTATAGGTTTGCTGCCGAGATCTAAACCCAAGTCTTTTCCGCCAGTAACGGAAATTCATTCATTGCTACTACGCTTTCATTTTAAAAAGCTCCAAGCAGCACCCGCTCTGTGAATATCAGCTAGATGCACTGCGAAAGCTTGGTTCAATACAGCTTATATTTAACGATAATCCTGGAGAATTCCTCGTACGTTTCGCATTTTAACATCTGCTGGACGATATCCGAATTGTCGACCAGTTCCATGAGATGGTTATACATTTTAGACGGTGGCTCTTTACCGTTTTTTTCAATGCTGAGTAGACAGATGAACTGCACTGGTTTGTCGCCCCACTCGATAGGTTGTTGAAGGGTACAGACCGCCCATACGGTTTGATTGCTTTGCGGAATGATAGGGTGAGGAACGGCTACCAAATTTCCGTAAGCCGTGGGTGCAGCCTGTTCTCGTTCCAGAACGAGTCCAATAAAGCCTTCGGCAGAGCGGATCAGCCCTTCAGCATATATTTTTTGGCCCAGAAATGAGATGACCTCTTCCTTGGTGGTAAAATTTTGTCTCAGAAATACGAGTTCCTTCCGAATGTAGTGAAAATCAAACTCGGCTTCACCAGCCAGCAAACTTTCAATTTTCTCCATATCGCTGCCCCCAAGAAGAGTCTGCACGACCACGACTGGAACCGATAATGGCAGCTGAATGGGAATGGTGCTCACCACGAAATCAATGTCATGGAGGGGAACCTGCTGAAGCTTGTAATATTCCGTTGTACCCGCCACCTCAAGCGAGCTGCCAAAAGTGCTTTGCAGTTTGTACTTGAGTAGCCGGGCGCTTCCAACTCCTGAAGTGCAGACGACCAGACAGCGTTTTGGCCGGGTGTTCATACGCTGTCGTTCGATGGCTGCCCCGATATGAATGGCGAGATAGCCCATCTCCGCTTCCGGGATCGCAATATTCAGCTTGCTCTCGATCAGCTTGGTGCCAATGACTCCCGCTTGAAAAGCCAGAGGGTAGTTGCTCTTGACATGCCCCAGCATGGGGTTTCGGATGTTCATCCCGTACTTTACCCGGTTCAGCGCCGGCTTCAGATGAAGGCAGATGCCTATGAGCAGTTCCATATCACGGCTGATGTTCAGATTCAAATCCCTGTCGATCTCGGCGAGCATTTCCTTGCCCAATTCATAGATGTTCCAGTCCAGCAGCTTCTCGGGTCCCATGTCCTCTATTTGTTGTCCTTCAATTCCGACAAACCACTTGTTTCCGGCAAGATGCATGGCAATGTAGGCGATTTCATCTTCGGGAAAAGACAACTGCAATTCCTTTTCGATCAGCCCGACAATATGCTCGGCAGCCCGAAATTCGTCGGTGCCCCGCAGATCTCCTATTTCCGTCGAGAGCATAGCTACCTGGTTTCCGTCACGAATACGCTTGCAGGCGATTGCAATATGAATAGATAAATTGCTGAACGCGATATCGGAGAGCGTTACTTCATATTTCTGAGTTTGTTCCAGAACGATCCCGCAAATCAGCGTCATTTCGTGTGGGGTGACGATGCGCAGCGCTGCATGAAGTGTTCCGCCGTGTTCTTCGGAACGACTTACAATAAACTCGGACAAGCAAAACCGAAGCTGAACTTCATCACCCTTCAGTTTGACTCCGTAATTTGGCCGTTTGCCAATGGTGATTCCGTAGCTTTGGAGGGTTTGTTTGACCTCTTTGAAATCATTCTGCACCGTAGACTTGCTTATATATAGCTCATCTGCGAGGTCTTCCAGCTTCACATAATGATCAGCGAGCAGGAGACGCTTGATTAAATACAATTGCCGGTAGCCGGGAGAACCTGGATCATCGGGCTCGCCAGACATGAATAAATGCTGCAGCAGTGCACGAAA
>NZ_AMQU01000034.1:0-19901 GCF_000307675.1 Paenibacillus sp. ICGEB2008
GGGCTGCCGGGCGCGGTGGGCGCGGTCGGTCCTGCTGGAGCTACGGGACCGACTGGCGCCGATGGGCTGCCGGGCGCAGTTGGCGCGGTCGGACCCGCTGGACCCACTGGACCGACCGGGGCCGATGGCCTGCCGGGCGCGGTGGGCACGGCAGGACTCGCCGGAGCCACGGGCGCAACAGGTGTTGGCGGAGCTACCGGAGCCACAGGGGTTACAGGCGTTACTGGAGCCACTGGTTCGGGGGCAATCATCCCATTTGCTTCGGGTGGACCAGCAATTTTGACAACCATTGCCGGCGGACTGGTTGGAACCACAAGTTTAATCGGCTTTGGAAGCTCAGCAACAGGCATTAGTCTCGTAGGCGGTATCATTGATCTCACAGGTACGCTTGTAGGATCAGTCATTAACTTTGCTTTCTCCGTTCCACGGGGTGGTGTAATCACATCCATTGCCGGATATTTCAGTACAACTGCTGCTCTAACCCTCTTGGGATCATCCGTTAGCATTACTGCCCAGTTGTTTAGTTCCCCGACACCTAATAACACCTTTATAGCCGTTCCCGGAGCTACCGTTACATTGACCCCCCCGCTAACTGACATCGTTGCATTAGGAACGACTTCTAGTGGTATTGCTACTGGGTTGGCAATACCCGTAACCGCACAAACCCGTCTGCTTATGGTTTTCTCTGCCACAGCTACAGGAATTTCTCTCGTTAATACCGTGGTGGGCTACGCAAGTGCAGGCGTTACCATTACCTAATCCAAAACGAAAAGGGCCCACAGGATTATTCCTGTCGAGCCCTTTTTTATTTTCATTCCTTCAAATAAATTAAACCGTTTCGAGCGATATTTTCACTTCTTCTCCCTCTTCACAGACGGCGAACGTTTTAATTTGCCCGTGATCGGGCTCTTGAACGGTGCCCGTCCGCAAATCAATTTTCCAGTCATACAAAGGATCATAAATATAATGTCCCGATACTATCGCCTCTGTAAGAGGACCTCCTTTGGGATGAGGGTTGGTATTTTCAACAGCATAAAGCTCATTCTCCGAAGTGCGGAAAACAGCAATTTCAGTCCCTTTAATGTGGATGGTACGTCCTATTCTAGTCGGAAAATCCTTACTGTGACCGACGACAAGCCATTCGGCATTCTTGATCATTTGCTTGATTGCTCCCTTCCTCAGGCATTTTAGATACAATTACACAATAGATGGAGTGACAACTTCAAATAGATTTTTACGTGTATCCTCATCATTGATGATCTTTTTCCACGGGTCTTCGACCTGTTGTAGTGCAAATTCAATACGTTCTACTAAAGCTTGTCGATTAGCGGTATCGTGAACGACAACCTTCTGAATCTCTTCCAGACCGATCCGTTCCACCCACTCCGAAGTACGTTCCAGATATTGCCCTGTTTCCCGATAGAACTGCATCACGGCTCCTACAATATCAATCAGTTCAGCGTCCGTTTTTACTTTACAGAGTGAATCAGCCAACCGTGCTTTAATACCGCCGTTTCCACCGATAAAGATCTCCCAGCCCCCGTCATTGCCTACGATTCCGATATCTTTTGTACATGATTCCGCACAGTTGCGTGGACAGCCATTAACTGCTAATTTGAATTTTGCTGGGAAATCCAGTCGTTCAAATTTCCGTTCCAGCACTTCACCCATTCCCATCGAATCCTGTGTACCAAAACGGCAAAATTGCGATCCAACACAGGTTTTAACCGTACGAAGTGATTTCGCGTAGGCATATCCTGAAGGCATATCGAGTTCTTCCCACACTTTAGGCAGATCTTCTTTACGGACACCAATCAAATCCAGCCGCTGTCCCCCAGTTACTTTAACGACTTTAACGTTGTATTTAAGAGAAACATCAGCTATTTTCTTCAGATCCTCTGGAGTCGTTACACCGCCGTACATTCTTGGCACCACTGTAAACGTTCCGTCTTTTTGAATGTTCGCATGCAATCGCTCATTTACAAAGCGGGAATCTCCCTCATTTTCATAGGTATCTGGGTTAATCATCCCTAAATAATAATTCAGCGCCGGACGGCATTTGGAGCATCCTTCATCATTATGCCAACCCAGTACATTCATCACTTCACGCGTAGTTGTCAGCCCTTTGGTTTTGATCGCTTCCACAATCTCATCCCGGCTCAATGTTGTACAACCACATATTCCTTGCTTGGCTGACGTCTTGAAGCTGTCTCCAAGAACATATTGCAAAATTTGCTCAACAACTGGCTTACATCCACCACAGGAACGCGTAGCTCCGGTACATGCCTTAATTTCATCGACTGTGGTTAGTCCATTTTCATTAATTGCATCCACAATCGCCTTTTTAGTTACACCGTTACAGCCACACACAATTTCGTCATCGGCCATCGTTTCAGCGGATGATGTTTTCGCCCCGTGATTGCTGCATCCAGTACCCATAAGCTGTCCATATATTTCATCTGTCATTGGCGTTTGCTGACGCACATACTTTTGAAGACTAGCAGATTCGCTCACATCGCCGAACAGTACAGTCCCCACAATTTTATTATCACGAAGCAGCACTTTTTTGTATGTGCGCTTCCACTCATCCTTTGCTACAATCACCGTATGTTCAGGCTGGGTTATGAATTCACCAGCTGAGAAAACATCCACCCCTGAAATTTTGAGCTTAGTGGAAACTACCGATCCTGCATAACCTTCGGTATCCGCGCCTGCCAAATGTTTGGCAATTACACTTCCCTGTTCAAACAGCGGAGCTACCAGACCGTAGCAGACCCCACGGTGTTCAACACATTCCCCTACGGCATATACATCCGGCAAGGATGTTTTCATCAAATCATCGACCACAATCCCACGGTTCGTTTCCATACCACTTTCCACAGCTACCTGGATATTAGGCTTGATTCCGACGGCCATTACGACCAAATCCGCTTCCAGCTCACTTCCATCCGAGAAGCGCAGTCCTTGTACCCGATCTTGACCGTACACCTCCGCAGTTTGCATTTGCATAGCAAACTTGATTCCCTGGCGTTCCAGTTCTGCTTTCAACATCGCAGACGCTTCCCGGTCCAGCTGACGTTCCATCAAATCTTCCATTAAGTGAACGACCGTAACATCCATTCCTAGGTTGACCAAGCCTTTAGCTGCCTCCAGCCCCAATAGACCTCCGCCAATGACAGCCGCCTTTTTATAGGTCTTTGCCGCTTCCAGCATGGCTGAGCAATCGGCGATATCCCGAAAACCAATAACGCCTGGTAATTCTTTACCCGGAATAGGCAGAATAAACGATTGTGAGCCGGTAGCTACCAAAGCCACGTCGTAGTCAATTTCCAGTCCGTCTTCGGTGCGAATCTTCTTGTGCTCACCGTCGATGCTTTTAACCATTTTTCCTGTATATAAAGTAATTCCTTGATCCGCATACCATTGCAAATCGTTCAGTATAATATCATCTATTGTTTTACTACCTTCCAACACATAAGAGAGCATGATCCTGTTATAGTTCGGATGCGGCTCACTTCCCAGGACTGTAATTTCATATTTATCTGTTAATTTTAAAATTTGTTCGACCGTATTGATACCAGCCATCCCGTTCCCTATAACCACAAGCTTCTTTTTACTGTTTATCATATACCGGTTCCTCCATTCATTCGACGCTACTTCCTATCCGACGACATCTCTACGTTTCTAATGAATATTGTTTATGCTTCTATTCTAATACAGCAGATAGGTCTATATGTGATTTCAATCACAATGTAGTTAAAATTATGAATATTTAGGGATTTCCCTATTCTATTTCAAGGGATTAAGGTAAGGACCGGGAATCATAGCAGTGTCATCGAATGAATCTTTCCAATTCATGCGTAAATACAACCGTTATAAGGAATACTTTATGAACAACTTGTATCTTATGGGAGAATGAATTGAATTGCTTGGAGGTAATCATCATGTGGTCTAAAATCATTTCTTATTTTCCTAGCTGGAGTACACTCTTTCAAGCTGGTCTCGCGTTGATTATTCCTTTAGGAATTTATTATATAAACACCTCGATTTATTCGTTTGTCGGCAGTAAGGGAGCCAAATCCAAACATAACGAAGGTCCCATGGATCAGCAGCATGAACCGAGCTCTAAAATTACAGGAAATTATGATTCCGACTTACAGGCAATTCGTGAAGCTATAGGCGAAAATAGTGATGTGCATTTTCGTGAGTTTATGGTGAAGAAATTTCATGCTCGGTCCATGTTAGTCTTCATAGATGGTATGCAGGATGAAAAGCTTATGAGCGAGCAGGTATTAGAGGTCTTGATGTTTGAGGGCCAGCAGGGTCAGGATCAACAGGAACAACCGGAAGGGTTAAGTAACTCTTTTATAAAAGAAAGCCTGATGCCACTTACGCAAATTAGTGAAGTTACCTGTATGGAGGATCTGTACGAGTTCATCCTTTTAGGTCATACCGCCTTATTAATTGAAGGAATGAAGGAAGCGCTACTGGTGGGCCCGCCTAACGGCGCTATTCGCTCCGTCAATGAGCCAACTTCTGAAGCATTGCTTCGGGGTCCCAGAATCGGTTTTACGGAAGTATTGAGTGAAAACACTTCGATGCTTCGACGCCAAGGGTTAAATAAAAGTCTGGAAATGAAGAAATTCCAAGTGGGAAGCAGAATCAAAAAGGATCTGGTTATCGCGTATATAAAGGATATTGTGAATCCGGATCTGCTTGAAGAAATAAGCCGCAGAATATCAAAAATAGACATGGATTTTTTACCGGAATCCGGGTATGTGGAACAACTTATCGAAGACAATTATTTAAGTCCATTCCAACAGGCTCATAACACAGAGCGTCCCGACCGTGTCATTAATGCCTTGTTGGAAGGAAGAATTGCGATCTTACTGGATGGTACCCCCTTTGCACTTATTGTCCCGGTGACCTTCAGTATGCTGCTTCAATCTCCCGAGGATTATTATGAGCGATGGATTCCGGGGACACTATTACGTCTGCTACGATTTAGCGGGGCTTTTATAGCGCTTATGGGGCCTGCTCTGTACATTTCTTTTATATCGTTTCATCCCGGTTTAATTCCGACCAAGCTGGTCATTAGCATTATCGAAACCCGTGAAGGCGTCCCATTCCCATCCGTTATAGAGGTCATGATTTTGGAAATCTCTATCGAAATTCTACGAGAGGCCGGCATTCGCCTGCCCAAACCCATTGGCCCTGCGATGGGCATTGTGGGAGGCTTGGTCATCGGCGACGCAGCTGTAAATGCGGGCATCGTTAGTCCATTCCTAGTGATTGTGGTTGCGGTTACTGCCATTTCATCGTTTTCGATACCGACATACAGTGCGGGCATTACCTTGCGTCTTTTGCGTTTTGTCGGAATGCTCTTTGCAGCAATCCTCGGCATGTTTGGGACCATATTGTTCTTTCTGTTAATTTGTATCCATCTAACGAAGTTGAAAAGCTTTGGCGTGCCGTATGTAACTCCCTTTTCCCCTATGCGACCAAGTGACTGGAAGGATCTGTACATCCGAGCCCCTATTTCTCTGATGAAACGAAGACCTGTCATGATGAAAACACAACAACGCAAGCGTAGATCATGATGCCCAATACGAAGGAGGAGCCACTGTGTTTAGACGCTCTGATGATAAAATCACAACGAAGCAAGGGGCTGTATTCCTGACCAATACCGTATTGGGCGCAGGGATCTTGACACTGCCGAGAGGTGTAACTGAACAGGTACAGACTCCTGATGCATGGCTTTCTGTCCTCATCGGTGGAGGTATTGTCATATTCGTCGTCTGGATTATGGTGAAATTAAGTCAGCAGTTCCCCGGGAAAACCGTGTATCAATACTCCAGAAGAATCGTGGGCACAATTCCGGGTGGAATTTTAAGCGTGCTACTGATCCTATACTTTATAATCATAGCTGGCTTTGAGATTCGGGTTTTAGCTGAAGTGACCATGTTTTTCCTACTTGAAGGAACCCCCGTTTGGGCGATTGTGATTCCATTCATCTGGGTAGGGAGTTATTTGGTTTTTGGAGGCATTAATCCCATCGCGCGGCTGTACCAAATTGTACTTCCAATCAGCCTCTTCTTTCTGCTTTTCTGTTTTCTCTTTAGCTTAAGAATCTTCGAAATTGATCACCTTCGCCCCGTATTGAGTGACGGAATATTCCCCGTCATCAAGGGGCTGAAATCAACTATTCTTGTCTTCTCTGGATGTGAAGTTGTCATGACACTGGTCGCTTTTTTGCAGCACCCCGAAAAAGCATTTAAGGCCATGGTAGTGGGCATCAGTATCCCTTTAGTTTTGTATTTTTTGACTGTAGTTATGGTGATCGGCGGGCTATCAGTAGATTCTACTGTGACAAGTACTTGGCCTACCATTAATTTGATGCGCAGTTTTGAGATCCCCGGATTTCTTTTTGAACGTCTGGAGTTTCCACTGCTGGTAATCTGGGTGATGCAAATGTTTTGTAATTTCTGCAGTTTTTTCTTCAATGCTTCCTTAGGTGTCTCAGAGGTGTTTGGTCTTAAATATCGTTATGCGATTTTCGGTTTAATCCCGCTTATCTTTATTTCCACGATGACTCCTGTTCGTATGACTGAAGTGTTTAGTCTTGGCGATGAGATCGGATACATGGGAATCGTATTATTTTTTCTGATCCCTGTATTTCTCTCCATCGTGTTCATGATCAGGAAGAAGGGGTTGAAGCAAAATGTGTAGACAATCTACCCTATCCTTACTGCTTGCCTTCATTCTTCTGGTGACTCAAGTCGGCTGTTGGAGTAGCAAGGAAGTGGAGGAGCTTAGCATATATACAGGATTGGCTCTCGATCAGGGAGAGCTCAGTCCATTGGAACAGGATTTGGAGAAGAAGGGCAGCCGTTATTTCAAGAAAAACAAAATTACGGCCAGCGTACAAATCGTCCCCAAGAAATCATCTGGAAGCACAAACCAACAAGGCAGCGGCGGTGGACAAGAACTAAACTATGTAAATATAGCCAGTACTGGAGATTCTTTGCTTGAAATCTTCCGACAGCTCTCTCTTCGTTTGGATCGTCCCGTTATTGGTCACCACCTAAAAGTCATCGTGGTTTCCACCGAACTGGCAAAACAACAGACGATGCAGCAATTGATGGATTTTGTGCTACGTGATAATGATATTCGTCCGAGTTGTATGGTTTTCTTAAGTAAGGAACGAGCAGCCAAAACCTTAGTTACCAAATATACGGGCGAAATCCCATCCATTCATATTCTGAACATGCTTCGTAACCATTTCAGAACCAGCAAGGTAATGAAGGGAGTCAATCTGTCTGAATTGGATGGGTTAATGCACTCCAAAAAAAGCTACATACTGCAAAACATTATTGAGTCTGAGGGTGAATTAGAATTTTCAGGGGCTGGTATTATTAAAGGAGAAACTGGCCACTGGATCGGTACTTTGGGACAACAAGACGTGGAAAGTATTGGATGGATTAAGGGTGATGTTGAGGGCGGAGCTGTCAAAACGTATGACAAGCGAAATGAAGCCATAACTTATGAAATCAAATCGGTAAAGAGCAAAATAACAACTAAAGTGGCCGATGACGATGACATCTCTTTTCACGTAAAAATTGAATCCAAAGGACGTTTAATCGAAAACTGGGATGAGAAGGTAGACCCAACTGAGACGCGAAACATGAAAGAAGCTGAGCTAGAGTTTGAAAAACAAGTGACTAGAAGGGTTAAATCTCTTATGCACAAATTACAATCCGAATATAAAGTCGATGTTGCTGGTTTTGGTGATCACTTGAAAATTGAAGAACCACAGGTGTGGAAAAAAGTAAAAGATGATTGGGATTATAAATTCAGTAAAATCCCTGTAACCTTCGATGTTAAGCTAACCATTACGGATTTAGGTTCCTCAGCCGAATAGTCAACATCTACTCAAATTTGTCCTGGATTCAAAAAAGAACCCCTCTTCTTTAGAAGAGGGGCTTTCCACCACATTGAACTATTCCAATTTAATCACTCGTTCTTGGGTCAACTCTAATGGGTCAGCTTAAAAACTCAGATTTTCTCTCTTCACCATGAGAACGTCTGGCAAAATCGACGAATTGAAATTTATCCAGCCGATGCCTTGATTCGGTATACTGGAACAATGTGGTGTCTTCCAAATAAACATAGTTACGGACTACAACCACATGAGTATAGTTTTGGAGGTCCATCAGCTTACGGTCTTCTTCATCTGCATCTTCTACAGAAACGATCTTTTTAGCATAACTGATTGGAAGATGGAGCTCCCCTTCCAGGTACTCGTAGATAGATTCACGACTAATTTCCTCGGTAAGCACGGGGACAATGTCTGATCGAAAGTAGTCTTTATCCAGTATGACACATTCACCTTCAATTTCACGCGCACGAATGACTTCCCAGACCAAATACTTGTCTTTGTCAATCTCAAGATGAGTAGCTATGTCATCTGGGACGGGAATCAACTGATTTTTATGAACAATCGTTTGTGATTTACGCCCAATCCGCTCAGACATTTCTTTGAAACTGACCAATCCCCCTATAGGAAAATCCATCCGTCCGATATCCAGAACAAAAGATCCTTTAGCCTTTATTTTATGGATATACCCATTTTGTGCAAGCAAGTGAAGTGCCTTACGCACAGTCTCACGAGAAGTGTTATACTCCCGGGCCAATTCATTTTCAGAGGGCATTTTCGAACCAGGAGCCAATTCGCCTGTCTGGATTCGCCCCGAGTACTCTTGATAAATTTGCAAAAATATATTCTTAGTCAATTTTCATCACCACGTTTATTGTAGCATTCTTTCACTGACCAAGTTACTAAATTAGGCTAGCAGGGATGAATCTGACTTAATTCGTTTTGTCTGATGAAGAATTCAAATGAATTCTCATTAAGACATATTGCAAATCGTTCGCCTCACCTGGCAATTCCTCAATCGATTCAATCATACTCTGCCCTTCGGGAACAATGACCGGTGTAATCATAGGATACCCTGATTTCTGAATCAGCTCACGGTCAAATTCCATCAGTAGCTGGCCCTGCTCCACGGTTTGACCTGTCTCCACATGCATGGTGAATCCTTCTCCCTTCAATGACACCGTGTTGATTCCTACATGTACCAGTATCTGTACACCTGTTGGATGCTCCAAAATCAAGGCATGCTTGCTTTTCACCATGATGTGAATGACTTTTCCACTGAAAGGGGCAAGAATCCGACCATCCCTCGGTTCCACGGCAATACCTTGCCCCATCTGCCGTTCGGCAAAAGCCGGATCAGGAACCTGCTCCAATGGCACCACATGCCCCAATACCGGGGTCTTTACTTCAAGCACATCCAGTGCAAAATTTCGACGGTCCGAATCTTTCTGTACGGAGTCGTTAGCTGGTGTAGCAGGAGTCTGACGGCGTTTACTTAGCAGTTTCCCATACATGAAGGTTAAAGCGAACGGTACAATCAATACAATTGCCATCCCGATGAAGAATACGCCCCAGTTGTTTGGGAAAATGGATAGGAAGCCTGGAATCCCTCCTACACCAATGGAAGAAGCCAACACATGATTTACGGTGAGCAGTATACCTGCGATACCGGAACCGATCATTCCGAATACGAACGGATATTTATACCGAATATTGACCCCGAATATGGCAGGCTCGGTTACACCCAGAAAAGCAGACACGGAGGAGGTAAGAGCCAATCCTTTTCCCTTTTGCTCCTTCAATACCAGCATCATGGCCAGTGCTCCGGCCCCCTGAGCGATATTGGACAGTGCCAGCATCGGCCATAGGAACGTGCCACCCTGCGTACCAATTAATTGCACGTCCACCGCCAGGAAAGTATGGTGCATTCCCGTAATGACCAGCAAGGAGTAAAAGCCTCCATAAATCAAGCCACCCAGCGCAGGAGCCAAATCGAAAACGTATACAAGACCAGACGTAATTGCATTACCAATCATAAAAGTAACCGGACCGATCACTGTAAAAGCAAGAAATCCTGTAATTAACAATGTAATCGGAGCTACGAGCAACAGCTTAAATGAATCCGCTATCTTCTTATTGAGGAATTTCTCAATTTGTGCGAGCACGTAAGCGGATACCAAAACGGGTAGAACCTGTCCCTGATAACCAATCTTGTTCACGTGCCAGCCAAACAAATCCCAAACCGGAACGGTTCCTTTGGTAACGGCATCCGCATAACTGTATGCACTTAGCAGATCCGGATGAACCAGAATCAAGCCTAGTACAATCCCGAGTAAAGGACTACCGCCAAACCGGACAACAGCCGACCATCCAATCAAAGCAGGTAGAAATGTAAAAGCAGTGCTGGCAATGGTATTAATGATTGCTGCAAAGTCGGTCCATTGAGGGTAGACCTGAACCAGAGACATTCCTTCGAAAAAGATTCCATTGCCTGTCAAAATATTATTGATCCCAAGTAATAAACCTGCAGTCACGATCGCGGGCAAAATCGGAATAAAGATATCTGCCAGCGTCTTGATGGCACGCTGAATCGGGTTTTGTTTTTTACTAGCGGCGTTTTTAACATCGTCCTTAGAAGCCCGACTGCCTCCTGTAATGGAGATCATTTCGTCATATACCTTATCCACCAGACCTGGACCAATCACGACCTGATACTGTCCTTGTGAAGAAAATTGGCCTTTGACCAGATCATTTTGTTCGAGTGCTTCTTTATCGACCAGCTTATCATCATAAAGGGCAAATCGCAGACGAGTTACGCAATGCGTAGAGGCCTCTATGTTGTCTTTACCACCAACGGCTTTTATAATGTCTTCCACCTGTGCTCTTTCAATCGCCATCTAGTCCACTCCCTCGACGTTTGCTCATTTTTAAAGCAGCACCCCGGCTTAAAAATAAATGTACTACCGGGGTACTACTAGATGTTTCCATACTATTCACTAAGGTTAACGAACAATCCACATATAGGAAGCATACGGAGTCAAAGAGACCACCTGATTTAGCTGCGGAGCGTGCTGGGTATTACCGATTAAAAGCTCAGCCGCAACCCCTGCTTGATTATCTAATGATGAATAAAATGAATCCGGTATACGGAACTGTACATCCTGCCCGCTAAAATTAGAGATGACGACCAAAGTCTCCTGTTCATTGCTGCGTTGATAGGCATAGACCTGAGGGTGGGCTTCATCCAAGCGTTGATAATCCCCATCGGTGATGACCTGTACCGTCTTACGCAGATGAATCAGCTTTCGATAATGATTATAGATCGAGTTCGGGTCCTCTAACTGGGACTGAACGTTGATATGTGGATATCGTTCATCTACCTTAATCCAAGGCGTGCCTGTAGTGAAACCTGCATTGCGGGTGTTATCCCACTGCATCGGTGTCCTCGAATTATCACGGGACCGCTCTCGAATGATATTCAATGCTTCCTCTGCACTTTTGCCTTGCTCCTGTAAGATACGATACATATTCAGCGATTCAACATCACGGAATTCTTCAATATCTGACCACTGCGGATTGGGCATTCCAATCTCTTCACCTTGAAATATATAAGGTGTTCCCTGAAGTCCATGTAGCGTGGTGGCCAGTAGCTTGGCGCTTTCCACATGGTATTCACCATCATCCAAAAAGCGAGAGATCGCTCTTGGCTGATCATGATTGTTAAAAAACAATGCACTCCAGCCGCCACCCTGTTGCATGCCAATCTGCCAATCCGAAAATAGCCTTTTCAGCATTTCAAAATCATAAGGCATGAGTTCCCACTTTTGCCCATTAGGATAATCCACCTTCAAATGATGAAAATTAAAGGTCATAGATAATTCTTTTCTCTCTGGATTGGAATAACGGATACAATGATCCAGTGAGGTGGAGGACATCTCCCCTACAGTGACGCTGTTATATGTTGAGAATACTTTCTCATGTAATTCATGAAGGTATTCATGCACATGCGGACCATCCGTATAATACTTACGCCCGTCCCCAGGAGCCGTGCTTCCATCATCGTCCGAGAATTGCCGATCCTTGGAGATCAAATTAATGACATCAAGTCGGAAGCCACTAACTCCCTTCTCAGCCCAAAACTCCAGCACATTAATAACTTCTTGGCGAACTTTGGGATTTTCCCAGTTTAAATCCGCCTGCGTCTTATCAAACAGTGTCAAGAAGTATTGGTTTGTCGCCTCGTCATACTGCCAAGCTGGTCCACCAAACTTGGAAATCCAGTTGTTCGGAGGTCCTCCATCGGGTGCTGGGTCACGCCAGATATAATAATCCCTGTACTCATTATCCTTAGAAAGCCGCGCCTGCTGAAACCAGACATGTTCTGTGGAAGAATGGTTAACCACGATGTCGATCATCAAGTGCATCCCACGCGCCCGAATTTCCTGGCTCAATTCTTCAAAATCCTGCATTGTTCCATAATCAGGATTAATCCGGCAATAATCGGCTACATCATACCCGTTATCGCGCTGTGGCGAGACATATACAGGCTGCAACCAGACAATATCAACACCCAGTCCTTGCAGATAATCCAGCTTTTGTGTCAGACCTCTTATATCACCGGTTCCTTTGCCCGTCGTATCGTTAAAGCTTTTGGGATAAACCTGATAGACGACCGATTTGCGCCACCAGTCTTGATCTTGAGGAATTAAAGCCTTGTTCATTGCTTCCATTCATGCTCATTCCTTTCTTACGAAATGAAGTAGCGTAAAAGAATTTAATATAACGCTTTCAACTTCTTGTATATACAAGATTAAATCATGTATATACAAGTTGTCAATATACTTTATGTATTAAGGTAATACCCGTTTTACAGCTAAATGACCAGGAAACTCATCCATTCTGTCCGATTGTATTTCATGACTCTTTCAATAAACTCTATTTCACACGAAAAAGGCTCCTGCTTATAAGTCAGGAACCCATCTTTTAAATCGTGAATACGGTATTTATTTAAATCCATATAGATAGTGCGCTATAAAGGAGCAATAAGGCCATTATAATATTGAAGGAGCGCTCATACTTATTCAAAAAGCGTTGAAACATGGCGCCGAAAATCGCCCAGCACATGACAGCTACAAAACCAATACAGGTCAGGATTAACGAGATCGTTATCATTGTCATATATGACACATCATACGGCATTACAAACGTTGAAATGACCGTAATACCATACAAAATGATTTTTAAATTGATAAATTGCAGCAGCAGTCCCGATTTGAAGGAATATCCTTCATTGTGGTCATTATCCTCCGAAGTAGATTTGCTCTTTGCTATTTTTACTGCCAGGTAAAGCATGTACAGACTACCAAGAACATTCATCCAGATTTTAACCCGAGGCAAGAAATGATATAAAGCTAGATTAAAATAGCAGGCTAACAGCATAATAGCGAAACAGCCTGCTGTTATTCCCAGTAAGAATGGAAAAGCTCTCTTCAAACCTAACCGCCTGGCACTGTCCAATGACATAATATTGTTGGGGCCTGGCGTAAAGCTAGTAACCAGTACATAAGATAAAAATGGAATAAACGGCATGCAACAATCAACTCCAGTGTGTTATAATTGAATAAAATGTGCGTTGAAACGCACATTTGTACTTCATGATTGTACATCATGTTCTTTATATAGCACAATAGGGAGCGGAAAAATGATGGAGAATATTAATTTGATTTTAAGTAAAAATCTAAAGCATCTAAGAAATGAAAGAAAATTGAGTTTAGATAAATTAGCTGACCTGACGGGGATCAGTAAAACGATGCTCGGCCAGATTGAACGCGGAGAATCTAATCCTTCGATTACAACGGTATGGAAAATTGCGAACGGTCTGAAAATATCATTCACTGCCCTGATTAGCGAGCCGCCTGCCGATGCCATAGTCGTTCCTAAAAGCAAAGTACAAGTGCTTGAAGAAAGCAATCACTATCGCTTGTATCCGTTTTTCCCCTATGAAGGAAATAGAAATTTTGAGGTCTATACCGTAGAGATTGAACCAGGCGGGGAACTGAGTTCTGCCCCACACCGTGAGGGTACTGAAGAATTTATTACCGTATTTGAGGGTGAAATGGTGGTAAAAGTTAGCGAAGAAATGTACACGGTGAAAGCTGGAGATTCGATCCGCTTTAAAGCAGACCGTCCACATATATACTATAATTCGGGAGAAACACTGGTACGGATGAATATGATCATTTATTACTCTGTATAGTTCAATTCTTAAAGAGCATACATGTAGAAGCCCTTAAATTAAATGATCCTATTAAAATAAGGAGCTCTTTTAATAGGATCATCGGTACAAATATTAAATGATTAGACCTGTATAGTGTTTAGGAGATTTCAATTTGCTTAATTATTCGTGCTGGATTTCCAGCTACAACTACATTATCTGGAACATCCTTGGTTACTATTGCTCCTGATGCCACTACGACATTATCGCCTATCGTAATACCGGGATTAATAACAGCTCTACCGCCGATCCATACATTGTTACCAATCGTTACAGGCTTTCCATACTCTGCCCCAGCGATTCTTTCAAATGGATCAATGGGATGAGTCGCTGTGTAAATATGCACTCCTGGGGCCAAAAAACAATTATCTCCAATACGCACCTCACAAACATCCAAAATAGTACAGTCGAAGTTGGCATAGAAATTTTCCCCAACATGGATGTTGTATCCATAGTCACAGCGTATGTTGGGTTCCATGTTTATATTTTCACCCGTTGATCCGAAAAGCTCCTTAAGTAACTTTTCACGATAATCGCTATCCGCCTCCGTCGTCTGATTAAAGAGACGTACACATCTTCTCGCATACTCTCTTTCACTTGTTAATTGAGGATCAGCAGCTACATACAGCTCCCCATCCAGCATCTTTTGTTTTTCCGTTTTCATAGACATGTAACAATCTCCTTTATATTTTAATTCATTTCTTTTCTTTCATCCCCACAGGCTGGGCAGCACCCGATATCAAACCAGCCACCATAACGCCAATAAGCACTACAATTAAGGCATGCAGGAGACCCACCTGTTCACCTAAAAGCCCTAATCCCGGAGGACCCACTAGAAAGGCAATATAACCAATTGTGGCTACGGCTCCTACCCGGATAGCTGCACCATGAGGGTCATCTCCTGCAGCTGACAATCCTACAGGAAAACCAAGTGAAGCTCCAAGCCCCCACAGCAAGATACCCAATCCGGCTAAGAGATCATGCTGCCCCCAGATCACTAGAGTAATACCCACAGCAGTCAGGACAGCACTTCCTTTCAACACAGGGACGCGGCCGTATTTATCCAGTATAAATCCACCCGTGAAACGTCCAATGGTCATCGCTGCCACAAATAGCCCATACATATAGGAGCCTGTTAAGGAGTCCACGCCATAACCATCTACCATCGTTAGCGGCAGCCAGTCATTCGCGGCCCCTTCTGCAAACGCCATCCCGAGCACGATGATACCAATCAGTAGGATTCGCCTTTCTTTCCAGACAGCAAGCTGAACCTTGATATTAGATCCAACCTTGTACGTAGAAATAACCTTTTCTTTACCTGTATCGTGGGGCAAATAACGATACAAATACAAAGTTACCGTGGCAATCATGGCAGCCATAGCTCCAAAATGAATCACAACAGGTATGTGTAGTGCAGCTGCTCCAGAACCGATGACAGCCCCTACAAGGGTCCCTAAACTAAACGAACCGTGAAAGGCGGGCAAGAGCGTTTTATTCAACTGATTTTCTACCGCAGAACCTTCGACGTTAAGAGCTACTTCTGCTGTGCCATAGCCACCACCAAAGATGACCAAACCAACAAACACGATGCTCGTGAGCGAAAATGCAGTTCCCAACCCTACAATGACAAAACCAATCACAATCAAAAGCGCACTTCCCAGAATGACCGACCGTCCACCTATACGAGAAATAACATTGCCCGCACTAAGTAATCCCAATAAGGAACCCGCGGCTAATCCAAAAATAATAATCCCCATTTCGGCAGTCGAGACATGCAAAATATCCCGTATGACAGGCGTGCGGGACACCCAGGAAGCAAAAGCTACACCCGGTAAAGCGAATAACAAAAATAAAATATTACGAACTATCCTAGGATTCATGGAGGGTTCTCCTGTCATCGATGAGCTCCTTAGCGAGACTTTTTATAAATCTTTTAATAAGTAGTATTATAATATATTATTCTGATCGCATCCAGCACTTTTTTGTCAAAAATACCTGGGCAGTATGATAAGCTGAGGGCAGCGGCCTCCAGTTTTTAGTGCTTCATCATTATAAGCTTTTTCTCCATCCCCCAGGGCCAGTTTCGTATATGTACCTTACATGAACATCCAATAATAAAAAAGGAATGCTTCCTTGTCCGCTTACTCAGACTAGAAGTATTCCTTTTATTTTTGATATTACGCTTGATGGAGCGCTCCAATGCTAAGGCCAAACGCGGCTTCGTGAATCACTTCTCCTGTCGTTGGATGAGCAAAAACGGTTTGCATGATTTGCTGCTCCGTCAGTTCATTGGCAATCGCCAATGTCAGGCTACTGATTAAAGATGATGCATCTGGACCAATGATCGATCCACCCACAATTTTTTGTGACACATTATCCTTTATCAATTTAATAAAGCCTTCCGATTCATTCATCGTTAATGCTTTCCCATTGCTGGAGAACGAAACTTTGCTTACACTGAAATCCATTCCCTCTTGCTTGCATTGATCCTCTAATATACCAACACTTGCGATTTCGGGTGAAGTGAAGATGACATTGGGAATGGCAGCATAGTGCATACCTTCCGATCCACCCATGATGGCATCAATAGCCGTGATCCCCTGATGGGAGGCGACATGGGCAAGCTGCATAATATCCGTCACATCACCAATGGCATAGATATGTTCGACGTTTGTACGCATATATTCGTTAACAGCAATGCCTTGCCCACGCTCATTGCGCTGGATACCCGCTTGTTCAATATCCAGTCCGTCCAAATTGGGCTCACGTCCGATCGCAACAAGCACTTTCTCGCTAACTAACAAATGCTCACCTTGTTTGTTTTCATAGGTGACAATAGCCTGTCCATCGTCCGCCTGTTGGATTTTAGATACCTTGGATTGGGTATGGATATGAATCCCAGCATTTTCTGCCGAATGTTTAATTTCTTCTGAAATATCACTGTCAACCATGGTCAACAAACGATCCATAAATTCTACCACGTGAACCTCTACGCCGAAATTACGATAAATGAAGGCAAACTCCATACCAATCACACCACCGCCAATAATCGTAATACTTTTTGGTAGTTCAGTAGAGGCAAGGGCATCGGTGCTATTCATTACAAAAGGAAGATTGATGTCGGGAATATTCACTTTGGTAATTTTGGAGCCTGTCGCAATAATGATATCTTTTGCTGTAACCTGGTAATGTCGTTGTCCTTTGACGCTTACTTGTGTGGCAGATAAAAAGGCAGCTTGACCGCGAATAATTTCAATATTATTTTTTTCCATTAAATAATCAATACCCGAAATCAACTTTCCTTTGATCTCATCTTTACGACGAATGACTTGTTTCATATCGACTTGAAGATCTGTTCCCGCATGAATACCAAACAAAGACGATTCCTTGATGTGGTGACAAATCTCAGAAGACTTCACCAGGGATTTAGTTGGAATACAACCTACATTAAGACAGGTGCCACCCAATTCCTCTTTTTCCACCAAGGCCACCTTTATTCCTTTTTTAGCGGCATAAATCGCTGCCACATACCCTCCAGGTCCGGCTCCAATAATTAGCAAATCCACGTTCTTATCCACTATAGGTTGTTCCACCTTGATAGCCTGTGATGCTACTGTAGACGTCCCCTCTTCGGTAGCAGCTTCAATTGTAAATAAGGCCTGATTAGAGGATACTTCGTCGCCTTCTTCAAAGTGGATTTTACTAATACTTCCTTCGACATTTGCTGTAATTTCTCGAACACCTTTGCCTGTCTCAACCTCAAGAAGTACATCCCCAAAGGAAACGTTCTGTCCGAGCTGGACGTGATTTTTGCTAGCTTTCCCTTTTTTTCCTCCAGGGATCATTGACATTTTAACTTCCATAATTTTTTCAAACCCCTTCACGACCAAAAGAGAATTCATTGAGCCCTTTTAGCGAAAAATTTAATGTCTGACTACGCCTGCTTGTACCAATTTAACCCCATTAGCCAAACAATCCCCAACCGGACAAGTCTTTTCGACAAACGCTGCAAAAGCTTCTGCTTTTTCTTGGCTCTCTGTCGTTTTAAAGTGCATGGCAAAACGTATTTCCTGAAATCCACATCGAACATCCGCTAACCCCATGAACCCATCCGGGTCCAAATCTCCTTCCAGCTCTACATGGAATTCTTCATATGAGAACCCAAAGCCTTCGGCAAAAGCAGCAACAACGATCGACTGACATGCACCAAGCGCACACAGAAGTGCTTCAACCGGATTCATCGCTTTGTCGGTTCCACCAAAATCTTCAGGCTCATCCATCACAATTTTGAACCCTCTGGATTGAGCTTCCACTTGCAACCCTTCAGGTAATTTTTTTGCAGTAGCTTTAAATGTAGTTAACATAAATATAACCTCCCGTTTACTTTGTGAAATAAATAACTTTATTCAGGGAAATTGTAGCACTCTTAGTTTCGAAAATCAATAGTTAGCTAAGTAATTTATTTTAGTTGTTAGTATCTGATATGATGAAAAGTACAAAGGTCTGTTATACTTAAGTTGATGTATAAGAAATATAGTTCAGTTGAATGGGTTGGTGTGGCCATGTTTAACTTAGAGGATTGTCTTGCTTTTATTACCAATCGTAGTGGAAAAATCTTTTCGGAAGCCTTGGAGAAAGAATTTCGACCTTATAACATTACTAGGAGTCAATGGATTGCGATGTATTACATCAATACACACAAATCCATGACTCAACGGGAACTCGCAGAAGAATTGTCGATTAAGGAGCCAAGTGTAGTGCGGCTGCTACAAAAACTAGAAGCCGAAGGATATTTACTTCGAAGTATTGATGATGCAGATAAACGAATGAAACAAATTCAATTATCCGATCTTGGTACGCAGGTTTGCCTTAAGCTTCTGCCGATTGCTGAGAAGTTTAAGCAAGACACCATTGCTGGGATCTCTCAAGACGATCTTCGTATCTTTGAGAGTGTGCTTCAGAGAATGGTTGATAACACAAGGAAATAACAAGTATAGAAAAACGACCAGGAAGGTACCTCCCTTGGTCGTTTTTCTTATAAAGCACGCATGTAATTGCTGGTTTACACTTCTATACTTACTGGAAAAGTAGAAGTAAATGGTTAAGTAAGCACAGGATTAGTAACATGAGATATCTTACTGTATATTTTATAAAGAAAGTGCGTAAATGAAATCGCATCTCTAAGATTGACTCGATTCCAAAAAGAAAGACACACCCCTTAATGGGATGTGCCTTTTTTTCTTGCTTGGCAACGTCCTACTCTCCCAGGACCCTGCGGTCCAAGTACCATCGGCGCTGGAGGGCTTAACGGTCGTGTTCGGGATGGGTACGTGTGGAACCCCTCCGCTATCGCCACCAAACATGAATTTGCCTCGCAAATTCCTTCGTAAGGTTATTCGGTTCATCACAGATTCTGTGAATGAATCGCCATACGCTTGTTGTATGTACTTCTACATACCTTCAAGGTTACACCCTGAAAACTGGATCCGAAACTTCATTGCGTCTTATCTTTAGGATAAGCCCTCGACCGATTAGTATTGGTCAGCTCCATGCATTACTGCACTTCCACCCCCAACCTATCTACCTCGTCGTCTTCAAGGGGTCTTACTAATTGGGAAATCTCATCTTGAGGGGGGCTTCACGCTTAGATGCTTTCAGCGCTTATCCCTTCCGTACATAGCTACCCAGCGA
>NZ_AMQU01000035.1:0-23788 GCF_000307675.1 Paenibacillus sp. ICGEB2008
TGGAAACGGATCAAGCCTTTTTTACTGCGTTGTGTGGAGTTGGGGAGGAAGGAGTGTATTCAAAAGGTATTGTCGAGACTAACAGAAGACTTGTCCTATGTGCCGACGATATTTGAGCTTGCAGAAGAACTACACGAAGCAGGCAAGGAAAATGAATCTTTCCCTTTTTACGAGTGTGTGATCGAAAATGAAAAATATCGTTATTCGGAGCGGTTGGCCATAAGCCAATACAAAAGATTTAAAGCATATACAATGTCTGACCTGGAAAAAAGCCTTGAGTTAGTATTAGAATTTATACCTTATCGTAATTTGCTTCCTGAGCGTTATCAGCTGGAGGCGATTCATAAAATCACAAATATATATTTTTACTTACACAAATGGGATGAGGTAGAAAAGTACGGCCATGAACTAAAGAAACTAGCTTATGTAATCTATAGAAATCAGCAAATAACGAAGGAAAAAAGAAGAACAACTACACGGTTGCGTGCAGAGAGAAATTTGGTATTTTACTATGGCTACGGCTTCCTTTCTGTCTCAACAGCTTTGCAAAAGAAAGGACTCATTAAGGAGGCGAGGGCAGAGCTTGAAGGCTATGCTGATCTAAGTTGGTTTAAAGGACTTGATTCAGAAGGTGAAGCTGATGTGGAGCAATTTCGTGTGTGGGCTAAAGCCAACTCTTATACTCTAGATTTACTCTTAGGCAAGAGAGATATACTTCCGGCGTATATAACTTTCCTCGAAAATCACCCTGAAGAAATTCATTCTGGACTTGTAACTATACTTGAAACTGCTAATAAATATAATTTCGATGTAGACTCTATTATTGATAAGTATTCTGAGCAAATTAAGAGATTACAGGAATCTGATGATGTTAAACAATTGACCTATTATTATTGTTACATGTATCAGCTTGCCATTTACCATCACAGACGTGGAAGAATACTAAAAGGGCAAGAGGATACGCTCAGTTATCTTTCATTATCCCAGCAGAGGAATTGGTTTAAGCCTCCAATTTCGATTGAGATTCTTCAAGATCATATGCAGTCAGATTAGGCCAACCTTCGAGGTTGTTTTTTTATTGATAATTTTGTAAAAAAAGAAATGATATGTTTATTTCATTGCTGGTTGTAGCACATCAAGAATTATAATGGGATTAAATTAGAAGAAAGGAGATGGGAAAATGAAGAAAATAGTTTCAGTTTTAGCAATCTGTGTACTTGCTTTATCGCTTAGTAGTTCGGTGTTTGCTTCGGGAAGTACTTTAACGTTTGACAATTATCAGGGAAAGAATGCATTAGGCACTACATCAATTCAAGATTTATACAAAATACCCAAAGGAGGGTATCTTCGACTTGAAGACTACTCCTTGGTCATTGTCAGCAACAATGGAGTTTTAGTGAGCGAAAGTAAATCTATAATTAAAGGTATGAACTATGGAACGGCTAACGTGAAAGTATTTAATAGTTCAGGTATTTTTATCAAGACAATTCAAGTAAATGTTATGTAAATTAAACCCAGCATAATAATTATAGATTTTATTGAGTAAAGGAAAAAAATTAAAGAGGAGAAATGACAAATGAAAAAAGCAATCTTAGCACTATCAATTTCTGCGTTAGCTTTATCTTTAGGGGGAGTAGCCTCCGCTTCACCAGTAAGTTCAACGGCATCAGCTGTAACCCCAGCAAAAGTTACGGTAACTTTTGAACTTGCAAAAGGAGAAAAAGCGCCCATTACAAAGCAGGATACTCCTCCACTTCGTTTAGGAATAGGTAGCACGTATAAAATGGATGGTTCTAACTGGATGATTTTGTATGGAAGTGATGTTGTCGAACTTCATGGAAATAAAGCTAAGATGATTGGCTATGGTACAGCTCAGGTTGAAGCCTTTAAATCTAATGGAGACAAACTTGGAGTTTATACTTTTAAGGTTGAAAGATAGTATTTATATGCAGTGAAGGAGGTGAAGTACGCTTCACTTCCTTCACTTATTTATTATCATGGATTAATCGGGTAAGTAATCTCCAGATCAGGGAAATACTCTATTTTCGGATTTCCATCTTTGTCTAGTTCAAATTTACTCTTATCATCCTTTTTTAAGATAGTTTTGCAGACCTTTATAGTAATTGCTTTGGGTAGAGAGGTGAAAGGTTCAAAACGTGAATCACTTATCAGAACGTTTCCATCCGTAGCACTCCAACCGTTGTTGCTTATAAAATTTAGTTGCTTTCCTTTGTCATCGTAAATTTCATAACTCAAAAAAGGAAGTGACGAAGAAATTTTTAAATTGTCAGGTAGCTTTATGCGAGTTGTGATGCTGGTTGTAATCGGCGTGATCTCAATCTTTTCCAGAGTATAGTCGATGTTTTTATACTTTCGCTTAAGGGATGGCGTAAAAGTTAGGTTATTTTTTGTGTTTTTTTCCACTGGAATTTCTATTTTGAAGGGTTGCTTAATACCAGAGACAGGCATGGAAATTGTTAAATCAAACTTATCTGGGAAAGATTCACCCCCTTGGTTACGTAAATCTGAAAACTGTATAATAGTTGAGTTTTTATTTTTTCCAGGTATCATATATGGGTCAATAGAGTTAGTAGTGTTTGCAGGCGCATAAGAAGAGTTGATTTCTTTTCCATTAATAAAAAATATTAAGTCATCAAGTAATAAGGGTAATTCAGTGTTTAAAAATCTTTTGTCAGTGGTTTGTCGTTCTAAGGCAATGGATACACGTGTTCCGTCAAACATAACCTCTGGTACGCTGAGAGTCAGGCCATCGTGAGTATCGCTAAGATTCGGCTTTGATACTAGTCCTTTTTCGTCTGCTGTTTGTAAACCAAGATCACCAGCAAGCTGGAATATAGAATCTATACCTGGAATTTGTTTTAAGGACGAAGCCATTGTTGGTGAAATAAATCCAGTACTAATGACAAGTGCAAACGTTACTACAAGTGCAGCGGAGGTTCCGAAAAGGGTATTACGAACCCTTTTTGAACGAGAGCTAGATTGCTTATAGCGTCTTGTTTTCTTATTACTATAGCGTTCCATAGTTTTATCAATTAAATCCACTTGGAAAGGGGTATTCCGAATAAGCTTTTGTAAGTGCTCAATTTCTTTATCTTCCGGGTTTAAATGAGTGCTCAATTTGTTTTCCTCCCTTTTCATTGTAGTTGATTAGCTTTTTACGGAGTCGCTCATATCTTTTTCGGATCGTGGATGATTTTAGCCCCATAATTGTAGCAATCTCTTCGTAGTTGTAATCCTCAAGCGAACGTAGTAATAAAATTTGACGATCTTTTAATGATAGCTGGTCCAGTAACTCGTGAATTAAATTTGTATATTCGTGCATTGGCTGTTGCTTTAGATTCAGTTTGTACTGAATGAAGGATTTGAATGATCTAGCGTTTCTTTTTAATAAGTCAGTACAGTGATTTTGAGCGATTTTGTAAAGCCAAGCTGAAAAAGAGACGGTAGGTACAAAATGATGTATATGTTCTAGCCCTCTAATGAATATTTCTTGAGCAGCATCTTCCGCTTCTTCCCGATTTTTAAGTAAATAGTAGCAGTATAAAAAGATCTGTTGTTGATAACGTCGTATGATATGTGTGTATGCTTGTTTGTCGCCTGTTTGGACCTGCTCTATGACAAGATTGATATCTGCATTTTGATTATTTGTATTTAGCTTTTCCATTAACGTCCCTCCCTTCTGCCTATATAACTGAAAAAGATATGCATTTGTGACATTCAAATAAAAAAAACTTAAAGTTTGCTTTTAATGGTTCTCCAGATGTACCTCATTCAACTTTTCAATTATCACGGAATTCGTAAAAAAAAGGCTTCTTTCTAAGGCATCATAAAATAAAATGATTCTATAGACCATATATTTCACTATTTTAATTATTTTGTAATGAAATGAAGTTCTTACGACCGAAATCACATGTCAAGTATGACTTACGATATATCTGCAACTATATTGAGGGGGATTGAAATGGAACATGCACCTACGATCCGCTCGACGATAGAGACCGAACTAAAGCAAAGAGGATATACATTTAGCAGTTTTAGTAAAATATCCGGTATTAATCGTGGTACATTTAGCACCATGCTGAACAGTAACCCACCCAAGCCGATCTCCGTTCGACAGATGGACTTGATTACCAAGGCATTAGGATATCCCGAAGGCTGGTTGTATGAGTTATACATAGATGAATGCTTTTACGAGGGAAAAGGGCACTGGAAACGGATCAAACCTTTTTTATTGCGTTGTGTAGAGTTGGGGAGGAAGGAGTGTATTCAAAGGGTATTGTCGAGACTAACGGAGGACTTGTCCTATGTGTCGACGGTATTTGAGTTTGCAGAAGAACTGCATGAAGGTGGGAGGGAAAACGAAGCTGTCCCTTTTTACGAGTGTGTGATAGAAAACGAAAGATATTACCACTCAGAGCGGCTGGCGATTAGCCAATATAGATTGTTTTGTTACTCTCTTACTGAAGATTTAGAGAGCAGCTTGAAGGCTGCTATTAAATTTGATCCATTCCGCAAAAGCTTGCCAGAGAATTACCAGTTGGATGGATTATTGAAGTTAACAAATGTTTATTTTAACACAAGTAATTGGGAGAATGCGATAAAGTATGCGAAAGAACTTCGGACATCGGCTATAAGTGTCTATCATCAACAAGTTTATAGTTGTTCGAAAAATAGGAATCCGGATAACTTCAATAGTGAGAAGCCTCTTGTCGTTTACTATGGTCTAGGATATTTATTGCATGGGAATGCATTGGAGAATCAAGGAATGTATGAAGAGGCGTTAAAATTCATTCCCTATTATGAAGATTTGTCCTGGTTTGAGGGATTGGATGAAAATGGCCTACAAGGGGTGAAAATGCTCCAATTATGGGCCAAAGCTAATCTTCTTAATCTAAAAGTTTTAATTGGAGATGTCAGCAGCTTAGTAGCTTATGTTGAGCTTTTACAGAAAAATCCCCAAGAAATTTCTCATGGTCTGATTTCCATTATAGAGTCGGCAAACAAGTATAATTTCTCTTTAGAAAATGTCTTAAATGTTTTTTCTGATGAAATTGCTGATTATAAGAAATTCGTCTCAGCACCGTCACACTATCAAATAAGTACTCTTTTATGGAATTATTCCCGCTTGTATCTGGAACTTGCGCGTTACTATTTCAACACAGGTAGATACTCAGAAGCTATTGAAAATATAATAAAAAGCCTGAGGGTATCCACTCAGTTAAACACAAAGAGTACCTTTATTAAGGGAGTAACCTTGTTATTCGAAAAACTAATAGGTCATATTACCCATGAACAACTTACAGAGTATGAAAAAGTGCTTGAAGAAGTGCGTTATGGTATGAAGCAAATGGTTCCCTAAACTAATATTTATTTGTTATACGACCATAAAGGGGGGATTGAAATGGAGCATACACCTACGATTCGCTCGACAATAGAAACCGAACTAAAGCAAAGGGGATATACATTTAGCAGCTTTAGTAAAATATCCGGTATTAACCGTGGTACATTCAGTACCATGCTTAACAGTAACCCACCCAAGCCGATCTCCGTCCGGCAGATGGACCTAATTACCAAGGCATTAGGGTATCCCGAAGGCTGGCTGTATGAGCTGTACATAGATGAATGCTTTCACGAGGGGAAAGGGCACTGGAAACGGATCAAGCCTTTTTTATTGCGTTGTGTGGAATTGGAGAGGAAGGAGTGTATTCAAAAGGTATTGTCGAGACTAACGGAGGATTTGTCGTATGTGTCGACGGTATTTGAGTTTGCAGAAGAACTGCATGAAGGTGGGAAGGAAAACGAAGCTGTCCCTTTTTACGAGTGTGTGATAGAAAACGAAAGATATTACCACTCAGAGCGGTTGGCTGTCAGCCAGTATAGGCTATTTTCTTGCTCTTTAAACAAAGATCTGGAGAATAATCGTCAACAAGCTATAAAATTTGCTCCGTTTCGAAGGAAACTCCCCGATAATTACCAATTAGATGCTTTATTAAAATTGGCTAATGCCTATTTTCAACTTGATGATTGTGGGACGGTTATCCAGTATGCTGAAGAACTAAGAGTACTAGCTACGAATATCTATCAACAGCAGGTCAGAGAAAAATTGAAGAGTCGTGAAGTTAAGCCACTAAACACAGAAAGACGTTTAGTCGTGTATTATGGTCAATCCTTTTTATTAAAAGGAAATGCCTACGAGAAACAAGGATTATATCAGAAGGCCCTGACTTTTATTCCTTATTACGCAGATTTATCTGGGTTTGAAGATCTGGACGATATAGGGAGAATAGAGGCAGAAAAATTTAAAATGTGGGCGAAAGCAAACCAGTTAAATCTGGAAATCCTAATGGGGAAAATGGAAAGCTTACCAGCCTATGTTGAGCTTCTTAGAAATAATCCGCCGGAGATATTACATGGACTATTGACTATTGTTGAGTCAGCTAATGTTTACAATTATCCAATAGATGAAATCTTAACTCTCTTTGCTGAAAAAATTGATAAATTCAAAGAATTAAATACCAATATTTCTTACTATCATACGAATTATAATCTGATTACTTATTCTCGTTTTTTTCTTGAGCTTAGTCGTTATTATTTCAATACAGGAGCTTATTTGAAAGCCATGGATGTTATGTTGAAAAGCTTCAAAGCATCTTCTCAATTGAATGATAAAGCCTACTATATCAAGTCTATTACACTATTATTTGAGAAGTATAAAGATCATTCCACGAACGGACAACGCGAGGAATATGAAAAATTGCTTGAAGAAGTACAGTATAATGCAAACCAGATGATTCCTTAAACTACCAAAAGGCTACTCTTTTCTACTTAATAAGTAGAAAAGAGTAGCCTTTTTTATTTTTCGTAGAATATATAGCTTATTGAGACATTATTAAACCTATCCCTTGCCTTTGAAATCATCGAGCTCACTTTCTAACGTAAACAGTTCTTTTAAAATGCGATAAGCTTTTATTTTAGTCCGCTTCACTCTGCTGTGAAAGAATATAAATGCATTCCCATATCCAGAGCTGAATTTTAAGTTCTTCATCAAGGATTGAAGTTAAAAAAAGGGTATACGTTTGAGCCCAGTCTATCGGCTATTTTCTCCAAAATTTTAGTTTGTATATTGTTTCGCCACACTCTAACTTGCTAATATAGGAATCTGTTGAATTAGACACTTCTGCTAACAACACACTTTTTTAGGATTAGCGGATTTTTTATACACATTAAATTCCATAATATATTGAAATGGTGTAGAATAAAGGGTTGACCAACATCCAATTTATTCATATAATTTCTAGTATATTGTAATTGATTGTCGAGGAGGGTGATTTTTAAAATCATCTGAATATGCCGGGGGTGTTTTTATTGGAAAATGCAACCACGATTCGTTCGGAAATTGAGAAAGAATTAAAACTTGGTGGCTATACTTTTAATAGTTTTGGACAAGCTACGGGTCTAAACCGAGGCATTTTTAGTGCTATGCTTAACGGGAATCCGCCCAAGCCTATCTCCGTACGACAAATGGACTTGATCACTAAAGCGCTTAATTATCCCGAAGACTGGTTGTATGACCTGTATGTGGATGAATGTTTTTATGATGGAAGACCACATTGGAAAAGAGTTAAGCCGTTCCTTATTCGCTGTGTTGAAGTAGGAAACCTGCAATGCGTGGAGAAAGTGCTCTCACGCTTAATGGAAGATCTTAACCACATTCCAACAATCTTTACTTTGGCAGAGGAGCTTTATGAAGAAGGAAAGTTAAAAGAGGCAATTCCTTTTTACGAGTGTGTCATAGAAAATGAAAAATACCAACATTCAGAGAGGTTGGCAATTAGTCATTATAGAATTTTTTCAATCTCTGTTAGTGAAAGTATGGAAAAAAGATTGGAGGCTGCACTAAGATTTGTACCCTTTAGAAATCGGGTACCCTTAGAGTACCATTTAGATGGTCTGCTTAAACTGTCAAATCTTTATTTCAACTTGCATCAATGGAAAGAAACAGAGCGTTATGCAGATGAATTAAGAGCGCTTGCAACTATTGTTTGTAGGAGCAGAGAAACTAATAAAAAGAATGTTACATTGAAAACTGAGAGACATTTAGTGGTCTACTATGGTCAAGGTTACTTAATAAAGGGTAATGCTCTGGAAAAACAAGAGAAGTATGAGGAAGCAATGAAGTATATTTCTGGTTATGCCGATTTGAGTTGGTTTGAGAATTTAGGAGAGATTGGACAAAAAGAAGTACAAAAGTTCACCCTTTGGGCAAATGCTAATCAGCTTAACTTGAAAATTCTTATGGGCGATACAGGTAGTTTGCCAATATATATTCAATTTTTAAAAAATAACCCACCGGAAATTTTATTAGGGTTATTAACGATAGTAGAGTCGGCTAACAAGCATGGTTTTTTAATTGAAAATATCCTCCAACAATTTTCCCGCGAAATAAACTCATTTAATGATGAATTATCTATGGAAACCAGTTATTATGAACAATCATTTAGTTATCATACGTATGCTGATTTTTGTTATCAACTAACAATATATATGTTTAATAGCTATTCCTATGAAAATGGTATTTATTATGTTTTAAAATGCTTGAGAAAATGTCTTCAAATCAATAACAAAGAAAAGTTTATGATCTGCACAGCAATATTCGGGAAATTTAGAGCGCAGGCAACAAAAGACCAAATATCAGAATATGAAAGTATCATGGAGGAGGTCTTGATAAGTGCGAGTAAAAAACCTGAGGTTCATTCTAATAATAGGGCTTTTTAGCTTTTTAGAATACTCTCATAACATTATTGTGTTTGGCCATGGGATGGGCGGTTAATAGTTATCAAAAAACCAGTCTTGGTAAGGCTGGTTTTTTGATTTATTCCGTTAAAGGGATGAAATGGGTTTTATTATATTTTTAACCTGTGGGGAAGGTATCAGCCTGTAAACTAATGTAAATACCACACCGAACAGGAGGTTTATTGATGTGAAATGGCAACAATTGGAGGAGTGCATCGAAGAAAAGCGAAAAGAATTAAATGATTTGGCGAAAGAGGTGGGATTGAAGGATCGACGGGTGTTGACCAAGTCTATGGAGTTGGATCGGCTCCTTAATAAGTACAGTGATTGGAAATATAGCTATCGTAGACAACAGAGCGTACCCCAAAGTTCACAGATCCAAGAGAAGCAACACGAGCTCGTCCTATCTTATTAACATCAAGCATCATAACAAGATAAAACCTAACTTCACCTTGGCTTCTATACATAGTGAGATATAGCATAAACAAAATAATCTCTATTACATCTCGTACGCCGCCCTTATCCACGTTGTTCGTACAGTTTATTGTTCTGCGTCTACATCAGAGCGGAAGCCATGTAACATGAGGATACAGCTCAAAAAAACCTCCCCATTCACGTTATGGCGTGACTCGGGAGGTTTTTGGGTTTTACTGCTGGAGCTGACGCAGCACAGTGATTTCGACACGGCGGTTTTTTTGTCGCCCTGCTTCGGTGCTATTGTCACCAACCGGACGGGTATCTGCATAACCCGCATACTGGAATCCTGAGGGGGATAGCTGCTCTCGGTCGATAAAGAACCGGAGTACAGACAGTGCCCGAGCGCCGGAAAGCTCCCAGTTGTCCTTGTAGGTCGATGAGTTAGAGGAACGCGTGAATGGAATGTTGTCCGTATGCCCCTCAATACTAATCGGTGTTTTCAAATCTCGAAATAGACTAGCTAATTTGGATAACGTGTTTGCAGAACCCTGCTTGAGTGCCGCTCTGCCTTGGTCGAATAGAAAGCGGTCATTCAGCGTAATGACAATGCCACGTGGTTGATCGGATACGAAAATCTGATTTTGTAGCTTGTTGTCCGTAATATATTCCTGGATGACACCCATTAGGTTTTGCAGTTCTTTTTCCTGCTTGCGAAATGCTTGTTCACGCTCGGTGAGCTTGGTTGATCCCGCTTCTTTTTTATTAGAGGCCGGTTGCTTGGTCGCGGGTGGGTTCTTGCTGGTGTAACGATCGGCAGTACCCGTAATGCCCGAGCCTTGCTCCAAAATAGAATCTCCCTTGTGGAACGTATCCTGAAGGGATTGAACAACGACATCGTATTTCTTAGCATCCAGACTGCTCATGGCATACATCACGACGAAGAAAATGAGCAGCAGGGTGATCAGATCGGCATAGGTAATCATCCATCGATCTCGTTGGTCTCCACCGCCACCTTGACGCCCACGACGCTTAGCGCGCACTCTCATGGAAGTCCTCCTTTGGAGTAGCGCTCTCTGTACGTGAGCGACGAGGCGGTTTGCGATCTATATTTTGCTCTGAGCGGATAAAGAACTCCAACTTCTTGCGTACAAGCTTAGGGTTCTCTCCGTTTTGAATAGCCAGAATACCTTGCAGCAGCAAATCCATTGTGATAATTTCACTTTCACTGGCTGCTCTTATTTTGGACGCGATGGGCAGAAAGATCAGATTGGCGCTAGCAACGCCGTATAGTGTTGCGATAAAAGCCACAGCAATCGACGGCCCGAGCGCAGTAGGTTCGGTTAAGCTGCCTAGTACATGGATCAGACCCATGACCGTACCGATAATCCCCATCGTAGGGGCATAGCCGCCTGCCGATTCAAATATTTTGGCGTACCCCTCATGTTTGTGCCCAATAGCATCTAGCTCTAGTTCTAAAATTTGTTTGATCTGTTCCTGTTCAGTGCCGTCAATAACGAGTTGAAGACCTTCCCGCAAAAATGCATTCGGATGCTCCGATGATATACGTTCTAACGCAAGCACACCGGATCGGCGGGAGGTGGCGGCCATGGAAACCAAATCTTCTATATATTGCTCCGTAGGATTGTCCTCACGACTAAAAGCCATCCGCAGAGCGGTGGGTATCGTCTTCAGCTTGGAGGCAGGGTAACTGATTACAACTGCGGCGAAAGTTCCGCCAAATACAATCAGAGCTGATGTGCCTTGTAGCAGCCCTGTGAATTCGCCGCCTTCCCATAAGAAGCCACCGATTAATGCTATGATTCCGGCGATGATGCCCAATACGATGGTGATATCCAAAATTTAATTCACTCCTATTCAAGACTTATCGTTTGCATCCACGGTAAGAAAGAGGTATAATACGGGAACAAACATTCTTATTCAACCATATTTCCCAAGTATCATTGCTCGGGAAATATCGACATAGAATTACAGGCAAAGACGTTAAAGCTCGATTGGTGTAAAAACATGATGTTTCCATTTTAGACGATAAGGGTGATGCAGGGCAATGAGTGATATCGTTGTTAGCGATAAGACTTTTGAAATTCAGTCGGAATTCCAACCTCAAGGCGATCAGCCCCAGGCCATTTTTGAATTGGTAGAGGGAATTGCAGAAGGAAAGAAGCATCAAACTCTATTGGGTGCTACGGGAACAGGTAAGACGTATACCATCGCTCAGACCATTGCCAAGCTGAATCGGCCTACGCTGGTTATTGCGCATAACAAGACCTTGGCTGCTCAACTGGCAAGTGAGTTTAAAGAATTTTTTCCAAACAACTCAGTTGATTATTTTGTCAGCTACTATGATTACTACCAACCGGAAGCGTACATCCCTTCTTCCGATACGTATATTGAGAAGGATTCCAGCATCAATGAGGAGATTGATAAACTTCGCCACTCAGCCACAAGCTCTCTGTTTGAGCGTCGTGACGTTATTATTGTAGCGAGTGTCTCTTGCATTTATGGTTTGGGTTCCCCGAAAGAATATTCAAGCTTGCTGCTCTCGCTTAGAGTCGGCATGGAGAAACCCCGCAACCAGATTTTGTCCCGCTTGGTCGATATTCAATATCAGCGGAACGATATCAACTTCGTGCGGGGTACTTTCCGTGTACGGGGGGATGTTGTTGAAATATTCCCGGCTTCCCATGGAGAAAACGCGATACGGGTAGAACTGTTCGGAGATGAAATTGAACGGATTACCGAAATTAATGTGCTTACAGGTGAATTGATCGGTGAACGTGAACATATCGCCATTTTCCCGGCATCTCACTTCGTTACTCATGAGGATACGATGAGGGTAGCACTGGTCAATATCGAACGTGAGCTAGAAGAGCGGTTAGCAGAGCTGAAGGAGCAAGGGAAGCTGTTAGAGGCGCAACGTTTGGAGCAACGTACCCGCTATGATATCGAGATGATGAGAGAGGTTGGCTTTTGTTCCGGTGTCGAAAATTACTCGGGTCCACTGACATTCCGCGAGCGTGGAGCAACACCATATACACTGTTGGATTATTTTCCAGATGATATGCTGATCGTCATCGACGAATCTCATGTTACATTGCCGCAAATTCGTGCGATGTATAACGGGGACCAGGCGCGTAAAAATGTTCTCGTTGAACATGGTTTTCGTTTGCCATCTGCCTTGGATAACCGTCCGCTGAAGTTCGAGGAGTTCGAGGACAAAGTGAATCAGATTATCTATGTATCGGCTACTCCAGGCCCGTATGAGATGGAAAAATGCGATACGATGGTGCAGCAGATTATCCGTCCTACCGGTCTCCTTGATCCTATTATTGAGGTGCGTCCGAGCAAAGGGCAGATTGACGATCTCATTAATGAAATACGTCAGCGCATAGAACGTGAAGAACGGGTACTGGTCACTACACTCACGAAGAAAATGGCTGAAGATTTGACAGACTACTTAAAAGAAGTGGGCATCAAGGTTCGGTATATGCACTCCGAGATTAAGACTTTGGAACGGATGGCCATTTTGCGGGATCTTCGTCTGGGAACCTTCGATGTGCTGATCGGGATCAACTTGTTGCGGGAAGGTCTCGATTTGCCGGAAGTATCGCTGGTTGCGATTTTGGATGCGGACAAAGAAGGCTTCCTGCGTTCTGAGCGCTCTCTGATTCAGACGATCGGACGGGCAGCGCGGAATAGTGACGGACGTGTTATTATGTATGGCGATAAGATTACCGATTCTATGGATAAAGCGATTAAGGAAACGGAACGTCGCCGTGCGATTCAAATTCAATACAATGAAGAGCATGGGATTACCCCGCAAACCATCCGTAAAAAGATACGTGATGTCATTGAAGCAACCAAGACGGCAGAGTCCAAGAATGATTACCTTCCTAATGAGACGGGTAAACTTTCCAAGAAGGAGCGTCAATCCCTCATTCAGCGCCTAGAAGCAGAAATGAAGGATGCGGCCAAGAATCTACAGTTCGAACGGGCCGCCGAGTTGCGTGATGCTTTGCTGGAATTGCGGGCTGATTAAACATTGGGAATAAGCTAGAAGCACAACATATTGATAATAGAATGTTTGATTGCTTTTAAGAAATAGTGAGGACGGCCGATGTGGTCGTTCTCTTTGCGATATATCACTTCCATCGGATAATCCAACGCGATATAGGATGACGTGAATTACGGCTAAGGAGATGAAACATTTGGCGAATGAAAGCATCATCATCAAAGGCGCACGCGCGCATAATCTCAAAAATATTGACGTGACGATTCCGCGGGACAAGTTCGTTGTCCTGACAGGGCTTAGCGGCTCAGGTAAATCATCACTGGCTTTCGATACGATCTATGCGGAAGGACAGCGGCGGTATGTGGAATCATTATCTGCGTATGCCCGTCAATTCCTCGGGCAAATGGAGAAACCGGACGTCGATTCGATTGACGGCCTGTCACCTGCCATTTCCATTGACCAAAAAACGACAAGTCGGAATCCTCGTTCTACGGTCGGAACAGTTACAGAAATCTATGATTACTTGCGGTTGTTATTTGCCCGAGTAGGTCATCCTCATTGTCCTGAACATGGCATTGAAATCACTTCACAGACCGTCGAACAGATGGTAGACCGCATTTTGCAGTATCCTGAAAAGACACGGCTGCAAATCCTGGCTCCATTGGTATCCGGCCGCAAAGGTGAGCATAAGACACTGTTCACTGATATAGCCAAGCAGGGCTTTGTACGGGTACGTGTGAATGGCGAACTGCGTGAATTGTCTGAGAAGATTGAACTGGAGAAGAACAAGAAGCACTCGATTGAAGTGGTCGTAGACCGGATTGTAGTCAAGGAAGATGTACGTGCGCGTCTGTCCGACTCTATTGAGACGGCACTGAATCTTTCAGGCGGACAGTTGCTTGTAGATATTATAGGGCAAGAGGAGTTGCGATTTAGCTCCAACTTTGCGTGCCCGATTTGCGGTTTTAGCATAGATGAGCTGTCTCCCCGGATGTTCTCCTTTAATAGTCCGTTTGGTGCTTGTCCAGATTGTGATGGGCTAGGAGTTAAAATGGTGGTTGACCCTGATCTGCTCATACCCGATCCAGAAAAAAGTGTAGAAGATGGGGCGTTCCAGGCATGGAGTGGAGGAACTTCCACTTATTATCCTCAATTTTTACAGTCCGTATGCGAACACTACGGTATTCCGCAGGACGTTCCTGTAAGCCAATTGACGTCAGAACAAATGAATCTTATTTTGCACGGAACAGGTGACCAGAAGATCCGTTTCCGCTATGAAAATGATTTTGGTCAACGTAAGGAAGCCTATGTGACCTTTGAGGGCATTATCCCGAACCTGGAGCGTCGCTACCGTGATACGGCTTCTGAGGGAATACGTGAATTTATTGAAGGCTTTATGAGTGCAAAGCCATGTAACACCTGTAAGGGGCACCGACTGAAAAAAGAAAGCCTGTCAGTAACGATTCAAGAGCGTAATATCGCTTATGTGACAGCTTTGTCTGTCGGGGAGGCTTCTCAATTTTTCCATACACTGAAGCTGAGTGAGAAAGAGCAGTCGATCGCCAACCTCATTTTAAAGGAAATTAACAGCCGACTGGGATTCCTCGTTAACGTTGGTCTGGAATACCTGACTTTAAGCCGTGCAGCAGGTACGTTGTCCGGCGGGGAGGCACAGCGTATCCGATTGGCGACACAGATCGGTTCCAGTCTGATGGGTGTGCTTTATATTTTGGACGAGCCAAGTATCGGGTTGCATCAGCGAGATAATGACCGCCTGATTAGTGCATTGGAACATATGCGGAATCTAGGCAATACGTTGATCGTGGTGGAGCATGACGAAGATACGATGATGGCGGCAGATTATATCATTGACATTGGGCCAGGAGCCGGAATCCATGGCGGGATGATCATGTCACAGGGGACCCCACAGGAAGTTATGGAAGATCCTAATTCCCTGACCGGTCAATATTTGAGCGGGCGTAAGTTTATTCCGGTCAATACCGAGCGGCGCAAGCCTGCAGATAAGTGGCTGGAGATTCGCGGAGCCAAGGAGAACAATCTCAAAAATGTGAATGTCAAAATTCCATTGGGTGTTTTCACGGCTGTCACTGGCGTATCCGGGTCTGGGAAATCGACGCTGGTCAACGAAATTTTGTACAAAACGCTGGCGCGTGATCTGAACCGTGCGAGAGTACGTCCAGGTCAACATAAAGAAATTCGCGGGCTAGAGCATATCGAAAAGGTGGTTGAGATTGATCAATCGCCAATCGGCCGTACACCGCGTTCCAATCCTGCGACTTATACCGGTGTGTTCGATGATATCCGTGATTTATTCTCGCAGACGAACGAGGCTAAGGTTCGAGGCTACAAGAAAGGTCGGTTTAGCTTTAACGTTAAGGGAGGCCGATGTGAATCTTGCAGAGGCGACGGCATCATCAAGATTGAAATGCACTTTCTGCCCGATGTGTACGTACCCTGCGAAGTGTGCAAAGGCAAACGCTATAATCGGGAGACCCTTGAGGTTAAGTATAAAGGGAAGAGTATTGCTGATGTGCTGGAGATGACGGTAGAAGATGCAACAGCATTTTTTGAAAATATCCCGAAGATTCATCGCAAGATTCAGACGCTGATGGATGTAGGTTTGGGGTATATCAAGTTGGGTCAACCAGCGACTACTTTGTCCGGTGGTGAGGCACAGCGTGTGAAGCTGGCTTCCGAACTGTATCGTCGCAGCACAGGTAAAACCATTTATATTTTGGATGAGCCGACAACGGGTCTACATGTTCACGATATTGACCGATTGTTGACGGTGCTGCATCGTTTGGTTGATTCGGGAGAAACGGTGCTGGTTATTGAGCATAATCTAGATGTAATTAAAACAGCCGATTTCCTGATTGATCTGGGGCCTGAAGGCGGAAGCGGCGGTGGAACGATCTTGGCTACCGGGACACCAGAACAACTCGTAAAAGTCGAAGAATCCTATACAGGCCGATACTTAAAGCCGATCCTTGAACGGGATACACAGCGCAGCCAAGCGCTCCAGACCGTCGATCTTTAGATACTATTTAGTGTATGTTTTAGAAACCCTGCACAGGCAGGAAGGCAGAATACGAATTAGCGTATTTATGCTTTCCCGTTGGCAGGGTTTATTTTTTTTTGTAAAAAAAGAAAACTTTTATTAAATTCCTGCGTTAAAGCAAGTGACACATAGTTTACCAAGCGCTGGAATAATAAATCTATATGTATATTCATCGACAGAAAGTCTCTGAGTAATCTCTAAATTTTTAGAGTTTTGGATGTTTAGGCTCGGGCTTGAAGAGGTTAATATATAACTTATGATTATCTAGCATCATACGAAGTTCCGTGCCCCGTGACAACCATTACTAGTTGAAGCGAAACCGTCTATAGTTATATCACATCTAAGATTTATACCACATCTCTGAGGAAGTCATGAAGGGAGCTGGAACGTTTGAAGATTAAGCAAAGTAGAGTTCTACGTACACGTGTATACTCATGGGCAGCAGGAGTCACTATAGCGGCATGGTTATTGGGTTATAGTGCTGCACCGTCCTATGCCTCCGAGGTGTCCGAGGCGTATGCGCCCATACAAGCCGAGATCGAGACCAGTGCAGCGATTGGAACTATTAAAGATTCAGAAAACGCTCACAATTATATTCAGCCCGCTGCAAAGGGTGGGTTTTTAATGCTGAACGTCGAGGACGTTACAGAAGCAAGTGTGGTACACGTCACGTATGGCAAGCTGGACAGTTCTCTGGAGACTGTATGGAAACACCAGCAGGACCTGAGTGTACAACCTGGAACAAGCAGCAGGGGAGTCCAGCGGGAGACATCAGATGGTGGCTTGCTGTTTCTGATTGATTATACCCAACCGAACGGAATGCGGGATTTGCAGGCGTCACGATTGGACGCGGATGGAAACCCCTTGTGGTCCAAAACATTACCGACTGATGGCTTGATCTCCCAAGGGCAGGGTTCCCAGGTAGGACTGGAGCCACTAGAGGATGGCAGTTTTCTAGTCTCCTCATTGAACCTTGCGGATCAGTCATTCACTGTACTCAAATACACAGAAGATGGCGACATACAATGGAATCGGACGACGGCCGGGGTGACCTCAGGTTGGCTGGTTGGCAGTCACAATGGATATTATGCGCTTTTGAACAGCTCAGATGGTCCCGTGGGGGTACAAGCCGATGTGTATGGTCGTAATATCCGTGATGTCCATCTAGACTTAGGATCAGGTAAGGAAATTGCCGCGGTGCGTGAGTTGTCCAGCGGTCATATTGCTGTAACAGGGCTTAAAGGAAACAGCAAGCGTACCCAGGTGTTAAGTAATGGTCTGCAATTGTTTAGTAATACAGAGGACTATGCCGCTGACCGGGTGTATCTGCCTGAGGAGCAGTTGTATGTCCAGTTCAGTGATCAATATGATCCACTGGGTAAAACCACGAAGATGCATGGCATTACTATCACAGGCTTAAAAGGAAACGGCACGAAGGTGTGGGAAACGAAGACTCATTATAAGGAAGATAACTCCTTCGGCATCCGATATGATACGGGATTGATATATAAGATTCCTTCAGGCTACGCGGTGGTGACATCTACAACAGGCGCTCAGAAGCCAATAGTACTCGATTTTGCGAAAATATTGATACCGGAGTAATCCGGTGTCTTTTTTATGAAATCGAAGAAGTAGCAAGTAGGTATGGCACTGTGGTGTGGCATAAGAAACAGCCTGCTTGTATATAAAATACAAGCAGGCTGTTAATGGGCTTTATGTCTAGGATGCAACGTGGCTGGACTGTAAAATGGCAGACAACTTCTCTTGGAAAGACGGAATGCCTACACGCTGTACATACGCATAAAAGCTTTCGCCAGCAATCCTATTTTCTTTGTAAAACAGAATAAGCTCTGCCAATACAGGACCAACCTGATCGCCACGCACGCGGCCTTTGAGTGCCTTGTTGAACTGGGCATCTGCTCCAAGTGCCCCGCCGACAGCGATGTCGAACGCGTCAACCATGCCTTCAGGTGTCTTAAGGAGCGAGCCTTGCAGTCCAATGTCGGCAATATGCTTTTGACCGCAGGAATTCGGGCAACCAATAAAATGGATGCGCACCTTTTCATCCAATTGTACGTGCTGATCCAAATACTCGGCAACGTCAATCGCTCGCTTTTTCGTTTCCACAATCGCCAGATTGCAAAACTCATTTCCTGTGCAAGATACTGTACGGCTCATAAAATGCTTGGGCTGTGGTGTCAGGCGTTGCAGCACGGGAGCTTTTAGTAGCTCATCTACTTGATCATCCGGCACACCGCTCAGCAAAATATTTTGCGACATCGTGGTACGAATCTGCCCATCACCGTAGCGGTCAGCCAGGTCGGCCAGTTCATGCAACTCGTCAGCACTGAGGCGACCAACAGGTACGTTCAGACCGACATAGTTCAGACCTTCTTGGGCTTGGGGATGTATACCGTCAAAATAGGCGGCTTGCCAGCCAATGGTTTTATCTTCACCTCGTCCCGGCATTTCGCCAGTGTACTCAGTCAGCTTGGCCAGGAATTTGTCTGGGCCCCAATCGGCAACAAGGAATTTCAGACGGGCATGGTGCCGTTTTTCCCGATAGCCGTAATCACGGAAGATGGTGGTGACAGCAATAGCAACCTTCAGTACTTCCTCAGGACGGACAAACAAATCCAGCGGATGTGCCAAATGCGGCTTGGCGGATAGTCCTCCGCCAACCATCACATGGAAGCCAACCACTTCTTTTCCGTTAAGGATCTTGGTTGCCGGTGTGAAGGACAGGTCGTTAATTTCAGCCTGTGCATTATTGTACGTATTACTGGAGATGGACATTTTATATTTGCGCGGAAGATTGGAAAAGTCGCGATTCAATAAGAAAAAGCGGTTTACTTCATCTACAATCTCCTGAGTATCCACCAGTTCATTAGGATCAATGCCAGCCAGCGGATTGCCGACAATGGTACGAGGGCAGTCCCCACAGGCTTCAAAGGAATACAAACCAACCTTTTCCAGACGTTCGAAAATATCCGGCAAGCTTTCAACGGTCAGCCAGTGAAATTGAATCGCCTGACGGGTGGTGACATCCACAAGATCGCGCCCGTACAGTGCGGAGATGTCCGCTAAGGCACGTGCCTGGGCTGAAGTCATGATCCCTGTATTGATGCGGACGCGCATCATGAAATGACCATCCTTGGGTTTTTGCTGGTAAACCCCAGCCCATTTGAATCGGTCCATATCGTCCGCAGAGATCGAGTCATACCCTTTGTGTGCATAGCTTTCGATGATGGTACGTATAACGTCGAGACCATCCTTTTCCAGCTTGACTAACTCAAACTTGTTAAGCTTATCGGGATGAGCATTCCAGATTGGTTCATAGGCCATCCTTTTTTAACCTCCTTCATGTGTCTTATTTATACTTGAGATTTTGGATATAGAACTCACGATTTTTTATTTCCGACAATATAACTAAGATATAATGTGATGGTATCATAGTTGGTTATGCCCGTAAACGAAGGAATGGTCCAAAGGGTATAACGATTTTTTATTGTTTTTGCTTATTTTTTTGATATAAGGATTTGGAAAATTTATAATATAAATAGTATGAGAGGATAGGGATGTGGCAAACGGCGCTTTTTTAGAAAAAGATAGGGCTTAAAGCGATTGTATGCGTGTCCCCTCTATGGTAGATTTGGACTAACTGATAGAACAGGGTCATGTTAGAGAGGAAATGGTGAGTATATGCGTAAGATGGGGAAAAGGGTAGCTGTGCTGGCTTTGGGCAGCGCTCTATGTGTTTCTGGAACGGCAGGTGCAGCCAGCAGTGGAGCTGCGTTGAAGGCCAAGGTCATTAATGGCGGGGTCTATGTTAACGTAAGTGATATGAATAAAGCATTAGGAACCAGCGGCGCGTATAACAGCGCAAATGGTACATATACGTTATCGGCCGATCGTGTGCCGCAGGTCGTTAAAAATGTATCTCCTTCGGTAGTCGGCATCATTGGCCGTTCTGCGACAGGAGAGACCGTAGCAGGGGGAGACCGATACAACCTGGCTCACGGCACGGGTGTCATCATTCGGGCAGATGGATGGATTGTTACGAACGCGCATGTAATCGAAGGATTAGGTGATGCCGTAGTTGTAACCTCGGACGGAAAATCTTACGGAATCATCGACAGCTACAGCGATCCGATCAGTGACTTGGCGTTGATTAAAATTAAGGCAAGCGGTCTTAAACCTGCTACCTTTGCAGCTTCTACGAATAGTTTACAGGTAGGCGAGCAGGTAGTAGCTATCGGTACGCCGATCTCCTTTTCACTTCGTAACTCGGCAACCTCAGGTGTTGTTAGCGGGCTGAACCGTGGTGTCAACGCTGCGTATCGTCTCATTCAAAGTGATACCGCGATCAACCCTGGTAACAGCGGTGGTCCGCTGGTCAATCTCAAGGGCGAGGTTATCGGGATCAATACAATGAAGTTCTCAGCGGTCGGAATTGAAAATATGGGCTTTTCGATTCCGGCGGATACAGTGAAATATGTCATCAATCAATTTTTCAAATATGGTGAGGTTCGGCGTGCTAGTCTTGGCCTAGGGCTTGAAGAGAGCTGGTCAGCTATCGTTGGATTACCTACTGAGGACCCTTTGAAAGTCACAAAAGTCACCTCAGCCAGTGCCGTACAGGTTAAAATCAAGGAAGGCGATGAGCTGTACAGTATTAACGGCAAGCGTGTAGCTTCCGCCATTGATGTCAATGAGCTGCTTAAAAACTATCAACCGGGCCAAACGGTGAGTGTACTTATGCAATCGGACGGTGATATTGTGAAGCGCAAGCTGGTACTGACACAGGATACTGGTGAAATTTATGATTCCATTCAGTCTGGAGAAGATCTTGAAGACTCGAATGAATCAGGAGCTGCTGTAGATGACGGCGTAGCGCCTTCGAAGGAAGCATCAGAGCCAGCTACTGGAAAGTGAAGATAACGGCTCATCAATCTATAAAATAAAGCTAAAGGGAGATTTACTGTGAAGCATATGCAAAGAAAAATGATGCGTAAGCTGGGGGTCGGCGCTGTCGCATTGTCCCTTCTGCTTACCGCTTTACCAGCAGTTGCAGCAGATCAAGATAAAAACATATTGGAATTGCGTCTGCAAAGCGGCAGCAATACAGCCATCGTGAACGGCCAAAATGCGAATATTACGAAACCCTATTCCAAAAGTGGAGCACTGATGGTTCCGGCTGGTGTGTTTAAAAAGGCATTTAACAGCAAAATTCGCCTAGCTGAAGATAATGTGGTTAAGATCACCAGCGGCACTCACGTTGTATCGCTGACGATCGGTAGTCGTACAGCCTGGGTGAGAGGACACAAGGTGACACTTCCGGCTCCACCGGAAATGTCGTCAGGAATCCTCATGGTGCCTTTGCGTCAAGTAGCAGAAGGACTGGGCGGTAAGATGGAGAAGAATGGCGCAGGAATCATCATTCGGATGGAAGCCCAAGAAGAGGCGGGCACGGTAGCAGAAGAATCACCGAACATTGATAATGATGAGGGCAAGACGCAGATCGGGAATAGTTACTACGATTGGTCCATGAACTATCCAACAGGACTCGTTATCGGTCAGGGGGGTGGAGATGAGAGTATTTCCACATTTATGGACGAGAACAGTGCATACTATATGGAAGTACACACAGCATTACAGCCGGTTCCATTGAATGCAGACGATTTGTTGCAACAATTGGTGCAGGCAGCCAAGGAAACGGGAGAAACTGTAGTGGACCGAAAATCCTTCCCGAAAGCGAAAGTGCCTTATGCTCGTGTTATTACGAAGGATGGGGACGGCGTACTGTGGGAAAATCGTCAGTACTATGACAACGGACGACTGTATGTCGTTTATTTTTCCGATGCTAAAGCAACGAACTATAAAGATCTGGCCCAGTATGCTGGACTGTTGAACTCATTTAAAACCTCTTTTAATGCACAGGATAAAAGTATTAAAGACTTGTCCACTGTAGTAGGAGGCACACGTGAGGCCGGGAATCCAGATTACGGTGTGTCACTCAAAATACCCGCAGGCTGGAAAATGGACGACCAACGAATGCAGTATGAAAGCAATGACGGATCAAGCTTCCACATGAAAATCACCTCTGCTCCAGCAGATGGAAAATTGGAAAACTGGGGTCAGCAACTGCAAAAATGGCTGAGCGATTCATTTGTGTCCACAGCATACGAGGCACAAAAGACGTACCCGCTGGAGGTTGCAGGTGTTCAGGGATTAGTACAGGAGTACCGCTATAATTTTGGGGATGGATGGGTCAAGGAGTACAATGTGCTGATTCAGCAAAATGGATATCGCTACCTGGCTGAATACGCAGTGCCTGAAAAGGTAAGCAAGGGAAATGACCAGTTCAACGCGCTCATTTCTTCGCTTCAAATCGATTTCCAAACGGTAGCGAATAACTTTGGACAATTGGAAGAGGATGACTATCTGGCGGACAAAACGAAAACGATCAAAAAGACGTCTAAAGCATATGAATATACAGTAAATATCCCACGGTATTGGACCGCGGTTAGCGATCAATTTGAATTGGGCGATATAGAGTATCAATTTACCGGAGGGCGTTTTTCTATCAAAATCGACAACGACCAATCCTTTGAATTAACGGTATCCCAGCTTAAGGACTTCTATGATAAGCAAGCCAAGAACTATAAAAACCTTAAAGTGGAGGAAGTTAAGGATGTAACATTTGCTGGTGTGCCGGCAGTGTCCTTTACATTCCACCGTGTGGAGGAAGGCATCGGTTATACAGGTCGCCAAATCGTTCTGGAGCATAACGGTAAAACATATACCGTAACAACGACATTAAACGATGCGAACAACACGGGTGTACAGTCCAACGCACTGGATTCGACGCTGAATTCGTTTAATTTTGTGAAGTAAGAAGGTGTGGGTAAAAGATCAGTGAGTTGTAGTGGGAAGAGGCTACGCGTGCCATTTGATCCTACGATCGCTGTTGACCCGGGATTCTTGGATTGTGTAAGGATTGAATAGTAAGAATCCCAGGTCAAAGGCGAACGCTCGCGCTTCTTCGGATTCAAATGGCCCGCTTCGCTGGCCACCGCCAAATTCTCCAACCTTTTAAAGAGTGAAGTAAGCAGGGAAGAGCGAAGGCTGCTACTTTTACGAGGCTTATTCTGCCTTTTTGCTATAATACGACCTAGCTTTAACATCTGCTGTTTCGTGCGGCAAGGTCAGTAAGCTTTGGTAATAAGAAAAAATGGAAGGTGAAGTATAGGGGGAATCCGAAAATAATTACGCTAAAGGCAGTCGACAAAAGTAATTGGGTAGAATGTGCTGAACTTCAACCGAGCCCTGAGCAACAAAGGTTTATGGTATCTAACCTTTACTCAATTGCGGAATGTCAGTTTTTGGATGGGTTTTTATCTAGAGCTGATTTATAATAATGACGTATTGATTGGTTTTACGATGTT
>NZ_AMQU01000036.1:0-6767 GCF_000307675.1 Paenibacillus sp. ICGEB2008
AAGCGCTGAAAGCATCTAAGCGTGAAGCCCCCCTCAAGATGAGATTTCCCAATTAGTAAGACCCCTTGAAGACGACGAGGTAGATAGGTTGGGGGTGGAAGTGCAGTAATGCATGGAGCTGACCAATACTAATCGGTCGAGGGCTTATCCTAAAGATAAGACGCAATGAAGTTTCGGATCCAGTTTTCAGGGTGTAACCTTGAAGGTATGTAGAAGTACATACAACAAGCGTATAGCTATTCATTCACAGAATCCGTGATGAACCGAATAACCTTACGGAAGAATTTGCGAGGCAAATTCATGTTTGGTGGCGATAGCGGAGGGGTTCCACACGTACCCATCCCGAACACGACCGTTAAGCCCTCCAGCGCCGATGGTACTTGGACCGCAGGGTCCTGGGAGAGTAGGACGCCGCCAAGCAAAATCCTTTAAAGGATGATAAAATTTAATGAATTAGGGCCTTTAGCTCAGCTGGTTAGAGCGCACCCCTGATAAGGGTGAGGTCGGTGGTTCGAGTCCACTAAGGCCCACCATTTCTAGATTGACTAAAAGTTTGGGGCTATAGCTCAGCTGGGAGAGCGCCTGCCTTGCACGCAGGAGGTCAGGGGTTCGATCCCCCTTGGCTCCACCAATATTCCCTGATAGCTCAGTTGGTAGAGCACTCGACTGTTAATCGAGTTGTCACAGGTTCGAGTCCTGTTCGGGGAGCCATATTTCAATACTTCTGAATTTTATATATAAGGTGGCGGCGTAGCTCAGCTGGCTAGAGCGTACGGTTCATACCCGTGAGGTCGGGGGTTCGATCCCCTCTGCCGCTACTCGGAGAGATACCCAAGTGGCTATAAGGGGACCCTCTGCTAAGGGGTTAGACTGCGTAAGTGGTGCGAGGGTTCGAATCCCTCTCTCTCCGCCACAAAATTATTAAATCAGAATTCATTTTGCAAGGCCCGTTGGTCAAGGGGTTAAGACACCTCCCTTTCACGGAGGTAACAGGGGTTCGAATCCCCTACGGGTCATAATTATGGAGGCTTAGCTCAGCTGGGAGAGCATCTGCCTTACAAGCAGAGGGTCGGGGGTTCGATCCCCTCAGCCTCCACCATTAATAGTATTAAGAAATACCTTTGATGTCGCGGGGTGGAGCAGTTCGGTAGCTCGTCGGGCTCATAACCCGAAGGTCGTAGGTTCAAATCCTGCCCCCGCAATTAATTTCCTGTTGGAAATGCCTCTGGAACTGTGGTGTAGAGGCCTAACATGCCTGCCTGTCACGCAGGAGATCGCGGGTTCGAATCCCGTCAGTTCCGCCATTTTAACTACATATAGTGTAAACTATATGATATAATTGTAAAATAAAACATGGCTCGGTAGCTCAGTCGGTAGAGCAGAGGACTGAAAATCCTCGTGTCGGCGGTTCGATTCCGTCCCGAGCCACCTTTCAAGTGGGAATTGGCAATGTGCCGGTGTAGCTCAATTGGTAGAGCAACTGACTTGTAATCAGTAGGTTGGGGGTTCAAGTCCTCTCGCCGGCACCATTTTGGAGGATTAGCGAAGTGGCCAAACGCATCAGACTGTAAATCTGCTCCCTTACGGGTTCGGTGGTTCGAATCCATCATCCTCCACCAGTCTTTTTATAATCATATGGCGGTCGTGGCGAAGTGGTTAACGCACCGGACTGTGACTCCGGCATTCGTGGGTTCAAGCCCCATCGGCCGCCCTTTGATTCTTAATTTAATGGGGATTAGCCAAGCGGTAAGGCAACGGACTTTGACTCCGTCATGCATAGGTTCAAATCCTATATCCCCAGCCATTAAGAGCCATTAGCTCAGTTGGTAGAGCACCTGACTTTTAATCAGGGTGTCGAAGGTTCGAGTCCTTCATGGCTCACCATTTATAAGTTATTTTGCGGTCGTGGCGGAATTGGCAGACGCGCACGGTTCAGGTCCGTGTGGGCTAACCCCCCGTGGAGGTTCGAGTCCTCTCGACCGCACCATATTTTGCGGACGTGGCTCAGCGGTAGAGCATCGCCTTGCCAAGGCGAGGGTCGCGGGTTCGATTCCCGTCGTCCGCTCCATTATCCATACGGCGCCATAGCCAAGTGGTAAGGCAAAGCTCTGCAAAAGCTTCATCCCCAGTTCAAATCTGGGTGGCGCCTTGACTGCTCATTATGGAACTAAATATGCGCCCTTAGCTCAGCTGGATAGAGCGTTTGACTACGAATCAAAAGGCCGGGAGTTCGAATCTCTCAGGGCGCGCCATTTATTAAAAAATGTATAATGTCGGGATGTAGCTCAGCTTGGTAGAGCACCTGGTTTGGGACCAGGGGGTCGCATGTTCAAATCGTGTCATCCCGATACTGATTTGCGGGTGTAGTTCAATGGTAGAACTCCAGCCTTCCAAGCTGGTAGCGTGGGTTCGATTCCCATCACCCGCTTTTTGCTATAGCGGATTCTTGTTGCCTCAGTGGTGACACCTTATAAATAAAGAGAGCCTGTCTGGGGACAGAGCTCTCTCTTTTTTTGTATGTTTATCTTCCATAGATTCTACAAAGTGTTGACTATCGATAATCCTTGCTATCGGTGTATTCCTTCTGCTCCTGCAGTGAGTATACACCGATAACTGATCTAGTACACAGGTTTTACACTGGTATGGTCAGCTGTATGGAGGTTCCCTGATTTGGAGCAGAGGTCATGCTCAAGAAGCCGCCTACTCCTCTAGCTCGTTCTTCCATGCTGAACAATCCAACTCCCTCTCCTTTGGATTCTCCAGAGAAGCCCATACCCTCATCCCGAATAGTTACTTTTATTATTTCGTCTTGATCCTCTACATCAACGTATGCTTCTGCTACATCTGCGTATTTAGCCACATTCGTCAGTGCTTCCTGTACAATTCTATAGATTGCTATTTCTTTTCGGATATCAAGGCGTTTACGTAAAGTACATTGAAAATGCACTTCGATTCCGTAATGCGAACAGAAATTTTCAATATAAGTTCTTAGGGCCGGTACGACACCCAAATCATCCAGAACTGAGGGACGAAGTTCCCACGCTAGGCCACGAACATCTTTAATGATATCGGTTACCTGTGCACGCAAATTTTCCAAAGTAGCGTTGGGTTGTTCAGCTAGTTGGCTATCTAGTTGAATAATAAGTGAAAACAGGCTTTGACCAATCCCATCATGAAGCTCTCTTGAAAAACGTTTACGCTCTTCCTCCTGTATTTGCATGACTTGCGTCATCATGGTCTGAAGCTCTGCCTCTACTTTTTTTAATTTAGTTACTTCATTACGGATCGCTAAGTACTGATAGGGTTTACCTTCCTCGTCCATAAATGGAACAATCGTAGTATTCACCCAGTAGTAGCTGTTATCTTTAGCACGATTTCGTATTTCTCCCTGCCATACCTCACCAGAACGGATCGTAGTCCACAGGTTCTTCATGAAGGCTCGAGTATGATAGCCCGAATTAATGAGACGATGATCCTGCCCGATCAATTCTTCACGACTATATTGCGAAATCTCACAGAACTTATCGTTTACGTATTGAATAATTCCTCGATGATCGGTCAGAGCAACGATGGAAGATGTATCTAGAGCAAATTTTAGATTGGATAGCTGGTGGAGAGAACTACGCAGTACATGGAGAAAAGGAGAATCTGGTATATGAATTTCCAAATCATTCAGTAGTTTATCGGTTGACTCCCCAAAGGCGGGCTGCAGTAAAGGGTTAGAAGGTTCATTCATAATGGAGCAACCCCTTTTTCAGTGCAAATTTGACCAACTCAGGCCGTGTTTTCAAGTTAAGCTTCTCCATAAGGTTGCTTTTGTGGGACTCTACGGTTTTGACGCTAATCACCAGGTGTTCGGCAATTTCCTTGTTGGCATATCCTTTGGCTACCCATGATAGGATCTCTTTTTCCCGCTCAGACAGGGATTCATACGGCCCGGCTATGCCCTCTTGTTTGATTTTGTCCAGATATTCACTCATCAGGCGTTTGGTTGCATTGGGGTATAGATAGGCACTGCCTTCGGCCACAGACTGGATGGCAGCGAGTAATTCCTCATGAGGTGCACTTTTTAAAATATATCCAGATGCTCCGGCTTGAATGGCTCGGAACAGATATTCCTCATCATCATGCATCGTTAAAATAAGCACTTCTGTATCCGGCAACTGTTTTTTTAATTCGGTGGTTGCCGTGAGGCCATCTTTGCCAGGTGGCATACTAAAATCCATGAGCACGACATCAGGTTGTAGCTCCACCGCTTTGCGGATTGCTTCATCCCCGTCTGCTGCATCTCCTACTACCTTAATACCGTTTTTGCCGTCCAATAGGGCCATGAGGCCAGAACGTACGACAACATGATCATCCACTACTAGTATACGAATCAATTAGTCATCCCCTCGAACGGTAAAAAAACCGTGCGTTTTGTCATAATCATAGCAAATTTTAGGGATTTCAATCAACAGAGATAGTTAGATGAGCTGTTCATGTTCACTTATATTTATAAATTTTATTTTTCTTCAAATATCAATCTATGGAGTGAGAGGGAGGGCACATAGCTGGCCAAGGCGATGAGCGACTTGAGTGGCCTTGGCTACATCAGATTCGGTGAATGTTCTCACTTCACGGTTACCGACAAGTAGCACACCGTTTGGCAAGTCTCCTGTACTGGAAAAGGGAATGGCTACTGCAGAATGTAACTGTTCGGCCAGCATAAGCGCACATTCTTGACGTAAACGTATACTGCCTGATATTAAAGCGCTAACGGTTACGGTACGCCCCAGACGAACAGCCATCCCGGCAATCCCATGACCGACTTTAAAAGAGATAAGGCGATAGCGATTGTTTCGGCTGCCGGAGGCATAATACCAATGCAACTTACCCCCTGACCTGGACATAAATGCAAGTGCAGTGAGATCCCCATAAACATGATCTCGCAACTGGTTCAGTTCATTTCGCATTTCATCCGTTATTTGTAGCATAGAAGACACATCCTTTATCTTAACCAACTGTAGCTCTAATTTATTGTAATTCCGACAGGTACAAAAGTAATTCAGGGAACCCCCTGATCTATAGGCGCAGGAAACACTGACTTTTCATTAGACTGGGTAATCAATAAGAGGTGGGGCGATAAATGGGGCGTTAGATAATCCTGGAAGTGATATTTATCACTGCAAATCAGGGAGTAGGGAGGTGCAAAATCAGGTGTTCTCCCGATAACAACCCAGGAATTAAAACATTATGATAAAGATATCAGGTAAACACGAGGAGGACGCTAATATGCAAGCCACTTGTATGGAACGGTTTAGGGACGAAACGCAGCGCACGGGGATTCAGCTTTTTCTGACGGAAGAGCATTTTGAACTGTTAAAAGATATCATGTCCTGGAAGAAGGTAAAGGCAGGCGTTATGCTTTTCCGAGAGGGTGATGATGCGGAGCAGCTTTATTATATACATTCGGGTCATGTTAAACTCCGTAAGTCGACAGAAGACGGTAAAGAATTGATTCTGACTATTCAGCACCAAGGCGATTTAATCGGGGAGTTTAGTGGGATAGATGGGGAAGAGTATAGTTGCACTGCAGAAACAGCCGATGTGTGTGAATTAGGTGTCGTGCTTGTTAAGGATCTGGAGTCGCTCCTGTCTAAGCATGGGGAAATGGCGCTTCAGTTTATACAGTGGATGGCAATGAAGCAACGAATTATGCAATCACGGTTTCGGGACTTACTGTTGTATGGTAAAACGGGGGCACTAGCGTCTACGTTAATCCGTGCAAGTAATACATGTGGGGTAGCTGTGAAGGATGGCATTTTACTGAATATGAAGTTAAGTCACTCCGAACTGGGTGAGATGATTGGAGCAACGCGCGAGAGTGTGAACCGGATGCTGAGCTCGCTGAAAGAGCAGGGTACCTTGGATACGAGAGACGGAAAAATCGTCATTCACGATCTCAAGGTGTTGCGCGCTATGTGCTGTTGCCCTTCGTATGGCCAATGTGCCCATGAGATTTGCAGACTATAAATTTATGAGCTTGTTAGGCGGGGGCTAAAAGACTCCGTCTAATTGTAAGTCTTCTGACAACAAGCGATTAAAAGGAACGAGTATCGTAGATATCTTAAAAAGAATCGACGGCGCGTTTAGCGGCAAATCAACGATATAGTGTTTTGAAGTAGCCATCATGTTGAAATAGTTGACTAGTAGTAAAGAAATTTTAGATATTGATTTATTGTGAAATATTACAAGTTGTATTCTGTAGTTAAAAATGATATATTATTTGAGCTGACAACAAAACAGCCGTTTCTAAAGAGAATAAGCAGGGTGAAATGATCTTCGAAAAAAATAACCCTTGCATTTTTGGAATGAACATGATATGATCTTATAGCTGCTGAAAAAAGCAGTGAAAAAGAATTTGATCTTTGAAAACTGAACAACGAGTGAGTAAATTGATTTTGTTCGCAAAATCAAACAATGAGATATTTTATCTCGTCAGTTTCAAAATGAGCTAATCGCTCTTTCTATAACCAACTTCAGTTGGTCTTTAATGGAGAGTTTGATCCTGGCTCAGGACGAACGCTGGCGGCGTGCCTAATACATGCAAGTCGAGCGGGGTTAATTAGAAGCTTGCTTCTAATTAACCTAGCGGCGGACGGGTGAGTAACACGTAGGCAACCTGCCCACAAGACAGGGATAACTACCGGAAACGGTAGCTAATACCCGATACATCCTTTTCCTGCATGGGAGAAGGAGGAAAGGCGGAGCAATCTGTCACTTGT
>NZ_AMQU01000037.1:0-3538 GCF_000307675.1 Paenibacillus sp. ICGEB2008
TGCTAAATCCGAGACGGATTCCACGATTAATCCCAGTCGTTCTTCCATGGCTTCCCGTCCGACCTGTAGGGTATAGGCGATGGACTCCAGCCTGTCGTCACCGTAATTTCCCTGCTCCATCGCCTCAAGCAATTGGAGCACTTGCTCCTGCAGCCGCTGCTCATCCTTGCCTGACAGGACGATCATCACGGGTGTACGTGGTGCAGCGCCGAAATGGTCCATCCGGTTCTCCTGCGGAATGTATTCTTCCACTAACACATGTGCATTCGCTCCTCCGGCTCCAAAGGATGAAATGCCTGCAATACGCGGAAATTCCTTTACCTTACCGTTCATTTCAATCTTAGGTCGTTTCCATTCTGCCAATTCTTGCTGGAGTACAAAAGGAGTATCCTCAAATGGAATCTCCGGATTCTGCGTCTTTGAATGCAGCGTTGGAGCCAATTGACCATGCTTCATTTGCATCAATACTTTGGTTAAAGCTGCAATGCCTGCCGCGCTTTCACAATGTCCGATATTGGACTTAACAGAGCCAAGAGAACAAAATTGCTTGTCATGGGTATATTTTCCATAGGCCTGCTTCAAGCCTTCTATTTCAATGGGATCACCTAGAGCTGTTCCTGTACCGTGCGCTTCCACATAACTAACGGACCTTGGATGAATTCCAGCGCGTTCCAGTGCATCAGAAATAACTTGCGACTGTGCCGCCGGATTAGGCACCGTGTAACCGTTAGTTTTTCCTCCAGAATTCAACATACTTCCACGAATAATTCCATAAATATGATCACCGTCTACTACTGCTCTACGGAGAGGCTTTAGAATGACAGCTCCTACCCCTTCACCATCAACAAAACCATCTGCCTCATCACCAAAAGACTTGCATTGTTGACCTTTACTTAACATATTCATGTCAGTTAATTTCAAAAAATGGGCGGGATCTACAATCAAATTAACTCCACCTGCAATAGCACAATCACTAGTTCCACTTTGCAAACTTTCTATCGCCAAATGAAGGGCTGTCAGCGAAGAAGAACAGGCCGTATCTACCGCTAGACTAGGCCCCCGGAAATCAAGAGTGTACGAGATTCGATTAGCAACAGACCAGTATGATGCTCCTGTCAGATAATGTGCATTCATAACCCCCACAAACACTCCGACTCTTTGATGAGCACCGAGAGAAGTAGGAGTATACCCTGCATCTTCAATTGTGGTATAAACAGTTTCCAAAAAAACGCGTTCCTGCGGATCCATTAATTCTGCTTCTCGGGGAGATATACGAAAAAATAAAGGGTCGAATTTATCAGCATCTTCAATAAATCCACCCCATTTCGTATAAATTGATCCTTTCGTACCTTTCGCTCCTTTGAAATAATCCGTCCAATTCCATCGGTTCTGTGGAATCTCCTGAATACAATTTTTCCCTTTCTGAATATTATTCCAAAAGTCATTAATATTTTTAGCTTGCGCATAACGTCCGGACAAACCAATTACAGCCACTTCACGGTCAAAATTAGAGTCCCCATCTGGCTTAAAATCAAGTTTAGCAGCCAGATAGCGATGATTTTCAAAAGTGTCGGTCCGTATTCGTACATTGGGGGAATTTAGGGTTGTATAATTCTGTGTAGCCCGCTTCCCCTTCGGTTCCTCTTCAATACCGACAAGTGTTACTAAATCTGCTTCTCTTGTCCGGATAAAATGATCCACCAATTCATGGATCGTGGAGTGCTCAAAAAATAAAGTACTGCTTACATTTTTCATTATTTTTTTGAATTCACTTGTCAATTGAACCACAAGAATAGAATCCAGACCGTAATCGGCTAAAGGCTTCTCACTGTCCAACTGCTCTGGAGGAATTTTAAATACTTTGCCAATTAGTGTTTTAAAGAAATATTCACTTTTTTGGCGAAACTGATCTGTGCTAATTTGAGGCACACATGTTGCTACTGGCATCTGACTCCTCTGCTGGCGTTTTTGAGTCTCTGTGTCATCATGTTGACTGCCCCCAAGCCATATTTCTTCCTTCTTCTTTTGACGAATGACGCCATCACTTTTGGCCCGAATAATTTGTTGTCCCAATCGATGTTCCCCTGCCGCAGGAAAAGTTACTGAATGAAATCCTTCGTGATGCAGCACTTTCTCCCACATTTCAGGATAAAGCCCCGGACACCCCGGGATACGTACTGCCGTATCCTCATACATCCACCACCCTTCCAACAAACCAAAAGTTAAATGTGTAAATAGGGTATTAGCGGTAACCTCATTTAAAAGAAGCCATCCATTCCGAGACGTACAAGCTTTTACATTTCTTAATGTGTGCCTTATATTGTGAGTGGCGTGCAGCACATTAGTGGCGATAATCAAATCAAAACCACCTTCATCAATGTTCTGTGCGGCAACAGGCTCTTCAATATTCAAAAGCTTATACGTCATCGGTATTTTTCGTGAGTTGTACTTCTCCTGCGCATGGATGAGGAAAGCTCTAGATATATCCGTATAACAATATTCTTCAATATATTCTTGAAAAGGTTCCAGTCTGCTTAACACTACCTCGCTGGTTCCCCCAGTTCCTGCGCCAATTTCCAATATACGGATACTTACAGACGTATTTTCTTTGATACGATCCGTAACATATGCAATAACTTGATCGGACAAAATGTCGTTAAAATAGTCGGCAACAAGATTGTTCTGGTAAATATTCTCGACCAGCTTCATAGATCCATTCGGAAACATAATATCGGTAGCAGGATAGACTCCGCTTAAAATATCAGATAAGTGAAACAACATCGGCTCTAACAGATAAATTCTGGATTGTAAGTCTGGGTTGTACAAAATCCATTCCTTCTTTTTTTTGTCCCATTCTTCCACAAGTTCATCTAATGGCATAAAACTAGACTCCTCGTTTCTAGCCAGTATGGCTAAACTTTCGTTTAGCCACTTCGTGTACATGCTGTTAATTTTCCCGTTTACACGTATCTCGTTGATTTCCAGATTACAATCCAGGTACACTCCTAATTGTTTTAGCTGGCTGCCTAGCCATTTCAGAAGGAATGTGTTCATCAAGTTCATCGACTCGTTAAATAAATCCAGACGCTTCGTTATTTTCATGGCTATCTCTCCATCTGCTTATTTCGACCGAACCATTTGGGGTGTAGCGGACTTCACAAACATATCGCTTTTCGCCACATAGCATTTTCCATAATGTTTAAAATCGGTTTGCACTACACCTAAATTGTAATGAACTCGCCCCAGTTCACTTCCTTAATTCCCAATGGATCTGTTGTTCGCATAACTCCTAACTGGTGCAGTTGTCCGGATACCAGCTGCTCCAATATTTGCATCCCCTCTTCCGTCCGTATGGATTGGATCCCTAGCCGCTCCATCTGCTTGCGGTATCGTTCCCCCGATACCACCCCCGACCTGGCCCCAATACCCCCCAGTTCACCACCTTCACCTCACACGACCACTCTACAGATAGCTGGTGCGCGAATGCATCCTTAAAGGTACAGCCTGACACATAGTTGCTTTGTCCCGCTGCCTTGGT
>NZ_AMQU01000038.1:0-1162 GCF_000307675.1 Paenibacillus sp. ICGEB2008
CACCTCGTCGTACTTATTCACTGGTTGGGCTTGAACCGTAATGACCGTCCATTCCAGCGTCCGCTGTCCATACCCCAGATGCAGCATACTTTTGACGAGTCGGAATAACTGGATTACCCCCTCTTCTTGACCCTCAATTATCCGCTTCTCTCCCATGGCTGAGATTTCCGCTTCCGGGCCGATCCAGATTACATGGCGGATGCTTCCGCAAGCCTCCAGTTTTCCCTGAATATCCTCCACTGGCTCTCCTGTCTGAATAGGCACGACCTGCGCCTGCGGATAGTATGCCATCACGGCTTCCCGTCTCTCCCGGCTCCCGCCAATCAGAACTATGCCACTTCCAACAGACCCGGAAGGACCCGCTCCGTCTATGACCCTGCACGGCTCCCATACAGGCATTACAATCACCGTCTCTGCTGCCACTTCTACCTCAGACTGCTCCAAAGGATATGTCAAAGACTGCGTTAAAGAACGCGAACCCCCTCCCTGCAGTCGTGAGGTAAATCCGCGTAGACTTACGCATAATCTGCCAGTGTCGTCGTAGACATCGATACGCCGTTTTTGCACCCGCTCTTCCTGTACTTGCTCCCCTTCTTCGCTCATGTGTACCCACATCTGGCTTGTACACGGACCATACACGGTCAACTCCCCCAGGCTAAATGGCAGAGCTGGAGCGCCCGCTGTGTTTTCTTGCGGCGCCAGTAGGGTCAGCCCAATGGCTGCCTGTAGCGCCCCATCCATCAAGCTGGGATGAAGCACGTAGTCGTGGGCTGTTGCCGATACACTGGGAGGTAACGACACTCTCGCCCATACCTGACCCGCTCCGGCCTGCACGCTTTCCAGCGAGCGCTGGCCTGCTCCATATTCAATCCCCATCGCCGCAAATGCTTCATAACAGGCGGTAATCGGCACCTCTTGTGCACCCGCAGCCCAGTGCTCCGCAATCCGCTTCGTTATATCTTCCTGCACGTTTTCCACGTTGGTCACCACACGAGCAGTTCCTTGGCTGTACACCACATCTTCCGTTGCTCCCGTTGATCCCTTGTAGATTTCATAACCGATGTCACCTTCCTCGCCAGCCATCAGACGGAGCCTTACCTCTACCGGCTGCTCTTCGACTGTGATGGGCTGTATCCAGGTCACTTGCTGCAATTGCAACGTA
>NZ_AMQU01000039.1:0-5479 GCF_000307675.1 Paenibacillus sp. ICGEB2008
CATCAGGGAGCAAGCTCCCATCTGTCCGCTCGACTTGCATGTATTAGGCACGCCGCCAGCGTTCGTCCTGAGCCAGGATCAAACTCTCCGATAAAGTAGTTTGACTGACTACGCACATCGCTGTGCGATTTTAAAAAAACTGAATTAACAGGTACGTTTTGTCTTGTTTAGTTTTCAAAGATCATTTTGCTTGCTCGCTTTGTTAAAGCAACTTTATTAGTATACAACGTCACTTCTTCAAAGTCAACAACTTTTTTAAAAAATTGCACTAACGTGCAATTGCTTGGCGGCGTCCTACTCTCACAGGGGGAAACCCCCGACTACCATCGGCGCTGAAGAGCTTAACTTCCGTGTTCGGTATGGGAACGGGTGTGACCTCTTCGCTATCGCCACCAAACAAATTGAGAGTGTTCTCTCAAAACTAGATAACAGGTGTGACATCATTCAAAAATATGGTTAAGTCCTCGATCGATTAGTATCTGTCAGCTCCATGTGTCGCCACACTTCCACCTCAGACCTATCAACCTGATCATCTTTCAGGGATCTTACTTCCTTGCGGAATGGGAAATCTCATCTTGAGGGGGGCTTCATGCTTAGATGCTTTCAGCACTTATCCCGTCCGCACATAGCTACCCAGCGATGCCCTTGGCAGAACAACTGGTACACCAGCGGTGCGTCCATCCCGGTCCTCTCGTACTAAGGACAGCTCCTCTCAAATTTCCTGCGCCCGCGACGGATAGGGACCGAACTGTCTCACGACGTTCTGAACCCAGCTCGCGTACCGCTTTAATGGGCGAACAGCCCAACCCTTGGGACCGACTACAGCCCCAGGATGCGATGAGCCGACATCGAGGTGCCAAACCTCCCCGTCGATGTGGACTCTTGGGGGAGATAAGCCTGTTATCCCCGGGGTAGCTTTTATCCGTTGAGCGATGGCCCTTCCATGCGGAACCACCGGATCACTAAGCCCGACTTTCGTCCCTGCTCGACTTGTAGGTCTCGCAGTCAAGCTCCCTTGTGCCTTTACACTCTGCGAATGATTTCCAACCATTCTGAGGGAACCTTTGGGCGCCTCCGTTACCTTTTAGGAGGCGACCGCCCCAGTCAAACTGCCCACCTGACACTGTCTCCCCGCCCGATAAGGGCGGCGGGTTAGAAGGTCAATACAGCCAGGGTAGTATCCCACCGATGCCTCCACCGAAGCTGGCGCTCCGGTTTCCAAGGCTCCTACCTATCCTGTACAAGCTGTACCAACATTCAATATCAGGCTGCAGTAAAGCTCCACGGGGTCTTTCCGTCCTGTCGCGGGTAACCTGCATCTTCACAGGTACTATAATTTCACCGAGTCTCTCGTTGAGACAGTGCCAGATCGTTGCGCCTTTCGTGCGGGTCGGAACTTACCCGACAAGGAATTTCGCTACCTTAGGACCGTTATAGTTACGGCCGCCGTTTACTGGGGCTTCAATTCGCACCTTCGCTTACGCTAAGCGCTCCTCTTAACCTTCCAGCACCGGGCAGGCGTCAGCCCCTATACTTCGCCTTACGGCTTCGCAGAGACCTGTGTTTTTGCTAAACAGTCGCCTGGGCCTATTCACTGCGGCTCTCTCGGGCTTGCACCCTAACAGAGCACCCCTTCTCCCGAAGTTACGGGGTCATTTTGCCGAGTTCCTTAACGAGAGTTCTCTCGATCACCTTAGGATTCTCTCCTCGCCTACCTGTGTCGGTTTGCGGTACGGGCACCTCTCACCTCGCTAGAGGCTTTTCTTGGCAGTGTGGAATCAGGAACTTCGCTACTATATTTCGCTCGCCATCACAGCTCAGCCTTATGGGAAACGGATTTGCCTATTTCCCAGCCTAACTGCTTGGACGCGGATATCCAATACCGCGCTTACCCTATCCTCCTGCGTCCCCCCATTGCTCAAATGGTGAGGAGGTGGTACAGGAATATCAACCTGTTGTCCATCGCCTACGCCTTTCGGCCTCGGCTTAGGTCCCGACTAACCCTGAGCGGACGAGCCTTCCTCAGGAAACCTTAGGCATTCGGTGGAGGGGATTCTCACCCCTCTTTCGCTACTCATACCGGCATTCTCACTTCTAAGCGCTCCACCAGTCCTTCCGGTCTGGCTTCACAGCCCTTAGAACGCTCTCCTACCACTGTTCGAAGAACAGTCCGCAGCTTCGGTGATACGTTTAGCCCCGGTACATTTTCGGCGCAGAGTCACTCGACCAGTGAGCTATTACGCACTCTTTAAATGGTGGCTGCTTCTAAGCCAACATCCTGGTTGTCTAAGCAACTCCACATCCTTTTCCACTTAACGTATACTTTGGGACCTTAGCTGGCGGTCTGGGCTGTTTCCCTTTCGACTACGGATCTTATCACTCGCAGTCTGACTCCCAAGGATAAGTCATTGGCATTCGGAGTTTGACTGAATTCGGTAACCCGGTAGGGCCCCTAGTCCAATCAGTGCTCTACCTCCAAGACTCTTACCTTGAGGCTAGCCCTAAAGCTATTTCGGAGAGAACCAGCTATCTCCAGGTTCGATTGGCATTTCACCCCTACCCACACCTCATCCCCGCACTTTTCAACGTGCGTGGGTTCGGGCCTCCATTCAGTGTTACCTGAACTTCACCCTGGACATGGGTAGATCACCTGGTTTCGGGTCTACGACCACGTACTCATGCGCCCTATTCAGACTCGCTTTCGCTGCGGCTCCGCATCTTCTGCTTAACCTTGCACGGGATCGTAACTCGCCGGTTCATTCTACAAAAGGCACGCCATCACCCGTTAACGGGCTCTGACTACTTGTAGGCACACGGTTTCAGGATCTCTTTCACTCCCCTTCCGGGGTGCTTTTCACCTTTCCCTCACGGTACTGGTTCACTATCGGTCACTAGGGAGTATTTAGCCTTGGGAGATGGTCCTCCCGGATTCCGACGGAATTTCACGTGTTCCGCCGTACTCAGGATCCACTCAGGAGAGAACGAAGTTTTGACTACAGGGCTGTTACCTCCTATGGCGGGCCTTTCCAGACCTCTTCATCTACCTCGTTCTTTTGTAACTCCGTACAGAGTGTCCTACAACCCCAAGAGGCAAGCCTCTTGGTTTGGGCTGATCCCGTTTCGCTCGCCGCTACTCAGGGAATCGCATTTGCTTTCTCTTCCTCCGGGTACTTAGATGTTTCAGTTCCCCGGGTCTGCCTTCTCATATCCTATGAATTCAGATATGGATACCACTCCATTACGAGTGGTGGGTTTCCCCATTCGGAAATCTCCGGATCAAAGCTTGCTTACAGCTCCCCGAAGCATATCGGTGTTCGTCCCGTCCTTCATCGGCTCCTAGTGCCAAGGCATCCACCGTGCGCCCTTTCTAACTTAACCGTTAAAAAGAATCACTATGTGATATCTTGTGTTACTAATTGAATGTGATGTCTACTGTTATCTAGTTTTCAAAGAACACGTTTCGAAGGAATGATCCTTCAAAACTAAACAAGACAGGGAACGTTCTGTTTATAAGACCCAAGGTCTTATATTCCGTATAATATCCTTAGAAAGGAGGTGATCCAGCCGCACCTTCCGATACGGCTACCTTGTTACGACTTCACCCCAATCATCTGTCCCACCTTCGGCGGCTGGCTCCTAAAAGGTTACCTCACCGACTTCGGGTGTTACAAACTCTCGTGGTGTGACGGGCGGTGTGTACAAGGCCCGGGAACGTATTCACCGCGGCATGCTGATCCGCGATTACTAGCGATTCCAGCTTCACGCAGTCGAGTTGCAGACTGCGATCCGAACTGAGAACAGATTTGTGGGATTGGCTTAACCTCGCGGTTTCGCTGCCCTTTGTTCTGTCCATTGTAGCACGTGTGTAGCCCAGGTCATAAGGGGCATGATGATTTGACGTCATCCCCACCTTCCTCCGGTTTGTCACCGGCAGTCACCTTAGAGTGCCCAACTGAATGCTGGCAACTAAGATCAAGGGTTGCGCTCGTTGCGGGACTTAACCCAACATCTCACGACACGAGCTGACGACAACCATGCACCACCTGTCACTCTGCCCCCGAAGGGGACGTCCTATCTCTAGGATTGTCAGAGGATGTCAAGACCTGGTAAGGTTCTTCGCGTTGCTTCGAATTAAACCACATGCTCCACCGCTTGTGCGGGCCCCCGTCAATTCCTTTGAGTTTCAGTCTTGCGACCGTACTCCCCAGGCGGAGTGCTTAATGCGTTAGCTGCAGCACTAAGGGGCGGAAACCCCCTAACACTTAGCACTCATCGTTTACGGCGTGGACTACCAGGGTATCTAATCCTGTTCGCTCCCCACGCTTTCGCTCCTCAGCGTCAGTTACAGACCAGAGAGTCGCCTTCGCCACTGGTGTTCCTCCACATCTCTACGCATTTCACCGCTACACGTGGAATTCCACTCTCCTCTTCTGCACTCAAGTTCCCCAGTTTCCAATGACCCTCCCCGGTTGAGCCGGGGGCTTTCACATCAGACTTAAGAAACCGCCTGCGAGCCCTTTACGCCCAATAATTCCGGACAACGCTTGCCACCTACGTATTACCGCGGCTGCTGGCACGTAGTTAGCCGTGGCTTTCTGGTTAGGTACCGTCAAGGTACCGCCCTATTCGAACGGTACTTGTTCTTCCCTAACAACAGAGCTTTACGATCCGAAAACCTTCATCACTCACGCGGCGTTGCTCCGTCAGACTTTCGTCCATTGCGGAAGATTCCCTACTGCTGCCTCCCGTAGGAGTCTGGGCCGTGTCTCAGTCCCAGTGTGGCCGATCACCCTCTCAGGTCGGCTACGCATCGTTGCCTTGGTGAGCCGTTACCTCACCAACTAGCTAATGCGCCGCGGGTCCATCTGTAAGTGGTAGCCGAAGCCACCTTTTATGTTTGAACCATGCGGTTCAAACAACCATCCGGTATTAGCCCCGGTTTCCCGGAGTTATCCCAGTCTTACAGGCAGGTTACCCACGTGTTACTCACCCGTCCGCCGCTAACATCAGGGAGCAAGCTCCCATCTGTCCGCTCGACTTGCATGTATTAGGCACGCCGCCAGCGTTCGTCCTGAGCCAGGATCAAACTCTCCGATAAAGTAGTTTGACTGACTACGCACATCGCTGTGCGATTTTTAAAAACTGAATTAACAGGTACGTTTTGTCTTGTTTAGTTTTCAAAGATCATTTTGTTTGTCCGCTTTGTTAAAGCAACTTTATTAGTATACAACGTCACTTCTTCAAAGTCAACAACTTTTTTTAAAAACTTTTGGTGGAGCCTAGCGGGATCGAACCGCTGACCTCCTGCGTGCAAAGCAGGCGCTCTCCCAGCTGAGCTAAGGCCCCACAAAAAATGATCGGGAAGACAGGATTCGAACCTGCGACCCCATGGTCCCAAACCATGTGCTCTACCAAGCTGAGCTACTTCCCGATTTCCTATCTATTCTATTAAAAGATATGGCGCGCCCGAGAGGAGTCG
>NZ_AMQU01000040.1:0-884 GCF_000307675.1 Paenibacillus sp. ICGEB2008
CCCCACGTCAAAGACGCTAGATCCTAAGTCTAGTGCGTCTGCCAATTCCGCCACACGCGCATACAATGATAATGGTGAGCCATGAAGGACTCGAACCTTCGACACCCTGATTAAAAGTCAGGTGCTCTACCAACTGAGCTAATGGCTCTTAATGGCTGGGGATATAGGATTTGAACCTATGCATGACGGAGTCAAAGTCCGTTGCCTTACCGCTTGGCTAATCCCCAATATGCATATGATTCACAATTCCCCCATATTTCATCCATGTAAGAGAACAAAATATGGTGGAGGCTGAGGGGATCGAACCCCCGACCCTCTGCTTGTAAGGCAGATGCTCTCCCAGCTGAGCTAAGCCTCCATACTATCCTATGACCCGTAGGGGATTCGAACCCCTGTTACCTCCGTGAAAGGGAGGTGTCTTAACCCCTTGACCAACGGGCCATCCTGTAACAAGCTCTCAACCGGGATCGAACCGGTGACCTCATCCTTACCATGGATGCACTCTACCTACTGAGCTATGAGAGCAAATGGCTCCCCGAACAGGACTCGAACCTGTGACAACTCGATTAACAGTCGAGTGCTCTACCAACTGAGCTATCAGGGAATAATAATTATAAAACTCGCTTGGCGGCGTCCTACTCTCCCAGGACCCTGCGGTCCAAGTACCATCGGCGCTGGAGGCTTAACGGTCGTGTTCGGGATGGGTACGTGTGGAACCCCTCCGCTATCGCCACCAAACATGAATTTGCCTCGCAAATTCTTCCGTAAGGTTATTCGGTTCATCACGGATCGTGTGAATGAATCGCCATACGCTTGTCGTATGTACTTCTACATACCTTCAAGGTTACACCCTGAAAACTGGATCCGAAACTTCATTGCGTCTT
>NZ_AMQU01000041.1:0-1200 GCF_000307675.1 Paenibacillus sp. ICGEB2008
GCCCCTTATGACCTGGGCTACACACGTACTACAATGGCCGGTACAACGGGAAGCGAAGGAGCGATCTGGAGCCAATCCTAGAAAAGCCGGTCTCAGTTCGGATTGTAGGCTGCAACTCGCCTACATGAAGTCGGAATTGCTAGTAATCGCGGATCAGCATGCCGCGGTGAATACGTTCCCGGGTCTTGTACACACCGCCCGTCACACCACGAGAGTTTACAACACCCGAAGTCGGTGAGGTAACCGCAAGGAGCCAGCCGCCGAAGGTGGGGTAGATGATTGGGGTGAAGTCGTAACAAGGTAGCCGTATCGGAAGGTGCGGCTGGATCACCTCCTTTCTATGGAGAATCGTTTCCTGCAATGGAAACATTCAAATATGAAGCGTAAGCTTCAATAATTCATCATTCCATTTGTTCAGTTTTGATGGAACTTGTGAGGGGCCATAGCTCAGCTGGGAGAGCGCCTGCCTTGCACGCAGGAGGTCAGCGGTTCGATCCCGCTTGGCTCCACCAATTACAATTTCATCTATAACTGTTTGGAGATCATTAACTCTTCAGGAGTTGATTGATAATCACACAGCTTTGCACCTTGAAAACTGGATACCGAAACGAAATTGCGTTTTAGAATATTCCTTTAAGCTGATCTTGTGTAAACAAGTGAAATAAAGGTAGCAAATAAGGAAAGATATTTTGCCTTTGGCAAAAATCACTCTTTATTGAACATCGACATTTTCTTTCTGTGAAAGAAAAGTCTAGGTTAAGCTACAAAGAGCACACGGAGGATGCCTAGGCGCCAGGAGCCGACGAAGGACGTGGCGAACAACGATAACGCCTCGGGGAGCTGTAAGCAAGCTTTGATCCGGGGATGTCCGAATGGGGAAACCCGGCTGTCTTCATCGACAGTCACTACTCACTGAATTCATAGGTGAGTGAGAGGCAGACCAGGGGAACTGAAACATCTAAGTACCCTGAGGAAGAGAAAACAATAGTGATTCCGTCAGTAGCGGCGAGCGAACGCGGATTAGCCCAAACCAAGGAGCTTGCTCCTTGGGGTTGTGGGACGTCTCACATGGAGTTACAAAGGAACCGGTTAGATGAAGAGGTCTGGAAAGGCCCGCCAGAGAAGGTAAAAGCCCTGTAGTTCAAAACTTGTTCCCTCCGAGACGGATCCCGAGTAGTGCGGGGCACGTGAAACCCCGTA
>NZ_AMQU01000042.1:0-553 GCF_000307675.1 Paenibacillus sp. ICGEB2008
TATCGTTGTTCGCCACGTCCTTCGTCGGCTCCTGGCGCCTAGGCATCCTCCGTGTGCTCTTTGTAGCTTAACCTAGTATCTACATAGTAAATACGATTTGCTACCTTTATTTCACTTGTTTACACAAGATCAGCTTAAAGGAATATTCTAAAACGCAATTTCGTTTCGGTATCCAGTTTTCAAGGTGCAATTCACTTCATCGAAGTGAAGCCCGATGAATATTTCGGTTCCACACGATGTGTGAATGAAACATTCGTCGAAGTTCGAGAGCTTGAACTCTCAAAACTGAGCAACGAGTGAGTAGTTTGGGATATTCACTTCATTCACACATATGTGATGAACCAAATCGAATATCCGGTCACAGGTACGTGTACCTGCTGATTTGAATGTTTCCATTGCAGGAAACGATTCTCCATAGAAAGGAGGTGATCCAGCCGCACCTTCCGATACGGCTACCTTGTTACGACTTCACCCCAATCATCTACCCCACCTTCGGCGGCTGGCCCCTTGCGGTTACCTCACCGACTTCGGGTGTTGTAAACTCTCGTGGTGT
>NZ_AMQU01000043.1:0-506 GCF_000307675.1 Paenibacillus sp. ICGEB2008
GCAACAGCTTCTACTTGAAAAGCAAAACGTTCTCTTTGGCGGTCCAAACGGGACAAATAGGGGACGGAATCATGTACATTCCCCGGCGTCACGTGCACATCCGTAATCACATTGTACTTCATATCCACTGTCCGGTGGTCCAGATAGAAGAAGCCTTCGGGCTTGCCATCACGGATCATATAGCCGCTGTCCGGATCGGTTTTACTCACTTTAATTTCTTTTTCTTCGTTCACTTCCTCTCGAGATTTTAGGGCTTTTTTCCGTGGTTTTTCCGGTCCTCCTTCACCGCTTCGTTCAGCTCGTCCATATAGTCTTTGGTATTCTGTAATACTTGCTCTTTAGTGTACTGATGTTTGTTGGCATTGGCCTTGACGTGTGTAGAATCGGTGATGAGAACACGCCCGCCCACCATTCGGTGAGAGATCGCCTGCAGCACAATTTCATCGAAGATATCTTGAAAGATCGTAGTGTCTTTAAAGCGAGTACGACGATTCCAACTAATCGTC
>NZ_AMQU01000044.1:0-4261 GCF_000307675.1 Paenibacillus sp. ICGEB2008
CATCATATTATTTCTGATGGTGCATCTGTCGGTGTGCTGATTGAGGAGCTTTCAAAGCTGTACGACGGAGAAACCCTTGAGCCGCTTCGTATTCAATATAAGGATTATGCCGTGTGGCAGCAGCAGTTCATTCAGTCTGAGCTTTACAAGAAGCAAGAAGAGCATTGGCTGAAGGAGCTGGACGGAGAGCTGCCGGTGCTGACGCTTCCGACCGATTACAGTCGGCCTGCCGTTCAAACATTTGAGGGAGACCGCATTGCATTTTCATTAGAAGCAGGCAAAGCTGATGCTCTGCGCAGGCTTGCAAAAGAAACGGATTCCACGCTTTACATGGTGCTTCTGGCTTCATACAGTGCATTTTTATCAAAACTTAGCGGGCAAGACGATATCATCGTCGGTTCACCTGTGGCCGGACGATCTCAAGCGGACGTCAGCCGCGTCATCGGAATGTTCGTCAATACATTGGCGCTGCGCACGTATCCGAAGGGTGAAAAGACGTTTGCTGACTATCTTAACGAAGTGAAAGAAACGGCACTCAGCGCTTTTGATGCGCAGGATTACCCGCTTGAGGATTTGATCGGAAATGTTCAGGTTCAGCGTGACACAAGCAGAAACCCGTTATTCGATGCAGTTTTTTCAATGCAAAATGCGAATATAAAGGATTTAACAATGAAAGGGATTCAGCTTGAGCCCCATCCGTTTGAACGGAAAACAGCCAAGTTTGACCTCACGCTGACGGCTGACGAAACCGACGGAGGGCTTACATTCGTACTCGAATACAATACAGCTCTGTTTAAGCAGGAAACGATTGAACAATGGAAGCAATATTGGATGGAGCTTTTAGATGCTGTTACTGATAACCCGAACCAGCCGCTTTCCAGTCTGTCACTGGTCACCGAGACAGAAAACCAAGCGCTTCTTGAGGCATGGAAGGGCAAAGCGCTGCCTGTGCCGACAGACAAAACGGTTCATCAGCTATTCGAAGAGACTGTCCAGCGCCACAAAGACCGCCCGGCTGTCACATACAACGGCCAGTCTTGGACGTACGGCGAGCTGAATGCGAAGGCAAACCGTCTTGCACGGATTTTGATGGACTGCGGCATCAGCCCGGATGACCGCGTCGGCGTTCTCACGAAGCCGTCGCTTGAAATGTCCGCCGCGGTGCTCGGCGTCTTGAAAGCCGGAGCGGCGTTTGTGCCGATTGATCCTGACTACCCGGATCAGCGGATTGAGTATATTTTACAGGACAGCGGCGCGAAGCTTCTCTTGAAACAGGAAGGAATTTCAGTGCCGGACAGCTATACGGGAGATGTCATTCTTCTCGACGGAAGCCGCACGATTCTAAGCCTGCCGCTTGATGAAAACGACGAGGAAAATCCAGAGACTGCTGTAACTGCGGAGAACTTGGCGTACATGATTTACACATCTGGAACGACCGGACAGCCGAAGGGTGTCATGGTCGAGCACCATGCGCTTGTGAACCTGTGCTTCTGGCACCACGACGCGTTCAGCATGACAGCGGAGGACCGCAGTGCGAAGTACGCGGGCTTCGGGTTCGACGCTTCCATTTGGGAGATGTTCCCGACCTGGACGATCGGCGCCGAACTTCACGTCATTGATGAAGCGATCCGCCTCGATATCGTCCGCCTGAACGATTATTTTGAAACGAACGGCGTAACGATCACGTTCCTGCCGACACAGCTTGCGGAACAGTTCATGGAGCTTGAGAACACATCACTTCGCGTCCTCTTGACCGGAGGAGACAAGCTGAAGCGCGCAGTGAAAAAGCCGTACACACTCGTCAACAACTACGGGCCGACAGAAAATACGGTCGTTGCCACAAGCGCAGAAATCCATCCGGAGGAAGGCTCGCTTTCCATCGGACGGGCGATCGCCAATACGAGAGTATACATCCTCGGCGAGGGCAATCAGGTGCAGCCGGAAGGCGTAGCCGGAGAGCTTTGCGTGGCGGGGCGCGGACTGGCACGCGGCTATCTGAATCGAGAAGACGAAACCGCGAAGCGGTTTGTCGCTGATCCGTTTGTGCCGGGTGAGCGCATGTACCGCACCGGCGATTTGGTGAAATGGACGGGCGGCGGCATCGAATACATCGGCCGGATCGACCAGCAGGTCAAGGTCCGCGGCTACCGGATCGAGCTCTCAGAAATTGAAGTCCAGCTCGCACAGCTTTCTGAGGTGCAGGATGCGGCAGTGACAGCTGTCAAAGATAAAGGCGGCAACACAGCGATCGCGGCGTATGTCACACCGGAAACAGCTGACATAGAAGCACTGAAATCAGCACTGAAGGAAACCCTGCCGGATTACATGATCCCGGCGTTCTGGGTGACGCTGAACGAGCTTCCGGTTACGGCAAACGGCAAAGTGGACCGCAAAGCCTTGCCTGAGCCGGACATCGAAGCGGGAAGCGGAGAATACAAAGCGCCAACGACCGATATGGAAGAACTGCTTGCCGGCATCTGGCAGGACGTGCTTGGAATGTCTGAAGTCGGTGTCACCGACAATTTCTTCTCGCTTGGCGGAGATTCCATCAAAGGAATTCAAATGGCGAGCCGCTTGAACCAGCACGGCTGGAAGCTGGAAATGAAAGATCTCTTCCAGCACCCGACGATCGAGGAGCTTACCCAATATGTAGAGCGTGCCGAAGGCAAACAGGCAGATCAAGGCCCGGTGGAGGGCGAAGTCATCCTGACGCCGATCCAGCACTGGTTCTTTGAAAAGAACTTCACGAACAAGCACCACTGGAACCAATCGGTGATGCTTCACGCCGCGAAGGGCTTTGATCCTGAACGGGTGGAGAAAACATTGCAGGCGCTGATCGAGCATCATGACGCGCTCCGTATGGTCTACCGTGAGGGACAGGAAGACGTCATTCAATACAACAGAGGTCTTGAAGCTGCTTCCGCTCAATTGGAGGTCATCCAGATTGAGGGCCAAGCTGCAGATTACGAAGACCGTATAGAGAGAGAAGCGGAGCGTTTGCAAAGCAGCATCGACTTGCAGGAAGGCGGCTTGTTAAAAGCAGGCTTGTTCCAAGCGGAAGACGGAGACCACTTGCTTCTTGCCATTCACCACTTAGTGGTTGACGGCGTGTCGTGGCGGATTTTACTGGAGGATTTCGCCGCGGTATATACACAGCTTGAGCAAGGCAATGAACCGGTTCTCCCGCAGAAAACACATTCATTTGCAGAGTATGCAGAGAGATTGCAAGACTTCGCGAACTCCAAAGCCTTTTTGAAAGAAAAAGAGTATTGGAGACAGCTTGAAGAACAAGGCTGTCGCGGCAAAGCTTCCGAAAGACCGCGAATCTGGTGATCAGCGAATGAAACATACAAAGACAATTGAATTCTCGCTGACTGCTGAAGAGACAGAACAGCTCACCACAAAGGTGCATGAGGCATATCACACAGAAATGAATGATATTTTGCTGACGGCATTCGGATTGGCAATGAAGGAGTGGACGGGTCAGGATCGAGTAAATGTTCATTTAGAGGGGCACGGACGTGAAGAAATCATAGAAGACCTGACCATTTCCCGCACAGTCGGCTGGTTTACAAGTATGTACCCAATGGTGCTCGATATGAAGCATGCGGATGATCTGGGCTACCAGCTGAAGCAAATGAAAGAAGATATCAGACATGTGCCGAATAAGGGAGTCGGATACGGCATTCTGCGCTATCTGACGGCATCGGAACATAAAGAAGATGTGGCGTTCTCGATTCAGCCGGATGTCAGCTTCAACTATTTAGGTCAGTTTGACGAAATGTCGGATGCAGGTTTGTTTACGAGATCAGAGCTGCCAGCAGGACAGTCATTAAGCCCTGAAACAGAAAAACCGAATGCGCTGGATGTTGTCGGATATATCGAAAACGGAAAACTGACGATGTCACTGGCCTATCATTCTCTTGAATTTCATGAAAAAACAGTACAAACATTCAGTGACAGCTTTAAAGCGCATCTTCTCAGAATCATTGAACATTGCCTATCTCAAGACGGTACGGAACTGACCCCGAGTGATCTTGGTGACGACGATTTGACGCTGGATGAGCTGGATAAATTAATGGAAATTTTCTAATAGAGGTGGCATATGAGCAAAAAATCGATTCAAAAGGTGTACGCACTGACACCAATGCAGGAGGGAATGCTGTATCATGCGATGCTTGATCCGCATTCTTCCTCGTACTTCACACAATTAGAGCTTGGGATTCACGGCGCTTTTGATCTTGAAATCTTTGAGAAAAGC
>NZ_AMQU01000045.1:0-1128 GCF_000307675.1 Paenibacillus sp. ICGEB2008
CTACACACGTACTACAATGGCCGGTACAACGGGAAGCGAAGGAGCGATCTGGAGCCAATCCTAGAAAAGCCGGTCTCAGTTCGGATTGTAGGCTGCAACTCGCCTACATGAAGTCGGAATTGCTAGTAATCGCGGATCAGCATGCCGCGGTGAATACGTTCCCGGGTCTTGTACACACCGCCCGTCACACCACGAGAGTTTACAACACCCGAAGTCGGTGAGGTAACCGTAAGGAGCCAGCCGCCGAAGGTGGGGTAGATGATTGGGGTGAAGTCGTAACAAGGTAGCCGTATCGGAAGGTGCGGCTGGATCACCTCCTTTCTATGGAGAATCGTTTCCTGCAACGGAAACATTCAAATCAGCAGGTGTATATACCTGCGACCGGATATTCAATTCGGTTCATCACGTTCGTGTGAATGAAACGAATATCCCTAAACTACTCACTCGTTGCTCAGTTTTGAGAGTTCAAACTCTCAAACTTCGACGAATGTTTCATTCACACATCGTGTGGAACCGAAATATTCATCGGGTTTCGCTTCGACGAAGCGAATTGCACCTTGAAAACTGGATACCGAAACGAAATTGCGTTTTAGAATATTCCTTTAAGCTGATCTTGTGTAAACAAGTGAAATAAAGGTAGCTGCCTTGAATTTCATTCACACGTGAGTGTTGAACCGAAATTCAAAGCAAATCGTATTTACGATGTAAATACTAGGTTAAGCTACAAAGAGCACACGGAGGATGCCTAGGCGCCAGGAGCCGACGAAGGACGTGGCGAACAACGATAAGGCCTCGGGGAGCTGTAAGCAAGCTTTGATCCGGGGATGTCCGAATGGGGAAACCCGGCTGTCTTCATCGACAGTCACTACTCACTGAATTCATAGGTGAGTGAGAGGCAGACCAGGGGAACTGAAACATCTAAGTACCCTGAGGAAGAGAAAACAATAGTGATTCCGTCAGTAGCGGCGAGCGAACGCGGATTAGCCCAAACCGAGGAGCTTGCTCCTTGGGGTTGTGGGACGTCTCACATGGAGTTACAAAGGAACCGGTTAGATGAAGAGGTCTGGAAAGGCCCGCCAGAGAAGGTAAAAGCCCTGTAGTTCAAAACCCGTTCCCTCCGAGACGGCA
>NZ_AMQU01000046.1:0-2402 GCF_000307675.1 Paenibacillus sp. ICGEB2008
TTCGCCTTGCGGCTTCGCACAGACCTGTGTTTTTGCTAAACAGTCCGCTTGGGCCTTTTCACTGCGGCCCCCTCGGGCTATTCACCCTACCGAGGCACCCCTTCTCCCGAAGTTACGGGGTCATTTTGCCGAGTTCCTTAACGAGAGTTCTTCCGCGCGCCTTAGAATTCTCTTCTCGCCTACCTGTGTCGGTTTGCGGTACGGGCACCTTCTCCTGGCTAGAGGCTTTTCTTGGCAGTCTGAGATCATGACCTTCGCTACTATAATTTTCGCTCCCCATCACAGCCCAGCCTTACGATGTGCGGATTTGCCTACACATCAGCCTCACTGCTTAGACGGACATCCATCAGTCCGCGTCACTACCCTACTGCGTCACCCCATCGCTCATAGCGGATTACGGTGGTACAGGAATTTCCACCTGTTGTCCTTCGACTACGCCTATCGGCCTCGCCTTAGGTCCCGACTTACCCTGAGCGGACGAACCTTCCTCAGGAACCCTTAGGCTTTCGGCGGATCTGATTCTCACAGATCTTTTCGTTACTCATACCGGCATTCTCACTTGAATGCAGTCCAGCGCTCCTTCCGGTACACCTTCAACCCGCATTCAACGCTCCCCTACCCCTGATGCAAGCATCAAGCCATAGCTTCGGTGGTGTGTTTAGCCCCGTTACATTTTCGGCGCAGAGTCACTCGACCAGTGAGCTATTACGCACTCTTTCAATGGTGGCTGCTTCTAAGCCAACATCCTGGTTGTCTGTGCAACTCCACATCCTTTCCCACTTAACACACACTTGGGGACCTTAGCTGATGGTCTGGGCTGTTTCCCTTTCGACAATGGATCTTAGCACTCACTGTCTGACTCCCGGAACTAAATCTATGGCATTCGGAGTTTGACTGAGCTTGGTAACCCTTGCGGGCCCCGCACCCAATCAGTGCTCTACCTCCACGATTCTTCTTTCCGAGGCTAGCCCTAAAGCTATTTCGGGGAGAACCAGCTATCTCCGGGTTCGATTGGAATTTCTCCGCTACCCCCACCTCATCCCCGCATTTTTCAACATGCGTGGGTTCGGGCCTCCAGTGCGTGTTACCGCACCTTCACCCTGGACAGGGGTAGATCACCCGGTTTCGGGTCTACGTCCACGTACTCATTCGCCCTATTCAGACTCGCTTTCGCTGCGGCTTCAGCTCTTCACCTTAACCTTGCACGGGAACGTAACTCGCCGGTTCATTCTACAAAAGGCACGCCATCACCCGTGATTTTTCCAAAGGAAAATATCATAGGCTCTGACTTCTTGTAAGCACACGGTTTCAGGATCTATTTCACTCCCCTTCCGGGGTGCTTTTCACCTTTCCCTCACGGTACTGCTTCACTATCGGTCGCCAGGGAGTATTTAGCCTTGGCAGATGGTCCTGCCGGATTCATACGGGGTTTCACGTGCCCCGCACTACTCGGGATCCGTCTCGGAGGGAACGGGTTTTGAACTACAGGGCTTTTACCTTCTCTGGCGGGCCTTTCCAGACCTCTTCATCTAACCGGTTCCTTTGTAACTCCATGTGAGACGTCCCACAACCCCAAGGAACAAGCTCCTTGGTTTGGGCTAATCCGCGTTCGCTCGCCGCTACTGACGGAATCACTATTGTTTTCTCTTCCTCAGGGTACTTAGATGTTTCAGTTCCCCTGGTCTGCCTCTCACTCACCTATGAATTCAGTGAGTAGTGACTGTCGATGAAGACAGCCGGGTTTCCCCATTCGGACATCCCCGGATCAAAGCTTGCTTACAGCTCCCCGAGGCCTTATCGTTGTTCGCCACGTCCTTCGTCGGCTCCTGGCGCCTAGGCATCCTCCGTGTGCTCTTTGTAGCTTAACCTAGACTTTTCTTTCGCAGAAAGAAAATGTCGATATATGCTACCTTTATTTCACTTGTTTACACAAGATCAGCTTAAAGGAATATTCTAAAACGCAATTTCGTTTCGGTATCCAGTTTTCAAGGTGCAATTCGCTTCATCGAAGCGAAACCCGATGAATATTTCGGTTCCACACGATGTGTGAATGAAACATTCGCCGAAGCTTGAGAGTTTGAACTCTCAAAACTGAGCAACGAGTGAGTAAGTCCAGGATATTCATTTCATTCACACGAACGTGATGAACCGAATTGAATATCCGGTCGCAGGTATATACACCTGCTGATTTGAATGTTTCCATTGCAGGAAACGATTCTCCATAGAAAGGAGGTGATCCAGCCGCACCTTCCGATACGGCTACCTTGTTACGACTTCACCCCAATCATCTACCCCACCTTCGGCGGCTGGCTCCTTGCGGTTACCTCACCGACTTCGGGTGTTGTAAACTCTCGTGGTGTGACGGGCGGTGTGTACAAGACCCGGGAACGTATTCACCGCGG
>NZ_AMQU01000047.1:0-1582 GCF_000307675.1 Paenibacillus sp. ICGEB2008
TCATGGTACTGCTTCACTATCGGTCGCCAGGGAGTATTTAGCCTTGGCAGATGGTCCTGCCGGATTCATACGGGGTTTCACGTGCCCCGCACTACTCGGGATCCGTCTCGGAGGGAACGGGTTTTGAACTACAGGGCTTTTACCTTCTCTGGCGGGCCTTTCCAGACCTCTTCATCTAACCGGTTCCTTTGTAACTCCATGTGAGACGTCCCACAACCCCAAGGAGCAAGCTCCTTGGTTTGGGCTAATCCGCGTTCGCTCGCCGCTACTGACGGAATCACTATTGTTTTCTCTTCCTCAGGGTACTTAGATGTTTCAGTTCCCCTGGTCTGCCTCTCACCCACCTATGAATTCAGTGAGTAGTGACTGTCGATGAAGACAGCCGGGTTTCCCCATTCGGACATCCCCGGATCAAAGCTTGCTTACAGCTCCCCGAGGCCTTATCGTTGTTCGCCACGTCCTTCGTCGGCTCCTGGCGCCTAGGCATCCTCCGTGTGCTCTTTGTAGCTTAACCTAGTATTTACATCGTAAATACGATTTGCTTTGAATTTCGGTTCAACACTCACGTGTGAATGAAAATCAAGGCAGCTACCTTTATTTCACTTGTTTACACAAGATCAGCTTAAAGGAATATTCTAAACGCAATTTCGTTTCGGTATCCAGTTTTCAAGGTGCAATTCGCTTCGACGAAGCGAAGCCCGATGAATATTTCGGTTCCACACGATGTGTGAATGAAACATTCGTCGAAACTTGAGAGTTTGAACTCTCAAAACTGAGCAACGAGTGAGTAAGTTCAGGATATCCATTTCATTCACACGAACGTGATGAACCAAATCGAATATCCGGTCACAGGTACGTGTACCTGCTGATTTGAATGTTTCCATCGCAGGAAACGATTCTCCATAGAAAGGAGGTGATCCAGCCGCACCTTCCGATACGGCTACCTTGTTACGACTTCACCCCAATCATCTACCCCACCTTCGGCGGCTGGCCCCTTGCGGTTACCTCACCGACTTCGGGTGTTGTAAACTCTCGTGGTGTGACGGGCGGTGTGTACAAGACCCGGGAACGTATTCACCGCGGCATGCTGATCCGCGATTACTAGCAATTCCGACTTCATGTAGGCGAGTTGCAGCCTACAATCCGAACTGAGACCGGCTTTTCTAGGATTGGCTCCAGATCGCTCCTTCGCTTCCCGTTGTACCGGCCATTGTAGTACGTGTGTAGCCCAGGTCATAAGGGGCATGATGATTTGACGTCATCCCCACCTTCCTCCGGTTTGTCACCGGCAGTCTGCTTAGAGTGCCCAGCTTGACCTGCTGGCAACTAAGCATAAGGGTTGCGCTCGTTGCGGGACTTAACCCAACATCTCACGACACGAGCTGACGACAACCATGCACCACCTGTCTCCTCTGTCCCGAAGGAAAGATCTATCTCTCAGAAGCCGGTCAAAGGGATGTCAAGACCTGGTAAGGTTCTTCGCGTTGCTTCGAATTAAACCACATACTCCGACTGCTTGTGGCCGGGTTCCCGTCAATTCCTTGAGTTCATCTTGCGACCGTACTCCCCAGGCGGAATGCTA
>NZ_AMQU01000048.1:0-3099 GCF_000307675.1 Paenibacillus sp. ICGEB2008
CTTCTCCCGAACAAGCACATCCTGCCAAATGGCGGCCAGCTTCGCCTCCAGTTCGGTGCGCGGCGCCACGTATTCGCGGCCTCCGCCTGCTCCCCCTTCCGGTGCCGGCAGCGCCTTCCGGTCGATCTTTCCGTTCGGCGTCAGAGGCAGGCGCTCCAGCTCCACGAAGTACGACGGGATCATGTACCCCGGCAGCTCGCTGGCAATCGCCCGTTTCAGGTCCGCCACCGTCAAGCCTTCTTCCGCTGTATAATAAGCGCACAAAGCTTTCTGACCTTCTTGATCTTCCCTGACGACGACGACCGCTTCCTTCACGCCACCTACACTCAGCAGCTTCGCTTCGACTTCCCCCGTCTCAATCCGGTACCCCCGGATCTTCGCCTGGTTGTCGATCCGGCCGATGAAGTCCACGTTCCCGTCTTCCATCCAGCGCGCCAGGTCGCCTGTCCGGTACAGCCGCTCCCCAGTGGCGAACGGGCTGTCTACGAATTTCTCCGCCGTCAAATCCGGGCGGTTCAAGTACCCGCGCGCCACTCCGACTCCGCCGATGACCAGCTCGCCCAACACCCCGATCGGCACCGGCTTCAGATTCGCATCCACGATGTAGAACTTGGCGTTCAGCCACGCTTTCCCGATCGACACGCTGCCCGTCTTCGGCAGCTTTTCCAGAGGCTCGTCATAGAAGCTGGAGTCAATCGCCGCTTCCGTTACGCCGTAGCTGTTAATAATACGGAACTGCGAGCCGAAGCGCTCCTGCAAGGTGCGGTAATCCGCTACGCTGCAGCTGTCCGAACTCGTGATCAACAGCTCCATCCAGCTCATATCGAGCCGCTGCTCGTGCACGTACTCTAGGAACGGCACGATCAGCGCTGGCGTCGATTCGAAGATGGTGACCCGCTCCCGCTCAATCCAGTGGTGCAGACGAGACGGATCGATCCGGTCGTCCTTCGGCACAATCACCATCGTGCCTCCGTTGTACAGCGTCCGCGCGATATCTCCCACGAACACGTCGAACGAGAAGCTTGCGAGCTGCAGCAGCCGCACTGGGAACTGATCCAACCGATATTCCCGCCGGTAGCCCGCCGCCGTGTTCACCAGGCTGCGGTGCTCGATCATCACGCCCTTCGGCTTGCCCGTCGTTCCCGACGTATAGATCACGTACGCCAGATCCTCCGGACGGGCTTCATGGAAGCTGTCGGCATTCATCCGCTCCTCGCTGTACGAAGTTTCGTCGTCCAGGTACAGCACCGCCGCCAGCGCCAGCTCCTCTTCGCCGAGCCAGGCTTCGGCACGCTCTCGCAGCGCCGTTTGCGTCAGCAGCACCTTCGCTCCGCTGTCTTCGAGCATGAACCGCACGCGCTCCGCCGGGTAATCCGGGTCGAGCGGCACATACGCCCCGCCTGCTTTCCAGACGGCCAGCACGGCCACCAGCAAGTCCACCGAACGCTCGGCGAGAATGCCGACGATCGTCTCCCGGCCGATGCCGCTTGTGCGCAGCGTAGCCGCCAAGCGGTTCGCCCGCTCGTTCAGCTCCGCATACGTCAGCCGGTCGTTCTCGTACACGACGGCCGCCGCTTCCGGCGTGCGCTCCGCCTGTTCCTCGAACAGCCGGTGGAACGCGGCCGCAGGAGCCGCTTCCGGCTGCGCCGGGTTAAACGCGCCAAGAATTTGCTCTTTTTCCGACGGTGTCAAAATGCCCAGCTCGGCAATCGTCGCCGACGGGTTGCGGAGAATGGATTCAAGCAGCTGCAAGTAGTGAGCGGCCAATTTCTCCACTGTTTCGGTTTTATAAAGAGCAGTGGCGTATTCAAACAGATATTCCAAGCCTTCCTCGATCTCTGTGACGTCCAAGCTGAGATCGAATTTAGAAACAATTTCTTCGCTGGCATACGTCGACAAATGGAGTCCGGGAAGCTGGATTTCCAAATTCTCTGTATTCTGCAAAGCAAACATCGTATCGAACAGCGGATTGCGGCTTAAATCGCGAGCCACATTCACCTTATCCACCAGTTCCTCAAACGGATAATTCTGATGTTCAAAAGCGCCCAGCGTCGTCTCCTTGATCTCCTTCAAGTAGTCAAGGAACGTTTTACCGGCAGCCGGATAACTGCGGATGGCCAGGGTATTGACGAACATCCCGATCAGCGGCTGAACGTCGCTGTGATTTCTTCCCGCAATCGGCGTACCGACCACCACGTCTTCTTGCCCTGTATACTTATGCAATAATATTGTATAACCAGCAAGCAGAACCATGTAAAGCGTTGCGCCGTTCTCGGCTGCAAGCCGTTTCAGACCCTCGCTTTTCTCGCTATCCATAAACAATTGCAGCGTGCGGCCCTCGTAGCTCTGCATAGCCGGGCGCGGATAGTCCGTCGGCAATTCCAAAACCGGCAGTTCTCCGCGGAACATGTCGAGCCAGTAGGCTTCCTGCTTGGCAAGCTGAGCTTTCTGCTCGTCCGATTGCTGCCATACCGCATAATCTTTGTACTGAATGCGGAGCGGCTCCAACTGCTCCCCGCTATACAAGCGGACGAGCTCTTCGATCAGTACGTCAATCGAAACGCCGTCAGATACGATATGATGCGTATCGAACATTAGAATGTGCCGGTCCGGCGCCATTTCAGCAAGGCCTACCCGCAGAAGTGGCGGCTTCGCTAGATCAAACGGACGAACGAATTGGCGCACCGTTTCTTCTGCCTGCTCCTCGTTGATCTGCACATATTCCACCTGGAAGGCGGCTTCTTCATAAATCCGCTGAACCGCTTCGCCTTTTACCATCTCAAAGCCGGTACGTAGCGTTTCATGACGAGCTACGAGCCCGCGGAACGCTTCTTCAAACCGCTGCCGGTCGAGCTCCCCTTCGAGCAGCATAGCTCCTGGTATGTTGTAGCTCAGTTCGGCTCCTTCCAGCTGGTTCAAGATATAGAGACGTTTCTGAGCAGAAGAGAGCGGATAATACTCGCTAGATTCTGCAGCCGGAATAGCCGTGAACGAGCCGATCTCCAGCCGCTCCATAGCCGCGGCCATTTCCTCAACCGTTGAGTAGCGGAATACGTCGCGAAGCGGGAATTCAACGCCTAGCTCCTTATGCATTTGCTG
>NZ_AMQU01000049.1:0-1142 GCF_000307675.1 Paenibacillus sp. ICGEB2008
TTTTAGCGCGCGGAAAGCCTTTCAGAGGGACATTCCACTTCGAGCACACTCGTGATGGCCTAGCAAATTTACATCAAGTTTTGAAGGATGTTGAGACTGCATCCAAACTACGTCCTCTGCTTATTCTAGAAGCAACCGGCCATTACCAAAGTCCCGTTGTTCAGTTCCTAGAAGAACATCACTACATTTACATTATCATTAATCCGCTCATCTCAAATCGGCTTAGAAAGTCTCAACTTCGTAAAGTAAAGACGGATGCTGCGGACGCTTACCTATTGGGAGAGTTGTACTACAAGGAAGAGTTTGAACCTTTTAAAAAAAGAGGTGTGCAACTTCTCAATCTGCGCTATCTTACAAGACAGTATGAGTCCCTTTCAAAGATGTGTGTACAGACGAAGCTGCAATTCCAAGCCGTTTTAGATCAGGTTTTCCCAGCTTACAAAGGCGTCTTTGGAGCTATGTATTCCCGTATTTCACTACGGTTTTTAAGTAAATTTCCAACCTCATATTCAGTTTTGCAGACGGATGAAATTACACTCAAAGCTAAGATGAAAGAACTACTTTCTTCGAAACGGGGGCGTTCAGAGGGCTGGATTAACCAACGGGTTCAGCGACTGCTAGACGCGGCAAAGCAAAACCCATTTCAGCAAACCATGTATGCAAGCCACTTAATCAATTTGAAAGTTCTTATTACCCTTATTCTTCAGTACCAAGAGCATCTTGCTGAACTGGAACAGAACATAGATGCTCTGGCTGAAGAAATTGAAGAGTATGAATTAATTCAGTCGATTCCCGGTATTGGGCATAAAATTGTTGCAACAATTTTATCTGAAATTGGAGAAGTCGACCGATTTGATCATCCTAAAAAGCTAGTGGCTTTTGCAGGCATTGACCCGAGTGTCTTTGCTTCCGGTAAATTTACAGCAACTCGAAACCGAATCACGAAACGTGGTTCCAGGCAGTTGCGTTACGCACTGGTAATGGCTGTCCAGTGTGGGCTTATACGCTCCCGAAATATGCGACTCAAAGCGTTCTATGATCGCAAGAGAGCAGAAGGAAAACCACATAAAGTAGCTCTAATCGCATGTGCAAATAAGCTCATCCATTGGCTTTATGCAATCTTGAAAAACAAAAAGAAATTT
>NZ_AMQU01000050.1:0-550 GCF_000307675.1 Paenibacillus sp. ICGEB2008
GCCTGTAGCGCCCCATCCATCAAGCTGGGATGAAGCACGTAGTCGTGGGCTGTTGCCGATACACTGGGAGGTAACGACACTCTCGCCCATACCTGACCCGCTCCGGCCTGCACGCTTTCCAGCGAGCGCTGGCCTGCTCCATATTCAATCCCCATCGCCGCAAATGCTTCATAACAGGCGGTAATCGGCACCTCTTGTGCACCCGCAGCCCGGTGCTCCGCAATCCGCTTCGTTATATCTTCCTGCACGTTTTCCACGTTGGTCACCACACGAGCAGTTCCTTGGCTGTACACCACATCTTCCGTTGCTCCCGTTGATCCCTTGTAGATTTCATAACCGATGTCACCTTCCTCGCCAGCCATCAGACGGAGCCTTACCTCTACCGGCTGCTCTTCGACTGTGATGGGCTGTATCCAGGTCACTTGCTGCAATTGCAACGTAAGCCACCCTCCCGGCTTCACCTCCAGCGCCTGTTCCACCGCTGTTCGGGCCATTTCCAGATAGGCTACCCCTGGCAGCATCTTACGTCCCTGCACTCTGTGATCTGTTA
>NZ_AMQU01000051.1:0-1715 GCF_000307675.1 Paenibacillus sp. ICGEB2008
TCGCGTACCGCTTTAATGGGAACAGCCCAACCCTTGGGACCTACTTCAGCCCCAGGATGCGATGAGCCGACATCGAGGTGCCAAACCTCCCCGTCGATGTGGACTCTTGGGGAGATAGCCTGTTATCCCAGGGTAGCTTTTATCCGTTGAGCGATGGCCCTTCCATGCGGTACCACCGGATCACTAAGCCCGACTTTCGTCCCTGCTCGACTTGTAGGTCTCGCAGTCAAGCTCCCTTCTGCCTTTGCACTCTTCGAATGATTTCCAACCATTCTGAGGGAACCTTGGGGCGCCTCCGTTACTCTTTAGGAGGCGACCGCCCCAGTCAAACTGCCCACCTGACACTGTCCTCGTACCGGATCACGGTACCAAGTTAGAACCTAGATACGATCAGGGTGGTATCCCAAGGATGCCTCCCTTCAAGCTGGCGCTCAAAGTTCTACGGCTCCCACCTATCCTGTACAGATCGTACCCAAATTCAATATCAAGCTGCAGTAAAGCTCCATGGGGTCTTTCCGTCTTGTCGCGGGTAACCTGCATCTTCACAGGTATTAAAATTTCACCGGATCTCTCGTTGAGACAGCGCCCAAGTCGTTACGCCATTCGTGCGGGTCAGAATTTACCTGACAAGGAATTTCGCTACCTTAGGACCGTTATAGTTACGGCCGCCGTTTACTGGGGCTTCGGTTCATAGCTTCGCTCTTGCGAGCTTACCACTCCCCTTAACCTTCCAGCACCGGGCAGGCGTCAGCCCGTATACTTCGCCTTGCGGCTTCGCACAGACCTGTGTTTTTGCTAAACAGTCGCTTGGGCCTTTTCACTGCGGCCCCCTCGGGCTATTCACCCTACCGAGGCACCCCTTCTCCCGAAGTTACGGGGTCATTTTGCCGAGTTCCTTAACGAGAGTTCTTCCGCGCGCCTTAGAATTCTCTTCTCGCCTACCTGTGTCGGTTTGCGGTACGGGCACCTTCTCCTGGCTAGAGGCTTTTCTTGGCAGTCTGAGATCATGACCTTCGCTACTGTAATTTTCGCTCCCCATCACAGCCCAGCCTTACGATGTGCGGATTTGCCTACACATCAGCCTCACTGCTTAGACGGACATCCATCAGTCCGCGTCACTACCCTACTGCGTCACCCCATCGCTCATAACGGATTACGGTGGTACAGGAATTTCTACCTGTTGTCCTTCGACTACGCCTATCGGCCTCGCCTTAGGTCCCGACTTACCCTGAGCGGACGAACCTTCCTCAGGAACCCTTAGGCTTTCGGCGGATCTGATTCTCACAGATCTTTTCGTTACTCATACCGGCATTCTCACTTGAATGCAGTCCAGCGCTCCTTCCGGTACACCTTCAACCCGCATTCAACGCTCCCCTACCCCTGATGCAAGCATCAAGCCATAGCTTCGGTGGTGTGTTTAGCCCCGTTACATTTTCGGCGCAGAGTCACTCGACCAGTGAGCTATTACGCACTCTTTCAATGGTGGCTGCTTCTAAGCCAACATCCTGGTTGTCTGTGCAACTCCACATCCTTTCCCACTTAACACACACTTGGGGACCTTAGCTGATGGTCCTGGGCTGTTTCCCTTTCGACAATGGATCTTAGCACTCACTGTCTGACTCCCGGAACTAAATCTATGGCATTCGGAGTTTGACTGAGCTTGGTAACCCTTGCGGGCCCCGCACCCAATCAGTGCTCTACCTCCACGATTCTTA
>NZ_AMQU01000052.1:0-2141 GCF_000307675.1 Paenibacillus sp. ICGEB2008
TGCAGTCCAGCGCTCCTTCCGGTACACCTTCAACCCGCATTCAACGCTCCCCTACCCCTGATGCAAGCATCAAGCCATAGCTTCGGTGGTGTGTTTAGCCCCGTTACATTTTCGGCGCAGAGTCACTCGACCAGTGAGCTATTACGCACTCTTTCAATGGTGGCTGCTTCTAAGCCAACATCCTGGTTGTCTGTGCAACTCCACATCCTTTCCCACTTAACACACACTTGGGACCTTAGCTGATGGTCTGGGCTGTTTCCCTTTCGACAATGGATCTTAGCACTCACTGTCTGACTCCCGGAACTAAATCTATGGCATTCGGAGTTTGACTGAGCTTGGTAACCCTTGCGGGCCCCGCACCCAATCAGTGCTCTACCTCCACGATTCTTTTTTCCGAGGCTAGCCCTAAAGCTATTTCGGGGAGAACCAGCTATCTCCGGGTTCGATTGGAATTTCTCCGCTACCCCCACCTCATCCCCGCATTTTTCAACATGCGTGGGTTCGGGCCTCCAGTGCGTGTTACCGCACCTTCACCCTGGACAGGGGTAGATCACCCGGTTTCGGGTCTACGTCCACGTACTCATTCGCCCTATTCAGACTCGCTTTCGCTGCGGCTTCAGCTCTTCACCTTAACCTTGCACGGAACGTAACTCGCCGGTTCATTCTACAAAAGGCACGCCATCACCCATAGATCGGGCTCTGACTTCTTGTAAGCACACGGTTTCAGGATCTATTTCACTCCCCTTCCGGGGTGCTTTTCACCTTTCCCTCACGGTACTGCTTCACTATCGGTCGCCAGGGAGTATTTAGCCTTGGCAGATGGTCCTGCCGGATTCATACGGGGTTTCACGTGCCCCGCACTACTCGGGATCCGTCTCGGAGGGAACAAGTTTTGAACTACAGGGCTTTTACCTTCTCTGGCGGGCCTTTCCAGACCTCTTCATCTAACCGGTTCCTTTGTAACTCCATGTGAGACGTCCCACAACCCCAAGGAGCAAGCTCCTTGGTTTGGGCTAATCCGCGTTCGCTCGCCGCTACTGACGGAATCACTATTGTTTTCTCTTCCTCAGGGTACTTAGATGTTTCAGTTCCCCTGGTCTGCCTCTCACTCACCTATGTATTCAGTGAGTAGTGACTGTCGATGAAGACAGCCGGGTTTCCCCATTCGGACATCCCCGGATCAAAGCTTGCTTACAGCTCCCCGAGGCCTTATCGTTGTTCGCCACGTCCTTCGTCGGCTCCTGGCGCCTAGGCATCCTCCGTGTGCTCTTTGTAGCTTAACCTAGACTTTTCTTTCACGAAAGAAAATGTCAATGTTTAATAAAGAGTGATTTTTGCCAAAGGCAAAATATCTCTCCTTATCTGCTACCTTTATTTCACTTGTTTACACAAGATCAGCTTAAAGGAATATTCTAAAACGCAATTTCGTTTCGGTATCCAGTTTTCAAGGTGCAATGATAAAACTTTTGGTGGAGCCAAGCGGGATCGAACCGCTGACCTCCTGCGTGCAAGGCAGGCGCTCTCCCAGCTGAGCTATGGCCCCAAAAGAATATATAAAGTTTATGGTGGGCCCTAGTGGACTCGAACCACCGACCTCACCCTTATCAGGGGTGCGCTCTAACCAGCTGAGCTAAGGGCCCATATAAACCACCAAAAAAAATTATTCTTTAGTGGTTGCGCTTGGCGGCGTCCTACTCTCCCAGGACCCTGCGGTCCAAGTACCATCGGCGCTGGAGGGCTTAACGGTCGTGTTCGGGATGGGTACGTGTGGAACCCCTCCGCTATCGCCACCAAACGTTTGAGAGTTTGAACTCTCAAAACTGAGCAACGAGTGAGTAACAGGCCTAAACCTGAGTTTTGAAGCTATGCTTCATATTTGAATGTTTCCATTGCAGGAAACGATTCTCCATAGAAAGGAGGTGATCCAGCCGCACCTTCCGATACGGCTACCTTGTTACGACTTCACCCCAATCATCTACCCCACCTTCGGCGGCTGGCCCCTTGCGGTTACCTCACCGACTTCGGGTGTTGTAAACTCTCGTGGTGTGACGGGCGGTGTGTACAAGACCCGGGAACGTATTCACCGCGGCATGCTGATCCGCGATTACTAGCAATTCCGACTACATGTAGCGAGTTGCAGC
>NZ_AMQU01000053.1:0-795 GCF_000307675.1 Paenibacillus sp. ICGEB2008
CAGCTACTCTCCGGGTTCGATTGGAATTTCTCCGCTACCCCCACCTCATCCCCGCATTTTTCAACATGCGTGGGTTCGGGCCTCCAGTGCGTGTTACCGCACCTTCACCCTGGACAGGGGTAGATCACCCGGTTTCGGGTCTACGTCCACGTACTCATTCGCCCTATTCAGACTCGCTTTCGCTGCGGCTTCAGCTCTTCACCTTAACCTTGCACGGGAACGTAACTCGCCGGTTCATTCTACAAAAGGCACGCCATCACCCATAGATCGGGCTCTGACTTCTTGTAAGCACACGGTTTCAGGATCTATTTCACTCCCCTTCCGGGGTGCTTTTCACCTTTCCCTCACGGTACTGCTTCACTATCGGTCGCCAGGGAGTATTTAGCCTTGGCAGATGGTCCTGCCGGATTCATACGGGGTTTCACGTGCCCCGCACTACTCGGGATCCGTCTCGGAGGGAACGGGTTTTGAACTACAGGGCTTTTACCTTCTCTGGCGGGCCTTTCCAGACCTCTTCGTCTAACCGGTTCCTTTGTAACTCCATGTGAGACGTCCCACAACCCCAAGGAGCAAGCTCCTTGGTTTGGGCTAATCCGCGTTCGCTCGCCGCTACTGACGGAATCACTATTGTTTTCTCTTCCTCAGGGTACTTAGATGTTTCAGTTCCCCTGGTCTGCCTCTCACTCACCTATGAATTCAGTGAGTAGTGACTGTCGATGAAGACAGCCGGGTTTCCCCATTCGGACATCCCCGGATCAAAGCTTGCTTACAGCTCCCCGAGGCCTTATCGTTATT
>NZ_AMQU01000054.1:0-503 GCF_000307675.1 Paenibacillus sp. ICGEB2008
CGCCGAAGGTGGGGTAGATGATTGGGGTGAAGTCGTAACAAGGTAGCCGTATCGGAAGGTGCGGCTGGATCACCTCCTTTCTATGGAGAATCGTTTCCTGCAACGGAAACATTCAAATCAGCAGGTACACGTACCTGCGACCGGATATTCAATTCGGTTCATCACATTCGTGTGAATGAAATGGATATCCTGGACTTACTCACTCGTTGCTCAGTTTTGAGAGTTCAAACTCTCAAACTTCGACGAATGTTTCATTCACACATCGTGTGGAACCGAAATATTCATCGGGTTTCGCTTCGATGAAGCGAATTGCACCTTGAAAACTGGATACCGAAACGAAATTGCGTTTTAGAATATTCCTTTAAGCTGATCTTGTGTAAACAAGTGAAATAAAGGTAGCTGCCTTGAATTTCATTCACACGTGAGTGTTGAACCGAAATTCAAAGCAAATCGTATTTACGATGTAAATACTAGGTTAAGCTACAAAGAGCACACGGAGGATG
>NZ_AMQU01000055.1:0-716 GCF_000307675.1 Paenibacillus sp. ICGEB2008
GAAGTCGGAATTGCTAGTAATCGCGGATCAGCATGCCGCGGTGAATACGTTCCCGGGTCTTGTACACACCGCCCGTCACACCACGAGAGTTTACAACACCCGAAGTCGGTGAGGTAACCGCAAGGGGCCAGCCGCCGAAGGTGGGGTAGATGATTGGGGTGAAGTCGTAACAAGGTAGCCGTATCGGAAGGTGCGGCTGGATCACCTCCTTTCTATGGAGAATCGTTTCCTGCAATGGAAACATTCAAATCAGCAGGTACATGTACTTGCGACCGGATATTCAATTCGGTTCATCACGTTCGTGTGAATGAAATGGATATCCTGAACTTACTCACTCGTTGCTCAGTTTTGAGAGTTCAAACTCTCAAGCTTCGATGAAGCGAATTGCACCTTGAAAACTGGATACCGAAACGAAATTGCGTTTTAGAATATTCCTTTAAGCTGATCTTGTGTAAACAAGTGAAATAAAGGTAGCATATATCGACATTTTCTTTCTGTGAAAGAAAAGTCTAGGTTAAGCTACAAAGAGCACACGGAGGATGCCTAGGCGCCAGGAGCCGACGAAGGACGTGGCGAACAACGATAACGCCTCGGGGAGCTGTAAGCAAGCTTTGATCCGGGGATGTCCGAATGGGGAAACCCGGCTGTCTTCATCGACAGTCACTACTCACTGAATTCATAGGTGAGTGAGAGGCAGACCAGGGGAACTGAAACAT
>NZ_AMQU01000057.1:0-650 GCF_000307675.1 Paenibacillus sp. ICGEB2008
TTCCTCAGGGTACTTAGATGTTTCAGTTCCCCTGGTCTGCCTCTCACCCACCTATGAATTCAGTGAGTAGTGACTGTCGATGAAGACAGCCGGGTTTCCCCATTCGGACATCCCCGGATCAAAGCTTGCTTACAGCTCCCCGAGGCCTTATCGTTGTTCGCCACGTCCTTCGTCGGCTCCTGGCGCCTAGGCATCCTCCGTGTGCTCTTTGTAGCTTAACCTAGACTTTTCTTTCAGAGAAAGAAAATGTTGATATCTGCTACCTTTATTTCACTTGTTTACACAAGATCAGCTTAAAGGAATATTCTAAAACGCAATTTCGTTTCGGTATCCAGTTTTCAAGGTGCAATGATAAATCTTTTGGTGGAGCCAAGCGGGATCGAACCGCTGACCTCCTGCTTGCAAGGCAGGCGCTCTCCCAGCTGAGCTATGGCCCCAAAAGGAAATATAAAGTTATATGGTGGGCCCTAGTGGACTCGAACCACCGACCTCACCCTTATCAGGGGTGCGCTCTAACCAGCTGAGCTAAGGGCCCATAATAAACCACCAAAAAAAATTATTCTTTAGTGGTTGCGCTTGGCGGCGTCCTACTCTCCCAGGACCTGCGGTCCAAGTACCATCGGCGCTGGAGGGCTTAACGGTCGTGTTCG
>NZ_AMQU01000059.1:0-733 GCF_000307675.1 Paenibacillus sp. ICGEB2008
AATTCATAGGTGAGTGAGAGGCAGACCAGGGGAACTGAAACATCTAAGTACCCTGAGGAAGAGAAAACAATAGTGATTCCGTCAGTAGCGGCGAGCGAACGCGGATTAGCCCAAACCGAGGAGCTTGCTCCTTGGGGTTGTGGGACGTCTCACATGGAGTTACAAAGGAACCGGTTAGATGAAGAGGTCTGGAAAGGCCCGCCAGAGAAGGTAAAAGCCCTGTAGTTCAAAACTTGTCCCCTCCGAGACGGATCCCGAGTAGTGCGGGGCACGTGAAACCCCGTATGAATCCGGCAGGACCATCTGCCAAGGCTAAATACTCCCTGGCGACCGATAGTGAAGCAGTACCGTGAGGGAAAGGTGAAAAGCACCCCGGAAGGGGAGTGAAATAGATCCTGAAACCGTGTGCTTACAAGAAGTCAGAGCCCAATTTAGGGGTGATGGCGTGCCTTTTGTAGAATGAACCGGCGAGTTACGTTCCCGTGCAAGGTTAAGGTGAAGAGCTGAAGCCGCAGCGAAAGCGAGTCTGAATAGGGCGAATGAGTACGTGGACGTAGACCCGAAACCGGGTGATCTACCCCTGTCCAGGGTGAAGGTGCGGTAACACGCACTGGAGGCCCGAACCCACGCATGTTGAAAAATGCGGGGATGAGGTGGGGGTAGCGGAGAAATTCCAATCGAACCCGGAGATAGCTGGTTCTCCCCGAAATAGCTTTAGGGCTAGCCTCGGAAA
>NZ_AMQU01000061.1:0-729 GCF_000307675.1 Paenibacillus sp. ICGEB2008
TTCCCGGGTCTTGTACACACCGCCCGTCACACCACGAGAGTTTACAACACCCGAAGTCGGTGAGGTAACCGCAAGGGGCCAGCCGCCGAAGGTGGGGTAGATGATTGGGGTGAAGTCGTAACAAGGTAGCCGTATCGGAAGGTGCGGCTGGATCACCTCCTTTCTATGGAGAATCGTTTCCTGCAATGGAAACATTCAAATCAGCAGGTGTATATACCTGCGACCAGATATTCAATTCGGTTCATCACATTCGTGTGAATGAAATGAATATCCTGAACTTACTCACTCGTTGCTCAGTTTTGAGAGTTCAAACTCTCAAGCTTCGATGAAGTGAATTGCACCTTGAAAACTGGATACCGAAACGAAATTGCGTTTTAGAATATTCCTTTAAGCTGATCTTGTGTAAACAAGTGAAATAAAGGTAGCAGATATCGACATTTTCTTTTTATGAAAGAAAAGTCTAGGTTAAGCTACAAAGAGCACACGGAGGATGCCTAGGCGCCAGGAGCCGAAGAAGGACGTGGCGAACAACGATAAGGCCTCGGGGAGCTGTAAGCAAGCTTTGATCCGGGGATGTCCGAATGGGGAAACCCGGCTGTCTTCATCGACAGTCACTACTCACTGAATACATAGGTGAGTGAGAGGCAGACCAGGGGAACTGAAACATCTAAGTACCCTGAGGAAGAGAAAACAATAGTGATTCCGTCAGTAGCGGCGAGCGAACGCGGA
>NZ_AMQU01000062.1:0-568 GCF_000307675.1 Paenibacillus sp. ICGEB2008
TCTTCCGCGCGCCTTAGAATTCTCTTCTCGCCTACCTGTGTCGGTTTGCGGTACGGGCACCTTCTCCTGGCTAGAGGCTTTTCTTGGCAGTCTGAGATCATGACCTTCGCTACTATAATTTTCGCTCCCCATCACAGCCCAGCCTTACGATGTGCGGATTTGCCTACACATCAGCCTCACTGCTTAGACGGACATCCATCAGTCCGCGTCACTACCCTACTGCGTCACCCCATCGCTCATAGCGGATTACGGTGGTACAGGAATTTCGACCTGTTGTCCTTCGACTACGCCTATCGGCCTCGCCTTAGGTCCCGACTTACCCTGAGCGGACGAACCTTCCTCAGGAACCCTTAGGCTTTCGGCGGATCTGATTCTCACAGATCTTTTCGTTACTCATACCGGCATTCTCACTTGAATGCAGTCCAGCGCTCCTTCCGGTACACCTTCAACCCGCATTCAACGCTCCCCTACCCCTGATGCAAGCATCAAGCCATAGCTTCGGTGGTGTGTTTAGCCCCGTTACATTTTCGGCGCAGAGTCACTCGACCAGTGAGCTATTACGCACTCT
>NZ_AMQU01000063.1:0-1222 GCF_000307675.1 Paenibacillus sp. ICGEB2008
AGCTCTATGCATTACTGCACTTCCACCCCCAACCTATCTACCTCGTCGTCTCCAAGGGGTCTTACTAATTGGGAAATCTCATCTTGAGGGGGGCTTCACGCTTAGATGCTTTCAGCGCTTATCCCTTCCGTACATAGCTACCCAGCGGTGCTCCTGGCGGAACAACTGGTACACCAGCGGTACGTCCATCCCGGTCCTCTCGTACTAAGGACAGCTCCTCTCAAATTTCCTACGCCCACGACAGATAGGGACCGAACTGTCTCACGACGTTCTGAACCCAGCTCGCGTACCGCTTTAATGGGCGAACAGCCCAACCCTTGGGACCTACTTCAGCCCCAGGATGCGATGAGCCGACATCGAGGTGCCAAACCTCCCCGTCGATGTGGACTCTTGGGGGAGATAAGCCTGTTATCCCCAGGGTAGCTTTTATCCGTTGAGCGATGGCCCTTCCATGCGGTACCACCGGATCACTAAGCCCGACTTTCGTCCCTGCTCGACTTGTAGGTCTCGCAGTCAAGCTCCCTTCTGCCTTTGCACTCTTCGAATGATTTCCAACCATTCTGAGGGAACCTTGGGGCGCCTCCGTTACTCTTTAGGAGGCGACCGCCCCAGTCAAACTGCCCACCTGACACTGTCCTCGCACCGGATCACGGTACCAAGTTAGAACCTAGATACGATCAGGGTGGTATCCCAAGGATGCCTCCCTTCAAGCTGGCGCTCAAAGTTCAACGGCTCCCACCTATCCTGTACAGATCGTACCCAAATTCAATATCAAGCTGCAGTAAAGCTCCATGGGGTCTTTCCGTCTTGTCGCGGGTAACCTGCATCTTCACAGGTATTAAAATTTCACCGGATCTCTCGTTGAGACAGCGCCCAAGTCGTTACGCCATTCGTGCGGGTCAGAATTTACCTGACAAGGAATTTCGCTACCTTAGGACCGTTATAGTTACGGCCGCCGTTTACTGGGGCTTCGGTTCATAGCTTCGCCCGAAGGCTTACCACTCCCCTTAACCTTCCAGCACCGGGCAGGCGTCAGCCGTATACTTCGCCTTGCGGCTTCGCACAGACCTGTGTTTTTGCTAAACAGTCGCTTGGGCCTTTTCACTGCGGCCCCCTCGGGCTACTTCACCCTACCGACGCACCCCTTCTCCCGAAGTTACGGGGTCATTTTGCCGAGTTCCTTAACGAGAGTTCTTCCGCGCGCCTTAGAATTCTCTTCTCG
>NZ_AMQU01000064.1:0-636 GCF_000307675.1 Paenibacillus sp. ICGEB2008
GGAACTGAAACATCTAAGTACCCTGAGGAAGAGAAAACAATAGTGATTCCGTCAGTAGCGGCGAGCGAACGCGGATTAGCCAAACCAAGGAGCTTGCTCCTTGGGGTTGTGGGACGTCTCACATGGAGTTACAAAGGAACCGGTTAGATGAAGAGGTCTGGAAAGGCCCGCCAGAGAAGGTAAAAGCCCTGTAGTTCAAAACCTGTTCCCTCCGAGACGGATCCCGAGTAGTGCGGGGCACGTGAAACCCCGTATGAATCCGGCAGGACCATCTGCCAAGGCTAAATACTCCCTGGCGACCGATAGTGAAGCAGTACCGTGAGGGAAAGGTGAAAAGCACCCCGGAAGGGGAGTGAAATAGATCCTGAAACCGTGTGCTTACAAGAAGTCAGAGCCTATGATATTTTCCTTTGGAAAATCACGGGTGATGGCGTGCCTTTTGTAGAATGAACCGGCGAGTTACGTTCCCGTGCAAGGTTAAGGTGAAGAGCTGAAGCCGCAGCGAAAGCGAGTCTGAATAGGGCGAATGAGTACGTGGACGTAGACCCGAAACCGGGTGATCTACCCTGTCCAGGGTGAAGGTGCGGTAACACGCACTGGAGGCCCGAACCCACGCATGTTGAAAAATGCGGGGAT
>NZ_AMQU01000065.1:0-574 GCF_000307675.1 Paenibacillus sp. ICGEB2008
TTACTAGCAATTCCGACTTCATGTAGGCGAGTTGCAGCCTACAATCCGAACTGAGACCGGCTTTTCTAGGATTGGCTCCAGATCGCTCCTTCGCTTCCCGTTGTACCGGCCATTGTAGTACGTGTGTAGCCCAGGTCATAAGGGGCATGATGATTTGACGTCATCCCCACCTTCCTCCGGTTTGTCACCGGCAGTCTGCTTAGAGTGCCCAGCTCGACCTGCTGGCAACTAAGCATAAGGGTTGCGCTCGTTGCGGGACTTAACCCAACATCTCACGACACGAGCTGACGACAACCATGCACCACCTGTCTCCTCTGTCCCGAAGGAAAGATCTATCTCTAGACCGGTCAAAGGGATGTCAAGACCTGGTAAGGTTCTTCGCGTTGCTTCGAATTAAACCACATACTCCACTGCTTGTGCGGGTCCCCGTCAATTCCTTTGAGTTTCAGTCTTGCGACCGTACTCCCCAGGCGGAATGCTTAATGTGTTAACTTCGGCACCAAGGGTATCGAAACCCCTAACACCTAGCATTCATCGTTTACGGCGTGGACTACCAGGTATCTAATCCTGTTTA
>NZ_AMQU01000066.1:0-1010 GCF_000307675.1 Paenibacillus sp. ICGEB2008
ACATGAAGTCGGAATTGCTAGTAATCGCGGATCAGCATGCCGCGGTGAATACGTTCCCGGGTCTTGTACACACCGCCCGTCACACCACGAGAGTTTACAACACCCGAAGTCGGTGAGGTAACCGCAAGGAGCCAGCCGCCGAAGGTGGGGTAGATGATTGGGGTGAAGTCGTAACAAGGTAGCCGTATCGGAAGGTGCGGCTGGATCACCTCCTTTCTATGGAGAATCGTTTCCTGCAACGGAAACATTCAAATATGAAGCGTAAGCTTCAAAACTCAGGTTTAGGCCTGTTACTCACTCGTTGCTCAGTTTTGAGAGTTCAAACTCTCGAACTTCGACGAATGTTTCATTCACACATACGTGTAGAACCGAAATATTCATCGGGTTTCGCTTCGATGAAGCGAATTGCACCTTGAAAACTGGATACCGAAACGAAATTGCGTTTTAGAATATTCCTTTAAGCTGATCTTGTGTAAACAAGTGAAATAAAGGTAGCAAATCGTATTTACTATGTAGATACTAGGTTAAGCTACAAAGAGCACACGGAGGATGCCTAGGCGCCAGGAGCCGACGAAGGACGTGGCGAACAACGATAAAGCCTCGGGGAGCTGTAAGCAAGCTTTGATCCGGGGATGTCCGAATGGGGAAACCCGGCTGTCTTCATCGACAGTCGCTACTCACTGAATTCATAGGTGAGTGAGAGGCAGACCAGGGGAACTGAAACATCTAAGTACCCTGAGGAAGAGAAAACAATAGTGATTCCGTCAGTAGCGGCGAGCGAACGCGGATTAGCCCAAACCAAGGAGCTTGCTCCTTGGGGTTGTGGGACGTCTCACATGGAGTTACAAAGGAACCGGTTAGATGAAGAGGTCTGGAAAGGCCCGCCAGAGAAGGTAAAAGCCCTGTAGTTCAAAACCTGTTCCCTCCGAGACGGATCCCGAGTAGTGCGGGGCACGTGAAACCCCGTATGAATCCGGCAGGACCATCTGCCAAGGCTAAATACTCCCTGG
>NZ_AMQU01000067.1:0-544 GCF_000307675.1 Paenibacillus sp. ICGEB2008
CGACCTCACCCTTATCAGGGGTGCGCTCTAACCAGCTGAGCTAAGGCCCATAATAAACCACCAAAAAAAAATTATTCTTTAGTGGTTGCGCTTGGCGGCGTCCTACTCTCCCAGGACCCTGCGGTCCAAGTACCATCGGCGCTGGAGGGCTTAACGGTCGTGTTCGGGATGGGTACGTGTGGAACCCCTCCGCTATCGCCACCAAACGCTTGAGAGTTTGAACTCTCAAAACTGAGCAACGAGTGAGTAACAGGCCTAAACCTGAGTTTTAAAGCTTACGCTTCATATTTGAATGTTTCCATTGCAGAAAACGATTCTCCATAGAAAGGAGGTGATCCAGCCGCACCTTCCGATACGGCTACCTTGTTACGACTTCACCCCAATCATCTACCCCACCTTCGGCGGCTGGCTCCTTGCGGTTACCTCACCGACTTCGGGTGTTGTAAACTCTCGTGGTGTGACGGGCGGTGTGTACAAGACCCGGGAACGTATTCACCGCGGCATGCTGATCCGCGATTACTAGCAATTCCGACTTCATGTAGGC
>NZ_AMQU01000068.1:0-941 GCF_000307675.1 Paenibacillus sp. ICGEB2008
TTTGAGATGGTAAAAGGCGAAGCGGTTCAGCGGATTTATGAAGAAGCCGCCTTCCAGGTGGAATATGTGCAGATCAACGAGGAGCAGGCAGAAGAAACGGTGCGCCAATTCGTTCGTCCGTTTGATCTAGCGAAGCCGCCACTTCTGCGGGTAGGCCTTGCTGAAATGGCGCCGGACCGGCACATTCTAATGTTCGATACGCATCATATCGTATCTGACGGCGTTTCGGTTGACGTACTGATCGAAGAGTTCGTCCGCTTGTACAGCGGGGAGCAGTTGGAGCCGCTCCGCATTCAGTACAAAGATTATGCGGTATGGCAGCAATCGGACGAGCAGAAAGCTCAGCTTGCCAAGCAGGAAGCCTACTGGCTCGACATGTTCCGCGGAGAACTGCCGGTTTTGGAATTACCGACGGACTATCCGCGCCCGGCTATGCAGAGCTACGAGGGCCGCACGCTACAATTGTTTATGGATAGCGAGAAAAGTGAGGGTCTGAAACGGCTTGCAGCCGAGAACGGCGCAACGCTTTACATGGTTCTGCTTGCTGGTTATACAATGTTACTGCATAAGTATACAGGGCAAGAAGACGTGGTGGTCGGTACGCCGATTGCAGGAAGAAATCACAGCGACGTTCAGCCGCTGATCGGGATGTTCGTCAATACCCTGGCCATCCGCAGTTATCCGGCTGCTGGTAAAACGTTCCTTGACTACTTGAAGGAAATCAAGGAGACGACGCTGGGCGCTTTTGAACATCAGAATTATCCGTTTGAGGAACTGGTGGATAAGGTGAATGTGGCTCGCGATTTAAGCCGCAATCCGCTGTTCGATACGATGTTTGCTTTGCAGAATACAGAGAATTTGGAAATCCAGCTTCCCGGACTCCATTTGTCGACGTATGCCAGCGAAGAAATTGTTTCTAAATTCGATCTCAGCTTGGACGT
>NZ_AMQU01000069.1:0-756 GCF_000307675.1 Paenibacillus sp. ICGEB2008
TGATCCTTTTTACTTTTTGCTTGGCAACGTCCTACTCTCCCAGGACCCTGCGGTCCAAGTACCATCGGCGCTGGAGGGCTTAACGGTCGTGTTCGGGATGGGTACGTGTGGAACCCCTCCGCTATCGCCACCAAACATGAATTTGCTCCGCAAATTCTTCCGTAAGGTTATTCGGTTCATCACAGATTGTGTGAATGAATCGCCATACGCTTGTCGTATGTACTTCTACATACCTTCAAGGTGTTACACCCTGAAAACTGGATCCGAAACTTCATTGCGTCTTATCTTTAGGATAAGCCCTCGACCGATTAGTATTGGTCAGCTCCATGCATTACTGCACTTCCACCTCCAACCTATCTACCTCGTCGTCTTCAAGGGGTCTTACATACTGGGAAATCTCATCTTGAGGGGGGCTTCACGCTTAGATGCTTTCAGCGCTTATCCCTTCCGTACATAGCTACCCAGCGGTGCTCCTGGCGGAACAACTGGTACACCAGCGGTACGTCCATCCCGGTCCTCTCGTACTAAGGACAGCTCCTCTCAAATTTCCTACGCCCACGACAGATAGGGACCGAACTGTCTCACGACGTTCTGAACCCAGCTCGCGTACCGCTTTAATGGGCGAACAGCCCAACCTTGGGACCTACTTCCAGCCCCAGGATGCGATGAGCCGACATCGAGGTGCCAAACCTCCCCGTCGATGTGGACTCTTGGGGGAGATAAGCCTGTTATCCCAGGGTAGCTTTTATCCGTTGA
>NZ_AMQU01000070.1:0-551 GCF_000307675.1 Paenibacillus sp. ICGEB2008
ATAGAACGCTTTGAGTCGCATATTTCGGGAGCGTATAAGCCCACACTGGACAGCCATTACCAGTGCGTAACGCAACTGCCTGGAACCACGTTTCGTGATTCGGTTTCGAGTTGCTGTAAATTTACCGGAAGCAAAGACACTCGGGTCAATGCCTGCAAAAGCCACTAGCTTTTTAGGATGATCAAATCGGTCGATCTCTCCAATTTCAGATAAAATTGTTGCAGCAATTTTATGCCCAATACCGGGAATCGACTGAATTAATTCATACTCTTCAATTTCTTCAGCCAGAGCATCTATGTTTTGTTCCAGTTCAGCAAGATGCTCTTGGTACTGAAGAATAAGGGTGATAAGAACTTTCAAATTGATTAAGTGGCTTGCATACATGGTTTGCTGAAATGGGTTTTGCTTTGCCGCGTCTAGCAGTCGCTGAACCCGTTGGTTAATCCAGCCCTCTGAACGCCCCCGTTTCGAAGAAAGTAGTTCTTTCATCTTAGCTTTGAGTGTAATTTCATCCGTCTGCAAAACTGAATATGAGGTTGGAAATTTACTTA
>NZ_AMQU01000071.1:0-595 GCF_000307675.1 Paenibacillus sp. ICGEB2008
CAATAGTGATTCCGTCAGTAGCGGCGAGCGAACGCGGATTAGCCCAAACCAAGGAGCTTGCTCCTTGGGGTTGTGGGACGTCTCACATGGAGTTACAAAGGAACCGGTTAGATGAAGAGGTCTGGAAAGGCCCGCCAGAGAAGGTAAAAGCCCTGTAGTTCAAAACCCGTTCCCTCCGAGACGGATCCCGAGTAGTGCGGGGCACGTGAAATCCCGTATGAATCCGGCAGGACCATCTGCCAAGGCTAAATACTCCCTGGCGACCGATAGTGAAGCAGTACCGTGAGGGAAAGGTGAAAAGCACCCCGGAAGGGGAGTGAAATAGATCCTGAAACCGTGTGCTTACAAGAAGTCAGAGCCCGATCTATGGGTGATGGCGTGCCTTTTGTAGAATGAACCGGCGAGTTACGTTCCCGTGCAAGGTTAAGGTGAAGAGCTGAAGCCGCAGCGAAAGCGAGTCTGAATAGGGCGAATGAGTACGTGGACGTAGACCCGAAACCGGGTGATCTACCCCTGTCCAGGGTGAAGGTGCGGTAACACGCACTGGAGGCCCGAACCCACGCATGTTGAAAAATGCGGGGATGAGGTGGGGGTA
>NZ_AMQU01000072.1:0-504 GCF_000307675.1 Paenibacillus sp. ICGEB2008
GTTGAGCGAGGCCTTCCATGCGGTACCACCGGATCACTAAGCCCGACTTTCGTCCCTGCTCGACTTGTAGGTCTCGCAGTCAAGCTCCCTTCTGCCTTTGCACTCTTCGAATGATTTCCAACCATTCTGAGGGAACCTTGGGGCGCCTCCGTTACTCTTTAGGAGGCGACCGCCCCAGTCAAACTGCCCACCTGACACTGTCCTCGTACCGGATTACGGTACCAAGTTAGAACCTAGATACGATCAGGGTGGTATCCCAAGGATGCCTCCCCTCAAGCTGGCGCTCAAGGCTCAACGGCTCCCACCTATCCTGTACAGATCGTACCCAAATTCAATATCAAGCTGCAGTAAAGCTCCATGGGGTCTTTCCGTCTTGTCGCGGGTAACCTGCATCTTCACAGGTATTAAAATTTCACCGGATCTCTCGTTGAGACAGCGCCCAAGTCGTTACGCCATTCGTGCGGGTCAGAATTTACCTGACAAGGAATTTCGCTACCTTAGGAC
>NZ_AMQU01000073.1:0-728 GCF_000307675.1 Paenibacillus sp. ICGEB2008
CTCAGGGTACTTAGATGTTTCAGTTCCCCTGGTCTGCCTCTCACTCACCTATGAATTCAGTGAGTAGTGACTGTCGATGAAGACAGCCGGGTTTCCCCATTCGGACATCCCCGGATCAAAGCTTGCTTACAGCTCCCCGAGGCTTTATCGTTGTTCGCCACGTCCTTCGTCGGCTCCTGGCGCCTAGGCATCCTCCGTGTGCTCTTTGTAGCTTAACCTAGACTTTTCTTTCACAGAAAGAAAATGTCGATATCTGCTACCTTTATTTCACTTGTTTACACAAGATCAGCTTAAAGGAATATTCTAAAACGCAATTTCGTTTCGGTATCCAGTTTTCAAGGTGCAATTCGCTTCGTCGAAGCGAAGCCTGATGAATATTTCGGTTCCACACGATGTGTGAATGAAATATTCGTCGAAACTTGAGAGTTTGAACTCTCAAAACTGAGCAACGAGTGAGTAAGTCCAGGATATTCATTTCATTCACACGAATGTGATGAACCGAATTGAATATCCGGTTGCAGGTACGCTGTACCTGCTAATTTGAATGTTTCCGTTGCAGGAAACGATTCTCCATAGAAAGGAGGTGATCCAGCCGCACCTTCCGATACGGCTACCTTGTTACGACTTCACCCCAATCATCTACCCCACCTTCGGCGGCTGGCTCCTTGCGGTTACCTCACCGACTTCGGGTGTTGTAAACTCTCGTGGTGTGACGGGTGGTGTGTACA
>NZ_AMQU01000074.1:0-794 GCF_000307675.1 Paenibacillus sp. ICGEB2008
TACGCTGGTGTACCAGTTGTTCCGCCAGGAGCACCGCTGGGTAGCTATGTACGGAAGGGATAAGCGCTGAAAGCATCTAAGCGTGAAGCCCCCCTCAAGATGAGATTTCCCAATTAGTAAGACCCCTTGAAGACGACGAGGTAGATAGGTTGGGGGTGGAAGTGCAGTAATGCATGGAGCTGACCAATACTAATCGGTCGAGGGCTTATCCTAAAGATAAGGCGCAATGAAGTTTCGGATCCAGTTTTCAGGGTGTAACCTTGAAGGTATGTAGAAGTACATACGACAAGCGTATGGCTATTCATTCACACGATCCGTGATGAACCGAATAAGCTTACGGAAGAATTTGCGAGGCAAATTCATGTTTGGTGGCGATAGCGGAGGGGTTCCACACGTACCCATCCCGAACACGACCGTTAAGCCTCCAGCGCCGATGGTACTTGGACCGCAGGGTCCTGGGAGAGTAGGACGCCGCCAAGCATAAGCCCCTTCTCTGGGGATTTTTTTTCGCCTGTAAGACTGACCTCTACATAGTCAGAATTAATTGTTATTTCTAAGATGGGGCTATAGCTCAGCTGGGAGAGCGCCTGCCTTGCACGCAGGAGGTCAGGGGTTCGATCCCCCTTGGCTCCACCAATATTCCCTGATAGCTCAGTTGGTAGAGCACTCGACTGTTAATCGAGTTGTCACAGGTTCGAGTCCTGTTCGGGGAGCCATATGGAGAGGTGTCCGAGTTGGCCGAAGGAGCACGATTGGAAATCGTGTAGGCGCCAAAAGCGTCTTCGAGGGTTCGA
>NZ_AMQU01000075.1:0-717 GCF_000307675.1 Paenibacillus sp. ICGEB2008
TGTGTTTTGCTAAACAGTCGCTTGGGCCTTTTCACTGCGGCCCCCTCGGGCTATTCACCCTACCGAGGCACCCCTTCTCCCGAAGTTACGGGGTCATTTTGCCGAGTTCCTTAACGAGAGTTCTTCCGCGCGCCTTAGAATTCTCTTCTCGCCTACCTGTGTCGGTTTGCGGTACGGGCACCTTCTCCTGGCTAGAGGCTTTTCTTGGCAGTCTGAGATCATGACCTTCGCTACTATAGTTTTCGCTCCCCATCACAGCCCAGCCTTACGATGTGCGGATTTGCCTACACATCAGCCTCACTGCTTAGACGGACATCCATCAGTCCGCGTCACTACCCTACTGCGTCACCCCATCGCTCATAGCGGATTACGGTGGTACAGGAATTTCGACCTGTTGTCCTTCGACTACGCCTATCGGCCTCGCCTTAGGTCCCGACTTACCCTAAGCGGACGAACCTTCCTCAGGAACCCTTAGGCTTTCGGCGGATCTGATTCTCACAGATCTTTTCGTTACTCATACCGGCATTCTCACTTGAATGCAGTCCAGCGCTCCTTCCGGTACACCTTCAACCCGCATTCAACGCTCCCCTACCCCTGATGCAAGCATCAAGCCATAGCTTCGGTGGTGTGTTTAGCCCCGTTACATTTTCGGCGCAGAGTCACTCGACCAGTGAGCTATTACGCACTCTTTCAATGGTGGCTGCTTCTAAGCAACAT
>NZ_AMQU01000076.1:0-764 GCF_000307675.1 Paenibacillus sp. ICGEB2008
GGATCAGCATGCCGCGGTGAATACGTTCCCGGGTCTTGTACACACCGCCCGTCACACCACGAGAGTTTACAACACCCGAAGTCGGTGAGGTAACCGCAAGGAGCCAGCCGCCGAAGGTGGGGTAGATGATTGGGGTGAAGTCGTAACAAGGTAGCCGTATCGGAAGGTGCGGCTGGATCACCTCCTTTCTATGGAGAATCGTTTCCTGCAACGGAAACATTCAAATCAGCAGGTGTATATACCTGCGACCGGATATTCAATTCGGCTCATCACAATATGTGTGAATGAAATGGATATCCTGAACTTACTCACTCGTTGCTCAGTTTTGAGAGTTCAAACTCTCGAACTTCGACGAATGTTTCATTCACACATCGTGTGGAACCGAAATATTCATCGGGCTTCGCTTCGACGAAGCGAATTGCACCTTGAAAACTGGATACCGAAACGAAATTGCGTTTTAGAATATTCCTTTAAGCTGATCTTGTGTAAACAAGTGAAATAAAGGTAGCATATATCGACATTTTCTTTCTGTGAAAGAAAAGTCTAGGTTAAGCTACAAAGAGCACACGGAGGATGCCTAGGCGCCAGGAGCCGACGAAGGACGTGGCGAACAACGATAAGGCCTCGGGGAGCTGTAAGCAAGCTTTGATCCGGGGATGTCCGAATGGGGAAACCCGGCTGTCTTCATCGACAGTCACTACTCACTGAATTCATAGGTGAGTGAGAGGCAGACCAGGGGAACTGAAACATCTAAGTACCTGAGA
>NZ_AMQU01000077.1:0-765 GCF_000307675.1 Paenibacillus sp. ICGEB2008
AGGGGTAGGGGAGCGTTGAATGCGGGTTGAAGGTGTACCGGAAGGAGCGCTGGACTGCATTCAAGTGAGAATGCCGGTATGAGTAACGAAAAGATCTGTGAGAATCAGATCCGCCGAAAGCCTAAGGGTTCCTGAGGAAGGTTCGTCCGCTCAGGGTAAGTCGGGACCTAAGGCGAGGCCGATAGGCGTAGTCGAAGGACAACAGGTGGAAATTCCTGTACCACCGTAATCCGTGATGAGCGATGGGGTGACGCAGTAGGGTAGTGACGCGGACTGATGGATGTCCGTCTAAGCAGTGAGGCTGATGTGTAGGCAAATCCGCACATCGTTAAGGCTGGGCTGTGATGGGGAGCGAAAATTATAGTAGCGAAGGTCATGATCTCAGACTGCCAAGAAAAGCCTCTAGCCAGGAGAAGGTGCCCGTACCGCAAACCGACACAGGTAGGCGAGAAGAGAATTCTAAGGCGCGCGGAAGAACTCTCGTTAAGGAACTCGGCAAAATGACCCCGTAACTTCGGGAGAAGGGGTGCCTCGGTAGGGTGAATAGCCTGAGGGGGCCGCAGTGAAAAGGCCCAAGCGACTGTTTAGCAAAAACACAGGTCTGTGCGAAGCCGCAAGGCGAAGTATACGGGCTGACGCCTGCCCGGTGCTGGAAGGTTAAGGGGAGTGGTAAGCCTTCGGGCGAAGCTATGAACCGAAGCCCCAGTAAACGGCGGCCGTAACTATAACGGTCCTAAGGTAGCGAAATTCCTTGTCAGGTAAATT
>NZ_AMQU01000078.1:0-577 GCF_000307675.1 Paenibacillus sp. ICGEB2008
GCAATGGGCGAAAGCCTGACGGAGCAACGCCGCGTGAGTGATGAAGGTTTTCGGATCGTAAAGCTCTGTTGCCAGGGAAGAACGCTTGAGAGAGTAACTGCTCTTGAGGTGACGGTACCTGAGAAGAAAGCCCCGGCTAACTACGTGCCAGCAGCCGCGGTAATACGTAGGGGGCAAGCGTTGTCCGGAATTATTGGGCGTAAAGCGCGCGCAGGCGGCTTTTTAAGTCTGGTGTTTAATCCCGAGGCTCAACTTCGGGTCGCACTGGAAACTGGGGAGCTTGAGTGCAGAAGAGGAGAGTGGAATTCCACGTGTAGCGGTGAAATGCGTAGAGATGTGGAGGAACACCAGTGGCGAAGGCGACTCTCTGGGCTGTAACTGACGCTGAGGCGCGAAAGCGTGGGGAGCAAACAGGATTAGATACCTGGTAGTCCACGCCGTAAACGATGAATGCTAGGTGTTAGGGGTTTCGATACCTTGGTGCCGAAGTTAACACATTAAGCATTCCGCCTGGGAGTACGGTCGCAAGACTGAAACTCAAAGGAATTGACGGGGACCGCACAAGCAGTGGAGTATG
>NZ_AMQU01000079.1:0-577 GCF_000307675.1 Paenibacillus sp. ICGEB2008
TTCCCGGGTCTTGTACACACCGCCCGTCACACCACGAGAGTTTACAACACCCGAAGTCGGTGAGGTAACCGCAAGGAGCCAGCCGCCGAAGGTGGGGTAGATGATTGGGGTGAAGTCGTAACAAGGTAGCCGTATCGGAAGGTGCGGCTGGATCACCTCCTTTCTATGGAGAATCGTTTCCTGCAATGGAAACATTCAAATCAGCAGGTACACGTACCTGCGACCGGATATTCAATTCGGTTCATCACGTTCGTGTGAATGAAATGGATATCCTGAACATACTCACTCGTTGCTCAGTTTTGAGAGTTCAAACTCTCAAGTTTCGACGAATGTTTCATTCACACATCGTGTGGAACCGAAATATTCATCGGGTTTCGCTTCGATGAAGCGAATTGCACCTTGAAAACTGGATACCGAAACGAAATTGCGTTTTAGAATATTCCTTTAAGCTGATCTTGTGTAAACAAGTGAAATAAAGGTAGCTGCCTTGAATTTCATTCACACGTGAGTGTTGAACCGAAATTCAAAGCAAATCGTATTTACGATGTAAATACTAGGTTAAGCTACAAAGAGCACA